>JANQIX010000043.1 GCA_028281925.1 Alphaproteobacteria bacterium
CGCCTGTTCGTAAATCTGGAAGAAATCCGATGTGTTGAACGATGATGCCGTAGACAGCTCGTAAAGCCGGACGACGACCGGTGAGGGCCGACCGTTGGCATCGGGGTTCAGAAGTGGCGACGCGACGACCAAGAGCTCGACGGTTGTCGGATCCGCTTGGGCCTCCGGCGGCGGTGGCGCTTCAGGCTCATCGCTGCCGCAGGCCGACAGCACGACCATCGACAATGCAAGACTCGCTACGGCCAGGCACAGCAGACGCAATGCTCGCATCTTTCCTCTTCTTGGCGATGGGCGGTCGGAGCCAGTCGACGCCGGAAGACCCGCGCAAGACCATCTCAAGCACGGTGCGATTGTAACGTCCACTCAGAGAAATGCATGCCTAGTTTTTATAATTCGGTGGAGTGACCGAAGATCTTGCCTCTCACTGCTTCTTGATATGGGCTTCGTATGCTGTGGCGAACTCCTTGCCGAAGACACCGTGGAAGTCCTGCTCCGCCTCCGCCGCGATCTCGTGATAGCGATCCTCGTAGAGCTCCCAGTATTTGGCTTTCCTGGTCGCCGGCAGCAGGCTCTCCAGCAGCGACTGGCGGTCAAGGCGGCCCGCCAGCCGGTCCGGATCGAATTGCTGGAGCAGCGACTTCACCGCCGCCTGCATGCCCGCCATCACACCCATTTGATGGGCCTTCAGGTCGGCGAAGCCTTCCCGCACGGCCCGCTGCGGCGGCAAGAACCCGGGCACGGACAGCATGACCAACGCGATCAGCGCCTCGTCCAGATCGTCGGAGAACTTCAGCGGGTTGTTGCCTTCCGGCCGCAGCATCGTCTGATCGATTCTCAACTCGCTCTTCAACGCGGTGCGCGCCGTCAGCGAATCGCGCATGCCCGCGACAAGGTCGCGGAATGTCGCTCCGACACGGCGCAGGACTTCATCCGCCTGATCATCGGGCACTTGGACATGGGCGAGACCCGCGCCCTCGAGGAAGGCGGCGAGCGGGCCGATGGCTGTCCCCGGGACGGCGGGCGCACCTACGGATGCCGGGGCGGGTGCCGTCGGCGTCGCAGCCGCCCGACCGGCCGACGGCTGATCGCCGGACAGCAAATCGCTGTCCCAATCATCGGGAATCACGTTTCCGGCCTGCTGCCCGCCACCGAGACCCGGCGCAATCGGCACCGAGTCCCCGAACGGCGCATCGTCACTGGCCGGCCCTCCGAACGCGGCCGGTGCGGCACTGCCTGCGGCCGGGGGCAGGTCGCTGTCCCAGTCGTCGGGGATGACCGGCCCGGAGGCATCTTCCGTCACCGTTGGCGGCTGGAAAAACTGTTGCTCGGCCGGGACATGGTCGGGTTCGGAGTATGGCTGGAAGTCGCTGGGCGTCGGGCTTGCCCCGAACAGGCTGTCGTCGGGCGGCAGCATGTTCTGGCCTTCGAAAGCGCGGGTGTAGGGCGAATACACACGGGCGAACACTTCGTCCGTTCCGCCTTCCGGCGGTACGCCTTCCTCTTCCAGAGGCGGTATCGGATCCGTTCCGCCAGGGCGGTCGTCGTTGAGAAGCAGGGCGGCGAACGCATCGGGGCCTGCGCCGCCTTCGTGATGCGCGGCCGCATCGTCTGCGGCGATGCTGACCTGCACCTCATAATCGCCCAGCAGCAGCCGGTCGCCATCGGCAAGCACGACCGTGTGGCCCCGCTCGATGCGATCGGCCGACCCGTTCAGGTAGACACCGTTGGTGCTGACATCCTTCAGCGTGAACCGGTCATGCTCCAACGCGACGACGCAATGGGTCTTGGACAACAGGCGTCCCGGATCGTCCAGAACCCAGTCGTTTTCCGTCCCCCGGCCGATCGTGCCGCCGGCGGCATCGAACGTGCGCACGGTGGGGCAACTGGCGCTCGCTGCCGCCGGTCCGGTCAGAGTGAATGTTGCACGCATGGTCGCACCGTCCCTGGCGGATGCGGTGTGTCAGGTCAAGGAGCGCCCTTCAGCCGACCCGAGCCACCGGCCGCGATGTCGAACCCCTGGCTGAGGAACTGGCGATACCTGTCGTTGGGCTTGCTGACCGGCGCGCGATGGGCGGCGACATTGACGGCACAGGCAACGGCAGTTCCCGTCAGCTTGTCGTCCGGCGGCACTTCGGGAAGATCCGGTGGCGCGATGCTGCCGCCGCTCCAGAACACGGCGGCACCGGTCCAGGCCGCGGCGGCTTCGAAGCCGAGGGCTTCGGCCGCCGTCATCGCCGCACGTCTGTTCTGCTCCGACGGCTCCAGAACCCAGGCTTCGGCCGCTTCCAGCACCGCGGATTCTTTGGCCTCCGGTGGGCGGGGCATGCTGCCGCGTACGCATAGACAGGCCCACCAGACCCCTTCCCGCTTGGGCAGCGCCTGCGCAAGGAACGTGACGGCGTCGTTGAACAGCCCGGCATCCATCAGCCGTTCCAGGAACAAAGCCGGCGACAACGTCTCCTCAATCAGCGCAAGGGCGTCGTCGCTGGGCTGAAAACGGGCACAGATATCCGCCGCATGGGCGATGCGGATCTTGCTGAGGGTACCGACGGGCGATCGATCGCTGCTGCTCATGCACCTAGGCTCAGTTGATGTTGACGATGCCGCCCTTGAGCGTCAGCGTGCCGCCGCCGTCCACCGTTCCCATGCCGGTCGCCTGGACCTTGACCTGAGTGCCCGAAACGGTGGCACCGACTTGCTCCAGCTTCACGCTGGTCGCACCCACGGTCAGCTTGATGGAACTGGTGTCCATCACCAGAGTGTTGGATCCGACCTTCAGCGTGATCTTCTTCGACGCCTTCAACGTAGCCTCGCCGGAACTCACATCGATCGACAGATCGCCGGACTGGACGGTTAGCGAGTCGTCGTTTTTGATCGTGGTCGTGCGGGCGCCGTCTGTCACCGTCAGAGAGTCATCACTCTTGATCTTGACCGTCCGTGTGCCTTCTTCGACCGTCTCATCCAGGTTCTGCTTGATGGTGACCGACCGGTTGTTGAGGACGTTCAGCGTATCGTCGTTCTCCACTTCGCGCAGGAAGTCCTTCTGCGCGTGGAACAGGATCTGTTCGCTGCCCGCCTTGTCTTCAAACCGCAGTTCGTTGGCGTCGTCCTTGCTGGCGCTGTTCCAGCTACGCGTCTTCACACCGCTCTGCGTGCGGTTTGCGGGCTGGGCATAGGGCAGCGGATTGGCGTCGTTGTAGACGCAGCCGACGATGATCGGCTTGTCCGGATCGCCCTCCAGAAAGTCGACCACCACCTCCATGTCCTTGCGCGGCAGGAACACAGCACCCCAGTTGCGCCCGGCCCAGAGTTGCGAGACCCGCGCCAGGCAGGACTGATTTTCCGGCGCCCAATGGAACTTGACCTTCAGGCGGCCGTACTCGTCCTCCGGCTGCTCGCTGACGATCACCGCCGTGTGCGGGCCGCGGATGACGGCCTTCGGCGTCCGGCGCGGCGGCCGATAGAGGATGTCGGAAGGAAAGGCCGTGAAGCTGTTCTCATAGCTGGTGCCGCCCCCACCGACGCCGGGCAGGTGGGACTTGTCCGTCGCCGCATGATGGACGGAGAGAAGCGCGAACTCACCGCCCGCATTGCTGCTCAACTCGCCCGCATCCACGGTAAACTTGCCGCCGGGGGAGAACTGCTGCACGTCGCCCGCACCATCGGCGATCGCATATTGCGCCTCCGCCTCTTCCATGCGGATGCCCGTGACTGTGCCGCCGTCGCTCGTGTTCGGATAGCGGCCGGGATAGTCGTAGCTGAGCGAGGGGCTGCTGACCTGGCCGAAGCTGGGCAGCACCGTCCTCTTGTTGACCTTCAAATCGGTGGCTGAGGTCTCGAAATTGTAGTCGCGCTGCTGCCATTCGCGCGTGCGGAACTGATGGTTCTCCGACCATTCGAACACCGCGGCCTGAACGCCGAACGAGCGTTCCCGGAAGGGAACGCTCTCAGTCGTTGCATCGAAATAGGTCGTCTTCTTGTTGGAGATCACCAGCTCATGCTGGCTGTCCGAATGGTCGAAGTAATAGTAGAGACCATCCTCTTCCATCAGTCGCGACACGAAATCGAAATCGCTTTCGCGGTACTGCACCAGATATTCACGGTCGATCAGCAGTCTAGCATCAGCATCGAACCGGAACTTCGCATAGCCGTAATCGCCGAAGACGGCCTCAATCACCGCCTTGCTGTTCTGCAGCTCGAAGATGCGGCAGTTGAGCGTCTGCGTCAGGAACCAGAGCCACGGCACGATATCGATGGAATAGCTGCGATAGCCGTAGTCGGTCAGCCCGCCGGCGGAAAGGCGCTGCACATGGCCGTGGAAATGGCGCCTCGTGTTGTTCGGCCCGCCGGTTGAGAAGTTAATCGTCTGGCCGATGATGTCCTGCGGCTTGATCCCCTGGTTGGGCGAAATGAAATGGAGCCTGAAGTGGAACGGCCGGGAGATCTCCTCATCCCCCTCCAGGCCGACCAGAATCAGATCGTCGGCCGCGAAGCTGCCGCAGCTTGCCTGCAGCATGCGGCCTTCTTGTTTGATATTGATACTGGGTCCGGACATGGAGCGCCTCCCGCGGCCGATTATATGCACGGGCCGCGTGTTGGATAGTACTTTGCTGCCAAAAGGTTGGCGTCATGCGAGATCAGGGCGCACGCCTTGGCCTCAGCAACAGGGACACGCTAGGCGTATCTTAGCAACGGGCCGGCCCTTACCCGTGCCCACACGGGCCAGCGGCGGCCGGTGTCGTCGGACCAGCATTGAGCACCGTGGTCATCGGAGTAGCGCATGGCTATTTTGGCCGTCCGAAGGATACCGAGGCGACGACAGCAACGGATGACGGGGAAAACATGTACCTGGCGGGCAGGCTTCTGGCGATAGGCCTCTGTGTGGGCACCTTCTTCGGCGGTGCCGAAGTGCTGTTGCAGCCGATTCGCGGGGACCAACACCGAACCCTCCTGCCGTCGGTCACACCGGCATTCGCCCAGCCCGATCTCTTCGCGGCCGCGCATGAAGGCGACGCGGCAACGGTCGCGCGCCTGCTGGACAACGGAGCAGACCCGAACGAACCGGGGCAGCGCAACCAAACGGCACTGATGGCGGCCGCTTTCGTCGGCGCGACGGAGGTTGTCGAGGTGTTGCTCACGGCCGGCGCCGACGTTGATCTTCTCGACGAAGAGGGCAGGTCGGCGTTGTTCTTCGCTGCGCATCGCGGGTCTGCCGGAGCTGTCGACGCGCTGATCGACGGCGGTGCCGCTGTCGACGTTCAGACGCTTGATGGCGCGACCCCGATTCTCGCAGCCGCAGCGGCAGGACATGGCGAGATCGTCAGTCGTCTGCTGGCTGCAGATGCAGCGGTCGACATTGCGGCAGCCGACAGTAGGACTGCCCTCTGGCACGCCGTGAAGGCAGGCAGCGTAGGGATTGCTCGTGCGTTGCTTGACGCCGGCGCCAACCCGGACGTTCGGCCGACAACGCGTCCGGCCAGACAGACCCCGCTTGGGCTCGCCATCTTGTCGGGCAACCGCCAACTGGTCGACCTGCTGCTTGCGGCCGAGGCCTCGCACGACTTGGCCGACGACGACGGCTGGACGCCATTCCTCGTCGCTCTGGCGGAAGAGGACATGGAGCTGGCCTGGATGCTGCTTGAGCGCGGTGTGGACCTGACGGCAGGTGCTGGCGCCCGCGGCACCTCGGCATTGCACTTTGCCGCACAAGCCGGTGACCTCGACATGGTCAATCACCTGCTCGGCCAAGGCATGGCGGCCGAAAATGCCGACGGCAGCGGCCGCACGCCGCTGGTCATGGCCGCCGAAGGGACATGTTCGGTCGAAATCGCGGCCCGGCTGCTGACCGCCGGCGCCGACGTCGACGCCCGTTGGGGAACGGCCGATGATCCCGGCTATGGAGCGCTGCATTACGCCGCCCGTTGCGGCAGCCTCCCGCTGGTCGAGCTGCTGATCGACGAAGGCGCGACCGTCGACTTGCTGGGCGACTTCGGGCAGACGCCGTTGTACGCCGCGGCCGGTCATGGCGATGTGCAGATCGTAGACGCGCTGCTGGTGGCCGGTGCGTCGCCCCATCTTGCCAGTGAAAACGCGGTAACGCCGCTGCACCAAGCGGCCCGCCTCGGCCACTTAGATGCCCTGGATCGGCTGCTCACTGCGGGGGCCGAGATCGATCCGGCGGATCAAGACGGAGAGACGCCACTCTATCTGGCGGTGGAGGAGAGGCGCGCCGATGTGGTGGACAGGCTGCTGACGGCCGGTGCCGACGTCAATGTCCGCCAGGAGGACGGCAGAACAGCCCTCATGCAGGCCGCGCGTCGCGGGTATCCTGAGATGGTGACCCTGCTGATCGAGGGCGGAGCGGATCTGACGGTTACGAACGACGACGGCGCGACGGCGTTTGATCTGGCCCGATCGGATGAGGTCCGCGCGTTGTTGGACCCGGCACGCTGATGCGAGACACCGTCCGGGCGCGGCTTTGCCATCCATCGGTCTGCGGATATGGCGACGGCAGTCTGTCGGGGCGCTCTGGCCGCCGGCCGCGTGTTGGATAGTGCTTTACTGCCAAAACGTTAGCGTCAGGCGGGATCAGCCCTCCCGACTTCGCCGCATTGGTCGGGCTTCGCGCTGCGCACCGTGGCGACGATCCAGTCCAGGACAGCGCTCACACTGGCCAGCGGGCGCAGGTCCCGATGGACCACCAGCCACAGCTCTCGCTCTGCCACGGGCTCCGGACCGCCTTCGCGAACCAGCGCGCTATCGGCCTCCGCTACAAAGCAGGGCAGCACGCTGCGGCCGACCCCTGCCCGCACGGCCGCCAGCAGGCCTTCAGCGTCATTGACACACAGCGCCGGCTGCGACCCGCCCATGGCACGGTGGATCCAACGTGCCTGCGGCAAGTGTTCCAAGGCCTCTTCGTAGGCGATCCAGGGCGGATCGGGCGTGGCGTCGCCGGCCGCTCGATAGACCGCATAGGCGACTGTGCCGATTCGCCGTGCAAGCGCCGCCTCGCCGACCGGCCGCGCCAGCCGCAGGGCGATGTCCGCCTCTCTTCGCGTCAGGCTCAAGCTGCGGGGATCTGCGATCAACTCAAGCCGGAGACCGGAATGATCGCGCCGCAGGGCGGGCACGGCCGGTGCCAGCAGACGATTGACCAGGATCGGCACCGACGTGACCCTAACGGTTCCCGACGCCCCGGCATCGCGCCCGGCAACGGATGCTTCGAGCGCCAGCACATCGGCCTCGACAGCCTCAGCACGTCCGATCAGGTCCATCCCTGCATCCGTCGGCACAAGGGCGCCGTCTACACGCAGAAACAGCCGAGCCGACAGGTCCTGCTCTATCGCCGAGAGCCGTCGCGCGACCGTGGTCTGATTGACATGCAGACGCCGGGCCGCGGCCGACTGCGTCCGCTCCCGCGCCACGGCCAGTACGACCTTCAGATCGTCCCAATTCATGGGACCTGCATCTCCGCAGAGTAGGGACACAACATGACTTAAGTGTTCTGCTAATTTGCATACGCCAATCTGTCGGTGCACGCCAGATGCCGATTGGGCTATGAGTGCGCCGGGGACCTTCAATGGACACATGGCTTATCGACCTGATCGCTCCGGCGCTGCAGACGGACTGGCAGTGGGCCGTGGCGGCTGCGGTCTGCGCGGGCCTGATCCGCGGCTTTTCCGGCTTCGGTGGGGCCATGGTGTTCGTACCGGTTGTGGGCGCGGTCTACGGCCCGACGGTGGCACTGCCAGTACTGACCATCATCGACACGGTGGCTACCGCGCCTCTGCTGCCGCCGGCCTTCCGGCGCTGCAGATGGCGAGAGGTGCTGCCGCTGCTGGTCGGTGCGGTCCTTCTGCTGCCGGTCGGCATCGCGGCTCTTGTTCATATCGACGGCGCGGTCCTGCATACGGCCATCGTCGCCGTCGTGCTGGCGGCCGCGGCGGTGCTGGCCACAGGCTGGCGTTATGAGAGCACGCCGGGCACGCCCGCCTGTGTGGCCATCGGCGGGCTTTCGGGCTTCCTCGGCGGGTCGACCGGGCTGTCCGGACCACCAGTGATCTTGTTCTGGCTGGGTGGCCGCACGGACGCTGCCGGCGTGCGGGCCAACATCATCGCGCTGTTTGCCCTGACCACGATCTTCACCGTCGCTGCCTATTGGGCCAACGCGCTGTTCACCCCGCAGGTCTGGGCGCTCGGCATCCTGCTGATGCCGATCTATACCGCCGCCATCTGGACCGGCGCCTTCATCTTCCGCCGGACGGGGGAGCGCACGTTCCGGCGCGTGGCCCTGACGGCGATCGCCGTGATCGCGGTTGCCAGCCTGGCGCTGTGACACTCCTTGCGGGCATGTGACCGCCGATACTGCCCACGCCCTCCTTCTCAGCCATGGTCGGTGTCGCCGGCGCCAATCACGCCGGCTGCTCGCAGAAGAGGAGGAACAGGGACATGCGAAACAATCATACCGTCCGGATCGCCGGAGCCACACGCCTCGGCTTGGCAGGCTTTGTTGCGGGCGCCATAGCGCTCTCGACGGCCACCGCCGGCGCACAGTTTGAGATGCCGATACCGCTGCCCGGTGTCGGCGGAATTGGCGACCGCCCAATTCCGCAGCTCACTCTGACCTGCCCCGACCCCGCCGCCCGGATCCGTGCCGAGGTTATTGCGCCGTCGGTCGGTGGCAGCACCGGACGCGTGCGCATCCACGCCACCGTCCACAACAATGGCGCAGACTACGTGTCTCGGCCCGGCCAGCAGGTAGCGCAGCTCTATCAGGGCTCCGCCGCCGTCACCTCGCGCGACTTCCCGAGCCTTGGTTCGGGCGGCGCGGCTCCGCTGACCCTGGATGTGAACTGGACGCCGGGAGGCGAATTCAACAGCGACTTCGTGCTGCTGCTGACCTACGGCCCCGACATCTTCATCGACAACATGGCAACCAACGATGACTGCCGGATGACGAACAATGAGGCCCGTCTGACAGCCGCCAGCATCGACGCACTGTTCAGTGGATAAGGTTGGCTATGCCCTCCGCCGTCCGGGCGGAGGGCTGCCTGCATCCCGTTGAGAAGGCGATTGCGTTGAGAAGTATAGGATCGGCAGAGTCCTCTCCATGAAGCGCAGGCAAGCCGTCTCCGAACGCGCCGGGCTGGGTGTTGCCCTGGGCGCGCTGATCTCTTTTGTGATGGATGGCATCTTGTGGCCCGCGGCGGGGCTGATCGTCGTGCTCGGCGCTACCACGCCGGCTTACGACATTGCTTATGACTTCTATACGATCTACCTGGACGACCCGTCATGCGAACACGATGCCGTGCTGGCCGAGGTTGCAGATCAACTCAGCGCCGGTGACTGGACTTACTCTCTCCCGACGGGCGAGCGCATTCGACCGGCCGACGATGAGTTGAGGGCCGTCGAGGCTCATGTGTCCACGACTTCGCACCGCGCCGACTGGACTGTCGACGCCATCCGATGCGAGGCAAACTTCGTCGGCCGGGATGAAGTGCCCCTCACCGTCCACTATTCCGTTCGCATGGCGGACCGGCCGAACGATCTCGGCCGCATGCTCGACATCGAGGTGACCGATCTCGCGCATCCCTGAAGCGCCGGGATAACTGGCGCCGTAACGCTGATCTTGGGTGTGGACCGGACGCCCATCGGCAAGCCCAACGGCGACTGCCGCATGACGACCGCCGGCATCGACATGCGTCAGTCGCCAAGTAGGCTGGCGTCTGCAACCGGCCCCACGGATCTGACCTGAGGTCGAATATATCCACTTACATTTGATATCTAATCTATTTCTGTGGCTTATGACTCAGATTTAGGCATAGTTTTGCGCGACACTTAACCATCGATTCACTCGCGGCACATACGATCAATTTCGACACGACCAAATTGATTGATCTGCAATCAAGACTCTATTAATAGATGTAGATCTTGATTGTTATGCAATCCGAAATATGCGTGTCTAGTGGAGGTTGCGATGATCGTGAGTATGCTCATTCGGCAAACCCGCGAGAAAAGTACGCAAAGGTCCATCTCGTCAAGCCGTTGGGTTCGCTGAGCCGGTCGCGATCTTCGAGAGAGAGTGCGGAGGTCCTTAAGTACGCCTGTGGGCCGATTTCCACCCCCGCGGCAGCGATCTGCCCACGGCCCAGAGGCCCTTTTCTCGCAACCGCGATGCGGTGCATCGACGACGAACAATCCCGGAGGAAACAGATGCAGAAAGCAGGACTGGCAAGTGGGTTGGCGTTAACGATTTCGCTGTCCCTGGCCGGAACGGCAGTCGGAGACGAAATCCGCTATGTCGGCTCGTCGACGGTCAACAAATTCCTGACCGCCGCTGCCGAGGTCTATACGGCACACAGCTTTAACGTCGACACCGGCCCGGAAAGCTCAGGCGGCGAGGTGTGCACGCTGCAGGGCTCGTGCGACATGGGTGGCGTTGCCCGCGACGTCAAATCAGAGATCCTGGATCAGGGTGTCGAGGCGACACTGATCGGCCGCGATGCGATCGCCGTGATCGTCAATCCCGCCAACCCAGTGGAAGATCTGTCGACCGAGCAGCTTCGCCGCATCTTCACTGGCGAGATCACCAACTGGTCCGAGGTCGGCGGCGACGACGCCCCGATCAGCCCGTACATTGTCACCGCCGGCTCGGCGACCCGTTCGGTCTTCCAATCGATCATCCTGGACGGCGCAGACTACGCCGGTGGCGAAGTGATCGAGCCGGATGCGCGGATGGTTCCGACCGTAGCGCGCGACCCGAACGCCATCGGCCAGATCAGCTTTTCGTTCACCTTGGGTGTCGATGCGGTTCGCGCGATCGGCGTGGACGGCGAGGCGGCGACCGTCGAAAACCCGACATACCCCATCACCCGGCCGCTGCATATCACCACCAACGGTGCGCCGTCGGGTGCCGTGGCCGAGTTCTTGGAATGGACGCTGTCGGAGGAAGGGCAGGCCGCCGTGCGGCAGAACTTCGTCGGCGTGCAGTGACCCGTCCGGCTCAGTGTTGAGTGCATAGACAAGCGATTGGGAGGAGGCCATGCGGCGCCTGTCGATACAAAGCAAGTTGATCGGCCTGGTGGCGATCTTCGTGGTGCTGTTCGGATCCGCCATTGCAGCCGTGCTTTACATGGCTAACTCCCAGTCGCAGGACGGCGTGGTCATCAACCTGGCCGGTCGCCAGCAGATGCTGACGGCAACGATGCAGATCGACTTCAGCGAAGTGAAAGACGCAATCGAAACCGAGTCATCGGTCGAAGAGAAGCTGGTCAGCTTCAACGCGGAGAGGAACCTGTTCAGGTCCACACTCGAGGCGTTCGATGCCGGAGGTATGACGCTCGACGGCAACGGCAACGAGGTCTGGCTCAATCCGATTACCGGAGCCCCGCGGGCACAGCTGGCGACGGCCATCACAGCGCTGGACACCTACTCAACCTTGGTCGACCAATTCATCAGCGGCGAGATCGGCCTCTGGTCTCAAGAGCATTTCGCCATGGAAGACACGCTGCCGCTCTTGGCGGACGATCTGCTCACCGCTTCGGGTGATCTGGTGGAGGCACTGGCAACGCAGTCGAGCGAGCGCAGCCATCTGCTGATCACCGCCTTGATCGCATCCTTCGCTGTGGCCATCGGCGTTGCGGTTCTGGGCGTTCTGGTCGCTCGCGGCATTTCCCGACCGATCCGCAAAATGACAGTCGCCATGAAGTCTCTGGCCGCGGGCGACATGACGGTCACAGTTGCCGACCAGACCGATCGTGTTGACGAAGTCGGCGCCATGGCTGCGGCCGTCGAAGTCTTCAAAGACAACATGATCCGCGCCGATACGTTGAGCCGCGCCGCAGCTGAAGAGCAGGCAGCACGCGAAGCGCGCGCCAACCGGCTTGCCACACTGACCACGGACTTCGACAGGGCCGTTACCGAGATGCTGGAAAGCGTCGTGGCAGCCAGTGAGCAGCTGAAGACGACGGCGACCGACCTGTCCAGTGCTGCTGAGGAAGGGTCACATGAGGCGGCCACAGTCTCCACTGCGTCGGAAGAGGCCTCGTCCAACGTGCAGACGGTCGCGTCGGCCACCGAGCAGCTGAGCAATTCCATCCAGGAAATCGGGCAGCAGACCAGCCATCACACCCGTATCGCCGACGAGGTTGTGATCACGCTGGGCAAGAGCGACCAGTTGATCAAGACGTTGGACGAAGAGGCCAAGGACATCGGCGACGTTATCGCCCTGATCACCTCCGTCGCCGAGCGCACCAACTTGCTCGCCCTCAACGCCACCATCGAGGCGGCCCGCGCCGGTGAGGCCGGCAAGGGCTTTGCCGTCGTCGCGTCGGAGGTGAAGTCCCTGGCCAATCAGACGGCCAAAGCCACCGAACGCATCACCAGCCAGGTCGCCGCCATTCAAGGGTCGACTGGCGAGACCGTGGAGACGATCCGGGCGATTGCAGACCACATCAGAGAGATGCGGGATACCTCCACAGCCGTCGCCGCCGCTGTGGAACAGCAGAATGCGGCCACACACGAGATCTCGGCGAATGTTCACCAGGCCGCGGAGGGCACGTGCGAGGTTTCGCGAAGCGTCGTGCGCGTGTCGGAAGCCGCACAGCAAACAGGCCGGTCGTCGCACGGTCTGCTCGATGCATCGGAGGCACTGGCGCACCAAGCCAACACGCTGAAGGGCTTTGTCGACCAGTTCTTGAGCGACGTGCGCTCGGCCTGATCCAGGCGTCGGCCCCCAAACCCGCTTTCGCGCAACCAGGCGACCAAGCGTTCGAACCGCCGCACCAACCCGACCCTAGTTCAAGCGGTGAAGATCTGGGTCGACAGGTAGGATCCACGATTCTTCAGGAAGGCCATCAGCCGGTCGGGATAGTCTTCCGCGACCGCGGTGCGCACCGAAGCACGCGCCGCCAGCGCTTCGCGATACGCCCGAACTCGGGGCAGGCCAGTGAAGAAGTCGAACGCGCCGATGCGTTCGAACGTGTCGAAGTAGCGAAACAGCGGGCCGTAAGCCGCGTCCACCAGGCTGAAGCACGCGCCGGAGAAATACGGGCCGTCGCTCACGTGACGCTCAAGCCAGGCGAACCGCTCAATCAGCCGCACGCGCTTCGCCTCGAGAGCTGCGGCGTCCGGGGCGTTGTAGAATCCGGCAACGTCATTGAGCGCAGCCGACGCGAACTCGATCCACGCCCGGTGTTGCGCCCGGACAAGCGGCTCCGCCGGATGCAGCGGCTCGGGCTGGGTCTCCTCCAGAAATTCGCAGATCACGGCGCTCTCGAACACGATCGCTTCACGGCCACTCCCGAGTTGCACGCGCAGCAACGGGACCTTGCCGAGCGGCGAGATGGCGCGGAACCAGTCGGGCTTGTCCGCCAAGTCGACGTCGATGCGCCGGTGAGGCACGCCCTTCTCGGTCAGCGCGATCACCGCACGCTGGACATAGGGGCACAGATGGTGGCTGACCAGATCGAGGGTGGGGGCCAAGGTATCTGTCTCTTCAGACCTGCGCGCGCCAGAGAACCGGGCCGGGGAAAGGTCGATTGTCGCCATGACGATCTCCAAGCTTGCATTTGGCGACAAACTACCCTGTGCTGATCCGCAATACTGTGAAGCAATTCTGCACAATGGCTTTGCAAATGAGCACAGTAGGGCTGCAATGGGACGATTTGCGTTACGTGCTGGCGGTTGGCCGGCACGGAACGCTGTCCGCCGCCGCACGATCCCTCCAGGTGAATCACTCGACCGTGTTTCGCCGGATCGGGCAGCTGGAACACCGGCTCGGCGTCCGGCTGTTCGATCGGCATCACGACGGCTATACGCCGACATCCGCCGCAGTGGCGGCGATCACCTTGGCGGAGCGGATGGAGAGTGAGGTCGGACACCTGGAGCGGCGCCTGGCCGGGCAGGACACACAGCCATCCGGGACTGTGCGGGTCACCACCACCGACACACTGCTCGAGGGCGCACTCGGCCCAATGTTCTCGGCCTTCCGATCCGCCTACCCCGAGATCACGCTGGAGGTGGTGGTCGAGAACCGGTTTCTCAGCCTCAGCAAGCGTGACGCGGATGTCGCCCTCCGCCCGACGCAGCAGCCACCCGGAGCGCTGGTCGGCCGACGGGCCTGCGGACTTGCAACGGCCATCTATGGCTCGACATCGTATCTCGCCGCTGCGCCGTCTCCCGATGCTCCCGACCGCCATGACTGGGTGGCGCCTGACGACAGTCTGGCCCATCTGCCATCCGCCCGTTGGCTGGACACAAGGGTGGGGCCTGCAAAGGTGGTCGCGCGCGCAAATACGCTGCTAGGACTGCTGACACTGGCCAAGGCCGGTATGGGGCTTGCCCCGCTGCCGTGCTTTCTTGGGCACACCACGGCGGACTTGCATCGGGTATGCCCGCCGATCGCCGAACTGTCGACCGATCTGTGGGTGCTCGCACACCCCGATCTCAGGCGCGTTCCAAGGATCCGCGTCTTCCTGGACTTCCTCAACCGGGAGCTGCGCGGTAATCGCCGGCTGTTCGAGGGTCAGGGACCGGGCAGTCGTGCCGAGCGCGACAGCGACGACAGCATTCCGGCCTGAGGCACCATGGGCCTCCGTCCGAAGCCTACTCCGCCGCTGCCAAGGGCCGATGCGGACGGCGGAACTCTTCCATCAGCTCCGCCTCTCGTGCTTTGGCGGCCTGCAGATGGCGCTCTTTCACGTGGCCAAAGCCTCGGATGTGCTCGGGGATGCTCGCGATCTCCACCGCCAGACCGTGGTTGTCGGGTGCGAGCCCCGAAATCAAAGTTGCGACGGTGGCCTCGTAGTCGGCGATCAGCTGCCGTTCCACGCGCCGTTCCGTCGTCCGGCCGAAGACGTCCCACCGGGTTCCGCGCAAGCCCTTGAGCTTGGCCATCAAACGGAAGGCCCGCATCATCCAGGGCCCGTATGAGCGCTTGACCAGATGCCCCGTATCCGGATCGCGGTCGGCAACCAGCGGCGGAGCCAGATGGAAGCGCAAGCTTACATCCCCGTCAAAGCGGGCCTTGATCTGCCGCACGAACTCACCGTCGGTGTAAAGTCGGGCGACTTCGTACTCGTCCTTGTAGGCCATCAGCTTGTAGAGATAGCGCGCAACCGCGCTCGACAACGCGTCGCCGCCGACTGAGGCTTCGGCCTCGCGCACGCGCGCAACAAGATCCCGATATCGCGCGGCATAAGCTTCGCTCTGATAGCCGACCAGATCGCGGGCACGGCGCTCGATCGCCTCGTCCAGGCTCTCGGCCCGGCGGCGGTGCTCCGCCGGCGCCTCTGACGCAAGAGCCACCACGTGCTCCACCGCTGACAGGTCGTGCGCGGCGCGGCGCCCCCACTGGAACGCCTGCGTGTTCATCTCAACCGCAACACCATTGGCCTCGATCGCCCGCTCGATGGCCTCGCCGGAGACCGGTATCAGACCGTGCTGATAGGCGTAGCCGACCATGAACAGGTTCGTTGCGATGCTGTCGCCGAACAGCGCCATCGCCAATGCCGAGGCATCGACGACATGCATCGGCGCCCCGCCGACGGCGTCGCCGATCACTCGTAAAAGTTCCTCAGCGGGAAAGCGGAAGTCGGGCTGGTGCGTGAACGCCCCGGTCATCGCTTCCGCCTGGTTGACGACGGCCGCCGTCACGCCCGGCTTGATCTTGGACAAGACCTCGCCGCCGGCCGCGACAACCAGATCACAGCCCAGAACCAGGCGCGCGCCGCCGCCCGCAATGCGCACCGCATGCAGATCCTCCGGCGCGGGTGCGATGCGCACATGGCTGACCACCGCACCGCCCTTCTGGGCAAGCCCGGTCTGGTCCAGCACATTGCAGGCCTTGCCTTCCAGATGCGCCGCCACGCCCAGGAGCGCGCCGATCGTCACCACACCGGTGCCGCCGATGCCGGTGACCAGAATGCCATAAGGGCGACTCAGCTCCGGCAGCACCGGTTCCGGCGGCAAAGGCAGTGCGTCTTCGCCCGTCGCCTGCTTCGCGGCGCGTGACTTGCGCAAGCTGCCGCCCACGACCTCGACGAAGCTGGGGCAGAAGCCCTTGGTGCAGGAATAGTCCTTGTTGCAAGTGGATTGATCGATCTGCCGCTTGCGCCCGAACTCGGTCTCAATCGGCAGGATTGACAGGCAGTTCGACTGATCGCCGCAATCGCCACAGCCCTCGCAGACCCGCTCGTTGATGAAGATGCGCCGCGGCGGGTCGGCCATCAGGCCACGCTTGCGCCGGCGGCGCTTCTCCGCAGCACAGGTTTGGTCGTAGAGCAGGACGGAGACACCCTGGATCTCCCGCATCTCCCGCTGCACACGGTCCAGTTCATCCCGGTGCTCGATGCGCGTCTGGGCCGGCAGAGCCAGCGCGCCGTGATACTTCGTCGTGTCGTCAGTGACGACGATGATGCGGGCCACGCCCTCGCCTTCCAGCTGGCGCACGATCATCGGCACCGTCAGTTGGCCGTCCACCGGCTGGCCGCCGGTCATGGCCACGGCGTCGTTGAAGAGCAGCTTGTAGGTGATGTTGACCTTCGCCGCGACCGCGGCCCGGATCGCCAGAATGCCCGAATGGAAGTAGGTGCCGTCGCCAAGATTGGTGAAGACGTGCTGCGTCTCAGTGAACGGGGACTGGCCGATCCAAGTGGCACCCTCGCCGCCCATCTGGGTCGTGGCCTCGGTGCGCCGGTCCATCCACGTGACCATGTAGTGACAGCCGATGCCGGCCAGCGCCCGGCTGCCTTCGGGCACGTTCGTCGAGGTGTTGTGCGGGCAGCCGGAGCAGAAGTAGGGCAGCCGCGAAATCGGCGCCAGATGGCTGACCTTCTGGCGTTCCTTGGCCTCCAGAAAAGCGACGCGCTCTGCCAGGGCGGCATCGTCGATGCGCTTCAACAGGCGCCGACCTATGACGACCGCAATCTGTCCGGGGCTCAGCTCTCCGGTGGACGGCAGGATCCACTCCCGCTGTTCGTCGAACTTGCCGACGATCACCGGCCGGCGGTCCGCGCGCCAGTTGTAAAGCTGTTCCTTCAACTGGTTCTCAATCAGGGCGCGCTTTTCTTCGACGACGATCAGCTCGTCCAGATTCTCCGCAAACGCTCGCACGCCCTCGGGATCGAGCGGCCAAGTCAGGGCCACCTTGAACAAGCTGATGCCGAGATCGCTTGCCCGCGCTTCGTCGATATCCAGGTCTTCCAGCGCTTGGCGGACATCGAGATAGGATTTGCCGCAGGTGACGATGCCGAAGGTGTGCTTCGGGCTGCGGAAGATGATGCGATCCAGGCCATTGGCACGGGCGAAGGCGATGGCGGCGTAGAGTTTGTGCCGCATCAGGCGCTGTTCCTCCGCCAGCGGCGCATGCCCGGCCAAGCGGATGTTCACGCCACCCGGCGGCATCTCGAAATCGGTAGGCAGGTGGATCTGGCAGCGCGCCGGATCGATCGATACGGAAGCGGAACTGTCCGCATTCTCAGCCAGAATCTTGAACCCGATCCAGCAGCCCGAATAGCGGCTCATCGCCCAGCCGTAGAGCCCGAGATCCAGGATCTCCTGCACGTTCGCCGGGTTCAGGATCGGCATCATGGCCGAGACGAAACCGTATTCTGACTGATGCGCGACGGTGGAGCTCTTCGACGCATGGTCGTCGCCGGCCAGCACCAGCACGCCGCCATGCGGCGCGGTGCCGGCGGAATTGGCATGGCGGAAGACATCGCCGCTGCGGTCGACGCCTGGACCCTTGCCGTACCACATGGAAAAGACGCCGTCGTACTTGGCGCCGGGCCAGAGATTGACCTGCTGCGTGCCCCAAACGGCCGTGGCCGCCAGATCTTCGTTGATGCCCGGCTGGAAAACGACGTGATGGTCGTCCAAGAAGCGTCTGGCCCGCCAGGCGGCCTGGTCGAGGCTGCCGAGGGGCGACCCGCGATAGCCGGAGATGAACCCGGCGGTATTGAGGCCCGCGGCAACGTCGCGCCGGCGTTGCATCATCGCCAGCCGCACCAGCGCCTGCAGCCCGGTCAGATAGATCTGGCCCGAGGTCTTGACGTATTTGTCGTCCAGCGCCACTGCCGGCAGCGTCATGGCGAACCTCCCCTGTCCGTCATCGTGTGCCGTGAATTATTAGGTAATGAAAGCTGACCCATTGGCAATTGCGTCCTTTGTGCGCCTGGAGAAAAAGCAACGATGTCAGGCAGCGCCGTCAGTATGTTATGGAAAATTACCCGCTCCCATCACCGCCGCGAAACGCGCCTGACGCCGCAATCGCCCGACTATGTTGCCCCCAGCCATTGGCGCCCTGGGGCGCGTGCGCCATATTGAGAGCATCGTCAACGGAGTCGCTGAATGACAGAACCGGCCCTTTCCCAGGAAGCGGCAGCCCCGCCTTCCCCCTCTCTGCCGGAATGGAACCTGACCCATCTCTATGAAGGCCGCGACTCAGCGGCGTTGTCGGCGGATCTGCGCGGAGCGGAGCAGGCAGCCCTGGGCTTCCATGCGCGCTATGCCGGCAAACTGGGCGACCTGAATGGCGAAGGCCTGGCGGCCGCGATCGTCGACTACGAGACGATCGACGAAACGCTGAGCCGCGTGATGAGCTATGCCTATTTGGTCTATGCCGAAGACATGTCGGACGGCGCCAACGGACGCTTCCTGCAGACGATGCAGGAACGGGTGACCGGGATTTCCAGCAGCCTGCTGTTCTTCACGCTTGAACTGAACCGGATCGAACAGGCGCATCTGGACAGTCTGATGCAAGTGCCAGCGCTGAAGCGGTATGAGCCCTGGCTGCGCGATGTCCGTGTCTTCCGCGACCATCAGTTGAGTGACGAGCTGGAACGGCTTCTGCATGAAAAGGCCGTTGCCGGGCGCAATTCCTGGGTGCGCCTGTTCGACGAGACGATCGCCGATCTCCGGTTCCCTATCGGCGGCGAACAGATGACGTCGACCGATGCGCTGAACTGCCTGACGGATGCGTCGGCGGACCGCCGCAAAGAGGCAGCCGAAGCGATTGGATCGGTGCTGGGCGCCAACACCCGCCTGTTCGCCCACATCACCAATACGCTGGCCAAGGACAAGCACATCGAAGACACGTGGCGGCGGTTTGGCGAACCTTGGTCGTCGCGCAACCTCTCCAATTATGTGGAGGACTCAGTCGTCGATGCGCTGCTGACGGCCGTGCGCGCCGCCTATCCGGAGCTGTCACATCGCTACTACGCGATGAAGGCGCGCTGGTTCGGCGCCGACCAGATCGACTATTGGGACCGCAACGCCCCGCTGCCCGACGACGACGACAGCACCATCCCCTGGCCGGACGCTGAGCGGATCGTTCTGGACGCCTATCAGCAGTTCACCCCAGAGTTGGCAGCGATCGGCGAAAGGTTCTTCACCGAGGGCTGGATCGACGTGCCGCCGCGCGCGGGAAAGGCGCCCGGCGCCTTCTCGCACCCGACGGTGCCGAGCGCGCACCCCTACATCCTGCTGAACTATCACGGCAAGACGCGCGACGTGATGACGTTGGCGCACGAATTGGGCCATGGCGTGCACCAGGTGCTGGCCGGCGCGCAGGGCCACCTGCTGGCCGATACGCCACTGACGCTGGCCGAGACCGCCAGCGTCTTCGGGGAGATGCTGACCTTCCGATCGCTGATCGACAGCGAAACCAACCCCCACCGCCGCAAGATCATGCTGGCCTCCAAGGTGGAGGACATGATCAACACGGTGGTACGCCAGATCGCCTTCTATGAGTTCGAGCGACGCGTTCACAGCCAGCGCCGGCAGGGTGAACTGTCAGCGGAAGAGATCGGCGCCATCTGGCTGGACGTGCAGCGGCAGAGCCTCGGGCCGGCGATCCGGTTCGACGAAAGTTATGCCGTCTGGTGGGCCTATATCCCCCACTTCATCCATTCGCCCTTCTATGTCTACGCCTATGCCTTCGGCGACTGCTTGGTGAACTCGCTCTATGCGGTCTATCAGCGCGCCGAAGACGGCTTTGCCGAACGGTATCTCGACCTGCTGCGGGCGGGCGGAACCCGGCGCCATCGCGAGCTGTTGGCGCCGTTCGGGCTCGACGCGACCGATCCCGGATTCTGGCAGGAAGGCCTGGACGTCATTCGCGGATTGATTGACGAACTGGCGGCCATGGACACATGACGGTCTGGCGGAACCGAAACATCTGACACGGGGAACCATGGGCTCGGAGGAAAACAGCTTCGGCGGCCGCATGATGCGGTATGCCCGGGTCTCCACGCAGATGGGCGGCCTTGCCGCCCGGCTGGCGGGCGAGCGTTATCTCGGCCTGAAGGTGGAGCGCACCAAGCACGCCGCCGACCTGAAGGAGGCGCTGGGCGGCCTGCGCGGGCCTCTGGTGAAGGTGGCTCAGATGCTGGCCACCATCCCGGAAGCCTTGCCGCAGGAATATGTCGGCGAACTGCAGCAGCTTCAGGCCAATGCGCCACCCATGGGCTGGGCCTTCGTCAAACGGCGCATGGCATCGGAGCTGGGGGCCGGCTGGCAGTCGAAGTTCAAGAGCTTCGAACATGAGGCTGCCGCGGCGGCCTCACTGGGCCAGGTGCACAAGGCGGTGCACCATGACGGGCGCCTGCTCGCCTGCAAGCTGCAGTATCCGGACATGCAGTCGGCGGTTGAGGCCGACCTGAAACAGCTCAAGCTGATCCTCTCGATCTTCGAGCGCTACGACAAGGCCATCTCGACCCGCCAGATCCACGCCGAGATTTCAGCCCGCCTGCGCGAAGAGCTGGACTATGAGCTGGAAGGGCGGCACTGCAACCTCTACCGCGCCATGCTGGCGGACGAAGCGGGCGTGCATGTGCCGGAGATCGTGCCGGAGCTGTCGACGCGCCGGCTGTTGACGACCAACTGGCTGGACGGCGAGCCGATCCTGTCGACCGTCAATGGCGACCTGGAACGCCGCAACCTGCTGGCCATGAACATGTTCCGGGCGTGGTACGTGCCGCTCTACTATTACGGCGTGATCCATGGCGACCCGCATCTGGGCAACTATTCCGTCCGGCCAGACACCTCGATCAACCTTCTGGATTTCGGCTGCATCCGGGTTTTCCCGCCACGCTTCGTCGGCGGCGTGATCGAGCTCTACCGCGCCCTGCAGACCAACGACCGAGACCGCGCAGCGGCCGCGTACCAGACCTGGGGCTTCGGCGATCTGAGCAACGAGTTGGTGGACGTGCTGAACGTCTGGGCGAGCTTCCTTTACGCCCCGGTGATGGATGACCGCGCCCGGACCATGGGCGAGACCAACAACGGCGTCTACGGTCGGGAAAAGGCCGCCATGGTCCATGGCGAGCTGAAGCGCCTCGGCACCATCGAGGTCCCGCGCGAGTTCGTGTTCATGGACCGCGCGGCGCTCGGCCTCGGCTCGGTCTTCATCCATCTAAAGGCGGAGATCAACTGGTACCGGCTGTTCAATGAGCTGATCAGCGATTTCGACGAGGCTGTGCTGACGGAACGCCAGCACACCATGCTGACCCAGCACGACGTCCCCTTGCCGCCGGAAGAAACGGTGATGGTCGACCATCCGACGGAATGACGGACGGGGACCAGAAGGTTCGTACAATCAGCGTATGGTCTTGATATTCCTATCGTCATGTCCGCGAAGGCGGACATCTCATGCCGATGTCAGTGCCCTTTGACACGGAGGTCCTCGCCTTCGCGAGGACGACGGAATTTCGGCAGCAGCAAGGGGAATGCCGCCAGTCACTCCCCTACCGGCACTCGTAGAACGCCACGACGCGGTCGTCGCCCTCGAAGGCCGTGTAGCCCAGATGCGGGCGGCGAGCGTAGCGCCGGCAGTGGTCTTCTGCCTCCTTCTCCGCCAGGTCGACCCCAGCACCGTCGGTCAGCTCCAGCGTGATCCCCAGGCCGCTGGCATTGAGGACCTCAACGGTTCCCTCGTCGTCGCCACCACAGGCCGCGCAGACAAGGGTGAGGCCGGCGACGGCGGCAAATCGGAAGTGGGCCAACACTGTCATGGCGGCGCGGTCCGTCAAGAGGACGCCCAGCCGCCGGCCAGCGGCTTGCCGGCTTCGCCGATCGACATCAGGCCGCCGAGGCGCACTTTGTCTTGGTGCCGAACCGATACGACTGGCGTGACACCATTCACCCTCAGCCGTGCGGCTGCCCGTTCCGTCAACAGCACCTCCGCGCACGGGATCGGTTCGCGGTCGCCATCATCGGTGTCCGCAACAAAGAAAGGCAGGCCGTCGATCTCGGTCTGGGCCTCAATGCGAAAGCCCCAGCCGACCTCCGCATAGGCCATGCCGACGGCGTAAGCGGCCGCAAGCCCGGCCTCGCCCCACAGGAAGCATTCGTGCTGCGGTACGCCTTCGATTTCCTCGAACACCACCGTTTCGCACGGGTCGCTATTGCGGCCGTAGGGCTGGCGCAGCAGAATGCGCGGCGCCAACAGCGCCAGATAGTTGGCTTCGGGCAGCAGCCTGAGGGCCGTCCAGGCTTCCCGATCCGCCGGCTCGCCAGGCACCGCCCAGTCATCAGGATCCGACGTCACGCCAAGATCGCCGGCCCCGAACAGCGACGGCTGCGCCGTAGCGGCGAACGGCGCGCCGGCCAGCGTCGCCAGGCGCCCAACCCGGCCCAGCAGAGCTGCATCGGCGGCCCCCTGCCCGAACCCGAACAGGCCGACAAACAGACCCCAGCGGTCGCCGCCTTCGACGCCGACGCTGGGTTCGATCACCGTCTTGAAGAACGCTGTCCGCTGCAGGTCCGTCGCCTCCATCAGATCGGTGGCCAGCGCCTCTCGCCCGACATCCAGCACGTAGAGCTTGAGCTGCGATCCCGTGTCCAACCGGCGGACCAGCAGGTAGAGGGCGCGCCACGCCGCCTCCAGCCGCTGGAATGCGGGATGATGCAGGATCGCCCGCATGCCGTCGGCGATCGCCGCATCGACCGTCGCCAGCATCTCGTCCAGCCGCGGATCGGGTCGCGGGATCACGTGCGGCGCCACAACGGACCGCACCAGCGCATCCACCAATGAATTCGCCCGGCCCGAGGGACCGGCAGCACCCGGAGACGGTGTCGCGTCGAGTGCGGACTGCAGCAGATCCGACGCGTCGATCGGTGGCGCCCCTTCCGGTGCGCTGCCGTCCGGTTCGCCGGTGGGCGCCGCCTCGGCGGCCTGCCCCCAGCCGGCGATCTCCGCGGCTGCGGCGGCGAACTGCGACGGATTCTGCAACCGCCGGCGCAACGCCCGAAGCTGCTCGAAGATCGGCGCCCGATCGAACAGGCGATCGGGATGAAAATCGTCCAACTCACTGAAGGCGAGTTCCAGGACGCCGCCCGGCAAGTCGATCCGCAGGGTCGGCGAGAGTTGAGCCATGCGGTCATCGAAGTCGTCGCGATCGACAGCCACGGGCCGCATGGCGCCGGCTGCGTCATCGCGACTCTCGGCACCACTGAAATCGCCCATCAAGAGGATACGAAGAGGCTCTGCCGACGCCAGCATGGGGCGTCGGGACTCCCCCATGTCCAGGATGCCGAAGGAAATGCCCGGCTGCATGGTTTACCGCCCTCCTTGGCCACTGGCCGTCCGGCACGCGCGACCGTCGGCGGATGCCAGTTTGGCAGCCGGTGCCGATGCGGGCAATCGGCCAGCGGCGCTTTCGTTAGACATTCAGCGATGGCGGGACAATGCCGGTTTTGCCGGCTCCACGCGCCTGTGTTAAGCAGGGCTTCCCTTCGGACACGAATTCACCTCCCGAGGTCGCTATGCAAAGCTGGTCGGGCGGCTATGTCGCCGATGTCGAATATACCGGCGGCTATCATTCGGAATTGTCGCCGTCGCTGTTGCATGCCGCCGCAATGCTGAACGGCTTCGAGCCTGCCCCGCTGCCCGAAAAGTACACATATTGCGAGCTTGGATGCGGCGCGGGACACACACTGTGCGTGCTGGCCGCGGCCAACCCCCAGGCCGAGTTCTACGGCGTCGACTTCCTGCCCGGCCATGTGGTCGCCGGGCGACAGCTCGCCGAAGACGGCGGGCTGCGCAACGTGCAGTTCATTGAGAACAGTTTTCAAGAACTTGCCGAGGCCCCACCGGCGGACCTGCCACAGTTCGACGTGATCGCCTTGCACGGCGTCTACAGCTGGGTCAGCGAGGAGAATCGGCGGGCCATCGGCCGCTTCATCCGCAGCCATCTGAAGACGGGCGGTATCGCCTATGTCAGCTATAACTGCCTGCCGGGCTGGACCCTGGGCATCCCCCTGCAGCGCATGCTGCTGGAATTCAGCCGCCTGCATCACGGCCGCAGCGACATCCGCATCCGCCACGCGTTCGACTTGGTCAATCGGCTGGCGCAGACCGACGCGTCGATCGTCCGGGACAATCCCTCGTTCAAGATGATCAAGAACCATGCTGATCGCGACATGTTCAACTATCTGGCTCATGAGTACATCAATGAGCATTGGCACCCGATGTACTTCGCCGACGTCGCGGCGGAGCTGGCGGATGCGAAGGTGCGCTTCGTCGCCTCGGCCGGGCTGGTGGAAAACTTCCAGGACCTGACCGTGAGCGAGGAGCAGGCCGCCATCCTCAACGAGATCGAGGATCCGATCCTGAGGGAAACGGTGCGGGACTATTGCTACATCAAGAAGTTCCGGCGCGACATCTTTGTGCGCGGCGCCCGCAAGCTGTCCCGCGGTCGTCAGGAAGAGCTGCTGCGCCGGGTCCGGTTGTGCCTGGTGGTTCCCGGTGACAAGGTGAGCCGGACCGTGAAGGTGCCTAAGGGCGAGGCGACGCTGGGCGAGCGCGCCTATGTGCCGATGTTCGAAGCCCTGGCCGATGGCCCGCGGGAGGTGGGTGAGTTGCTGCAGATCCCAGCGGTGCGGGACGACACCGATGTCCAGGCACCGGAGGCCGTCGGCATGCTGGCGGGATCCGGCCAGGTCGTCATTACGCCGGCGAAAGATCAGCTGGCGGACAATGCCGCCGTGCAGCGACTGAACCGCGCCATCGCCGAGCGTAGCTGGTACCACGACACGCGCGTGCGCGAAGCGCTCGCCGCACCGCAGCTGGGTGCCGGCCTGTCCACCGACATCGTCGAACGGCTGCTGTATCTCGCGCTGACCACCGGTGTGGCCGCGGAGCCGGAACCGCTGGCCAGCTTCGTGATCGAGCCGGTGCTGGCGCGCGGCGAGGATTTCATGGAAGACGGCGAACCCATCAAAGACGAAGAGAAACGGCGCGCCCACGTGATCGAGAAGATGAACGAGTTCCTGACCGCACGTCTGCCGGTCTGGAAACGTCTGGAGATCATGTGATCCGGCCGATAAGCCGTCAGTAGGGGACGGCCTCCTCCGCCTCCGGTGGCCGATCGTAGATCAGTGGCTCGCCAGGCGGACGCCCCTGGTCATAGACAGCCGGCGGGTCGTAGCGGCCGCCCGGCTGATAGATGTCGCAGTTCGAGGCGCTGCGACACATGCTGACGGCCATCCTCTCCAGCATCCGATCTGTGTTCAAGTCGGCGCAGGCCGACAGGGTCAGACCGCCGCATAACAATGCGGCGGCACGCCAGTGTGCAAATGCGGAGACCATGAACCCTCGACAGCGCCCTTTCTTCAACAACCGCCTTCGACCGACGACAAGCAGTCGCGGCAGGCAGCGCCATGATGTCGAGCATCTGCCGACACCAACCGTCAAGGTCTTCCGGCAGCTCCGGCGCGCCCTATCGTCACCGGAAGCGAGGCCGCCGCGCACCGTCCAGGCTCAGCAAGTCGCCGTAGAGATCAGGCCGGCGGTCGCGGAACACGCCCCACGCAGCCCGCTGCCGCGCGATAGCGTCGAGATCGAGATCGGCGACGATCACCGCTTCCTCGTCGCGCGGCGCCTGGGCCAGGATCTCGCCGGTCGCCCCCGCGATAAAGGACGATCCGTAGAATGTCAGGTCTGACGCTTGCCCGGCTTCGCGGCCGATCCGATTGGCCGCGATCAGCGGTGTAAGGTTTGCGCCCGCGTGGCCCTGCATGACGCGTGTCCAGTGATCTCGACTGTCGATCGACGCGTCCTGCGGCTCGGACCCGATGGCCGTGGGATAAATCAGAAGTTCCGCACCGTTCAGCGCCATAATACGGGAGCATTCCGGGAACCATTGATCCCAGCAGACGGCGCAGCCGAGACGCCCGAACCGCGTGTGAAACACCCGGAAGCCTGTATCCCCTGGGTTGAAGTAAAACTTCTCCTGATATCCTGGTCCGTCGGGAATGTGTGACTTGCGATACACCCCAAGGTTCGTGCCGTCGGTGTCGAATACCGCAAGACTATTGAAATGCGCGTTGTTCGCACGCTCAAAGAAGCTGACCGGCAGTACGATGCCGAGGCTGGCGGCCAACGCGCCCATGCGCACGAGCAGAGGATGATCGTCAACGCTGTGCGCAAGCGCGAAATAGCCCGAGTCCTGATCCTGACAGAAATACGGTGTAGCGAACAATTCTTGCGGGACCACTACCTTTGCGCCAAGCGACGCGGCCTCTCGGATGAGACGTTCGGCGCGATCGATATTGCGGCCCATTTCAGGATCACATGCCATCTGCACGGCAGCGACGGTGAGCATGCTCATGATTACCCCGATATGTTTAGAGCCGACGGTGACCATACCATACCGAACGATCCGGCCCATCGTATCGGTGCAGCATCCGGTTTGTAAGCGATTGTCGACACTTAGGAACTAGACCAATAATGATTCCAAAGAAAAACGTAGCCAGCTGTCGTCATTGTGTATTCAGTAGCCAAACGCATCATCGCCCTGACAGATTTGTGGTTAATGAATGCCACACCCACACTACGTTCGCCAGTTTTTCATTGCAGAATTCGAAAGTTTGCTTACATAGTAGCACATCGAGAGTAGACTATATGATACTGAAGCGATGCCTCAGTGTCCCTCGGGCGCATAGGGCGCCCGGGAAAGAACCTCGGGGGCGGGCCCGTGCCCGGCGCCGACCAATTGAGAGAGAAGAACGATGTTGACGAGGGGTCAGGAAGCCCACGACATCGACGTGGGGCCCGTCACCAGGCCAACCCTGGTCACGGCGGATTACGGTACAGCCCATCTCCTTCGTGACGCACAGCGTGCCATGTCGCGGGCGCTTGCCACACGGATCTCGACGTTCAACGTCTCGATCGGTCAGTGGTACTTCCTGCGCGCGCTGTGGGAGGAAGACGGACTGACCCAGCGCGAGCTGAGCCATCGTGTCGGCATGATGGAGCCGACTACGGTGACCGCCTTGAACAGCATGGAGAAGCGTGGGCTCGTCGAGCGCGTGCGCAACCCGCGGGACCGTCGGAAGATGAACATCTTCCTGACCGAAAAGGGTCGGTCGCTGCGCGACAAGCTGATGCCGTACGAAGCGGAAGTGAACCACCTCGCGGTGCAGGGCCTCAGTCCCAGCGATGTTGAGGTGCTGGAGCGCGGATTGCGCAACATCCTGCAAAACATGGCCGAGAACGGCGATTAAGCCGGCCTGAGGGCTCTACCGGCCCGCTTTCCACAAGAGATGTTTGATCCGGCGGTAACGTTCACAACGACGTCACCGCCGGCCCAAATTCGTGGCCTTTACGTCAGTGCGAATCCCGAGGGTTGCCACGCTCGCGGATGACGTCCTGGAAGGTCGTGGCGAATTCCAGGCAGCCGCCCGAGGCCAGCGGACCGACCATGCGGCGGAACATCTCCTGCCAGGGCGTCTGGTCCACCAGATCGGGCGGTGACCAGGCGCTTCGGCGCGCTCCCCATTCCGTTTCCGGAACCAACGCGTCGGCCCGGCCGGTATTCAGGTCGATGCGCACGCGGTCGCCGGTGCGCAGCAGCGCAAGGCCGCCACCCGTCGCCGCCTCCGGCGAGGCGTTCAGGATCGACGGGCTGGCCGATGTGCCGCTCTGACGGCCGTCGCCGATGCAGGGCAGGCCGATGATCCCTCGGCGGATCAACGCGTCGGGCGGCTGCATGTTGACGACCTCGGCCGCGCCGGGATACCCGACCGGCCCGCAGCCGCGGATTACCAGAATGCAGGTCTCGTCGATCTCCAGAGCCGGGTCGTTGATGCGGTCGTGATAGTCTTCCGGGCCTTCGAAGACGATGACACGGCCCTCGAACGCGTTTTCGTCGCCCGGTTGTTCCAGATACCGCTTGCGGAATTCGTCGCCGATCACCGACGTCTTCATGATCGCCCCGTCGAACAGATTACCCGACAGAACCGCGAAGCCGGCCCTACGCACCAGCGGATCGGCGAATGGGCGGATGACCTCTCGGTCCCAGCATGGGGCGTCGGCGCTCTCTTCGCCCATGGTGCGGCCCGTCACCGTCAGGGCATCGCTCCGCAGCGCGCCCGCGTCCAGCAGTTCCCGCATCACCGCGGGCAGACCGCCGGCATTGTGAAAGCCCTCGCCCAGATGCTTGCCGGCCGGCTGGCAGTTCACCAGCAGCGGCAGATCGAGGCCGATCGTCTGCCAATCCTGCAGATCAAGCTCCACGCCCATATGCCGGGCGATGGCGTTGATATGGATCGGGCAGTTGGTCGACCCGCCGATGGCCGTGCAGGCGATGACAGCGTTTTCGAACGCGGCGCGCGTGAGGATACGTGAGGGTGTCAGGTCCTCGTGCACCATGTCGACGACCCGCTTGCCGGTGCGATAGGCCATCTGGCCGCGTTCGCGGTATGGCGCCGGGATGGAGCCGCAGCCCGGCAAGGACATGCCCAAAGCCTCCGCCAGACAGTTCATGGACAGTGCCGTGCCCATGGTGTTGCAATGGCCGATCGAGGGCGCGGCAGCCGCCGCCAGTTCCATGAACTGCGCGTGGTCGATCTCACCGGCCGCCATGCGCTCGCGCCCCTCCCAGATGATCATGCCGCTGCCGATCAGATCGCGCCCCTGGTGGTGCCCGTCCAGCATCGGCCCGCCGGAGAGCACGATCGCCGGGATGTTCACGGTGGCCGCCGCCATCAGCAGCGCTGGCGTTGTCTTGTCACATCCAGTCGTCAGCACGACGCCGTCGAACGGATAGCCGTACAGCACCTCAACCGCGCTCAGATAGGTGAGGTTGCGGTCCAGCCCCGGGGTCGGACGCTTGCCCGTTTCCTGGATCGGATGGCACGGAAACTCGATCGGAATACCGCCCGCATCGCGCACGCCGTCCCTGACCCGGTCGGCGAGATCCACCAGATGGCGATTGCAGGGCGCGAGATCGCTGCCGGTTTGCGCAATGGCGATGATCGGCCGGCCCGTCGCCAGCTCTTCCAGCGTCAGTCCGAAATTCAGATAGCGCTCAAGATAGAGCGCCGTCATGGACGGATTGCCGGGATTGTCGAACCACAGCTGGCTGCGCAGCCGCCGGGCGTTGTCCGCCCCACCATTGCCCTTCGTCATCTGGGCCTCCATGATCCTGCATCGGCCCCTCGCAAGGGGCTGTTTCACCAGATGGTTACGCCAGACACCGCCCACCGTCGAGGGGGCGCGCCCGCATGCCAGCATCCAGCATAGTGCGTGCCGGGCAACGTGCGGATCAGGTCACGGCTTCACAATCGTATGTCGCCCGGCTGTACGCCCGAAGCAACACTGCGTACATTGGCCGTACACCTTGCATTGTGGGCCGCAACCAGCCTTGAACGCCATCGCCGGCATCATCGACATCCTGGTCCTCGCCAGCCCTTGGCTGGCGATCGGCGCCGCCTATCTGGTCGTCAACAAGGCCTGGAGCCGCAAACATATCTCGGAAGCCGCCGAGAGCATCTCGATCACGGCCGCGTTTCTGCTGGCCCTGGCGCTGATCCCGATGATTCTCAGCTGGATCATCGTGCAGGGGCGCTATGCCGCCGCGCTTGCCGCCTTCGTCTGGTTGTGCCTTGCGGTGATCATCATCCTGATCGGCAGCAAGATGTGGGTGCCCGACCGCCGCAAGAGGAACTTCCTGGCGCGAATCTGGGCCGCCATGAAGCTCGAGCTGGCGGAACTGCCGGCCCTGCTGGTGGGCGTGAGGCGCCAGCGCGGCTCGGCAGAGATTCTGGAGATCCTGGAGCGGCTCGCCGTGGTCGACGAGGATCTGGACCCGCGCGAGCACCGCATCCTGCAACTGGTCGCGCGGTCGCTGGGCATGGAATTGGGGGAGATCCCGGCGCGGATGATCAGCGATGCCAGCCGCGACGTGGATGCCATCCGCCGGGCTGCCGCCGACTATGTGGCTTTGGAACCGGCGGCGGATCAGGTGCGGCAACTGATTGATCTGATGGAGATGGTCACCAAGGCGGACCGCCAGGTTTCCGACCGCGAGAGGGCAGTGCTGGACGAAGTGGTTCCCATGCTGACCTGCTACCTGGAAGGCCGGCATACGGGGCGCGAGCAGTTCGACGTGCTGATGCGGGCCGAAACGCCGCAACAGTGGGAGGCGATCCTGCAGCTTGCCGGCAATTCGGCCGACCTGCGCCGTGCCGGCAGCGACACGGTGATCGTCGGGCCCTACCACTCCCGCAGCTTCGCCACGCTGGTGGCAGGCCAGTTCGGCGAACGGGGCATCGATGCCCGCGTCGAAACAGCCCGCCGCCCGCGGGGCCGCGACACCGCCGCGGCGCCCGACGGCTGATTCCGGCCCGGATCGCCGTTAACGGACCGCCGCCTCCAGCCCGCTGCGGTAGGGGCCGAGAATCGCGTCCACGGCCAGCGTCGCGCGCATGCCGGTTTCACCGGTACTGGGACAACGCCCGATGCCGTTCAGCTCATCCACCACGGTCTGGATCAGGGGCTGGTGGACATGCTCCGGATACCCAGCCTCGATTTCCTCCTGCCCCGCCTTGGTGATCAGCGTGATCGGCTCAGGCCGGAAGAACGACATCCAGATCTCGCCTTCCGTGCCGGCAATCCGAGTGCTTTCGTAGTTCTGATGGGCGGAAAAGCACCAGGTGCCCGTGCCCTGAACGCCCGAAGCGAACGCGAAGCTGGCCGTGACGATGTCTTCGGCCGCATAGAGCCTGGCCTGGTTGGCCGCACGCCCCTGGACGTCGACGATCGGGCCGAACACGAAATCCAGCCAGTCGATCATGTGGACGCCGGTGTCGACGAAGATACCGCCGCCACCGATATCGGGGCGGAACCGCCAGGGAACCTGCCCGTCGGGAAACGGCAACTCGGGCGGCGGCGCGAATTGATGGATGTTGACGAAGCGCGGGGTGCCGATCCGGCCGCTCTCGATCAACCGCTTGGCCGTCAGGAACCTGGGCATCGCCCGGCGGTAGAAGGCCGTGAACAGCGGCACGCCGCGCTCTCGGAACCCGTCGACGATTTCGCGGCATTCACGGCCGGACAGCGCCAGCGGCTTTTCCACGAGCGCGGGCTTGCCGGCGGCGGCGCATTTCAACGCCAGGTCCCGATGCGAAGCGGGCGGCGTGGCGATGTAGACGGCATCAACCTCATCGTCCGCGATCAGTGCGTCGGCATCGTCATACCAACGCGGCACCCCATGACGCCGGGCATAGTCTTCGGCCAGACGGCCGTCGCGCCGCATCACGGCGACCAGCGCGGAATTGTCCGCCTTTTGGAAGCCGGGGCCACTCTTCACCTCGGTCACGTCGCCGCAACCGAGAATGCCCCAGCGAATAACGGTCATGGATCCTCCTAAACCAGCGAGAACTCGCTGGCGGCCTTGTACCCGCGGGCGATCCAGTCGCGCCAGGCCCCCATGCCCTCGCCCGTTCTGGCGGACACCTGCAGCACCTCGATGTCGGGATTGACCTGCCGGGCCCGCTCGATACAGGCGGAAACGTCGAAGTCCACGTGCGGCAGCAGGTCGATCTTGTTGATCAGCATGAGCTTGGAGGCGGCGACCATATGCGGATACTTGGCCGGTTTGTCGTCGCCTTCGGTGACCGAGATGATCACCACCTTGGCATGCTCGCCGAGATCGAACAGCGCCGGGCAGACGAGGTTGCCCACATTCTCGATCATCAGCACCGAGTCTTGGGGCGGCGCCAGCTCCGCCAGCGCACGGGCTACCATGTCCGCTTCAAGATGGCAGGCGGCACCGGTGTTGATCTGTACGACCGGCGCTCCCGTCGCTCGGATGCGCATGGCGTCGTTCAGCGTGTGCTGATCGCCCTCGATCACGCTGATCGGGATCGTGCCGGCCAGATCCGCAACGGTTCGCTCCAAGAGTGTGGTCTTGCCGGCGCCGGGCGAGCTGACCAGGTTCAGCGCCAGCATGTTGCGGGCGACGAACCATCCGCGATTGCGCTCCGCGATCCCCCTGCTCTTTGCCAACACGTCTTCCTGAAGACGGACCGTCTCGCGATCAACCGTCATTGCCGACGCTGCCGCAGCATGCGCATGCGCATGGGCATGGGCATGGGCGTGAGCATGATCATGGGTGTGAGCATGATCATGGGTGTGAGCATGATCATGGGTGTGATGATGGTGCCCATGGTCTTGGCCATGGTGGTGATGATGGTGGCTGTGGGTGTGGCTCGCGTCGCCATCCTTCGACCGGCTTTCCGCGAAGCTGGTGATCGTCGTCGAACCGTCGGAGCAACCGCAGGTGCCGCACATCACGCCATCTCCTCGACCGCCGCCAATTCGATCTCCGTCACGACAACTTCGTCGCCGCCGCGACGATCATGCACCAGCGACCCGCATTGCGGACACGGCTCCAGCCAGCTGTCCGCCGCGAAATCATGTCCGCAATCGCGACAGGTTGCACGCGCCGGCACCTCGGTCACGTCCAGCGCTGCGCCCTCCGCCACGGTCCCGCGCACGCAAACCTCGAAGCAGAACTGGATCGCATCGGGCACGATGGCGGCCAGGCTGCCGACCTCAAGCCCGACACGGGCGACGCGACGGCCGCCGGATCGCTCCACAACGATGCCGGCAATGCTGCGGGCTATCCCAAGCTCGTGCACCGCGACACCTCAGCTGTCGCCGAAGGCGCGCATCGCCTCGCGCTCTTCCTGCAGCTGTCCGAGTTGCTCCAACAGGGCCAGCGTTTCCGCCGCCTCCGCCTCGTCGATCCGGGCCATGGCGAAGCCGACATGGACCAGCACCCAGTCCCCCACACAGGCCTCCACCGGATGGTCTTCGTCGACGATGCAAGCCAGGTTCACGCGGCGGCGCACGCCGGCGATTTCGACCACGCCCAACATCATTTCAGGGCTGGCGATCTCAACGATCCGTCCGGGTATACCCAAGCACATCGGCGCCGATCCCATCCTGCGGCAGGTGGCGGGCCGCGGCCACGGCGGCCTGGCCCAAAGACAGTCCGCCGTCATTGGCCGGGACCGTCCGCTGCGTCAGCACGTCGAACCCCAGGCCCGCAAGGCCGGTGACGACATGCTCCAGCAATACTTTGTTCTGAAAAACGCCGCCGGACAATGCCACTTTCGCGAACCGTGTCTCTTTGGGCCCTCGGCGCAGCCCATCGGCCATCTGCACGATGGCCTGCGCCAGACCGGCATGGAACCGGGCCGACAGGATCGGCCTCGGCAAACCTGCGGCAAGGTCGTTCAGCAGCGCTGGCCACATCGGGGCTGCGTCGATCTGCGGCAACGATTGCGGTTGAGGACTGTGGATGGCGAAGCCGTAGGCATTGTCCGTCGGTCCACCCTCCGCCAGGGCCTCAAGTTCCGCGGCAGCCTGGCCTTCATAGAGCGCTTCTTCCCTGCAGACCCCTATGGCCGCGGCGACGGCATCGAACAAACGCCCGCAGGAACTGGCGGCCGGACAGTTCACGCTTCTGCGCAGCATCGCCTGCAGCGTCGCCAGGGGCTTGGCCTTGAGGAAGCGGGACAACTCCAGATCGCCCCAAGCCTCGGCAAAGCGATCCCAGCCAAAGGCGGCCGAGATATGGGCAAAGGTGTTACGCCAGGGTTCGCGGATGGCCTGGGCACCGCCGATCATGGCCACGGGCCGGAACCTCGCTAGACGACGATACCCACGATAGTCGGCCAACAGGAACTCACCGCCCCAGATCGTGCCATCGTCCCCATAACCAAGCCCGTCGAGAGCCACGCCAAGCACTGATGCCGTGTCGAGCGGCACGGCGTTTTCCGCCAGACAGCTGGCGATATGGGCATGGTGGTGCTGAACCTCGACGATCGTCGCCCCGATCTCGGCCGCCCGCCGCCTTCCGTCTTTGGTGGACAGATAGTCGGGATGCGGGTCGACAGCGATCACCTTGGGCACCTGTTCCACCACTGTTTCGAACAGGGCCAGGTTGCGCCGATAATCCTCTTCGGTGTCCGCATCCTCCAGATCGCCTTGATGCTGGGACAGCACGGCTTTGCCGCCCTTGGCCAGACAGAAGGTGTTCTTCAGCTCTCCCCCCAGCGCAAGGATGGATGGAGCATCGCCAAAGCCCGGCGGCAAGCCGATCGGCGTGGGGGCATAGCCGCGGCCGCGGCGCAGCATGCGCGCCGTTCCGGCCATGATGCGCATCACGGAATCGTCGACGCGGTTGACGATCGCGCGGTCGTGGCTCAGCACCCAGTCGGCGATCCCGGCCAGTTCCGTCGTGGCGGCAGCATCGTCGATGCATTGCGGCCGGTGCGAAGCATTGCCGCTGGTCATGACCACCGGTCGGTCGAAAGGCTGCATCAGAAGGTGGTGCAGCGGCGTGTAGGGCAACATGAACCCCAGCGTCGCAAGGCCGGGAGAGATCACCTCGGGCAGACGGTCTGGACCAGCGGCGTCCAGCACGACGACCGGCGCCTCGGGCCCGGAAAGCACGGCAGCGGCGCTCTCGTCGACGGCGCAATAGCGGCGGATGACAGCCAAGTCCCGCGCCATCAGGGCGAAGGGCTTGCCGAAGCGGCGCTTGCGCTTGCGCAGGCGGTCCACCACCGCAGCATCGGTCGCGTCGCACGCCAAGTGGTAGCCGCCGATGCCCTTGATGGCCACGATCGCGCCGGCATCGATCAGCCTTGCGACCGCGTCGATAGGATCACCGGGGGGGCATTCCGAACGGGCGCCAAGGGCAGTGAGTGAGACCGCAGGGCCGCACGCAGGGCAGGCGACCGGCTGGGCATGAAAGCGGCGGTCCGACGGATCTTCGTACTCGGCGCGGCAGTCCGGGCACATGGCGAAGGGCGCCATGCTTGTGCGGGCGCGATCGTAAGGCAGCCTGTGAATGATGCTCAACCGCGGGCCGCAATTGGTGCAGTTGGTGAACGGGTACCGGTACCGCCGTGCGGTCGGGTCCAGCGTCTCCGCCAAGCAGTCGGGGCACGTCGCGGCGTCGGCCGCCATGTCCGTGGCAATCGCCGTCGACCGGCTGGCGACGATGGTGAAACCCTTTGCCGGCGCGGGCCCGGTCGACGCCCGCCGCTCGATCGCCTCAATCCGGGCCAGCGGCGGCGGGTCTGCCTGCAGACGGTCGACGAATATCTGGCGTTCGCGCGCACCGCCCCAGAGACGGATCAGCACTCCGCTGCCGTCGTTGGACACGTCGCCCGCCAAGCCGCAGGCTCGTGCCAATCGCCAAACGGCCGGTCGGAACCCCACACCCTGAACGACGCCGGACACCCGGATCTCTTCTCCGGCAAGGCCAGCGTCATTGCCCATTCAGGTCAGCCACCGGGGCCAGCGTGGTCACGCCGCCCGCGGTTGCGAGCCGGGGACGGACTGTGGATCGGCAAAGGGCAGTCCGCTCTGACAGCAAGTGTCGAGAATGTGCCGCTCCAGCGCGTCAACAACGGCCGAACGGCTGCCGGGTGCCCGCTTCAGCGAGATCTGGTTCGACGGCATCGGCGGATAGTCTTCGTCGGGGCCAAGGATACGCAGGCCGTGACCGACGTTGGAGGTGGGCAACAGACTGACTGCGAGACCGGATCTGAGCGCCGCTTCGATACCCTGGATGCTCTGGCTGCTGTAGGCGATGCGGAAAGGCCTGCCGAGCTGCCCCAGTGTGTCGATGATCGCCTCTCGATACCAGCAGCCCCCCTGGAACACAGCGAGCGGCAGCGGCGTCTCCTCGTGCGCGCAATGATGCGCCGACGTAACCCACACCAGCGGCTCCTCCCACAACGGCGTGCCTTCGTGCAGGCCATGCCCGTAGGTCAGCAGGCTGAGATCGAGGGTGTTGGCGTTCAGCTGCTGCAACAACACATCGCTGAGGTCGCACCGCACCTCAACATGGATGCGCGGATGGGTTTCGGCGAACCGCGCCAGGATCGGCGGCACGAACGTTACGGCGTACTGATCGGGTGTGCCCAATACGACGCCGCCGGAAAGATCGGACTCCGCAAAGGCGGCTAATGCTTCCTGGTGCACACGCAGAATGCGCCGCGCATGGCCCACCAGGATCTCGCCATCGGCCGTCAGTTTGACCGACCGTCCGTTCCGTTCGAACACGGGCCGTCCCAGCAGTTCTTCCAACCGCTTGATCTGCATGCTGACGGCCGACTGCGTGCGCAGTACCCGCTGCGCCGCCTCGCTGAAGCTGCCGGTCTCTGTGATCGCCAGGAAGCTGCGCAGCAGTTCCGGCTCGATGACCTTGTCCATGCCCTCTCCGATCAACGAGGTTGATGGATCACATTAATTCTATTCGTTGGATTGATCAATGGCGGACCGCCACTATACCAGCACGAAAGATACGGAGGGTGAACCAATGACAACTGAGCCAACGAGCATTTCGAAGCATCGGCACCGCGGTCCGGGGGCGTCTTCAATCGCGGTCTCAGCAATGCAGTGGCTGTCGCGAGCGGTGGCCGCCTATGGCGAACGGCGCAAGCGGCGCATCGCGATCCGCGAGCTTCGGCGCTGGAGCGACCACATGCTAGCGGATATCGGCCTTACCCGCAGCACGATACCGGCGGCGGTCGACGGCCTGATGCAGAGGGAGGCAGAGGACCGAGCAGTGGGAACGCCGGCGCATAGGCGTGCCGACACCGGCCAGGCCACCAAGAGGCCGCGCCAGTACAACGCGCTGGCCGCCGGATTGACCGTCGTGCACCCGGCGACGCCGAAGACGGAATGCTGCTGAGCGGCAACCGTGCGGACCGGTCGGCCTGGATTTACCTGACGCCAAGATGCGGCCGGACGGCGGATCTCCGTCCGGCCGCATCGTGTCCGCATCCAGCCATCAAGACGCCTCCTGCAACGTGGTGTCTCCCCGTTCGCCCGAAACGTAGGGCCTGAGTTTCAAGTCTTCCGTCAGGATGTGCTTCAACAACCAGCTCCGCAGAAGCTGCGTGGTCTTCGGGATGATGCCTTTGCGCTCCGTCCCTTCGACGAAGGCAGTGTGGATCTCCGTGAGCTGCCGCAAGAGGTCGTCGTGCTTGCTCTGGTGCGACAAGTAGCCCGGGAAATGCACGGCCTTCTGCAGGTTGATCTCGCGGTCGAAGTGCATCTCGGCATAGTCGAACAGGCGCTGATAGACATCCTTCAGCCTGCCGATATCCTTGGTCTCCAGCACCGTCTCGTACTCGTTGATGATGCTGATCAAGGTCCGATGATCGCCGTCGATCATTTCATTGCCGACCGAAAACTCGTCGCGCCATTCAACAGACATCGCCCCTACCCCATGCAAATCGGCATCGCCGCCGATCCAATCGTGACAACGATTGTAAAACGCGAAGGTTAAGAGTGGATCAATCATCTACTGGACTGCGCATTCCAGCCAACGAGCCGATGCCCGACAACAGCGACGATCTCACTCCCAAAGAGTCGGACGATTGGTCCTTGTCTCTTCGCTGTCGACGCTGCGCACGCAAGATCCCCCTTTCGGCTCCGAACGGTTCCCGAAATTGCGTGCCTGCGGCCGCCTGAGGACCTCAGGCGACCGGACAGCAATCCATGGCAGGATACCCAGCACGGCCTTAAGTTACGAGCAAGCGCCTCTTCTGCTCCCGCTATGAGATGATTGCCTGCGCGCAAGACACATATGAGAGATACTCACCGACGCTCAGCTTCACTAAGATAGGTTTAACGGTATCTAAACCACTGCCCGATTTAATCAGGTTGTTCCGCAAAGCTGAACGACCGCCACAGGTTTCAACGCTAGACTGGCCAATGACCGTTCCCGCTTCGCTGCCGCCCAACGAGGCGGAACGACTTGCCGCATTGCGCCGGTATGCCATTCTCGACACGGAACCCGACGCCTGTTTCGACCGGATCGTGCGGCTTGCAGCACGGCAGTTCCAGGCTCCGATCGTGCTGGTATCCCTGGTGGACGAAGATCGGCAGTGGTTCAAGGCAACCTGCGGGCTGGACGCCACGGAGTCGCCCCGGGACATGGCCTTCTGTTCCCATGCGATCTTGGGCGACGACGTCTTCCTGGTGCCCGACGCCACGCAGGACCCGCGCTTCGCCAACAATCCCTTCGTCCTCGAAGGCCTGAAGATCCGTTTCTACGCCGGGGCGCCGCTGAAGACCCCCGATGGGCACAAGCTGGGCACGCTGTGCCTAGTCGACACGCGGACGCGGCACGACTTCTGCGCCCACGATCAGGCTTTGCTGACCGATCTGGCCGCCGTGGTGGTCGACCAGATCGAGATGCGCTATGCGACCAGTGAAGTTCTGGCGGAAATGGAGACGCGCATCCAGGCCGAAGAGTACCTTGCCACCGCGGAACATCGCCTGGACCTGTTCTTCACCTACGCCCCCGTCTCGGTCGCCATGTTCGATCGCGAGATGCGGTACCTCGCGGCCAGCGACCACTGGCGGAAGGTTCTGCAGATCGCGGACCGCCCCATCGTCGGCGAAGTTCATTTCGATGTCGCTCCCCACATACCGTCCCACTGGAAGACGCAGTATCGGCAGTGCCTTACTGGCGAAACCCTCGAAATCCCTGAGGACAAGCTGCCAAGGCCCGATGGCGGATTCCACTGGGTTTGGCGCCAGATACGGCCTTGGCGCGAGCGGAATGGCGCCATCGGCGGACTGATCATCTCGATCGAGATCATCGACGAGCGCAAGCAGGCTGCGATTGCCCTGGAGCAGAGCCGCGCATTCACCGAAGCCGTGCTTCACAACATCCAGGACGGGATCGTCGCCTGTGACGCCGATGGCCGGCTGTCGCACTTCAACAAGGCTAGCCGGCATATTCTCGGGTCGGATCTCGCCACAGTCTCCCCCGAACGATGGCCTGAATGCCGCGCCTTCTTCGAGGCGGACGGCGAGACGCCGCTGGCGAAAGCGGACTTGCCGCTGCTGCGGGCCCTCACCGGCGAGACGGTCGACAACGAGGATATCGTGATGGGTCCGCAAGGGGGCGACCGGCGGACATTGGTCACCCGCGCAACCCCCATGTATGACTGCAAAGGCCGCAAGCTTGGCGCTGTCGCATCCATACAGGATGTCACCGGCCGCAAGTCCATCGAGCGCCAGCTCGTGCAGGCGCAGAAGATGGAATCCGTCGGCCAGCTGACGGGCGGCCTCGCGCACGACTTCAACAATCTGCTGGGCGTTGTGCTTGGCAACCTCCAGCTTGTCGAACGTTCTGTGCGCAGCGACGACAAGGCAACGCAGCGCTTGAAAGCGGCCACCGGTGCGGTAGAGCGCGGCGCGGAACTGACCCGTCGGCTGCTGGCGTTCTCACGTCGGCAGATCCTCGAAACCGAGGTATTCGAGCCCAATCCCCTGGTCGAATCCCTTAGTGACTTGCTGAAGCGAACGCTGGGCGAAACCATTCAACTGGACTGCCGTTTAGGGCCGGACATACCGCCGGTCCGCACCGATCCCAGCCAGCTTGAGTCCGCGATTTTGAACCTCGCCGTGAATGCGCGGGACGCCATGCCGAACGGCGGCACACTGACCATCGAGAGCGAGGCGGTTCTTCTGGACGACGGATACGCGGCGCGCGAGCGCGACGTGAAGCCGGGCTGGTATGTCATGTTGGCAGTGACCGATACGGGAGTGGGTATCAAGGCCGACCAGATCGACAGGGTCTTCGAGCCGTTCTTCACCACCAAGGAGGTGGGAAGTGGCAGCGGCCTGGGCCTCAGCATGGTCTACGGCTTCATGAAGCAGTCGGGCGGCCATGTGCGGATCTACAGCGAAGTCGGCCGCGGCACCACCGTCCGCCTGTACCTTGCGGCCGAGGCCTCCCGCGCCCAGCTGGGCGAACGGGCATCCGACGCCGCAGGTGCGGAATGCGCCGGCGGGTCTGAGAGCATTCTGGTCGTAGAGGATCAGGACGACGTGCGCGACGTCGCCGTGGCCCTGTTGGAGGACCTTGGGTACCGGGTGTATCAGGCGCCCAATGGACAGATGGGATTGGACACGCTGCGATCCGGCAATGGGATCGACCTGTTGTTCACGGATATCGTCATGCCCGGCGGCATGGACGGAACATCGCTGGCCCGCGCGGCCCGCGCGGCCCGCCCCGACCTGGCCGTCGTATTCACGACGGGCTTTGCCGAGGCGGCCGTTCTGTACGCCGGCGAGCTCAGAGCGAAGGACAACCTGGTGACCAAACCGTATCGCCGGGCGGACTTGGCATTGAAGATCCGGCGCGCCCTGGACGAACGGAAGATCGGTACCGCCAATCTGGAAGCTGCCAGCCGGTATGCATCGGTATGAGGATGATCCGATGAACGGTGACAACGGGAAAGTGGGCCGCGACAGGCTGTTGATCGTGGATGACGAGCCTGACGTCCGGGCTCTGTTCCGCGACATTGCCGAAGACCTGGGCTTCATCGTCGCCGAAGCGGGAGACCAGGGCGAGTTCCTTGCGGCATACGATGCACTCGACCCTACCGTGATCCTGCTCGACCTGACCTTGCCTGGCGCGGACGGTGTCGAACTGCTTCGCGACCTGGCGGGCCGCAAATGCACCACACCGATACTGCTGGCCAGCGGCAAGGACGCACGCGTTCTGGCAACGGCGCAGCGGCTGGGCCGCATGCTCGGTCTGGTGATGCAGGGCGTGCTGCAGAAGCCGATCACCGTGCCGGACCTCGAGACGGCATTGTCCGAAGTGTTGACCGGGCCGCCCGCCATTTCAGTGGAAGACTTCGAACGCGCGATCGACCAGAGTGAGCTGGTTCTTCACTTCCAGCCCAAGATCGATCTCCGCCGCGCCGACATCTTTCCGATCGTGGGCAGCGAGGCGCTGGTGCGCTGGATGCATCCCGTTCGCGGCCTGGTACCGCCTGGCGAGTTTATCCCGCTTGCGGAAGACTCCGGCCTGATCGGCCCAATGACCGAAGTGGTGTTGCGCGATGCGGTGGCGCAGCTTGCGGCTTGGCGCAACCAAGGATTCGAATTGCCCGTGTCGGTCAACCTCTCGCCCCGGCAGTTGACCGATCTCACGCTGCCGGACCGAATGATCGCCTTGCTCACCGACGCCGGGCTCGATCCGTCGCTTCTGGTGGCGGAGATCACGGAACAGGCGGCCATGTCCGATATCGGCAAGGCAACGGACATCTTGACCCGCCTGCGCCTGAAGGACATCGCCGTTTCATTGGACGATTTCGGGGCCGGATACTCCTCGCTGGTCGAGATCTACCGGATGCCGCTATCGGAGCTGAAGCTCGACCGATCGCTGATCGTCGATCTCGACAATGACCCCGACGCCCGCACCGTGGTTAAAGCGCTTGTGGCGCTTGCCCGCGAACTTGGCCTGCCCGTCTGTGCGGAAGGCGTAGAAACGGACCGGACGGCCGCATTCCTCCAGTCGATCGGATGCGAGAAAGCGCAAGGCTACTTCTTCAGCAAGCCGCTCCCCGCAGAGGATTTCGCAACCCTGGCCAGCGGCCTCTACCACGAAGCGCCGAACCGCAGCGCACCGCTTGAACACGCAGTGGCGTGACTTAGGTTTCCAGCGAGCTTTAAACGATGTGTCCGTCTCGCCGCGTTCCTGGCACTTCGTCCGTTTGACGGTCTTTTGGCAATCGGCCGGTGTCGCCCGATCGGCTGAGTTGTGATGAAGGCAGAGCTATGGCAGTCGTTCTGATCATCGACGACGACCCGCATATCCGCACGCTATGGGATTACGCGCTTACCGAAGACGGCTTCAGCGTCCGTACGGCACCGTCGGGCCTCGAAGGGGTCGAGATCGCGAGACGCGAGCATGTCGACGTGGTCGTGACGGACATCCACATGCCGGACAAGGATGGCATCGAGACCTTGCTGGAGATCAAGTCGATGAACCCCGAGGTAAAGGTCGTCGTTGTCTCCGGAGGCGGTTCGGTTGGCCGCATGTCGTTTCTCGGCGCCGCGGACAAGCTTGGTGCCGACGCGACGCTTGCAAAGCCGTTCGACATTCATCAGCTGAGCGCGGTAGTCGGCGAGTTATCCGGGGTAAGCTAGGTCCAGGCCGCCGACGGACAATGATCCCGTTCCACGCGCGGTAGACGGTCCTCATCCGCCGTTGCAGCGGCCGCTCGGCGCAGCGCAGGCCGCCCGTGGGCCCCGGAGTCGGGCGGTCGGGACGCGACATTGGCGATCGCACTCCGACGCCGTTGCACTGCACCGCACAATCGCCATACGATTGCAGGTCATAAGGGCGGGCCGTCGGGCCGGTCCCGAGCGTACGCGCCTCTCATACCAGACCTAGAATAGGAGACGACGAGCCATGAAGGCTGCACCTCCCTTCCTGTTCGCGACCGCGCTGAGCGGTGCCATTGCGGTCGGGCTGGCCGGCATTCCCGCCATCGCCCAGGATGCCCCGATCACCATCGGCTTCCACGCCCCCCTGTCGGGCGATTACGCGGAGTACGGCAACAACTTCCACGAGGCCATCACCCTGCATGTCGACGATCTCAATGCGGCGGGAGGCGTCGCCGGCCGCATGATCGAGATTATCGAGAGCGACGACCGGTCGGATTCTCGGGAGTCGAGCGCGGTTGCGCAGCGCTATGTGGACAACGACGATATCTTGGCGGTGATCGGCAGCTTCGCCAGCACTCCATCCATGGCGGCGGCTCCGATCTATCAGCGCGCCGGTCTGGTGCAGCTCTGCCCGTCCTGCTCGCACCCGGACTATACCGGCATCGGCGAGTACATGTTCCGCAACACCACCACGCAGGAAGTGGAAGCACCGCTGTTGGCCGACTACGTGGTCGAGACGCTTGGGGCGGAAACGATCGCCGTCGTCTATCGGCAGGACGACTGGGGTCTGAGCGCCAGCGGCAACTTCATCGAGCAGGCTGCGGAGCATGGCGCCGAGATCGTGCTGAACGAGGCGTTCCTGGAGACGGAGCGCGACTTCCGCCCGCTGATCACAGAGTTGGCGTCGCTGGAACCGGACGTCCTGCACGTGGCGATGTTCTATACCGAGGCGGCCGTGCTAGCCCAGCAGCTGCAGAGCGCGGGGCTCGATATCCCCGTCGTCACCACGACGTCGATGTTCAATCCGCAGTTCATCGTACTGGGCGAGGACGCGGTGGAAGGCTACATCGTCCCGGCCACCTTCTTCCCCGGCAATCCGGCTGAGCACGTGCAGGCCTTTGTCACCCAGTATGAGGAGCGCTGGGACGAGACGCCGGACAGCTTCGCCGCCATCGCCTATGACGCCGTCGGCATCCTCGCGGGCGCCATGCAGTTTGTCGCCGACAACGGCGGGGAGCTGACGCGCGAGGCGATCAAGGACGCCATCTTCGCCATGCCGCCATACGACGGCGTGAGTGGGGTCGCAGCCTTCAACGAACAGGGCGATGTGGTGAAGGAGATCACCTGGCTGACTATCGAAGGCGGCGCCTTCGTGCCCTATACGCACGCCGAATAGTCCCGGCAAGAGAACCCAGAGCCACGGTCAGGGCGGCCACGGCCGCCGCCCTGACCGCCTGCCGGTCGGCCGCATCCAGCCCATGGTCGATTTCTTTAGCCAGATCATCAACGGCCTTGCCATCGGCAACGTCTATGCCCTGTTGGCAATCGGCTTCGCACTGGTGTTCGGGGTCGCCAACCTGATCAACTTCGCCCAGGGCTCGCTGTTCATGCTGGGCGGATATCTTACCTTCACCGGCGTCAGCTATCTGGGCCTGCCGCTGCTGCCGGCGGCCCTGTTGGGCATCCTGTTGACCACCGGCATCGGCGTGGCGCTGGACTGGGCCTGCCTCAGGCCGATCCAGCGGGGCCCCCGGATCGCCCCGCTACTTGCAACGCTGGCGCTTGCCGTGATCATCGATTCCACGGCTGAGCTGGTGTGGTCTCCCAACACGCAAGGCTTCCCCAACCCCATGGCCGATCAGGCTTGGACCGTGGGCAATGCCTTCATCTCTGCCGTCGACCTGTTGATCCTGGCGACCGGCATCGTCTGCATCGTCTCGCTGACACTGTTCTTGAAGTACACCTGGACCGGCCGTGCCCTTAGAGCGACGGCCATGGACCCGGAGGCGGCCCAGCAGATGGGGGTCAACGTCGCCGCCATGCGGACGCTGACCTTCGGCCTGGCCGGTCTCTTGGGCGGCATCGGCGGGGTGCTGATCGGTCTGTATTACCAGAGCATCTGGCCGACCATGGGTATTCCGTTCGGGCTGAAGGGCTTCACCGCAGCCCTGTTGGGCGGCATCAGCAGCATTCCGGGCGCGATCGCCGGCGGGCTGCTGCTGGGCATCTTCGAGAGCCTGACCAGCGGCTATCTCGGCTCGCTCTACCGCAACATGGTCGCCTACTCGCTGCTGCTGCTGGTCCTGTTCTTTCGCCCGCAGGGACTGTTCGGGGCGCGCGGGCTGGATGCCCTGGGCGGTGCGCAGGCGGCAGCCGGCATGGTGCCGTCGACCTCGCTGATGGCGAGCGCCTTCAGCCCGGTGACAAGCCGCATCTACACGCTGGCCGGTTGGCCGGCTCTGGCGGTCCTTGTTCTGGCAGTGCTCTACCCTTTCGTGGCCGACCGAACGTGGGAGCATATCGGCACGCTAGCGGCGATCTTCTCGCTCTTGGCCGTCAGCCTGACGGTGGTGGCCGGCAGCGCCGGCCAGATCTCGGTCGGCCACGCAGCCCTGTTCGGCGTCGGTGCCTATACCGCGGCCCTTCTCGGCGTGGCCTGCGATCTGCCGATCGAGTTGCTGCTGGTTGCGGCCGGGACCATGGGGGCGATCGCCGCGATCGCCTGTGGCGTAGTGGCCGTGCGCCTTTCCGGCCATGTCATCGTCATGGCCACGCTCGCCTCAGGGCTGATCCTCCATTCCGTCTTCCTGTCATGGATCGACGTCACCCGCGGGCCGATGGGTGTGCGAGGCATCCCGCCACCCAGTGTCGGCCTGCTGGGCGGTTTCTCGATCACCGACAATGCCGGGCACTACTGGCTGTCTCTGGCGGTCCTCGCTCTGGCGCTGTTCCTCACGGGGCGGCTGCTGCAGTCGAATGTCGGGCGCACTTGGCGGGCCATCCGGGAAGACCGGCTGGCGGCGGTGGCGGCCGGCGTGCCGGCCGTGCGCTATCTGCTGATGGCGTTTGCCGTCAGCGGGTTTCTCGCCGGCGCGGCAGGCGCACTCTACGCGCACCTACTGGCCTTCATCGCCCCTGGCGACTTCTTCATCCTCGCCTCGTTCATCGTGCTGACCATGGTCGTGCTGGGGGGCCTGGGGAACCTGACGGGGGCCGTCTTCGGTGCCGTGCTGCTGATCGTGCTGACCGAGGTGCTGCGTGAGTTCGGCGAGTTCCGCATGGTCGCCTATGGGCTGGTACTTCTGCTGGCTATCATGTTCCGGCCGAACGGCCTCTTGGGCAGCAAGTAGGGTCAAGCCGATGCCGCCCACCCGCCCGACAGTGACTGATGCACGGCTGGTGGTCGACCGCGTGTCGAAGCGGTTCGGCGGGGTTGCCGCCGTCGATCAGCTGAGCGTATCGGTCGCGCCCGGCGAGCTGATGGCCGTTGTCGGCCCCAACGGTGCCGGCAAATCGACTCTGTTCCAGTTGATCAATGGCGTGATCCGCGCCGACAACGGCACCATCCGCCTTAACGGCCACACGCTGACCGGCCGGGCACCGGAAGCGATCGCCGCCCTCGGCGTCGGCCGAACGTTCCAGACCTCCCGCGTCTTCCCCGCTCTGTCGGTCTGGGACAGCGTGCGTGTCGGCCAGACGGTCTCCCTGATCGGCGGCACCCCCTCTCGCCGCCGCTTCGACCCGGTGACAGAGATCGCCGCGGCGCTGCTGCGGCCGGGTGGGCTCAAGCGCCGTGAGCGCGCGCTGGACGAACAGGCCGAAGCGACCCTGAAGCTGTTCGGCGACCGGCTCTGGCCGCGGCGCCATGACCGCGCCGACAGCCTGTCCTATGCCAACCGGCGCCGGCTGGAGATCGCGCGAGCGCTGGTCGACCGGCCGTCGCTCTTGCTGCTGGACGAGCCCACGGCCGGCATGAACCCGACCGAGACCAACGAACTGGCCGACCTGATCGCCCGGCTGCATGCCGAGCACGGCGAGATGTCGATTATCCTGGTCGAGCACAAGCTGGACGTGGTGCGCAATCTGGCCTCGCATGTACTGGTCATGGACCGCGGCGGTCGTCTAGCCGAAGGCTCGCCCGACGACGTTCTGGCCGACCCGCGGGTGGTGGAAGCCTATCTGGGACGCCGGGCCGATGGTTCAGCCGGCGCGGAGCAGACGACATGAGCGGCGACGTCGTCACCATCGATCATGTCGACATCTTCTACGGCTCAGTCCAGGCGCTGTTCGACGTCTCGGTGCGCGTGGCCCCAGGGGAGACTGTGGCGGTGCTGGGCGGCAATGCGTCGGGCAAATCGACGACGATCAAAACCGTGCTGGGGCTGGTCCAGGCACGGCGCGGCTCGGTGCGGGTGCTCGGGCGCGATATCCGCGGTCTCGCCACGTCGCAGGTGGCAGCGCTCGGCGTCGGTTCGATCCCCGAGGGGCGTCGCGTCTTCCCCGAGATGACCGTCCACGAAAACCTGTTGATGGGCGCCTATCTGCGCCGCAATGAAGGCCGGCGGCGATTGGAGCAGGCCACGGAGGAAGCGCTGGCCTTGTTTCCCGACCTGCGGGAGCGGTTCGGACAGCTGGCCGGCACGCTGTCCGGCGGCGAGCAGCAGATGCTGGCGATGGCCCGCGCGTGGATGCGCCACCCGCAACTGCTGTGCATCGACGAGCCGTCGATGGGGCTGTCGCCGCGCTTCGTAGAGCGCATCTATGACGCGATCGCCGGCCTGAAGGCCCGCGGCGTCACCATTTTGATGGTGGAGCAGAGCGCCACCATGGCCCTGGCCGTTGCCGACCGGGCCTATGTGCTGCGCAGCGGTCATATCGCCGTGGAAGGCGAGGCGGCTGCGCTGGCCAACGACCCCTCGATCCGTCGCGCCTATCTGGGCGAACGGGCATTCACCGAGAAGGAGACCGACCATGTCTGAGGAGAAGCTGCGGGGCGAACTCTATGCCTCGTTCAAGAACCGGGCGATGATGTACTACCACATCTACAAAGCCCTAGAGGGCGAACTGGGCCGCGACCGGGCCGCGGAAATCATCAAGCAGGCGATCTATAGCCGCGGGGTCGAGATCGGTCAGCAGTTCCGGGAGATCGAGAAGACCAACATGGAGGGGTTGAAGGAAGCCTTCCTCGGCATCATCCCCGACGGTGGCGCGATGTTCGCGCCGGAGGTGCAGCGCAGCGACGGCGGCGGTGTCGACATCAAGTTCCACCGCTGCCCGCTGAAAGAGGCTTGGCTGGAGGCTGGCATTCCTGAGGACGATGTGGCGCTGCTCTGCCATATCGCGGGCCGCGTGGACAACGGCACGTTCGAGGGTGCCGGCTTCAACTTCCATGCCGAGACGTGGGAGCCCGGACGCGATGGCTGTTGCCATCTGCACCTGCGACCGGGCGGCTGACCGCGCTACAGCGGAGGGGATTCGTGCCGGGCCGACCTTGTTGAGAGCCCGGCAAGGCCCAATATCACGCGAGATAAAATCGATTTCTCACGGTAGGGCGTCATGAACGAAAGAGACGGTGAAGTTTGCGTGCGCGTGCTTTCCTGCATTGCCTGGGCAGATGGCCAGTTGTCGGAAGAAGAAATGGCATCAGTGGTCGACCTTGTCGATCGACTGGATTATGTCGACCGATCACTGATCCAGGAGATTCTGACTTCACCGGCTCGCTTTACCTTCTTGGACAAGGTCGTTGAGTTGAGCCGCGGGGCGAGGGTGCGTCTGCTGCACGATTGCTATGTGCTTGCCGACTACTGCGATGGTGTCAGCGAACCGGAGTTGGAGATCATCCGTGCCATTGCCCTAACCGTGATCGACAACAGCAAATGGGACGCTGCGGAAGCCTCCCTTCAGGCCTGGGTGGACTACGAGAAGAAAGCCCGCAAGGTGTGGGGCTGGACGCATTTGGCGGACTGACCGGTCGGCCTCGGACCCGGCCTGCGGGTGGGATCCATTGCCCATCCAACAGGGCCGGGTCGGCGCGGAACACGTGATCGAATCCGGACGCCCCGGACGTGATCTTATCGTCCTGCGGCCAGTTGAGCGCGATGCACCAGCGGCAAATGGGGGCGGTCGAGACAAGTCTTCTGTTCGGTCAGCCGATCGCACGTGACGTCGCCTATCGTGCAGGCGTGCGGTCACCCATATCCCCCGCATCGACGGCAGTCTTCAGATCCGTGACATCCTGAAAGGTGAGCGTGGACCGGGCGACCCGGAAGTGGCACCGACCGTCGGACCGTGGCGCACACTTCGGGGATCGCGGTTGTAGCGGAGGCGGATTTCTGGTCCAAATCCCCCCGCACCGGTGGCGCACTGATCAGGACAGCATGGAAGAAACCCAGCCTCCCCCTCCGAGCGTCTCGATCGTGATCGCGATCCTGAACGAAGCGGAGAATATCGATCCGGTGTTGGACGAGCTGGCCGAGGCTTTCGCCGGCCATCCGCCGTTCGAGGTGCTCTGCATCGATGACGGATCGACCGACGGCACGCCGGAAAGCGTGCGCTTGGCCATGCAGCGCCACGACTGGGTCCGGCTGGTGTGTCACCGCCGCAATGCCGGCAAATCGGCCGCGTTGCGCACGGCGGCGGAATGGGCGCGCGGCGCGTGGATCGTCACCATGGATGGCGATGGGCAGAACATCGCGACGGATATCCGCGCCATCGCCGACCAGCTGCCCGGGCTGACGCAAGCCCCCTCGCCGCTGGTGGCCGGCATCCGCAAGTACCGCAAGGATACGGTCTGGCGCCGTATCGCAACCAAGATCGCCAACCCGCTGCGCCGACGCATGCTGCGCGACGACTGCCCCGATTCCGGGTGCGGCATTAAGGCGTTCCGGCGCGATGCCTTTCTGCGCCTGCCGATCTTCGAGGGCATGCACCGCTTTCTGCCGGCGCTGTTCCGCCTCTACGGGCACCCGCTGATCTGCCATCCAGTCGACCACCGCGAGCGTCGGCATGGTGGATCGAAATACACCAATCTCGGCCGCGCGGTGGCCGGCACCTTCGACCTGATGGGCGTGATCTGGCTGCGCAAGCGGACACGCCAGGCCGTGACCGACGGCGACGGCCACACCGTGGGCACTTGGATCGAGCGCCATGACCCCTTCTGAGACTGAGGCCGAAAAACCGGAGCCGCAGCCTGCGCCCGAGACGCCTGCAGAGCCGCCGGCCGATGCCGAACCCACGGCCACGGCAGAGCCGCCCTCACAGCCGCCATCGCCGCAGCACCTGGCATTCTGGCAACTCGCTGTCCTGTTGATCGTCGCCGCCGTTGTTTTCTGGCCCGGCCAGATGACGGTGCCGCCGGTCGACCGCGACGAGAGCCGGTATGCTCAGGCCGCAAGCCAGATGCTGGAGACGGGCGATTTCATCGATATCCGGCTGCAAGACAGCCCCCGTCATCTGCAGCCGGCCGGCATCTATTGGCTGCAGGCCGCCGCCGTTGCGGCGATTTCCGACGTCGAGGCGCGAGAGATCTGGCTGCATCGCTTGCCGTCCTACATCGCCGCCATCGTCGTGGTGCTGCTGACCGGCATACTCGGGGCCCGTCTGTTCGGTCGATCCGTGGGTTTCCTTGGCGCTCTGCTGCTGGCCTCTACGGTCGTCCTGGGCGTTGAGGCACGACTGGCCAAGACCGACGCCGTGCTGCTGCTGACCATCATGGTCGCCCTGTTGGCGCTGCATCGTGCCTATCAGGCGCGCCACGGTGCGGCACCGCCCGGCTGGGGCTGGGCCATCGCCTTTTGGGTCGCCATCGGCGTCGGCAGCATGATCAAGGGGCCGATGAACCCCCTGGTCGTCGGCCTTGCGGCGGCGATGCTCTGCATCTTCGAACGCCGGGTGCGCTGGCTCTTGGGCCTGAAACCACTGGTCGGCATCGCCATTGCGCTGGCAATTGCCCTGCCGTGGTATGTGGCCATCTACATCGAAAGCTCCGGCGCGTTCTTCCAGAGTTCCGCCGGCACCAATCTTCTGGGCAAGGTCTTCACCGGCCAACAGAGCCACGGCTTCCCGCCCGGCTATTACATTCTGGTGGCCAATCTGACCTTCTGGCCGGCCTCGCTGGCGCTGGTTCTCGGCCTGCCCTGGATCTGGCGGCATCGGCGCGAGCCGGCGGTGCGCTTCTGTCTCGCCGTCATCCTTCCGACCTGGGTGATGTTCGAACTGATCGTGACCAAGCTGCCGCACTACACCCTGCCCACCTATCCGGCGCTGGCATTGCTGACCGCAGCGGCAGTAAGCGCCCTGGATGTGCCCTACCGGGCCGCGGGCCGCTGGCAGCGCGTGTTGTTCTGGCCGTTCCTGGCGGCATGGGTCGCCATCGGTCTGACACTGACGGTCGGCCCGTTCCTGCTGGTGTCGATCATGGACCTGCAGTTCCTTTGGATCGGCCTGCCGGTCGTCGCGCTCGGGATCGCCGTTCTGGCTCTGTCGGTGCGGTCACTGCTGCGGGCACCCCCGGTCCGCGCTTTCCGCTATGCGCCGGCCATCACGCTGGCCGCACTGTGGCTAAACGGGCAATTCGTGCTGCCGGAGGTCGACTCCATCTGGATCAACCGTCAGGTGGCCGAGGCGGCGGCCGAGCTGGCCCCCTGCCCCGACTACCGCGTGATGACCGCTCCTCTGGATCTGGAGAGCGTAGTGTTTCTGACCCGCACTGACACCGTGCTTGAGCATCCGGACCAGATCGCCGAGGCCCTGCAGGCGGGCGTCGCCTGCGCCGTCTTGTTCCTGGAAGCGCCGCAGGAGGCCGAGCTGCGCGCGCTGCTGGGCGACGCCCCCGTGGATCTGGTCCCGGCAGACCGAACCATCACAGGCTTCAACTTCTCCAACGGCCGCTGGGTTGACCTGAATGCGTTCGTGGTCGAACCGCAGGCTGGCTGAAGTGACCTGTAGAGAGGCCGTCAATTCACGAGCAGGCAGCCATCGGCATCAAAGTACAGGTAGAAACCGCCTTCCTTCGTTGATATGTCGTTGCCGGTACCAATAAACACGGCAGTCATGATTTCAGAGCGGCTGAAAGACACTGGCCACGGATAGTCTTCATCGCTGACATCCGAGAATGTCCAGCCATGCTGACCGGCGGCGGTCACGAAGACGTCGGATGCGACGCAGTCATTGCTGAGTACGGTGAGATACATCTGCATCAATCTCAGGCGCGAATGCGCCACGAGTTTCTGATCGACGAACTTTACATAGAGAATGGCTGACAGGACGATCAGCAGCGCAATTGCAACGATCGTCAACCGCCACAGCCATCGCCCGGCTCGAACCGGCTTTTCTGCGTCAGGCGTGTCCATGTTCAGCATCCATGCAAGCAATAATTGCAACACATGGCAGGATACTGTTCAGATTTTGGCGTTCTAAGAAATGCCCACCGCCGTCGCGAGGACACATCAGGTAAAGGCAAACACCGCGACGATCCGCCGGACGGCACCGTCGGAGTCCCCGAAAGGCAAGTTCAGCGCGGTATAGGCGCTGTGCAACCGCGGCGACCATGTCAGGGCGTCCGCCACCAGATAGGGTCGTCCGTGTCTTACCATCCATCGGCAGCGCTCGATCTGACGAGCCATGCCCTCGATCTCGTCGAGATAGCGCCCTGTGATCTCGATGCCCGTTGCCTCGACGATCTCCGTGCCGTGGAGCCGAACCCGAAAACGCTGGTGCTGATCGACAGCCGCGGGGCCGACAACCTCCAGGATAGACAGAAAGCTTAAGCTGTTTCGAGGCAGCACCATCGGATCGATGGCTGCCACCGACGGAAAGGCGCGATCAGCTCTCGTGTCCTGCCAATACGTGTAGAGCTGACGCTGGCGTATATGGGGTAGCTCGTCGACTGAGAAGTCGACCCGCATTCTTGCCGACATGACGGCAGTCTAGCAGATCACGGCGTCGACATTGCCAGTCGCTGTCCGTCACTGCCGCCGGCTGCTGGCGCCAAAGTCTTGCAATCAAGCCGCCGTTTGCCCGTGCGCACTCCCGACGCGAGCCATCTCAGCCGTGCCTGCGCGGAATGTCAGCGGTTGCCACGCCCGCGTTCGGGCAGCGGCTCGCCGTCCGCTACAAATTCCATCGAGACGGAATTCAGGCAATAGCGCTCGCCGGTCGGCGGCGGGCCATCGGGGAAGACATGGCCGAGATGGCCGTCGCAGCGGCGACAGCGGATCTCGGTGCGGATCATGCCATGACTGGTGTCGCGCACATTGGTGATGTGGTCGGCGTCGTAGGGTGCCGTGAAGCTGGGCCAACCACTGCCGCTCTCGAATTTCGTGCCGGACCGGAACAGGGGCAGTGCGCAGAGGCGGCAGACGTAGACGCCTTCAGCCTTGTTGTTCAGCAGGCCGCCGCAGAACGGCGCCTCCGTCCCGTGGTTCAAGATGACGCGCCGTTCTTCGGCGTTCAGCGTCGCCTCAAGCCGCGCCCGCTCGTCGGGATTGGGCGGTGTCAGGTCGTGTCCGCTGGCCGAGCGCATTGCGCTGGCGTTCGTCACATCCGTCTTGTCCATGGTCATGGCGTCCGCTTTCCTTCCCCGCTGGGCCTGCCGGCTACAGCGCTCACGCCTTCTTCAGGCGGTCGCCGAAATACTTGTGCAGTTTCTGCACCTTCGGCATGGCGTTGTACGCGATATACGGGTTGGCCGGATTCCGTGCCGCATAGTCCTGATGGTACGCCTCGGCTTCGAAGAAGGCCGACAGTGGCTCGAGCGTGGTGGCGATCGGCTTCTTGAACACGCCAGCTGCGTCGAGCTGGCGGATATAGGCCTCGGCCACGCGCTTCTGATCATCGTCAGCAAAGAAGATGGCCGACCGGTACTGCCGCCCGACATCGCCGCCTTGCCGATCCACCTGCGTCGGATCATGGGCGATGGCGAAGAAGATTTTCAGCACCTGCCCATAGCTGATCTGCGCCGGATCGTAGCGGACGCCCACGACCTCGGCATGGTTGGTCGCACCGCTGCAGACCGTGCGATAATCAGCCGTATCCTGACCATCACCAGCATAGCCCGACGTCACAGCGAGCACGCCGTCGAGATCCTTGTAGACCGCTTCCACGCACCAGAAGCAGCCGCCGGCCAGCACAGCCGTCTGCTCGCCGCCGTCTACCGGCAGATCTTCCACTGGGTCGGGAAAGGCGTTCGGATAGACGGAGTCCTTCCCGCCGTCCAACAGCTCAGAGAACAGTCCCATCGCATTCCCTCCGTTCGCCTAGATCTGATGCCCACACGGCCCGGACGGTCACGCGGCCGATCGAAATCGATCAGATCGGTTGTCCGCTTGCGGTGAACACCGCGACACAACCTCGCATCTCGATCGCCACATGAGCGAACCGAGCGGCCAGCGCGGCCTTCAGCCCCTCTTCGGTGTCACCTCGGTTCGAGAAGATACCCTTCCTGTTATAGATCTCCATCAATGCCCGCGCAGCCCGCGACCGCGGGGCGTCGCCTTGCAGGATCGTGGCACCGAAGATCCGGCCATCGTCTGCCAGCGCAGCCCTGGCGTGGTCCAGCACCACGGCCTTGTTGGCCATCGCCCCGGGCAGGCAATGCAGCAGATAGCAAAGGCCGATTGATGAAAACGGACCACCGACCGGCCAGGGTTCCAGCACATTGGCGCGCACGCTGGTGGGCCGATGGCGGGCAATCCGGCGCGAAGCCGTGTCCAGGCAGTGCGGGTTCAGGTCCAACAGCGTGATGTCCGGTACTTCAACCGGAAAGCGGGCGTGGTGCAGGAAGTATCCGGTCCCCACACCGACATCGAGGTGACGGTCCGAGACATTCCGGTCGTAGAGCACGCGCAGATGCCGGGTCGGGCACCGCCAAAGAAGGCGGTTGGTCAGACCGAGAACGACGGCGTCGTAGACCCGCAGTGTGGCGGGCGTATAGGCCGCCTGGCCGACGTGGACGGGGTCGTTCAGCTAGAGAAGCTCCGCCAGATTGTCGGAATCGCCAACGCCCGCGGTCTCGAGCAGGTCCGCCAGAAGGACGGGCCAGTGGGGATCATCGGGATACCTTGCCATGAGGGTGAAGATCGCACCGATCATGTCGTACCAGTATCCGTTCGCAGCGAAAAGCGCTGCCCTACCGGCAAGATCCGCCGCCGCCAATTGTTCCGCCAGCGCAAGGTCCGGCTCAACACGCTGGACGGCTCCGATGGAGACCTCGTCAAGCCAGCGCCGCGACGGGTCGGCCACGACCGATACCGACCACTCGTAAACACGGTCGAACTCCAGCGTGACCTCAAGGTCTTCCAGAGAGATGGAGTGAAAGCCCGGACCGAAACCCTGCGTCAGCAGCACCTCAAGCTCGGGATCCATCGCATCTTCGGCGATCAACAGGATCTCAACGGGCGTCTCGACAGGCTGCAGGAAATAGAAGTGAAGATCCGGCGACGCGACGCGCGTCCAGGCGACATGGTCTGGCGCGACCACATATCCCGCAGCCCCGCCGCTTGCTTGGCTGCGGGTCACCGCAGGGATCCGGCCCGCCGGATTGACCATCGCCGGCGGCTTGTAGACGAATGTCACAGGCTCGCCGTCCGGGCCCGCATCGTCGGGGATGCCGCCAAGCGCCCCATCGGGATCGCCGTCGGTCGACTGCCCCAGCCCTTCCAGCTGGCCATCCTGGTCGGTCGGCTCGGGATCCTCGGCCGCGACAGCCGAATGGGCGGTCGCCAAAACGAGAGCCAACACCGCCGACATACCTTGCCGTCTGCACATGGTCGACCCTTTCCTAGTCCGCGGCCGGGCTCGTCTTCCCGCCGGAGTTCCCCTCAACGGTCAGCCTGTAAACTCCGATGCGCTCGGTCTTGCCCTTGAGCGCGACCTCTCCGACCCAAAGGCCGTCGAAAGTGCCGCCAAGTCGTTTCCACGTCTCTGCGCTGACGACGATCCGGCAACAGGCCCCCGCATCGGACGGGGCTGGCACGGTCTTGGCAAAGGAATCCAGACGTGCGGCCGTGTTTACAGTGTCGCCGATCACAGTGTAGTCCATTCTTTCCGGCCCACCCAGACTGCCGGCGATGACGGGGCCCGTGTGGATACCGACGCTGAAGGCGGCCTGGGGCAAGCCTTGGCGCCGCCATTCGGCGTTGAGGGCAACGAGCGCATCACGCATGGCAAGGGCGCATGCCAAAGCCTTGCGGGCGTCGGCGTCGATCTCCGCCGCCGATTGGCGAGGGACCGGAACGCCGAAAATGGCCATCACGGCATCGCCGATGAACTTGTCGACAACCCCGCCGTTTCGGGCAACGGCCCGGGCCATTGCCTCCATATACGTGTTGAGCCAGGCCATGAGCTGCGGCGGCGATAGCGATTCGGACAGCGGCGTGAAGCCGTCGATGTCGGAGAACAAGACCGTCGCTACCAGGCGGCGTGGGCGCGGGCGCCCGCCGTCCAGGAAGCTGCTGCGCTGGCGCCAGATCTCGCGCGCAACGGCGTCGGACACATGTGCCGACAGCATGCGCATCAGCAGCGTCCTGGCCGCCCGGTCGTGCTGGGATCTGTAGGCGACGACGAAGCTGCCGGACAGAAGCCATACGGCCGCCGGCTCCACCACCGGCAGCCATAGCCCCTGGCTCAGCAGCATCAGCCAGACGCCGACCATCGCCGCCAGCCCCGACGCCACCACGCCGCCCAACCCACCGATGCTCAAGGTGAGCGCCAGTGCCCCCATCAGCAGAGCCGCCCCCCAGGCGATCGCGAGTTCAGCGCGATCGTCGATGCCACGAATCGGCACCGCTCCATCCAGCGCATGGCGCAGGATCTGATCGGCGACATTGGCGTGCAGTTGAACGCCATGGGTCACGTCGCGGCTGCCGCGCCCGGCGCCGAAGGGTGTGTAGAAGTGGTCTTTGACGCTCTCGGTCGCCGCACCGACGAAAACGATGCGCCCAGCCAGAGCGCCCTCCGGCAAATCGCCGTCCAGCAGCGACTGCAGGGAATACTGAGCAAACGATGTGATGCCGTTGGCGAAATCCAGAACGAACTGATAGCCGCCGGCATCGACGCTGACATAAGCGCCCTCGGTCGGCCGCATCGGACGCAGTGTGGTTTCGCCGAGGCGCATGTATTCGGGGCCGCGCGTGTCCGCCTGCGGCGCAATGCCCCGCGGGCGGAGATAGGCCAGCGCGCCCACTAAGCCGAGACTGCGGGAGAAGCCTTGTGCGTTGGCTGCGGCAAGGAAGACGAGGCCGCGCCGGGTGATGCCGTCCGGATCGGCGATCATGTCAGCGAAGCCGATGCGGTCCGTTCCGATCAGCGGCTCGGGCGGCGGCGTTCCGATCCAGCCAGCATCGGGGGGGCTGTAGGCCCAGTAGATGTGATCATCCTGCCTGAGCAACGCGTCAAGCTGATCGCTGCCCGGGGCCACCGGCCAGTCGCGCACGATGTCCATCAGAACGGCCTCGGCCCCCGCGGCACGAGCGCCAGCACCGATTTCCGCCAGCAGACCGTCACTGAGAGGCCAGCCGTGGCGGCGCAGATCTTCTTCCTCAATGGCGATTACGACGACCCGCGACGTGTCGTCCGAGACACGGTCGGCCAGTACCCGGCGCGCCAAGTCGTACGCCAACAGTTCAAGCGGCTGCAGAGCGCCAGCGTAGCGCGCGGCGATCATTCCTGCGAACACGCCGTGGCAGATCACCAGCGCAACGACCCACGGGTGCAGCAGCAGACGCCGCAAACGAAGCCCGTCGGCCCGGTGACTGTCGAGGTCTGCGTCGTCCGCTTCGCTAAGCCTGTCCATGGCCCCGTCGCATCCGGTGTCCGCACGGCAGGACTGTCTCTGCCCGCCAATTACACCACGACCAATGGAATTGGCGATGGTGTTTGCATCGGGCTGCCCCCAGCCCTGAGTGCTCGGAGCGCAGCAAAAGATTAGTTTGAAGATAGACGATTTCTGGTACTGTCCATGCAACGTCTTCAATAGTTAAGATGAAGGGGTGGCGATGCTTGTTCCGGCGAGGCGTGGACTTGGCGGATTTCTGTTGTGCCTGGTGGCGGCGGTGATGGCAGGGTGCGGTTCAGGCCAGCGGAGCGGGCAACCGGCGGCTTCGGGTGGCGTCGCCGTGTCGCCGGACTTCGTCCAACTCTCGGGCTGGGCTGGCGACAACCACAGCGAGGCGATGCCTGCCCTTCTGCAAAGCTGCCCCCGCATGGTCGCGCGATCGGCGGTCACGCCGATTTCCTATGGCGGCGTTGAGGGCACGTATGGCGAATGGCAGTCGATCTGTCAGGCCGCACAGCGCATTCCTGCCGGTAATTCCGAAGCGGCACGGCAGTTCTTCGAACAGTGGTTCGTGCCTGTCCCCGTGGCGAGCGGCGCCAGGGCGGGGGGCTTGTTCACCGGCTATTTCGCGCCGGTCCTGCGCGGAAGCTGGCAGCCAGACAGCCGCTATACCGTGCCTCTCTACCGCATGCCGCCGCGCGGCCGCGGCCGGCTGCCGACCCGTGCGCAGATCGCCGACGGTGCACTCGCGGGCCGGGGCCTGGAGATCCTTTGGGTGGACGACCCGATCGACGCATTCTTCCTGGAGATCCAGGGCTCCGGCTATGTGCAGATGGAAGATGGGTCGCGCGTCCATCTCGGTTATGACGGGCAGAACGGTCATCGCTATTACGCCATCGGCCGCGCCCTGATCGACCGTGAGATCGCAACGCGGGAAGAGATGTCCATGCAGCTGATTCGCGGCTGGCTGGAAGCCAACCCCGGCGAGGCGCAGGATCTGATGAATCTCAACCCGTCGTACATTTTCTTCGAGATCCGCGACGGCAGTGTGCGCGGCGCCCAGGATGTGCCCTTGACTGACGGCCGCAGCATTGCCGTGGACCGCGATTACATTCCACTTGGCACGCCGCTTTGGATCGACCTGACGAATGCACCCACCAGCACCGGGCGGATCCAGCGGCTGGTGGTCGCCCAAGATGTGGGCGGAGCCATTCAGGGCCAGGTCCGTGGCGACCTGTTTTGGGGATCGGGCGATGCGGCCGCCGAGAGCGCGGGCCGGATGCAAGCCCGCGGCGGTTACTATATGCTCGTGCCGCGTAGCGCCTTCGGCCGGAATGTCGCTGAACGGTAGCGGCAGAGCACCAGTTCATCTGCGCTATGACGAACGCTCTTGAGGGGAAACCGCGAATGACCGCGAGAACAGTAGGCGATGTGCTGCGAAGCGGGAACCTGTTGGAGCTTGGCCCAAACATCTCGGTCAGCGAAGCAGCCAAGATGATGCGACTCCGCAAGGTCAGCTCGATCCTGGTGGTGGACGATGGCAGGCTTGTCGGTGTGCTGACCGAACGGGACATCGTGTTCCGTGTCGTTGCCGCGGGGCAAGACATCGACAGCACGCGAATCGGACGGGTCATGACGTCGAACCCCATCTTCGTGACCCCGAAGACGACGGTTCTCGCCGCGATCCGACAGATGAAGGAGCTGGGGCTTCGCCACTTGCCCGTCATTCAGCCCGACGCACCGCCAGGCCAGCCTCAGGTCTTGGGCGTCGTCTCGGTGCGGGATTTCATCGGAGAGGATGTGCACGCCCTGGAGGCGCTGGAACGGGAGATTGGCGAAGACGTTTCGTCGCTGGTGAAGACACAGTGACGCACGTCCGGCCGCAACGGGCGCCGTCTACTCGATAATCTCTCCCTCTTCGATCGCACGCCGGATGCCGGCCAGGAAGCCGGCGCATCCCCCGGCGCGCATGGCTTCCCCGATCGCCCGGCCGGAGCCCAGCAGCGACAGCTCGTCCCTATAGGCCGGGCGCCGCTGCTCGTTGAGCGTCAGCGACTGTACGCGGGCTGTCGTGCTGGTCCTGAGTGCCGCGACCATCATGTAAGCCTGTTCCCGCGCGAGAAAGGTCTCGTTGCCTGCCCATGACCGGGTGTAGACGACGCGGTCGTCTTCACCGAAATCCGCGTCGAACAACAGCGGCACCTGTGCCAAGCCCCAGCGGGCATGCACGGTGGCCATAAGCACGTTGAACTCACCCCGTGGGCTGTTGACCACCGGAAACCGATATCGGAGTTCGGGATAATAGCTGATGTAAACGGTCGGCGCGGGCCGGCGGACACAGCCGACCACAAGGCTGGTCGCATCGGCCTCGATATAGGCCTCGCCGCCACCTTCGACTTCCCGGTAGATCCAGTCGCTTCCTTCGGACTCGTCGGCCGTCTCCGCGGCGATGGCTGCAGCAATCAGATCCACCCGCTCTTCGGGCTCGGGCTCTTCGGCCGGCTCCACAGCAGGCTCAGCAACAGGCTCGGCATCCTCTGTCGGCTCAACGGCCTCGGCGACAGGCTCAACAACAGCCGGCTCTGGTTCGACGACCTGAGCCTCAGCCTCTGCCTCTGCCTCTGCCTCTGCCTCTAGCTCCACGTCGTCCGCCACCGGCGGCGCAGGTTCGGCGGCACCGTCCGATGGCTCCGCCGGGGTCGGGTCTACCTCCGCCGGGGCCAGGGGCGGTGCGTCATCCACCTGCAGGACGACGTCCTGGGCCTGCGAACACGGACGGTAAATCTCCGTCGTGCCGTCGATGAACCGTTGCAGGGATCCGTCCGGCATCACGTCGAAGGGCACCGTGCGACAGTCTTCACAGTCTTCCGGCGGCAGCACCTGCAGCGTGAACCCGGCCAGGACCACCCGCAGCGGGTCGCCTTCACCATAGGTCAGCTCTCCGTCTCGGATCTCGAAGGCACCGTCGCCTGTGCAGCCGTCGGGATCGTTGACCAGGGCCCACCGGCCATCGAGATTGCCGGAGGGCTGGGCCACGCTCGGTCCAGCGAGAAAAAGGAAGAACGGCATGCTCGCCGCCGCCAGAATGCGTTCAACGCTTGTCATGGGACCCACTCCTACAGCGCCGAACGGCGCTGCCTCTGCCATTGTCGGTGGCTGCCGTCATGAGGCCGCTCTCGCGTTGGCAAGTCAAGCGGTTGCCCGCTCTGATTGCCTGCCGGACACCTTACTGCATATTCGGCCGTGGCATGGCCGCAGCTTGAGCATACCCGATCCTGTCGTGCCCGCACGTGCGTCGTGACCGCCCGCCCCTCGCATATCTGGGCGTTTCGCCCCCGACGACTGGCGCTGGCACGCAAGGTTGCACGGTGGCTGGGCGCCCCAGTCGCCGCCTATCCGCCGGCGCCGCAGGGTATCGCACTGAACCCGATCGATGCGCATCTGCCGATGCTGGACAGGGCTCCACTGGCACTGTCATGGACGCGGGCCGGTATCCGCGATGCCTCCGCCTGGCAGCGGGCGGCATCCGCATGCCGCACAACGCGGCACGGATCTATCTGTTCGGCCATTCGTCCGGCGGCACCATTGCGCTGTTCGCGGCAGCGGTCGAACCGCGCATCGCCGGCGTTGTCGTCAGCGGTGCCCTCGGCTTCGTCCCGGAAGGGGTGGCCGTCAGACGCAATCCCGAAGGCGACGGCATGGAGCCCGGACTGCTGAACTGGATGGAAAGCGACGATGTGGTCGCCCTCATCGCCCTCCGCCCGTTTGTGGCGGTGTCCGGCACCGACGATCACATCTTTCCCTTCGACGGTGCCCGGCGGGTGGTTGAAGGTGCCCGCGATGCGCATCGGCATCTCGGGCAGCCGGATGCCGTGAGCGCCCACGCCGGCGACGGGCCTCACCGCTATTACCCGGAGGTCACCTGGGAGGCCATGGCGGCTGCGTTCGGCCCGCCTGTGATCCGCCGCTAGGTGTGGCCGGATGCCCCTGCCCCACCGTCGCCTGCATCTGACCGCAGCGCGAGCCCTGCCGCCACCAGATCCTCCAGCGCCGTGCCGACGGATTTGAACAGCGTCACCTCATCGTCGCTTGTCCGGCCTGGATGCCGGCCCGTCGTGAGATCGGCAAGCTCGGCGACCACATCGGCGGCGGCGATCGTGCCGTTGTTGAGCGGCTGCACGATGTCCCCTGCCTCGGCCATGGCGCCTGAGCGGGTATCGACAAACACGGTGGCGCGGCGCACCGCAGTGTCGTTCGCCTCGCGCATCTCTGGCCGGAACCCGCCGACCAGATCCAGATGCGCGCCCGGTTTCAGCCACGCGCCGTCGATCAGCGGGGCCGTGGCAAGCGTGGCACAGCTGATGATGTCAGCCGCGCCCGCCACGGCGGAGAGGTCGTCGACGGCGGTAACATCGACGGTGTCGGTCGTGATGGCGCGCGCAAGAGCCTGCGCCTTTTCCAGCGATCGGCCCCAGACACTCACCCGGCGGATCGGGCGCACCGACGCATGTGCAGCGATCAGGTTCGGCGCCAGATTTCCGGCACCCACCATCAGCAGGTGCGCTGCATCGGCCCGCGCCAGATAGCCGGCCGCCAGAGCCGATGCAGCCGCAGTGCGCCTGACCGTCAGTGCGTCCCCGTCCAGAATGGCGATCACCCGGCCATCTCTGGCGTCCGACAGCACATAGGTCGCCTGCACGCTGGCCAACCCGCGGGTGGCGTTGCCCGGAAAGACATTCACCAGCTTGACGCCGATCTGGCCGCCGACCGTCCAGGCCGGCATCAGCAGCAGGCTGGCATCCGCTTCCCCCGGCACGGCCATGGGGTGGTGATGGCGTTGCGGCACTTCGCAGCCTTCGCGAAAGCCTGCACGCAGGGCCTCGACCAGTTTCATCCAAGGCAGTGCGCGTCGCACTTGGGTTGCATCGAGACTCCGCATTCGTCATCCCCCCTTCGCAGGTACTGGTACTGTCCCGCAACTGTCTGAAACTGCTCGCATCTGAACTGCGTGATCGCGTAGCCTATCCGGTAACAACGCTGTCGGGCCGCTGCAACGGCCGACTGAGCCACTTGGGTGGAAACGAATGTTCAGGACAGCCGAGCTCGGGCGCAAGGTTTCCAAGGACCAGTTCCAGGAACTGGCGCCCCCATTGCGCAGCGAACTCTTGGAGATCCAGCAAAAGCTGCGGCAGATGGGCTTTCCCGTCATCGTCGTGTTCGCAGGGGTCGACGGCGCGGGCAAAGGCGAGAGCGTCAACCTGATCAGCGAATGGATGGATCCCCGCTGGATCGTGACACGCGCCTATGGCCCGCCATCGGATGAAGAACGGGAACGGCCGGAGTACTGGCGCTATTGGCGGGATCTGCCGCAGCGCGGCACCACCGGCCTGTTCCTGAGTTCGTGGTACTCGCGCCCCGTTCTTGAAAGCGTCTACGGCGACCTGCCGCCGGGGGCACTGGATCGCATACTTGACCGCATCTGCGTCTTCGAGAAGGAGCTCGCGGACGACGGTGCGCTGGTCATGAAGTTCTGGATGCATCTGTCGAAGAAAGCGCAGAAGAAACGATTCGAGCAGTTGGAGAATGATCCGCATGAGAAGTGGCGTGTGACCAAGAAAGATTGGGAGAACTGGGGGAACTACGACAAATTCATCCTGGCTGCTGAGCACACGATCATGCGCACCAGCCACGCCCATGCCTTGTGGACGATCGTGGAGGGCCAGGACGAACGCTACCGGTCACTGACGGTGCTGACCGCTCTGAAAGATGCGATGAAGCGCCACATCGCCAATCGCGAAGCGGCGCGGCCCGCGCCGAAATCCAAGGCGAAGGCCAACGGCGGGGCCCCCGCGGTCGAAGAACCGGCCAGCGTATCGCTGCCGCCCATGCCCTCGCTCTTGGGCAGCCTGAACAACGATGCGAGCCTGGACAAGAAAGACTATCAGGAAAACCTTCAGCAACTGCGCGCACGCCTGAACAAGCTTTACCGCAAGGCCAATGACAAGGGTGTTTCCACCGTGCTGGTCTTCGAAGGGTGGGACGCCGCCGGCAAGGGGGGCGCCATCCGCCGGTTGACCACGGCCATGGATTCCCGCGGCTACATCGTCATGCCGGTCGCCGCCCCCACCGACGAAGAGCGGCGGTATCACTATCTGTGGCGGTTCTGGCGACATATGACGCGGGCCGGGCGCGTGATCATCTTCGACCGAAGCTGGTACGGCCGCGTCCTGGTGGAGCGTGTGGAAGGCTTCGCCCAGCCGGCAGAATGGCGGCGGGCCTATGCCGAGATCACCGATTTCGAGCGGCAGCTGGTCGAACACGGCACGGTCCTGGCGAAATTCTGGCTGCACATCACCAAGGACGAACAGCTGGCCCGTTTCCAGGCGCGCGAAGCCACGCCGTACAAGCGCTGGAAGCTGACGGATGAGGATTGGCGTAACCGGGAGAAATGGGATCAGTACGAAAGCGCCGTCAACGACATGGTCCAGCGAACAAGCACGCATATCGCGCCATGGACCCTGGTCGAGGCGAATTGTAAACGCTACGCCAGAATCAAAGTGTTCGAAACCGTCTGTAACAGCCTGGAAGCGGCGCTGAAAAATCGCTGATCAGACTTTGCCTGTACGCCGCCTTAGGACGTCCCGTCTATCTATACCCGATTATTTGTGACGGAAGATGACACGGCCCTTTGTCAGGTCATAGGGTGTCATCTCGACATCGACCCGGTCGCCGGCCATCACCCGGATGCGGTGCTTGCGCATCTTTCCGGCCGTGTGGGCGATGATTTCGTGATCGTTTTCAAGCTTCACCCGGAACATCGCATTCGGCAGTTTCTCCACGATCGTGCCACCCATCACCAGTAAGTCTTCTTTCGCCATTCGCCTCTCATCCCGACAATTGATCCATGCCGCGCGGGCCACGCGCGGTCGCGGCGGACTTTCGCCCGAAACCGGTATTTTACGCAAGTTGCACCGTGACGCCGCGGCGAAGAACGCCTGCGGTCGGTCCCTTAGAGATGGGGGCGCGAGCCACGCCGCCAACCCCCGCCCATACTAACGCCGATCAGGCCCCGTCTTCTTCGGCCGCGCCGACGCGGGCCAGCCAGTTGCGCAGCAGAGCCACGTGGTGGCGCTCTTCAGCCGCCAGTTCCGTAGCCATGGCCCGCACTGACTGGTCCGGCGTGTGGGCCGCTACGTCTTCGAAGAACGCCACCGCCTGTTCTTCATCCCGCATGGCTTCCTGCAGCGCCTCGCGCGGTCCTTTGAACGCCGTCGCATCGGCCGTCATCGTCTCCGGCGCCCCACCGGATGCCCAGCCGACTGCAGAGTCGTCCAGCGGCGGCAGCTCCAGCGCGTCCACCATCTCCGAGACCTGGTCGATATGCTTCTGCTCGATCAGCGCCATCTTGCGGAAGAAGTCGGCCAGTTCGGGCTGGGGATGCGCCTCCATGCGCCGCGCGAGATCCTCATAGCGGGCCTGTGCCTCGGCCTCCATGCGATGGGCATGGGCCAGCAGACTGGCTACGGAATCGATCGTGGGTTCGGTCATCTGGCGCTGTCCTCCATTCCGCCCAAGGCCAAACCGCGGAGACCGCCAGACCATCGGGATTTGCGCAACATTGCGGAAACTGCTGAAGCCACGCAACTGGTCTCGTGCGCGCGGCTGTCGGGCGGGTCAGGCGGGGATTGCTGTGTTGCCCATCACTGCCGGCACCTGCCGGCAATGGAACCTTGCGTATTCAACTGAAGTGTCGTTGCGGCCGTTTGGCGTCAAGACCACCGGCGCGGCGACGGATTTTCGCGGTGAGGCGCCGTCATGGTCTCCTGTTCGTCCCCTTCCCTAAGACAGCCCTCACCCGGCCTGGCGGCGGTCGTCGAAGATGCCTACAGGGTGTTCGGACGCTATGCCATCGGCGACAGCCTGGAGGTGTGTCACTGCAACGTCTGCATGACGGAGGCGACGGAGCGTGAACTCGTCACGACGCCGCTCAGGCAGATCCCGGCCCGCCTGATGGGCGAATACACCAACTCAGCCCATGGCTACGATGCGGGACGGATCGCGGACGAGCTGAGGTATCTGCTGCCCCGCTACCTCGACCTGATCGCGGGCGATGATCCGCCCGACCACTTTGGCAACATCTGCACCAGTCTCAGTCGGCTAGGGCATGCGTATTGGCGGGACCGCTGGCCGAAAGCAGAGGCGGATGTGCTCAACAGGTTCTTCGACGCCCTGATCGTCGACCGCATCTCGCGCATTGAGCCCCGGTGCTCCCGCATGGGCTGGCAGCTCAAACACGACATTGACGAAGTCCTGATCTGCGTTGTGACATCCGGCGGTAACATCGAGCGCGTGTTGGACACCTGGGAGGCTTCGGAGGATCCGGCCGCCTCCCTCTGGATGGCTTGGGAGCGCCGGAGCCTCGTATTCCGGGACGGCAGACCACGCTTTTACGACGCCCATCTCAACCGGGAACACAAAGACGCCGCAGACACGATCGGCGCTTTCCTCTCGCGGCCCGAGGTCGATGCCCGCATCGAGGCCGCGTTCTTCACCGTGGAGCATCCCGGCTTGCAAGAGATCCTGTCGAACGGGCTCGGGTGAGCCGGCATCGGACTTTCGGTGCGCCTGTGCCACCCGTCACAGCTGATCCGACCCGATTTCGGCAACGTCGCGCTCACCGACAGCGATTCAGTTCTATGATGCTCGGGATCGTATGGTGATTGGAGCGGCCCGGCCGCGATTTCAAGCGAACGACCCTTTGGAGCCAGCCGATGTCCAACCGCGCGATCCTTCTACCGGGCGATCCGGCACCGACGTTCCACCAGCGATCCTTTGCAAACCCGCGATATGCCTTCGACACGGCGGCTGGCCGGTACATCGTTCTCTGCATCTTCGGCACGGCCGCCGACGCCAACAGCCAGGCGGCCATCGCAGCCGCTCGGTCGCGGCCTGACCTCTTCGACGACACCAAGGCCTGCTTCTTCGGCGTGAGCGTCGATCCGGAGGACGAGGCAGAACGGCGGGTCGCCGACAGCTATCCTGGATACCGCTTCCTGTGGGATTTCGACCTTACGGTCAGCCGACTCTATGGCGCCGTGGCGAGTGATGCGGCACCGGAAAAGGCACCGTTTCCGATGCGCCGGCTGTGGGTTGTGCTCGATCCGACCTTGCGCGTCCTGGAGGTGGTCCCGTTCCAGCCGGACGGCAGCGATATCGACGCCACGCTCTCGTATCTCGACGCGCTGCCACCGCCAACCCGGTTTGCCGGGTTCGAGCTTCAGGCGCCGATAATCGTATTGCCGAACGTTTTCGAGCCGGAGTTCTGCGAACGACTGATCGGCCTGTACGAGACCCATGGGGGCAGAGAATCCGGCTTCATGCGTGAAGTGGATGGCAAAACCGTCGCGGCATCCAACTACGCGCACAAGAGCCGGAAGGACTATGCCATCGAGGATAGTGATCTGATCTCAGCGCTTCAGGCACGCATCAGTCGTCGCGTGGTCCCCGAGATCGCGAAGATACACCAGTTCATCGTTACGCGTATGGAACGATACATCGTTGCCTGTTATTCCGCCGAAGACAGCGGCCATTTCAGGGCGCATCGCGACAACACGACGAAGGGCACGGCGCATCGGCGCTTCGCCGTGTCGGTCAACCTCAACGACGACTTCGACGGCGGCGAGGTGAGCTTTCCCGAATACGGCCCGCGCGGCTTCAAGGCGCCGACCGGCGGCGCGGTCGTCTTTTCCTGCTCGCTGCTGCACGCCGTCTCAAGGGTGACGCGCGGGCGTCGGTTTGCCTTTCTGCCGTTTCTCTATGATGACGCCGCCGCCAAGATCCGAGAGCAGAACAACCAGTTTCTTGGGGAAGGCGTCGGCAGCTATCAGCCGGACCGTAAGACCTGACAACTCGCAGCCTCCGTACGAATAGCGATGAAATCGCTCAAACGCAGATAGGATCGCGCAAGTAATTCGCAGAACTGTGCCACCCGTCACAGCCTGCCTCGCACGATTACGACAAGGTCATGGCAACAGCGGCCGATGCCGAACACAGGCATGAGGAACCTTCGCCATGGCTTACTTTGCGGGCACCAACAACGGTGAGACCATTATTGGCGGGAGCGAAGATGACTTCATCTTCGGTCACGGCGGGTTCGACCTCCTGTTCGGCGGCTTCGGCAATGACAGCATCTATGGCGGCAACGGCGACGACAGCCTGTTCGGCTATTACGGGAACGACTTCCTGGCAGGCGGCAGCGGCGACGACATCCTGCTGGGCCAGCACGGGGACGACACCCTGCTGGGCGGTGCCGGCCATGACACCCTGAACGGCGGCGACGGCAACGACCAACTGTCGGGCGGTTCCGGCTTCGACACGCTGGTCGGCGGTGCCGGCGCGGATGTTCTTGACGGCGGCGACCAAACGGATACGGCTGACTATTCCGGCGCCAGCGGACCGGTCTGGCTCTCACTCCTCGCCGGCAAGGGCACCCAAGGCGACGCGGCCGGCGACACACTGATCTCGATCGAGAACGTCATCGGCAGCGCGTATGCCGATCTGATCGTCGGCGATGCCGGCGACAACTGGTTGAGTGGCCTCGGCGGTAACGACTATCTCGATGGCGGCGAAGGCGCGGATGTGCTGAACGGCGGCGCCGGCGCCGATGTGTTGGTCGGTGGCAACGGCAGCGACTGGGCCGACTATGCGACCTCCGGCGGCAGTGTCTGGGTGTTCCTGAAGGTTGGCCAAGGCTTCTTCAACGATGCCCAGGGCGATACTTACTGGTCCATCGAGGACGTGCGGGGCAGTGAGTACGCCGACAGACTCTTCGGCGACGACGACCCTTCCGGGAACGACCTGATGGGCCTGGGCGGCGACGACTGGCTGGTCGGCTATGCCGGCAACGATATGCTGGACGGTGGTGGCGGCAATGACACCCTGGATGGTGGCGAGGGCGACGACACACTGAAGCCCGGCGCTGGCACCAACACGATCGATGGCGGCAATGGCGAAGACACGCTCAGCTACTACGGCTACGCGCCGCGGGCCGGCGGCCTTTCCATCTACCTCGCCACGGGCGAGACCCATTACCAGTTCGGCGGGTTGAAAGAGACGTTCACCGGGATGGAGAACGTCAACGGGTCGCTGCATGACGACTGGATCGAGGGTGACGACGGCAACAACTGGCTGACCGGCGGAAGCGGCGATGACACCATCATCGGCGGTGCCGGCGAGGACGTCCTCTGGGGCGACAACGGCGATGACCTTGTCTACGGCGGCGAAGGCAACGACCGACTGGAAAGCGACGGCGGCCATGACGAGCTGCATGGCGGCGCCGGCGAAGACAGCCTGATCCAGTACCTCGGTTTCGGAGACACGGCCGACATGTTCGGCGATTCCGGTGCCGACCGGTTCGATTTCCGCCCCTCGCAGACCCATCTGGGCGACGGTTCGCTGGTGGCGCGGATCCGTGATTTCAGCCAGGCAGAGACGGACCACATCCGCCTGGCGGAATTGGACGCCAAGCTGGCGGGCAGTGGGTCATCCGGGAACAATGCCTTCGACTGGATCGGCACCGCCGGGTTCAGCGGCACGGCCGGGGAACTGCGCTATGAGCACGTCGCCAACACCTGGACGACGATCTATGGCGACCAGGACGGCGACGCGGTCGCCGACATCGTCATCCAGTTGGACGGCGTGCATACACTGACCAGCGGCGATTTCATCCTGTAACCGCCGCCAGCGTGATGCCAATCACTGCGCTTCCGCAGAATTTCGAGCAGTATCAGCGTAACGTGATCGAGTGAAAAAACATGGAGCCGATTGGCCATCTCTGCAGTGATCTGCAGACGTAAAGACATGGCGTTCGGTGTATCGCAATTCATGGCGGGATCATTTGTGCCGACTGGAAGGGCATTGACCGAAACTCCAATGGTCGCCTTCCGGGCGTCCATTTGTCGAAAGGGTCCTGGAGGTCTATTGCCATGAGACTTGCAAAGCTTGCCGCCTGCGCGGCCGTGCTCACATCACTGTTCGGCGCCTCTACCGCATCGGCGCAGCTCGTCATCGAAGCGCGTCCCCTGGAGCCGCGGCGCATCGTTCCCATGCTGGGTTGCGAGATGCGGTCATTCACCACCGGATATGGTGTGTGGATCTTCAACTTGGCGAACGTGCCGTACACGCTTCCGCAGGGCACGCAGATCCAATGGTCCGCGTCGAACGGTCTGGGTGGATCGTTCACCATCGGCATGGGGGGTCTCGGCTCCGGCGAAGGGATCCTTGTCGGAACGTCAGGATCTCTGACGGGCTGTTCGGCAAGCGTCGTCTAACGACCCCAATCGCTGGCCGTCGGGTGACGTCAGGAGATGACCTCTGCGACATCGTCCGACGGCCGACCTCCATACACTTCCTAGATGTACTTTTCGATGGATGCGTCCCTCATCAAAGCGACCGACCATCGAAACCATAGTGTTTCCGCAGGCAGGCAGATGCGCCGATTGTGAAAATTGGAGCATTCACCATGGCCTACTACTATGGAACCAATACCGGAGAGACGATCATCGGCAGCAGCGCCAATGACGTGATCTTCGGCTTTGGCGGACATGACCTGTTGTTCGGCAGCTGGGGCGATGACGCCATCTATGGCCACAGCGGCAACGACATCCTGCTTGGCGGTTGGGGGAACGACTTCCTGGTCGGCGGCGACGGGAATGACACGCTCTACGGCCACGACCGCAACGACAACCTGCTGGGCCTCAATGGCAACGACACGCTGAACGGCGGCAACGGCAACGATCTGCTGTCCGGCGGTAATGGCAATGACCTGCTGCTCGGAGGCGCCGGCGCCGATACGTTCAACGGCGGCAGCGGCATCGATACCGCCGACTACAGCGCATCGGGCAGCACGGTGTGGGTGTCGCTGACGACCGGAACGGGTTTCTTCGGTGACGCCCAGGGCGACACGCTAAGCGGCGTGGAAAACATCACCGGCAGCCAGCATGCCGACGCGCTGTTCGGCAATGGCGGGGCCAACACCCTGAAGGGCCTCGCCGGCAACGATTACCTGGACGGCAAGGGCGGCAACGACAGCTTGGCCGGCGGCAACGGCGACGACACCATCCTGGGTGGCAACGGCAACGATTCAATTGGCGGTGGCGACGGCAACGATACTCTGAAAGGCGGCGCGGGGTTCGATGTCCTGATGGGCGGCCGCGGCGTCGACCAGCTTTACGGCGGCGCCAATGCCGACACGTTCACCTTCGGCTGGGATGGCGAGAGCGAGAACGACGAAGACGGCGGCTGGGCGCTGGGCGTCATCCATGACTTCAGCCAGGCCGAAGGCGATCGGATCAACGTGCTGCCTATCGACGCCGACCTCACCAGCCCCGGTCCAAACGCCGCCTTCGACTGGATCGGTACCGACAGCTTCAGCGGCACAGCCGGAGAGCTGCGCTATCAGCAGCTCGGCACCTCCTGGACCATGCTCTACGGCGACCAGGACGGTGATGCCGTGGCCGACATCGCCATCCAGCTTGCCGGCATTCACGACCTGACGGCCGCCGATATCGTTCTCTAGCTTTGTGCTTCGCCCCCCGACCAAATCCTGGTCGGGGGGCATTCCCCCCGCGACTGTTTCGCAAGCATCGCGCCTTGTTACCAGGGCACTGACCGTGCGGGAGAACCGGCATGGCCTCGGTTGATGTCGTCCGCGCGCGGACATCGCCGCCTTGAGGCGGCATCTCGATCGGCGCCGATCTCATTTCGGACACATCGAAGACAAAAAAAGGAATCTAGAAATCAACATATTGCCATTCTTTCTTGTGCGCTCGATCACTGCTGACAATTAGCAAAAATGCCATTGAAAAAGCATGCAGCATGAGCTGCATTCAACAAAAAAGGAAGCGTAATAATGCCATATTACTATGGAATCAACAATGGAGACTCGATTGCCGGCAGCAGCAACAGCGATTCCATCTTCGGATTCGGCGGAGATGACTGGCTGTACGGCTACGATGGCAACGATTACCTGTATGGCCACAGCGGCGACGACCACCTGTTCGGCGGAGGGGGAGATGACTTCGTCGTCGGCGGCGACGGTGACGACCTACTCATGGGGTCGACCGGCGACGACATCCTGCTCGGCCTCGATGGCGACGACAGTCTCAATGGCGACGACCCGGCCGGGGGTGGCGGCGGAGACGACATCTTGTCGGGCGGCAACGGCGACGACTTCCTGTTCGGGGGCGTCGGGGCCGACGTACTCGACGGTGGGGCCGGCATCGACACGACCTCCTACACCACGTCCACCTACGGCATCTGGGTGTCGCTGACGACCGGCAAGGGCTACAACGGCGACGCTGCCGGCGACACGCTCATTTCCATCGAGAACGTGATGGGCAGCCAGCAGACCGACACGATCATCGGCAACGCCGCCGACAACAAGCTGACCGGCAACGGCGGCAACGACCACCTGTACGGCGAGGCCGGTGACGATCTTCTGATCGGCGGAAACGGCAGTGACGCTCTGAGGGGCGGGGCCGGCAACGATCGCCTGGTCGGCGACGACGGCAACGACTTCCTGGAAGGCCACAGCGGCAACGACACGCTGAGGGGCGGAGACGGCCATGACACGCTGAAGGGGGGCGACGGCTTCGACATCCTGCTGGGCGGCCGTGGCGTCGACCAGCTCTACGGCGGTGGCAGCGCCGACACCTTCACCTTCGGTTGGGACGGCGAAAGCGAGAACGACGAAGACGGTGGCTGGGCGCTCGGCGTCATTCACGACTTCAGTCACGCCGAAGCGGACAGGATCAACCTGCTGCCGATCGACGCCAACCTGAACAGCCGCGGCCCCAACGCCGCCTTCGACTGGATCGGCACCGACGCCTTCAGCGGCACGGCCGGGGAGTTGCGTTACCAGCAGCTGGGCACGGTGTACACGACGATCTACGGCGACCAGGACGGCGATGCGGTAGCGGACATCTCGATCCTGCTCGTCGGCCAGCACAACCTGACGGCCGACGATTTCGTGCTTTAGCGGCACCCATCGGGCACGTTAACGGGGTCTGGGGTCGATCCAATCGGCAACGAAGGCATCGACCTCAGCCTCCACCTCGCTACGCTCGGCAGCGGTCAGCGGTTCCGCCGCTTCTTCCACGAAGCCTACGAAGTCTTCAGCAGTCGCATGATCGAGGATTGGGACCCAATGGTTCTCCGTGATCTCGAGGTTGCGCTGGGTGACGAGGCTCCAGAAATAGAGCTCTCTTGGCGAGATCTCGTCGCGGAGCGACCCGGGCGCCACGGCCAGCATGCCCTGTGCATCGATCCCATCCTGACTTTGCGCCGCCTCGCGCAACCGATCGACGTGGTTCGGTTCGCGACGGTTCATTACCGCTAGCCGGAACTGCGCCCGCGCGTGCCCCGCGGCGGCGGCCTGCAGCAGATACTGCTGCGCCAGCGCGTCCTCCTCCTCCGAGCTCAGGGTATCGGACACGCGCGAGACCATGCGCGTCGCATAGATCTGCCCGGCGTGAAAGGCCCCTTCCGCCGACCCGGCCTCGGCAGCCCTGGCAAACCACTCAACCGCCACCGGCCAGGCGCTGTGGAGCTGACCGCCGGTCAGCATGGCACCTTGCCATTTATGGATCTCACCCAGACGCAGCATGGCGTGGATGCTGCCTTGTCCGGCCGCTTCTTCCAACCAGGCAATCGCCAGGTTCAGGTTCTGGGTGAGGCCGATCTCGTTCAGATAGAACTCCGCCAGCAGCGTCTGCGCCAGCATGTCCCCGTCATCAGCAAGCCGCCGAAGCATCTGCCTCGCGGCCGCATAGTCGCCCGTCGCCAGAGCCTCCGACAGACCGGCATGGTCAGATGGCCGCTCCCACCATGCCCCGGCCGGTTCGGCAGCGAACAGGAACGCGGCGGCAAGGATGCTCCGGAACGCGATCCCTCGAATGCGGCTTGGATTTAGATCGGTCATTTGCCTTCCCCGTCAGATCTTTCGCACCGGAAGCGCCGGTCGGTCGACTTGGGCCATGGCTTTACACGCGACCATCCCCTAAAGTGCCGATGAAGCCGGTTCGAAACGCAGATTCACCCCGTCCGAGAGCGTTGGGCGGCCATTTTGCCAGATCTGTATCGCCGGCATGGTGCCCGACAGACCGCCCCGCCGGAAGTCCGCGAAGGAGGATTACCCGATGGCTCTTGATGCCCCTGTGTCCGCTCGGCTGAAGCCTGGCGTCGTCACCGGCAAGGATTACGAGACGCTGGTTGCAGCCTGCAAGGCCGGCCATTACGCCTTGCCGGCGGTGAACGTCACCTCGTCCAACACGATCAACGCCGTGCTGGAAGCGGCGGCCAAGAACAAGGCCGATGTGATCATCCAGCTCTCCAACGGTGGCGCACAGTTCTATGCCGGCCAGGGCTTCCCGGACGGCAGCTTGGCAAAGGTTCTGGGTGCGGTTTCCGCCGCCCGCCATGTGCATATGGTGGCCGAGCATTACGGCGTCTGCGTCGTGCTGCACACCGACCATGCCAACAAGAAGCTGATCCCCTGGGTGGAAGGCCTGCTGGACCACGGCGAGGCGTTCTTCCAAGAAGCCGGCAAGCCGCTGTTCAGCTCGCACATGCTGGATCTGTCGGAAGAGCCGATCGATTTCAACCTGTCGGAATGCGCCCGCGTGCTGCAGCGCATGACCAAGATCGGCATGTCTCTGGAGATCGAGCTGGGCGTGACCGGCGGTGAGGAAGACGGCATCGGCGGGGAGTTCGACGACAGTGCCGACAACTCCAAGCTCTACACCCAGCCCGAAGACGTGCTGCAGGCCTATGACAAGCTGAATTCGCTGGGCGACTTCTCGGTCGCGGCCTCGTTCGGCAATGTCCACGGCGTCTACAAGCCCGGCAACGTGCAGCTGCGCCCGTCGATCCTGAAAGGCTCTCAGGATCTGGTGACCGAGCGCCACGGCACGCCGGAGAATCCGCTGAACCTTGTGTTCCACGGCGGCTCAGGCTCGGAGAAGGACAAGATCACCGAGGCCTTGGGCTACGGCGTCTTCAAGTTCAACATCGACACCGACACGCAGTTCGCCTTTTCCGAGGCTGTCGGCAAGTTCGTCGACGACAACGCCAAGGCGTTCAAGTACCAGATCGATCCGGACGACGGCACGCCCTACAAGAAACTCTACGATCCGCGCAAATGGCTACGTCAGGCTGAGTTGGGCCTGGGTGCCCGCCTGGACGAGGCGTTCGAGGATCTGGGCTCGAAGGGCCGCTCGCTGGCAGAGGCTTGAGGAACCCTTCGGTGGGCCGGCAGCCGGCCGGCCCACCGGACGGGATCAGCAGCCTCTTTCTCACCTGCCTTGGAGCGCCGGCGACAGGCCGGAACTCTTAAGTCCGTCTTGGCGCGGCCGAAGCGGGCCGGGCAAGGCGCTGCCCAAGGCAGGACGCAAAAACGAAGGATCGGATCCATGCGTTACCGCAGCCTTGGGGCCAGCGGCCTGAAGGTGTCTCCGCTCTGCCTCGGCACTATGATGTTCGGCGGGCGGACGGACCCGGTCGAGGCCCACCGCATCATCGACGCGGCGGCCGACATCGGCGTCAACTTCATCGACACCGCGGATGTCTACAACGACGGCCAGTCGGAGCGGATCACCGGCGGCGCCATCGCCGCCAATCGGGACTTCTGGGTGCTAGCCACCAAGGTCGGCAACGCCATGGGCAAGGGACCGCACCTACGCGGCCTCTCGCGCCGTTGGCTCGTGACCGCGTGCGAGGCCAGCCTGCGGCGTCTGGGCGTCGACCACATCGACGTCTACTACCTGCATCGAGAAGACCCGGCGACGCCGCTGGCCGAGACCGTGCGGGCGCTGGGAGACCTGGTGAGCGCAGGCAAGATCCGCTATTTCGGCCTGAGCAACTTCCGGTCGTGGCGAATTGCCGAAATCTGCAATCTCTGCGACCAGCACGGCATAGACCGGCCGGTGGTGCTGCAGCCGTACTACAACCTCCTGAAGCGCATGCCGGAGGTGGAACTGCTGCCGGCCTGTGGCTATTACGGCCTGGGCGTGGTGCCCTACAGCCCGATCGCGCGCGGCGTGCTGACCGGCAAATACGCGCCGGGCATCGCGCCAGCGTCCGACAGCCGTGCCGCGCTGCAGGACAAGCGCATCATGGAAACGGAGTGGCGACCGGAGAACCTGGAGATTGCCCAGACGATCAAACGGCATGCCGAGGCGCGCGGCATCAGCACCGGTCAATTCGCCACCGCCTGGGTGCTGAACAACCGTTTCATCACCTCCGTCATTGCGGGGCCCCGCACGCTGGAGCAGTGGCTCGATTACCCGCCCGCGCTGGATTACGCGTTCGCCGCAGACGATGAGGCGCTAGTGGACGGCCTGGTACCGCAGGGCCATCCGTCGACACACGGCTACACAGACCCACAATACCCACTAGAGGGTCGTCAAACCGTCTCAAACTGACACTTCCGGTGCTAAAACGATTCAGAACGCCTCGCGGATTGACGAGGGTCAATGCGATCCCGATCTATCTGAAGAAACTGGGCTAGCGTCCGTGTGCCGGGCATTCGGTCATCCAGACATGAGCAGGCCCACCCGGTAGCAAGGTCCGGTACTTCGTGAGGCTAGTTGACCGCTCAGCCGAGCAATCAAACAGGACTGTGCGCACAGTGCGAACGGTGACAATCGTCATGTCCTCCCTACCGCATCGTGTCCATGCCTGCTGGCCATACGGCGACAGCGGGTTCCCCCCAGCGCCTTTCAGAGGCACAGACACCCACCCAACGGGAGATTGGTAATGACCGCAAACGCCTTGGCAGGCGCCCCGACAAGTAACCAGAAGCTGTTGTCCTGGGTCGGCGAATGCGTAGAGCTGTGCCAGCCGGAGAGGGTCGAATGGTCCAACGGCAGCCAAGAGGAGTACGACCGTCTTTGCCAGATGATGGTCGACGCCGGCACGTTCATCCGTCTCAACGCCGAGAAGCGCCCGAACTCGTACCTGGCGCGGTCGCACCCCTCGGACGTCGGCCGGGTCGAAGACCGGACTTTCATCTGCTCGACCAACAAGGCAGATGCCGGCCCGACCAACAATTGGGCGCCGCCGGCCGAAATGCGGGCGACGCTGCGCGGCCTGTTCGAGGGCTGCATGCGCGGGCGGACGATGTACGTCATCCCGTTCTCCATGGGTCCGATCGGCTCGCCGATCGCCAAGATCGGCATCCAGATCACGGACAGCCCCTATGTCGTGGTCAACATGAAGATCATGACCCGCATGGGCACCGCCGTGTTGGACGTTCTGGGCGATGACGGCTTCTACATCCCCTGCCTGCATTCCATCGGCGCCCCGCTTGCACCGGGTCAGGCGGACGTGCCATGGCCGTGCGAGCCGGACATCAACCGCAAGTACATCGTCCATTTCCCCGAGACCTACGAGATCATCTCCTACGGGTCGGGTTACGGCGGCAACGCGCTGCTTGGCAAGAAGTGCTTGGCGTTGCGCATCGCTTCGGTGATGGCACGCGACGAAGGCTGGATGGCCGAGCACATGCTGATCATGGGGCTGGAATCGCCAGAGGGTGAGAAGACCTATCTCGGCGCGGCCTTCCCCAGCGCCTGCGGCAAGACCAACCTCGCCATGCTGGTCCCGCCGGAGGCCTTCGACGGCTGGAAGGTTCGGACCGTCGGTGACGACATCGCCTGGATCAAGAAGGATCCGGAAGGCGTGCTGCGGGCGATCAACCCCGAATCCGGGTTCTTCGGCGTCGGGCCGGGCACCAACATGAAGTCCAACCCCAACGCGATGCTGTCGATGACCGAGAACGTCATCGTCACAAACGCGGCGTTGACCGACGACGGAGACATCTGGTGGGAGGGCATGACCGATGAGCCTCCGGCCCACCTGATCGACTGGAAGGGCGAAGACTGGACGCCGGACAGCGGCCGTCCCGCCGCGCACCCGAACGCGCGGTTCACGGCCCCCGCCGCCCAGTGCCCCAGCATCGATCCGGAGTGGGAGAACCCGGCCGGTGTGCCGATCGCCGCGTTCGTCTTCGGCGGCCGGATGAGCCAGGACATGCCGCTGGTCTTCCAGGCGTTCAACTGGAGCCATGGTGTCTACCTGGCCGCGACCATGGGTTCGGAAGGCACGGCGGCCGCGATCGGCCAGGCGGCCATGCGGCGCGACCCGATGGCGATGTTGCCGTTCTGCGGCTACAACATGGCCGATTACTTCAGCCACTGGCTGAGCGTCGGCCGCAACGTGGCCAACCCGCCGCGGATCTTCCGGGTGAACTGGTTCCGCAAGAACGACGAAGGCAAGTTCATCTGGCCGGGCTTCGGCGAGAACATGCGCGTGCTGAAGTGGATCGTCGATCGCGTGCATGGCCGCGGCTATGCCGTGGAGAGCCCGATCGGCTGGATGCCGCGGCATGAGGACATCACCTGGGCTGGCCTCGACTTCCCTGCGGAGAAGTTCTACGAGCTGATGTCGGTCGGCCGCACCGCCGGCGCGACGGAAGCGCATGCCCACGAGGAGCAGTTCGACAAGTTCTTCGACCGCCTGCCGAAGGAGTTCATCTACGAGCGCGAGCTGCTGCGCTCACGGATCTGGCGCTCGCCGCAGGTGTGGGAACTGGCCCGCGAGCGGTAATCCAATCGCTTGGCCTGTTCCGTCACGTTTGGTCTTCGGCCCCGGGTTGCCACCCGGGGCCGTTGGCTTTATGGCCTTTCACGGGCTATCAGCCGCAAGGCATGGGGCGGCGCCGTCTTGGCCGTGGTCGCCGTCTTTTCACTTTGGTGTCCGGCTGCCACGGCCGAAGACGACTGGATCGGCACACCACTGACCAGCGCCGCCATCATCGAAACCTTCACCCGGAACTACCTGCTCGGGGAAGACGATGATGGGCAGCCTTTCGTCCTTCACTTCAAGGTGGGCGGCGATGTGGAGATCCGCTTGGCCGACGGACGCGGCCTTACCGGCAGCTGGGTTGTCGGCGATGGGAACGTCTGCGTGACATGGCACGATACTGCAGCAGAATCGTGCCATGACGTCTATCTGGACGGAAATGTCGTCAACTTCGCCACTGCCGCCGATATCGTCCGGTCCACGCAACTGCGCCTCGACCCGCCGGACTGGCTGACGCCTTAGGCGGCCCCACGCGGGGCCGCCGGTCTGCGACGCGGGCTTCGTTACCAGCCGATATGGGTGGCGAACTCCTGCATCAGCGTTTCGTAGGACATCGTGTATTCCCGGATCGTCTCAGCGCTGACACCCCCGGTGAGGCGCAGGTCGAATTCCATGTACACGTACTGGCCCTGGTAGAGGTAGGCGCGGGCGAACCGCCAGTCGACATTCCACTGATTGATGACGTCCAGCGTCGGCGGCTGCCTGGGGTTGAACGCGATCTGCCATTGCAGATCGCGGCACCGCGGCCACTTGCCCTCACCGCAGTTGAAGAAATTGACGTCGAAGTTGAGCCCTGCGGCAGAGCTGCGGATCACCTGAGATCCGTCGTCCAGATCCTCGACTTCGGCGGGATAGCCCCACTGGACCATCATCTGCACCATCTCGTCGACCGATATGTCCGGAAAGACCTGATCCTGCGCCGATGCCGGTACGGCGAATACGGCAATTAGCAACGACATCACGGCAACAACCGAAGACCGCCAGCTTAGCATCCGTGCCTCCCATTCTTGTTCGGTCGCCAAACAGACTGATGACTGCAAACTGCCCGTATGCCTCGATCCATGCAAGTGACCACCGTCACAAGTGCGGACGATCGGAATCAAAAGATCTTTATCCACCGATTGCCTGAGGGATTGGCGCAAGCCCCCAGATCTCTGCGGCATAGCCGAGCACCGTCAGATCGCTGGAGAACCGGCCCATACGGGCCGTATTCAGAATCGCGCGCCTTGTCCACTCGTCCTCGCGACGATAGAGCGCATCTACCCTGCCCTGGCATGCCAGATAGTCGGCGAAATCGGCCAAGAGCAGATAGTGGTCGCCATGGCCAGTCAGCAGGTCGAAGATCGGCCTATAGAGATCCGGCTGTCCGGGTGAGAACGCGCCATCCCTGATCTGGTCCAGAACCTGTCGTAAAACCGGGTTGCCGTCATAGTGCATCCAGGGATCGTAGCCCTGCGCCCGTACGGACTTCACCTGGTCCGCCGACAGCCCGAAGAAGAACAGGTTGTCCTCCCCCACCTCTTCGGCGATCTCGATATTGGCGCCGTCGCGCGTTCCGACCGTCAGCGCGCCATTGAGAGCGAGCTTCATATTCCCCGTTCCGGAGGCTTCCGTGCCCGCGGTGGAGATTTGCTGCGACACGTCTGCTGCGGGAATGATCACCTCGGCCAGCGATACATTATAGTTCGGCAGGAAGAGAACCTTGAGCTTCTCCGCCACATCCGGATCGTTGTTGATGGTACGCGCGACGTCGTTGATCAGCCGGATGATCAGCTTGGCGGTCGCATAGCCGGACGCGGCCTTGCCAGCGAAGACGACCGTGCGCGGGACAATGCCGGATGCCGGTTCGTCCCGCAGCCGGTTAAAGCGGGCAATCACCTGCAGCAGGTTCAAGAGCTGGCGCTTGTATTCATGCATCCGCTTCACCTGCACGTCGAACAGGCTGTCGACATTCAGGCTTAGCCCCTGCCGCTCAGAGGCCAGCCGTGCCAGCCTTTCCTTGTTGTCGCGCTTGACCTGGCGGAAAGCCGCGCGGAAGGCCGGGTCTTCGGCAAAAGGCTCCAGCCGGCGCAGGGCCTGCAGATCCGTTGTCCATTCCCGGCCGATCGTCTCGCTGATCAGACGCGCCAGCGGTCGGTTGCATTGGTTCAACCACCGTCGTGGGGTGATGCCGTTGGTCTGGTTGACGATGCGGTCCGGGAACACGCGGTGCAGATCGGCGAAGGTTCCGGCTTCCATCAACGACGTGTGCAGCCGCGCGACGCCGTTGACGCGATGGCTGCCCACGAAAGCGAGATGCGCCATGCGCACGCGGCGTTCCCCGCCATCTTCGATCAGCGAAACCCGGCGGACCAGATCTTCGTCACCCGAGAACCTCCGACGCACCTCTTGCAGGAACCGGTGGTTGATCTCGTAGATGATCTGCAGATGGCGGGGCAGCAGGATTTCGAACAGCCCCACCGGCCAAGTCTCCAGCGCCTCGGGCATCAGAGTGTGGTTTGTGTAGGACAAGGTGCGGACCGTCGTGTCCCACGCCTCATCCCAGTCGAAGCCGTGCTGATCCATCAACAGGCGCATCAGTTCCGCCACAGCGATGGCCGGGTGCGTATCGTTCAGCTGGACGGCGATCTTGTAGGGCAGCATCCGCAGGTTGTCGTGCGTGCTGTGAAAACGCCGAATGATGTCCTGCAAAGACGCGCTGACGAAGAAGTACTCCTGCTTCAGGCGTAGCGTCTTGCCTTCGCTGGTAGTGTCGTCGGGATAGAGCACACGTGACAGGCTGGCCGCGCGCTGCTGCTGGTGGACGGCATCGACATAGTCACCGCGGTTGAAGACCTTCAGGTCGAATTCCTGAGAGCGGGCGGCCCAGAGGCGAACGCTGTTCACCATGCCGTTGCCGAAACCAGCGACCAACTGGTCATAGGCCATGGCCGACACCTCGTCGGTGTCGAGCCAGCGCACCTGCTTCGCCCCCTGATTATCCCGCGTCTGTTCGACCCGGCCGTAGAACTGCACGGGGAAAGTCAGCTCCGGCCGTGAGAACTCCCACTTGTTGCCGTAGCGCAGCCAGTCGTCCGGCATTTCAAGCTGCTGACCGTCCTCGCCCATATACTGCGCGAACATTCCGTAATCGTAACGGATGCCGTAGCCGTAGCCGGGGATGCCGACCGACGCCATGGAGTCGAGCAGGCAAGCCGCCAACCGGCCCAGCCCGCCGTTGCCGAGTGCCGCTTCCGGCTCTTGCGCCGCGAGGGTATCGAGGTCGAGCCCCAAATCCGCCAGCGCTGCCTGGCAGAGGTCGAAACAGTCCGACGCCAGCAGGTTGTTGACCAGGGACCGCCCGAACAGGAACTCCAGGGAAAGGTAGTAAACGCGCTTGTGGTCGTTGGCGTAGACGGTGCGCACGCTTTCCATCCAGCGCTCGACCAGCAGGTCGCGCACGGTCAGCGCGGCGACGTGGTACCAGTCGCGTTCCGTTGCCGTGACCTTGCCCTTGCCAACGGTGTGGGTCAGATGGCCCAACATCCGCTGCTGGAAGTCTGCAACCTCCGGCCGGAGGCCCCCTTCGGCCCCTTGGTCTTCCTGGAGAACGCTGCTCATTCTGGCCTGGCTCCCGCAACGTGTGCCGCCGCAGCGGCCAAAGCCTGATGCGATCACATCGGATCGACGCGATCGGTCAATCAGACTCTAACTATCTGATTTAGTGCAAAATGACGTCAGGCTGAGTCCGCCTGACGTCATTTTGCACTAGGCCCGCCCCCCGAAGAGCGGACCGAGAAACCGGGTCAGCAGATCGTTCGACTGTGCCCGCACCCCGTCATCGCGACCGATAACGAAGCCCCGGTCTCCGACGCAGAGAGCGAGAACCGCCTGCCGGGCGATGCGACCGCTCATCGGCACGCCCGTCACCAGGTCCCGTACGACCGCGTCGGCCCCGACTTCCAGCCGACATTCGGCGATGGTGCGGCCGACCTCGCGCGGCCGGGTCACCGCGCCGTCCCATTGATGATAGGCGTCGGGGAACACCACCATGTCCACCGTTGCACCGCCGGCTTCGAGATCGTCGGCGACTTCACGGCAGCGGTCCACGTCGATGATGGCGTCTAGCGCCCCCATCAGCATCAGCACCGGAGCGCCGGTGGCACGCCTGTCTTCAAAACGCGCAATGCACGGGCCGTAGAAGGAGACATGGGCGGCGAAACGCGCGCCGCCAGGGGAATAGATCTCCGCGATCTGTTGCTGCGCTGCATACATGGTCGCCATGGCACCGTAGGAGAAGCCCATGACGGCGACGCGCGCGCCATCGACATCCGGACGAGAGTCCAGCCAGTCCAACGCGGCATAGGCGTCGGCGAGGAACATCGCCTCAGTCACGTTCAGGACGCGGCTGGTAAAGTCCGTCACCATATCGCGCCGTGCCGCAAAGACGTCCACCGCCAAGGCCGCGACGCCCATGGCCGCAAACTGCCGCGCATAGGTCAGTTCGCGCGCGCCCATGATGCCGCCGTTGCCGTGCAGCAGCACGACCGCTGGCACCGGCATGTCCGTACCCGCCCCCTCGGGCAGGAACAGCCGCCCGACGCCTTCCGTCGCCGGGTCGCGATCCGGGCCGCGCCCAACATCGGCCAGCGCATAGGGGCTGTGGCTGGGAAATGCCACGACCTCGCCGGCCATGTCCTGCACGGCGTCCGCCGGTGGCCATGTGCCGAAGGGCACGCGGTCGGCCGCCGACGGCCCAGCGTGGATCACCGCGGCAAGGACGAACAGGAAACAGCCGCATTGCCTCAGCCGGCGCATGCCGTCAGCCCTGGATCTGCTCAATGGCATTGAGCAGTCGCTCGACCACGCCGAACGGCGGCATGGGTTCGACCTTGTCGATGGCATCGGGGATTCCCGACACAGGCAGGATCGACGGATCGCTGGTGACGCTGAAGCCAGAACGGAAGCCGTGCCGGCTCCACGCGATATCCTGCAACTCCGGATCCTGCAGGGCTTCAACCAGGGCGCGGCCGGAATCGGTCGTAGCCATCAGGATGTGGCTGGAATAGACGGTGGGTTCGGGATAGAGCACGACCGGCCGCGTATCGCGCCCCTCCAGCCCGGTCCACTGTTCGACATCGGCCGCAGCGAATTCGATCAACTGGCTTTCATATCCGGCAACCAGAGGATAGGCGCCCATGCCCTGGCGCAGATACTGCTCGAACAGGGTGGAGCTGGAGCTTTCCAGATATCCCATGCGCCGATAGATCCCCGCCACCCTGCGCACAGCCTCTTCAAGGTCGGGGCCCGCCGTCTCGCCGCCAGCGAGCACCTGGGTGATCAGCGAAGCGAACTGGTTGCCGGAGTTCGACCGGAGCGGGTTGGTGGAGAACACGATCACGGACCCATGCAGCTGGTCCACGCCCACGTCGCCCCACGCGGCTTCGTTCAGCACCAGATCGAGAAGGGCCACGGTGTCCACCGCAAAAGCCGCCTCGCCGTCGGTCAGCGGCCGGGCGATGCCGTAGTCGACAAGAGCTTGGGCCACCGGTGACCAGCTGTAGAGCACAATGGGCGAATTGAAGATGATCTCAGACTGCACCGGATTGATGCCGTTGGTCCGCGCCAGCTCGCGGCTGACCTGGCTGGCCGGCCAATAAAAATCAGGGTCCTGGCTGATCAGCGCCCGGTCGGTGACCATCTCCAGCGATCCGGCGCGCCGGGCATCCACGGTCAGGCCATAGCGGTCCTGCAGGATCTCCTGCACCGCCAAATTGCCCATGAAGTTGCGCTTCTCGCCACCGATATAGCCCATGGCCTCGGTATCGGGCGCGCCGCGCAGCAGGGCGGTCAGAAAGTTCTCGTCGTCCGACTGAAAGACGGTGTAGCCGACGACCGCCAGGGCTGCGACGACGAACACGAGAATGCCGATGATGCGGCTGGACATCGCGATGCTTTCCGGACAGTTGATCTAGCGTGAACCGGTGCGGCCCGGACGGTCGCGCCGCCTGGCCCCGCTCACGCCGTCGACGCCTTCGGCATCGATCGCCGACTCCAGCAGCGCGATCCGGGCATCCAGGTCGTGGGCTTCGTCTTTCATCATGCGACGGTTGTACTCCATGAACACCTTCTCCAGATCCCGCAGCATCTCTTCGGTGCGGCTGCGCGTCTGCTCATCCACTGCCAGGCCGTCTTCCATGTAGTTGTAGCGTTCGACGATCGTCTCGACATGCGGCAGATAGTGGACGAGCGGCTTCCGGAGCCGCCGATAGTCGCGCGGATTGCGGGTCAGGTCGGCGATGATCAGGTCGGCGCTGTCGCAGATCCGCCCGATGCTGTCACCGATCGCGGACACGCGCATACCCTCGCGCATCTTGCGGATCCGCTGGATCAGGCCGTTCGCCTTTTCCAGCTCCTCCATGACGAATTTGGGCTCGAATCCCAGGCCCTCCGTTGCCTTGATCCGCCTGAACGGGCTGACAGGTGCGAGAACCAGCGCGGTCCCGCCCCAGACAAGGCCGCCGAGCACAATCGAGAAGATCGGATCGACCTGCGCCAGCACGGCGGCCACGGCCACGGTGATCGCTCCGGCGACAGGCGCGATGATGTGACGCTGCTTGGTCAGACTCTGCAGGAACGCCATTACGTCGGTTGCCGCTCTGGTCAGGCCTTCGTCTCGGCGTCAGTTATAGCCGCGCGCATGGCGGAATGCCGCGGCCAAATCGCCCCGACCATCGAACACGCGCGCCCGGCTCAGCTCTGCCACCTCTTCAAGCTGCGTTTCGTCGGCATCGCCAAAGGTGATGGCGTGGATCGGTACATCGCGCGCGAGCTGGCGGTAATACCGGGCGAAGCCGGCAGCATCCCCCTCGCTCTGCCCGTCGGTCAGCAAAAGAAGGGCTGCGTTGTGGGTCTCGATCTCCGGCAGTGCCAGCATCTCCTGAAACGCCTGCCAGGCACAGGCGTACATGTCGGTGCCGCCCTGGGCCCGCAGCTGGTTCACCATCTCCGTCAGCTTTGCGGCATCATCCGGCCCGCGGGCCACCGCGACATTCCAGGGACTGCTTGAGAACGGGATGACGAGGAAGATGTCTTCCGGCGTGGCCTGCAGCATGTATTGCTGCGCCGTCGTCTGGTCGAACAACAGGCGGATTGCCTCTTTCAGCTGGCTCTCGCCCGCGCCCTCCATGCTGCCGGAAAAGTCCAGACACATGGCGAGCAGCGACGGCTTGCGCAGCGTTTCCTGATAGAGCGCCAGCGCCTCTTCAATGACGTCGGGCGCGGGGAAACGGATCGCCGGCAGCACGCTCTCCACATCAATGCCCCAATCAGCCCGGAACACGTCGTCGTCCGCGCCCTCGATCTGCCCGCCGAAGCCGGTGCGCCGGCCCAGCGCCAGCAACTCCCTCTGGACCTCGTCGGTCAGCAGATGCTGCTGCAGCTCCAGGAAGAATTCCTCCTTTTCGGCGTTGTCGTCGCGGGCGACGAAGCCCAGCGGGCTGTCGGCCACAGCAACGCCATCGGACGGATAGATGGTATAGAGAGTCGGCAGGCCGCGGCGCTCGAGATCCTGGTTCGCCTCGATAATCAGGGCCTCGTAGTTGTACATGGCCCAATAGGCGTCGCTGTCCGCCCCTTCCAGATAGAGGCTCTTCAGCCATCCCGAACTGCCGGAGGTGCGCGCCACGCCGTCCAGCAGCGTCCCAACTTCGGCCTTCAGCGCGTCATCTTCCAGCATCTCCGCCGTGACAACCTCTGGCGCTCCGGCGAGCGCGGTGAGCATGGCCATGTAGGCGGAGAATCCGCTATTGGACTGGGTGGCCGAGGTCATGATGAATTCAAGCTGGCCCTGGCGTACCAGCTCAACCAGCTCCGCCGTCGCCACGTCGCGCCCGACAAGGCCCAGCCGCTCCGCCTGGGGCTGCGCCACGGCGAAGACCACCGGCGACTGCATGATCGAGCGCAGATGCTTCACCCGCCGCTCGCGGTCGCCCATCTCGACCCAACGCGTATGCGCGGGCCACACCGCGTCGAAGCCTTCCGCACCCGATTGCAGCGCCAGCCGGATATCCACCGATCCCTGATACGTCATGTGGCAGACCCAGCCGCGGTCGTCGCAGAAGGCTTCGATCAAAGGCTGCAGGCTGCGGTTTTCCGAGCCGGAGAGGATCGTCAGCTCGTCCCGCGATCCGCTGTCGCAGGACAAGAGCCCGATCGACACTGCGCCCAGCATGAGCGCCCTCCAGACCTGACGGACCATCGGCGTCCTCACTTGGCTACGTGCGACGGTACGGCTAGAGCCCGTGGGTCAGTCGACCCTCGCCTGCTGGGCGCGCAGCTCTTCTTCCGCCTTGGCCAGGGTGATTCGGCCCTGTGTTCGAGCCTCCCTGGCATCCTTCTCAAGCTGGTCGACCTTGTCCAAGGTCTGCACCAGCGTGCTGATCGTGTAGGCGATGGCGTCGACGTCGGCGATGCCGCGCTTCGTCTGCTCGTGGATCTGGATCGTGTTTTCCTGCAGCTGGTCGGCCATTGCCTTCAGCTGGGAGTTGGTGAAATCGGTCACCGATTTCAGGCTTTCCAGGCCCTTCTTCTGGCGCAGCTGCTCCACATGGATCAGCATCGTGTTCTTCCACGCCGGAATACCGTGGGCGATGGCGCTCTTCAGCTCCTCCACCAGCGTAATGCCCGTTTGCTGAACCTGGCGGATGGTCGGCATGGCCGCATGCGCGATCGCGCGCGACTTCTCAAGGTTCATGATCTTGCGGTCCAGCCGGTCCATGGCAGCCTGCAGATCGCGGACCCTCTGCGCCTCGATCAGCGCGTCGGGCTCGTTCTTCTTCGCCTCGGCGATCTGCTTCTGCTCGGGCAGCACGACGGTCTTGTAGTGCTCCATCACCTCGCGGCCGGCGACGATGTGCAGGGTCAGATCTTCGAAATTGTTCAGGTTCTGGTCGAACAGCTTGTCCAGCATGATGAGGCCAAGATTGACCTCCTGGATCTGGTCCTCCAGCTGCGCGGCGATCGAATCGATCTGGCCGCGCGCCGTCTGGAAGTTGTCGGTGAACTTCGCAATCTCTTTCTTCACGTTGAAGAACATGCGCCCGAAGAAGCCCTTGTCTTCCTTCAGGCTGCTCACATCCAAGCCGCTGGCGATCAGTTTGATCTCGCTCAGCCGGTCGTGGATCGGCCCCATGTCGCGGGACATCACCTGTTCCAGCACCGTGTCGGCGAAATCGGCCACCTGCTTTTCCGACTGCGTACCGAAGTTGATGACGCTGGTCGCCGACATCAGGTCGATGGTGCCCTTGATCTCGTCGATGCGCCCACGCTCGACCTCGGTGATGTCGGTCGGCGCCTTGGCCAGAACGGCTTCGGTTTCCTGCAGCTGACGGCTGGCCGGCGCAGCGGCGGCGGCGGTTTCGGTGTTGGTCATGGTTCGGCTGTCCCTCCGCTGACAGGCGCGCTTAAAGACCCTCAACCGATCAAGACCGGCAGGGATCCAGCTGCCCAGAACGGGCGGGAGCATACCCGCAGAGCCGCCCACTGCCTACCGGCTTAGCGCATCGGCGCTGGAGCGCATGCATTTCGTCCGATTCAGCTGCGTACCGCCCACCACTCTTTTTGCCCATTGGCGGCGAGACTGCCCCTGGCACGCGAGGCGGAAGTCGTGGAGGATTGGGCCGTCCGAGCGTCATTGAAGGGATGCGCCTCCATGTCAGCCACGCTTTCGCTTGCGTCTGCCACACCCGATCCCGATCCGGGTCGCGACCATGCGCTGGCCTGTCTGGCGGCCCTGGAGCGCAAGGCGCTGTGGCTGTCGACCTATATGATCCACCACGCCAACAATCTGCGCCCCAAGCGGGACAAGCTGAAAGTCGGCGGTCATCAGGCGTCCTGCGCTTCGATCTCCACTTTGATGACGGCGCTCTATTTCCACGCGCTGCGGCCGGAAGACCGGGTGGCCGTCAAACCCCATGCCAGCCCCATGTTCCACGCCATCCAGTACCTGATGGGCCGGCAATCCCTGGAGAACCTGCAGCAGTTCCGGGCCTTTGGCGGTGCCCAGTCGTATCCCTCGCGCACCAAGGATCAGGTAGACGTGGATTTCTCCACGGGCTCGGTCGGTCTGGGGGCCGCCATCACCTGCTTTGCGTCGCTGGTGCAGGATTATCTTGATGCCAAGGCAATGCTGCCCGCAGGGCAGCGACCGGGCCGCATGATCGCGCTAGTCGGCGATGCGGAGCTGGACGAAGGCAACATCTATGAGTGCCTGCAGGAAAGCTGGAAGAACGAGCTTCGGAACTGCTGGTGGATCATCGACTACAATCGCCAGAGCCTGGACGGCATCGTCCAGGACCAGCTGTTCCGGCTGATCGATCGCACGTTCAGGGCCTGCGGCTGGAACGTCGTAACCCTCAAATATGGGGCAAAGCTGCGGGCCGCCTTCGAGAAGCCGGGCGGGCGAGCGCTGAAGCGCTGGATCAATCAGTGCCCCAACGACGTCTACTCGGCGCTGACCTTCCAAGGCGGCGAGGCGTGGCGGCGTCAGATCCTGACCGACATGCCGGACGACGCGGATCTGCGTACGCTGTTGGGTGCGTATGACGATACTGCGCTGGAAGCGCTGGTCACAAATCTCGGCGGCAACGACCTGCCGACGGTGCTGGACGCGTTCTCGCATGTTGAGGACAGCCGGCCCACCTGCTTCATCGCCTATACGATCAAGGGCTACGGTCTGCCTTTGGCCGGACATAAGGACAACCATGCCGGCATCATGACGGCGGAGCAGATGGCGGACTTCCAGCGCGCCATGGGCGTGCCGGAGGGGGCGGAGTGGGATCGCTTCACCGGAACCGAGCCCACGGCCGACGTGCTGGAGCGGTTCATGGCAGACGGTCCGCTGGCAGTCGGACGAACATCGGCCGTTCGGACTCAGTCGATCCCCGTCACGCCATTCACGACGCCAGCGGGTGCGACTGCCTCCACCCAGGAAGCCTTCGGGCGCATCCTGAACGAGCTGGCACGTCGCGACGACCCGCTGTCGCGGCATGTCGTCAGCACCTCACCGGACGTGACGATCTCCACCAACCTGGCGCCCTGGGTGAACCAGCGGGGCCTGTTCCACCGGCACGAGCACGAGGATGTGTTCCGCACCCGCAAGGTGGCCTCGCCGCTGAAATGGGTGCGGAGCCGGGCGGGTCAGCATATCGAGTTGGGGATCGCGGAGAACAACTTGTTCCTGCTGCTGGCGGCACTCGGTCTGTCGGAACCGCTTTTCGGCACCCGCCTGTTGCCGGTCGGTACGCTCTATGACCCGTTCATCGCCCGCGGTCTCGATGCCCTGACCTATGCCTGCTATCAGGACGCGCGCTTCATGCTGGTGGCTACACCCTCCGGCATTACCTTGGCGCCGGAGGGTGGGGCCCACCAGTCGGTCTATCAGCCCTTGATCGGCATCGGCCAGCCGGGCCTGACCGCCATGGAACCGGCTTATGCGGATGAGCTGGCGGAGATCATGCGCTGGGGCTTCGAGCACATGCAGGCCGCCGACGGCGGCTCAGTCTACCTGCGCTTGTCGACCCGTCCGCTTGACCAGCCGCAACGCACGCTGGGCTTGGCCGAGCGCCGGGCAGTGATCGATGGCGGATATTGGCGCGTGCCGCCAGGGCAGGATGCGCGGCTGGCCATCGCCTATTGCGGTGCGATTGCACCGGAAGCCGCAGAAGCCCATAGCCGACTGGCAGAACGCAGATCCGATATCGGCCTCCTGGCCGTCACCTCCGCCGACCGTCTGCTGGCCGGATGGAATGACGCCCAGGCGAAACGGCGTCGCGGGGAAGACGCGGAAAGCCATGTGGAACGGTTGTTGGCGCCACTGGCGCCGGACGCCCGGCTGGTGACCGTACTGGACGGCCATCCCGCCACACTGGCCTGGCTGGGCTCAGTGCTGGGCCACAAGGTGACGCCGCTGGGCATCGACCGCTTCGGCCAATCCGGCGATGTGATCGACCTCTACCACGCATACGGCATCGACGCCGACGCCATCACCGCGGCGGCGGAGCAAGGATAACCGGGGAGGTCGGCTGGTCCCGGCGCAAGCCCCCTTGCGCCGGGACCGATCAGCCCCTACCCGCCGACATTCGCGAACATGCTGATGAAGATGGCGGCGAAGATTGCCGAGGTGATCACGCCGCTGATGCTCGCACCCAGTGCATGCGGCAGGATGATGGCATCCGGGTTCACTTCCGACACGGTCTTCTGTGCCACCTTCGCCGTGGTCGGCACGCAGCTCACGCCAGCGATGCCGATCACCGGATTGAACTTCTTGCCCGTGGCGTAATAGAGCACATAGCCACCAAGCAGCCCGCCAATGCCGCTGATCGCCAGCGCCATGATGCCGATGCCCAAGAGGATCAGAACCTGCGGGTTGAGGATCGTGCTGGCTTCGCAGAGCACGCCCAAGAGCAGGCCGAGGAAGAAGGTGGCACCGTAGAGCACAGGGCCACTTAGCACCTCGGCGACTTTCACCAGCCCGCTTTCACGGATGATCACGCCGATGAACAGCGACAGGATCAAAGGTGCTGCCACCGGGAACAGGAGACACAAGAGCGTCACCGCGATCACGCAGAATACGATCTTCTGGCCCGAGGTGATCTCTTTCGGCTTCTCAACCGGCATCTTCAGGCCGCGGATATGCCTCGGCACCAACAGCTTGATCAGGTACGGATATCCGCCGTATGTGAGGCCGAGATAGAGATAGGCCACCACGGTGATCGGTACGAACAGGTCTTCCGACAGCATTAGCGAGGCAAACAGGATCATCGGTCCGTCCGCGCCGCCGATGGTCGCCGTGGCTGCCGCATCGTTCAGCGGCAGACCGGCCCAGTACGCGACGGGCAGCGCCACCACCGTCCCAAGCTCAGCGAACAGTGCGATCACCATGCTGGTGAATGGCCGTGCCATAACGAAGCCGACATCCAACAGGACGCCGATGCCCAGGAACACCAGACAGGCAATCAAGCCATTGGAGAAAGCAAAATTATAGACCGGCTGCAGCCAATTGATCTGCATGACGGTCACCAGCTCTTCCGTGTCGCTCGCCAGCGGATCGAGAAACAGCGTCCCGGGAACCTGCTGACCGGTCGCCGGGTCCACCCAGAACAACACACCGGCGTTGATCGCCACCATTCCCAAACCCATGGGAATCATCAGCAGCGCTTCCAACACCCCCTTCTTGCCGAGATAGATCAGAAGGCACCCCAGGAGGATCAGAAAGATCCGCCCGAAGAATATGTCCGGTTCGGCATCGACCAGGGTCGCGATGCCCTGGAAGACTTGCAGCAGGTCAAAGTTTTCCATGGCGCCCTCTGAGCGGCAGGCAGGGGAAAGACCGGTGGCTTGCCGTCAGGTCAACCGATGGTCAGAAGAGGCTGTCCCGGCTCGACGCCGTCGCCAGCATTGACGTGGATGGCCGTCACCGAGCCCGCGCGATGCGCGTTCACGATCGTCTTCATTTTCATGGCCTCAATGGTTGCGACCTTGTCGCCCTCATTGACCGCCTGGCCCTGGGATACGTCGATGGACACGACGACACCCGCCAGCGGGCTGACTTCATCACCAGGGCCAGCGCTGGGTGCCGCCGGGGCCGCCGCTGCCGGCGCAGGAGCCGCGGCGGCAGCCGGGGCGGCCGTTACGGCGGCAGACATGTCGCCGGGGCTGGGGATGATCGACCCGGGCGCATCGGCCACGTCTTCGACAGTGACGTTGTAGGGCCGGCCGTCGACGGTGATCTTGAAACTCCGCTGCATGGCTCGTGTTTCCTGATTTCTTTAGGGCGGTGTTGTGGGGACGGCGTTGCGGATGCCGAGGGTCAATGGCGCTGGTGATGGGGGGCGTGGGAGGTCTGGTGGAGCATGCGCCCCTCCGTCTCCCAGGCATGGCTGCGGCGGGCGTCTTCGATGCGCACGATCCGGGTGGCGCCCATCACGGAATAGACGGCCGCGGCGATCGCCGCGATGTCGTCCTGCGCCTGCTGGACGGCGGGTCCTGGCGCCGACTTCGAAACGAGCTGCGCGGCAGGTGCCGGAGCCTTCTTTTCCGCCAGCGACAGCGCCGTGACGATGCCCTTGATCACCACGGCCACGATCATCGAGATGACGATGGCCATCCCGTACATGACGATGGATTGGCCGATCAGATCGCCAATTTCCATGATGCCTGCCTCCTTGGCGCTCTCAGCCGCGACCGATCGAGTGATGCCCTAGAGCGGGATGTCGCCATGCTTCTTCATCGGCCGCAGTTCTCGCTTGCTGAGTGTCTTGCGCAAGGCCAGCGCCGTGACGGCACGGGTTTCCGACGGCCGGATAACATCGGTGATGTAGCCGCGCGATGCCGAGAGATAGGGCGACGCGAATTCCGACCGGTATTCCGCCGCCAGTTCGGATCGCTTCGCGCGGGGATCTTCGGCGGATTTTAGCTCGTTGCGATAGAGGATGTTCACAGCACCCTCCGCCCCCATCACGGCGATTTCCGCCGTCGGCCAGGCATAGACCAGATCGGCCCCCATCTCCTGGCTGCACATGGCGAGGTACGAGCCGCCGTAAGCTTTACGCGTGATGATCGTGATCTTGGGCACGGTGGCCGATGCGTATGCGAACAGCATCTTCGCGCCGTGACGGATGATGCCGCCGCGTTCCTGCTCGATGCCGGGCAGGAAGCCCGGAACGTCAACGAAGGTCACCAACGGAATGTTGAAGCAGTTGCAGAAGCGGATGAAGCGCGCGCCCTTGTCGGATGCGTCGATGTCAAGCGCACCCGCCTTTTCCATCGGATTGTTGGCGAGCACACCGACAACAGTGCCCTCGATGCGGGCGAAACCGACCAGGATGTTGCGCGCCCAGCCGGCGTGCACCTCCAGGAAATCGCCGGCGTCCACGACCCGCTTGATGATCGCGGTCATGTCCATGGGCTCGCTGGAGGTCTCGGGGATCAGGGTCTCGATCTCTTCGTCTTCGGCCAGCACCAATTCAGCGCTGGGCCGGTGCGGCGGATCCTCGGTGTTGTTCGATGGCAGGAAGCTCAGCAGCTTGCGCGCCAGCAGCACCGCCTGCGCGTCGTTCTCGGCCACGAAATGGGCGTTGCCGCTGACCGTGGCGTGCACCGAGGCACTGCCGACCTCGTCCATCGTCGTGGCCCGGCCCGTCACCGCCTTGATGACCTCCGGCCCGGTGATGAACATGTGGGCGTTGTCGGCCGTCATGATGATGAAGTCCATCAAGGCCGGCGAATACGAGGCGCCGCCCGCACACGGTCCGGCGATGATCGCTATCTGCGGCACCACGCCCGACAGCAGCACGTTCTGATAGAACACGTCGCCGTAGCCGCTCAGCGCGTCCACGCCTTCCTGGATGCGAGCACCGCCGCTGTCTTTGAAGGCGACCATAGGGATGCCCATCTTAAGCGCATAGCGCATGGACTGGACCATCTTGGTCGCGTGCATCTTGCCCAGCGTGCCGGCCGCCACGGTGAAGTCCTGGCTGAAGCCTGCCACTTGGCGGCCGTCGACATAGCCGGTGCCGACGACCACGCCGTCGGCCGGCATTTCCTTGCCATCCATGCCGAAATGGCGTGCCGTATGGCGGATATGAGCACCCATTTCCTGGAACGTGCCCTCTTGGAACAGCGCGTCGAGGCGCTCGCGGGCCGTCATCAGCCCCTTACCGTGGCGCTTGGCGATCTTGTCTTCGCCGCCGGCGGCGAGCACCGTCTCACGGCGCTTGTTCAGATCGTCGAGGAGCTTTTCCGCTATCGCCATGACAGTCTGCCGTCCGATCGCAAGGGGTTTCGAAACCTGGAAGAGCGGCGCCTGCCCGACCGGGATCGCGCCGCATGACACCTCAAGTCCTGCCGGTACCCGGACGCGCCCGCGCGCCCGATGGACAGGCGGCAATGCGATGCCGCCGAACCGTCTTCGCAGCTAACATCTGCATGCGCTTACGTCGTTGAGGTATATCAGTTCCAAACTCGCGATCCTGGGGCCTGGGCACGCCGCGTGCGCCGCAAGACTGCTGCTCAGAGCAGCGTCGGCTGGTGCGGCGGGGGAGCGAGAACGCCGGGATCGTCGTTGCGGTAGCTGTTCACCCTGTCGGAGACGGGACGCATCGCCATCTCCGAAGCTTCGATCGGTCGCAGCACGGCATCGCCGTCGCCGGCGGGATCGAGCCAAGCCCCGTAGGCTTCCGGCCGCAGGATGACCGGCATTCGGTCGTGGATCTGCGCCATCAGGCTGTTGGCTTCGGTCGTGAGGATCGTGAAGGTCGCGAGATCCTGACCTTGCGGGTCACGCCAGCGGCTCCACAGCCCGGCGAATGCCATCAGCCCCCCGTCTGACCGGCTGATCAGGAGCGGCTTGCGGATACGCCCTTCGCGCTGCCACTCGAAGAACCCGTCGGCGACCACCAAGCAGCGCCGCTTGCGATAGCTGTCACGAAACGCCGGCGTCGTCGCCACCGTCTCGGAGCGCGCGTTGATCATGCGGACGCCGATCTTGGCATCCTTGGCCCAATGGGGGATCAGGCCCCATCGCAGCAGCGACAGCGTGCGCGTTCCGTCTTCCGCACACCGCACGACCGGGGCCGCCTGCGTCGGCGCCAGGTTGTAGCGCGGCTGCAGATTGGGCCTCTCGACCGGGTCGACCGCGAACATGTCCAGGATCGCCTGAAGCGGTGACGTGATGGTATAGCGTCCACACATCCCCTCGTTCCCTCGCTATGGGCCGGACTTCTCGTGTCTCGGTTGGCATCGGTTGACCCTTCGAGGTCGAGGCACGAGTTTATCGGACATATCTCGTGAATGCGGAAAGTGCGACATGGCGAAGTTCGGCATCGGACAACCGGTGAGGCGCAGCGAAGACCCCAGGCTGCTCACCGGCCGGGGGCAGTATACGGACGATGTGACGCTGCCGAGCCAGGCCTTCGGCTGCTTTTTCAGATCGCCCTTTGCACATGCGGCGATCACCGCACTCGACACTGCGGAGGCAGCACAGGCGCCGGGGGTTATCGGCATCGTCACGGGTGCCGATCTCGCGGCCGATGGCGTCGGCACACTGCCGGTCCAGGTCAAGGTTAAGAGCCGGGACGGCAGCCCGATGCCGCAGCCGCCGCGCCCGGCGCTGGCACAAGGCCGCGTGCGCCATGTCGGCGACCCCGTCGCACTGGTGGTGGCCGAAACGCTGGATGCGGCGCGCGACGCCGTCGACCTGATCGAGGCGGATTTCGACCCCTTGCCCGCCGCGGTCGATCTGGCGTCCGCGCTGGAGGCCGAGACGCCACAGGTCTGGGACGAGGCGCCGGGCAACCAAGTGTTCGACTGGGGTATGGGAGACGAGACGGCGACCGATGCGGCCTTTGCCGAGGCGGCCCACATCGTGACCGTCAAGCTGGTCAACAACCGGCTGGTGGCAACGCCGATGGAAGGACGCGCATGCTCCGCTGCCTACGATCCGGCGGACGGGCGGTTCACCCTCTACGTCTCCAGCCAGGGCGTGCACGGCATCAAGGGTCAGCTTGCCGACGAGATCTTCCATCTGCCGGCCGACCGGTTCCGCGTGCTGACCGGCGATGTGGGCGGCGGCTTCGGCATGAAGATCTTCCTCTATCCGGAGTATGTGGCAACGCTTTACGCGGCGCAGAAGTTCGGACGGCCGGTCAAATGGGCCGCGGACCGGACGGAGGCGTTCATCTGTGACGATCACGGCCGCGACAACCTGACCACGGCGGAGCTGGCGTTGGACGCCGACGGCCGGTTCCTGGGCTTGCGCGTCGATACGATCGCCAATCTCGGCGCCTATCTCTCGAATTTCGGTCCGTTCATTCCGACCAATGCGGGTAATCGGATGCTGAGCGGACTCTACGCCATCCCCACCATCTATGCCCGCGTACGCGGCGCCTTCACCAACACCCAACCGATCGACGCCTATCGTGGCGCCGGACGGCCGGAAGCCGCCTACGTCGTGGAACGGCTGGTCGATGTCGCGGCCCGCAGAACGGGTATCGACCCGGTGGACCTGCGCAAGCGCAACTACATCCCGCCGGACGCCATGCCGTACGAGACGGCCACCGGCCTCACCTATGACAGCGGCGAGTTTGCGCGCAACCTCTCCGATGCGGTCGAGACGGCCGATCTGGCCGGCTTTCCGGCGCGCAAGGCAACCGCACGGGCCCAGGGCCGGCTGCGCGGCATCGGCATCTCCACCTATGTGGAAGCCTGCGCCGGCGGCGGGGCCGAGCGTGCCGTCGTGCAGGTCGACAATGCCGGCCATGTCACCGTGCTGATCGGCACGCAAACCAATGGCCAGGGCCACGAGACGGCCTATAAGCAGATCGTCTCCGAGCACCTGGGCATCGCACCGGACCAGATCACGATCGTCCAGGGGGACAGCGACCGCGTTGCCACTGGTGGCGGCACGGGCGGGTCGCGTTCGGTTCCCGTCGGCGGCGCATCCCTGGCCGAGGCCGCCTTGAAGGTACAGGAAAAGGCGCGTGTCGCAGCGGCGGACATGCTGGAAGCGGCCGCCGTCGACGTGACCTTTGAAGACGGCCGGTTCCATATCGTCGGAACCGATCGGTCGGTCTCGGTAGCCGAAGTGGCCGCCCGCAGCGATACCGAAACCGCCTTCGACGAAACGGGAGACTTCAAGCCCTCGGCCGCCACCTTCCCCAACGGCGCCCATATCTGCGAGATCGAGGTGGATATCGAAACCGGGGTTCCCGCGATCGTCGCCTATACCGTGGTCGACGACTTCGGCAAGGTCATGAACCCTATGCTCGTGGCCGGCCAGGTCCATGGCGGCATTGCGCAGGGGATCGGGCAGGCACTCTACGAGCACACCGTGTTCGATCTGGAAAGCGGGCAGCTGCTGTCCGGATCTCTGATGGACTATGCCTTACCGCGTGCCGACAGCGTGCCGTTCGTCAACTTCCGCTACAACGAGATCCCGTGCCGAACCAATCCGCTCGGTATCAAGGGAGCGGGTGAAGCCGGAACGATCGGCGCGTGCCCGGCCGTGATCAACGCGCTGGTCGATGCGCTTAGCGAATTCGGCGTGGAGCATATGGACATGCCGGCGCGTCCCGAAACGATCTGGCAAGCGATCCACGGGGGCCGCCGGGCCGCGGCAGAATAGGCTGCCTTACGCCCTCAGTGCTTGCGACTGCGTCTGGCCGGACCCGGCGTCGGGCCTGCTCGAGCTATCAGCAGGCGACATGCCTGAGGTCTGGGATGCCTTGAGGTCGCGGTAGGCGGGCGGGCCATAGATCGGCAGGGTGATCGTCACGGTGGTGCCCTGGCCCTTCACGCTGTCGATCGCCAGGCGCCCGCCATGCTGTTCGGCCAGAGCCCGCGCCAGCGGCAGGCCGAGGCCGGTGCCCTGAAACCGGCGGGAGATGGTGTTGTCAACCTGCTGGAAAGGCTGCATCGCAACGGCCACGTCGTCCGCGGCCATGCCTATGCCGGTGTCCGAAACGCTGATGACGACCTGAAGGTCGTTGATCCGCGCGGCCGCAATGGTCACGACCCCGTCCCTGGGGGTGAACTTCACGGAGTTGGACAGCAGATTCAGGATGATCTGCTTCAGCTTCACGGCATCGGCCATGATCGCCGGCAGCGGCTCTGCCGCCTCGGAAACGGCAAGACCGATGCCGGCCTCAGCAACCCGAGCGCCCATCAGGCGGTAGCAATCGTCGATCAGCTCCGTCAGGTCGACGGGTTCGACGTGCAGCACCATGCGCCCGGCTTCGATCTTCGACAGATCCAGGACATCATTGACGATGGCCAGCAAATGCTGACCGCTCTGATGAATATCCTCGACATAGTCCGCATACTGGTCATGGCCCAGTTCGCCGAGAATGCGGCTGCGCATCATGTCGGAGAATCCGATGATGGCGTTCAACGGCGTTCGCAGCTCATGACTCATCGTCGCCAGGAAGGCTGACTTGCTGCGATCGGCAGACATTGCATCGTCGCGCGCGTGCATCAGCTCTTCGGTCGTCTCTTCGACGATGCGGTACTGGCGCTGCAACTCGTCATAGGCCGAGGCAGTCTCGGCGGCCTGCTTGCGGGTTTCGTCATGTGCGCGCCGCAGGGCGTCCAGCGTTTCCTTCAGAGAGCGCTCGGGCAACCAGTGCATCGCCAGCCATGCCGCCGTCCCGAGGACGATGCCGAGCAATGCGACAAGCCCAGTGTCCGTCAGCAGCGGCAGAAGACTTGTGCCGACGGCCACCGTCCCCACCATGACGTCGGCCACCTGGATCGGCCGTCGCTGCCATAAAAGGGGAGATTGGATCTGCTGCGACGACTCAAACACGAGACCGCCGGCATCTTCCCAGATCATTTGCCGCACCGTCACGTCCGCCTCGGTGGTCAAAGAGACCAGATCGGTCAGGTGCTCGATGCCATACATCCAGGTCGGACCGTAGATGTAGGCGTGCTGGGCAAGGCGCTCGGAACTCAGCTGGGCCTTGAACTTGAGATCGGCTTTCAGCGCGAAATAGCCGGCGGCGAAGTATCCCGACGGCACGGCAATGGCGATCGCAACCCCGATGATCAGCGACAGCCGGCGCATAAGCCGGCGCATTTGGCCCATGCGTTCAGCGAAATTCGTCGTCGTCGGTTTCGCGATCCACCGCACGCGTGGCTACTCGACCGGCAAGGCGCCAAACCGGCGCAACATCATCTGACCGTCTTCCGAATGAACGAAGTCGATAAAGCTGCGGGCTGTCGCCGGGGTGTCTTCGCGCACCACCAGAAAGAACTGCTTCCCCATCGGGTAGCGTCCGGCACCAAGGTTGGCCAGCGTCGGCGCTACCCCGTCGATCGGCAATGCGTAGAGGCGTACACCTTCCGACCAGACTTGCAACACGGTGCCGACGGTCAGCGACCCCTCCATCATCACGGCCAGTTCCACGTTTTCCTGGTCGGTGGTCGCCATTGGAACATCCGGACGCCGCCGTGCGGCAGCAAACGCATCCCGCAGCGCAGCGAATTGCGAGATCACGACGCTCAGGTCGCTTTCGGTCTCAGGTCGCACAATCACCCTTACCGGCGTTCCATCCGGCCATCTCGCCTCAGGATCGGAGAACATCCGGACCGCGACCTCCGGGGCAAGGTTAAGCTCTTGCGGGTGGGAGGAAAGGAAGGCGATCGGCGTGACAGCGAACGGAATCTGATTGAGGACGACGTCGCTCTGCTCTTCGGCGGTCAGAGGCCTGCCCGTAACAGCAATATCGATGGCCCCGTCACTCAGTGCACGGATACCGCCGCCGCTGCCCATGCTGGGCAGTACGTCGACGCGCACCCCTGGATGCTCCACGGTGAACGCGGCACCGAGCTGCCTTAGGGCCGACAACGCCCCGCCGGTTCCGCCCACGCGAATTGCCTGTGCCTGCGCGCTTGTTTCCGCCAAGAGAACAACGGTGAAAAAAAAGACGGCCCATCGCCGGAACGCGAGAGCCTGCAGCAATCCCCGAATGCACATTCGTCCGAGCTCGATTGTGGATTCGCACAGACCGTACCGCATATAGAGCTAAGAAATCATAAACACTCTCAATCTTCCGGCTTCCTTGCCCGCGTACCGTGCCCGTTACCCTGCGACCGTTCGCCCCGGGATTCCTGTCTCGGTGTCGGCTGAACGCGTGCAGCGGGCGATCGATGGTTCAATCGATCAGGATCTGATGGGCGTAGGTTTCGCCATCGCTGATCGTTAGCTGCCGGAAGCCGATCAGCTTCAAGAGGTCGAGGAAGGTGTAATGGTCTTCGACACCGCTTTCGATGAAGAAGGGGGTCGCGCGCGCCATGGCAGTCATTTGTGCCAGCAGCCCCCGCGCTTGGTAGAGCGTCACCAGATAGTCGCGTGAAAGCGAGACGATGATCAGCTTTTCCGCCTCCGTGCCCTTCGCAAAGACAGCCCATTGCGGCGGAAAGGGCTGCGCCTGCTGTTCGGCCGTCATCCCGATGACGAAGGCCAGCCGCCTGGCGCGCGTCGCATCCGGCATGGTGTCGGCGCGCGCGACATAGGTTTCCTGACTGGTCACCTCGGGGTAGTAGTAGCCTGCGTGCCGATCGTCAGCCGATGCGGGCAGGGTCGCGGCGATGATGAACAGCACGACAACGGTGGACAGGCGCATGGACTGGAAGCTCCGGCTGGGTCGAACGATCAGCAGCCCTTCAACAGTGACTAAGGCCCGGCTGCGGCGCAACGACCAAGGCGCAAGGTGCGGGCTCTCGGGTGCAGCCACACACGCGTTGCGCTAGAGTCGGTGGCGATGATGAACGACGCGACAACCCCTGCCGAGAGGACCGATCTTGCCCGGTCGAACGACTTGCGCATCGGTTTTGTTGCGGCCGAGACCGAGGTAGCGCAGCAGGCGTGCGCTAGGCTGATGGAGCGTTATGGCGGGTGTGATCCGCAGACTGCCGATGTGATCGTCGCCCTTGGCGGCGACGGCCTTATGCTCGAGACGCTGCACCGCTTCATCGAGCGCCAGATCGCCATCTTCGGCATGAATTGCGGGTCCGTCGGCTTCCTCTTGAACGAATACCGGGAAGATGGCTTGGCTGAGCGGCTGCGCCAGGCGGTCACGGTTTCGCTACACCCGCTGAGGATGCTGGCCGGTACGGCCGACGGAAAACAGCATGCTGCTCTCGCCATCAACGAGGTCTCGCTGTTGCGGCAGACCCGCCAGGCGGCGAAGCTGCGGGTCAGCGTCGACAACATCGTGCGGCTGCCCGAACTGGTCTGCGATGGCGCCATCGTCGCGACCCCGGCGGGCAGCACGGCCTACAACCTTTCGGCCTATGGCCCGATCATCCCGATGGGATCTGCCGTCCTGGCGCTCACGCCGATAAGCGCCTTTCGCCCGCGGCGCTGGCGCGGCGCCCTGCTGCCGCACAAGGTGCGCATCTCCTTCCAGGTGCTGGAAGAAGAAAAGCGGCCGGTCAGCGCTACGGCGGACTACACCGAGGTGCGCGATGTCGTCCGCGTCCACGTATTCGAAGACCGCAGCATCAGCCTGAACCTGCTGTTCGATCCCGAGCATAATCTGGAAGAGCGGATCATCAAGGAACAGTTCACGCCCTGACGGGCCGGTCAGGCGATACGCGCCCGCTCTGACGCGAAGGCGCAGATGGTGCCGCAGAGGCTGTCCAGAGCCCGGGACAGCGCCTTGAACTCGGCCGTCTTCGCCAGCGTCACCTCGTCCATATAGAGCTTGCGATTGATCTCGATCTGCAGCGCATGCCGGCCATTTGCCGGGTCGCCGTGCCTGCGGACGAGCTCGACTCCCTTATACGGATCGTTGCGCCGCACCGCGTAGCCGAGATCCTTCAGCGCATCTTCCACCGCCTGCAGGAGATCGCGTCCAGCAGTGGTGCCGTCGCGATCACCGAGAACGAAATCCGCGCCCACCTGCCCTCCATTCGCCGCCATGCCGTTGATGACGGATGGCATGGAGTGGCAGTTGATCAGCACCGCCATGCCGAAACGGGCATAGACCGCGTCCATGAGCCCGTCGAGCGCCGCGTGGTAGGGCCGGTAGTACCGGTCAATCCGATGGCGCACTTCATCCGGTGACAGCAGGCGGTCGTACATCGGCATACCGGGCTTGCACAGGCGCCGGACCAGCCCCATGCCGACATGGGTCTTCTCACTGGGCTGCAGCGGATCGGGCCAGGGCGCGTTCATCAGTCCCTGATCCAGGTCGTCGATGGCACGGTTGGTATCGATGTAGCTGCGCGGAAACAGCGCTTCCAGGAAGTGCGCGCCATGGGACGGGGCCGTGGCGAACAGTTCACCCACATAAGTGTCTTCCGCCTGCCGCAGCGACGGGAAATCGCAGATGAACCGGAAATCCGGGGGATAGTCGACGCCGCTGTGAGGCGAGTCGAAGACGACGGGCGCCCATTCTCCTATCGGGTCATGACACGCCAGCACGCCGTCGATCAGGCGCGTCATGGGTCCGCTCCCAGCCGATCGCGCACGAAATCCGCCAGCTGTGCTGCGACGTCCGACAAATCGTGCTGAATGCGTCCATACCCGGTATGTGGCTGGCGCGTCTCTTCGTCCATATAGAGCGATCGGTTGATTTCGATCTGCACACTGAAACGCCCCTGATCCGGCCGCCCATGTACGTCCACCAGATAGGCCCCCGGAAACGGGTCGTTGATGGCAACCGCATATCCGCGCGTCTGGAACGCCGCCTCCAGCCAGCCGACGAGGTGACCGTCGCAGGTGCTGCCGTGCCGGTTGCCGAGCGCGATGTCGGGCCGCGCGCGCGGCGGCTCCGGCGGATTGGCGATGCCGACGGCTCTCATGGAATGGCAATTGACATGATAGACAAAGCCGAAGCGCCGGTGCAGAGCCCCCAGCGTATCGGCCAGATGCTCATGATAGGGACGCCAGTAGCTTTCGATCCGGCAGCGCACCTCGTCCACCGACAGCTTCCGGTCATAGAGCGGTGCGTCGGTCCCGCGGCAATAGCGCCAGATCAGGCCGGCACCCATCCGGGTCTTGCGGGTAGGCTGCAGCGGTTCCGGCCACGGTTCGGCCAAGAGGTCGGGATCGATGTCGTCCGGTGCCCGATTGAGGTCGATATAGGCCCGCGGAAAGGTGGCGGCGATCAACGTGGCACCCATCTTGGGCACGGCCGCAAACAGGTCGTCGACATAGGAGTCGGCGGTCCAGGCCAGATCCTCGCTGCTGGCAATGGTGCCGAAATCCTCTGGCCGCTCTTGGCCGCTGTGGGGGGAGTCGAACACCAGCGGCAGTACGTCGAAGGCCGGGAAGACCGATCGGAAGACGCCGGGCGTCGACAGGCTGCCGCAAGGCAGGGTCATGCCCGGTCGTTCAGATGGCACGCCGAGCGGCGGCCTGGCGCGATCTCCCGCAGCACCGGCGCCTCGTCCCGGCAGCGCTGCAAGGCATGCGGGCATCGCGGGTGGAAGTGGCATCCGGACGGCGGGTTCAGCGGCGACGGGATCTCCCCCTTCACCGGCGTGTAGGCGCGGCGCTTGGCCTCCAGACGCGGCACCTCGGCCAGAAGTGCCTGCGTGTACGGATGGTTGGGGGTCGCAAACAGGGCCTCTGTCGGTGCCTCTTCGACGATGCGGCCGAGATACATGATCATCACCCGGTCGCTCAGATGCTCCACCACGCCCAGATCGTGACTGATGAACAGATAGGTCAGGCCGAAGTCTTCGCGCAGCCGCATGAACAGATTCAGCACCTGCGCCTGGATCGACACGTCGAGGGCCGCCACCGCCTCGTCACACACCAGGAATTCCGGCTTCACGGCCAGCGCGCGGGCGATGCCGATGCGCTGGCGCTGGCCGCCGGAGAACTGATGCGGGTAGCGACGCTTGTAGGATGCGTCCAGGCCGACATGGCGCATCATCTCGTCGACATAGCCGTCCAGTTCGCCGCGCCCGACAATGCCGTGGACCTTCGGCGCCTCGCCGATGATGTCGGCGACCCGGAACCGCGGGTTCAACGACGACATGGGGTCTTGGAAGATCATCTGGATCTTGAGCCGCACGTCGCGGGCCGCCCGGTCGCCAAGATGCGAGACATCGTCGCCACGATACAACATGCGACCCGACGTCGCCCGATGGACGCCGGCAACGACGCGGCCCAATGTCGACTTGCCGCATCCGCTCTCGCCGACCAGGCCGACCACCTCCCCTTCGCGCACGGCCATGTGGACGTCGTCCACCGCTTGCACGACCTCTTCGCGCAGGTCAGAGCCCAACATGTTGGCAAGCTTCATGGCGACATCCAGCCGCTTCACAAAGCGCTTGCCAACGCCTTCAAGGGCCACGATCGGTGGTGCTTCGGTCTCGGCGGCCGACGTCATGCCGCGGCCTCTTCAAGATGGGGCCGGAAGCAGCGGACGCTGTGCCCCGCCACCGGCTGTGACAGCTCCGGCATGCTGTGGCAGCGCGCATCGGCGCGGGGACAGCGATCCTGGAACGCACAACCCGGCGGCAGCTTCAGCGGCGTCGGCGCAACGCCCTGGATCTGCCTCAGCGGTTGGCCGCGCGGATTGCGCGAGGGCACGGAGTTGATCAGCCCGCGGGTGTAGGGGTGCAATGGCCGCTCGATCACATCGGCGACATGCCCCGTCTCCACCGCGCGCCCGGCATACATGACGCAGATCTCATCCGCCAAGCCGGCAACAACGCTCAGGTCGTGCGTGATCCAGATCAGGGCCGTCCCCTGCTCACGTACCAGCTTCTGCACCTCATAGAGGATCTGCCCCTGGATGGTCACGTCCAGCGCCGTCGTTGGTTCGTCGGCGATGATCAGGTCGGGGTGGTGCAGCAAGGCGATGGCGATTGCCACGCGCTGGCGCATCCCGCCGGAGAACTGGTGTGGGTAGGCCTTCAGGCGCTGCTCCGGCGACGGAATGCCGACCTGGCCCAAGGCGTCGCGGGCTCGGGCTCGGGCATCGTCATCGCTGATCTGTTCATGCGCCTGCAAGGCTTCGATCATCTGCGTGTCGATGCGCAGGACCGGGTTCAGCGTCATCATCGGGTCCTGGAAGATCATGGCGATGCGCCGTCCGCGGATGGCGCGCATCGCCTCTTCATCCAGATGCGCCAGATCGGTGCCGCGGAACACGATGCGCCCCGCGACAACACGCCCGGGCGGGTCCACCAGACCCATGATCGAAAAGCCGGTGACCGACTTGCCCGATCCGCTCTCGCCCACCAAGCCAAGCACCTGGCCGCGGTCCAGCGTGAACGACACATCGTCGACGGACTTCACCACACCGGCCTTGGTGAAGAAGTGGGTGCGCAGGCCCTCGACCTCGAGGATGCGGTTGCCATTCGCCATCGTCGGGCGGCCCTAGCGCTGCAGACGGGGATTCAGCACGTCGCGCAGCTGATCCCCCACCAGGTTGATGCTCACGATCGTGATCAGCAGGGCTACGCCCGGATAGACGCTGATCCAGTACTTCCCCGCCAGCAGATAGTCGAAACCGTTGGAGATCAACAGGCCCAGCGATGGCTTTGTCAGCGGCAGGCCGATGCCGAGGAAGCTCAACGTCGCCTCCAGCGCGATGGCATTGGCCACCTGCACGGTCCCCACCACGATCACCGGTGGCAGGCAGTTGGGCAGCAGATGGCGGAAGATGATCCGCCGAGTGCTGAGCGCCAGGCAGGCTGCCGCCTCGATATACTCCTTGCGCCGTTCAACCAGCGCCGCACTGCGTGCGGTGCGCGCGTAATAGGCCCATTGCACGATGATCAGGGCGAAGATCACCTTGTCGACTCCGCGGCCGAGGATCGCAAGCAGCATCAGCGCCACCAGGATCGTCGGAAAGCCCAACTGCAGGTCGACGATGCGCATGATCAGGCTGTCGACCCGGCCGCCGAAATAGGCGGCCGTGAGGCCCAGCGACATGCCGATCAGAAGCGCGAAGAACCCGCTCATGACGCCGACGCTCAGGCTGGTGCGCAGCCCGTACATCATGGCGCTGAGCATGTCGCGGCCCTGGGCGTCGGTGCCGAGCCAATAGGTGAAGCCGGGGTCGGTCTCAGACGTCGTCAGGCGCAGCCGGAAGTCGATCTCGTCGTCGAATCCCTCCGGCAGCACGATCGCAAGGTCCTGAAAATCCTCCGCCGTCAATGTCCAAAGGTTGCGGAAGGCGTGCTTCTCTCCCGAGGTCAGCGTCGGCCCCCTGGGCAAATCCTCAAGCTGTGCAGCTTCCAGGAGACCTAGAGCTTCCGCCGGATCAGCAGCCACCTCAAGACGGATCTGGCGCCCGTCCGACGTCTCTTCCAACACTGCCGATACCGTGAGGCCGTCGACAAAGGGGTTGGATACCGAAACCCCCTCTTCAGCATCGATCGCGACCGCCTGCCCCGGCACCAAGTCCGGCACCGTAACCGTGAAGGTCTGCGCATCGAACAGCCGCTCCGACCCCGGTGGCAGGCGCGCATCGCGCTCATGGAAGTCGGTCAGGTCGTAAGGGTCTTGTGGCGCGATCCATGGCGCAAAGACAGCCAGCACGATGATCCCTACCAGGACCACCAGGCCAAACACGGCGACCTTGCTCTCGGCAAAGTCGTCGACGAACCGCCGGAACGGCGAGACGGTTCGGGGTTCGGGCGCCGCCTCGACCGGCGATGCCGCCGGTGCGGCGCTGTGGGGCTCGGCTGCCGTCGTCATGGCCGATCACACCCCTCAGCCACGCTGGTCCGCCAGGCGCACCCGGGGATCCAGCAAGGAATAGAGGATATCAACCAGAAGATTGATGACGATGAACATGAAGACGATGATCATCAGGTAAGCCACGATCACCGGCCGATCGAGCACAAAGATCGAATCGATGATCAGCTTGCCGATGCCGGGCCAGGCAAAGATGGTCTCGGTGACTACGGCAAACGCGATGACGTTTCCGAGCTCCAGCCCGATCACGGTGACCACCGGGATCAGGATGTTCTTCAACACGTGGACCGTCACCACACGACGCGATTTCAGACCCTTGGCCCGGGCGAACTTGACATAATCCTGCGGCAGCACCTCGCGCACATTGGCGCGCGTAAGCCGGATCACCAGCGACATCTTGAACAGCGCCAGGTTGATCGCCGGCAGGATCAGATGGCTCCACCCGTCAAGGCTGAACAGCGACGACCGGATGCCCAGGAACTCCCCCTGATCGCCGCGGCCGCCAGCCGGCAGCCAGCCCAGGATCACCGCGAAGATCATGATCAGCATCAGCCCCTGCCAGAAATTGGGCAGGCTGAAGCCCACGATCGAACCCGCCATGATGCCGCGGCCGGACACGGAGTTCGGATGAAATCCGGCCCAGATGCCAAGCGGGATGCCGACGAAGATGGAGATGAGCATGGCCACGAAGGCCAGCTCGAGCGTGGCCGGCAGGCGCTGCAGGATCAGCTTAAGCGCCGGCTCGTTGAACACGAACGACCGGCCGAGATCGCCTTCGGCAAGGTTGATGAGGAAGGACCAATACTGCTCCCACACTGGTCGGTCGAGCCCAAGGCGGGCGATCGCCGCCTGGCGCTCAAGCTCCGTCGCATCCGGGGAGATCAGGATATCGACGGGATTGCCGATGGCATAGACGCCGAGGAAGACCAGCAGGCTGGTCACTGCCAGCACAACGATGCTCTGCAACAAACGACGAATGATGAAGACGGTCATCGGCTTGGGTTAAGGCCGCCTACGGGTTCGGGGAAACTGGGGCGGCGCGCCCGCGCAGACGCAGGCGCGCCGCCATCGATCCGGCCTACTGATCAGCCCTGACGACGTTCATCGCCAGCGTGTACTCGTCCGTGCGCGGAATGTATGCCAGATCCGGGCGCGACCCCCAGGTGTTCACCTGGAAGTGGGTCGGGATCAAGCCGACATCGGCCATGGCGATTTCCGTCGCCTGGGCAAGCAGGGCCGCGCGCTCATCGTCGTTCACGCTGCGCATGGCCTCCGCGAGAATCGCGTCGAACTCCTCATTGGAATAGCCGCCGCGGTTCGTGCCGCCGAGACCGGCCTCAGGATCCTTGGTGGCCAAGAGCGCGCGCAACGGCGACGACGCCTCGCCGGTGCCGGAGCCCCAGCCCACCAGCATCAGGCTGAATTCCGAGCCGTTCTCGTCACCGGTGGCGCGGCCGAAATAGACGGACCGCGGCATCGTCTCGACGGCGGTGTCGATGCCGACCCGCGACAGCATCTGGGCGATCGCCTGCACGATCTGCTCGTCATTGATATACCGGTCATTGGGCCCGGCAATCGTCAGCGCGAACCCGTCCGGGTACCCGGCTTCCGCCAACAGCGCCTGTGCACCGTCCGGGTCGTACTGCGGCACATCGATATTCTCGCTGACGCCGAAGAACCCTTCCGGCAGAAGCTGGCCAGCCGGAATGGCAATGCCTTCCATCACCTGTTCGACGATGGCGTTGCGGTCGATCGCCATGCTGATGGCCTGGCGGACCCGAAGGTCCAGGAACGGGTTCGGGATCTCGCTGCCGTCCTTGGCCGAGACCAGCGGCGTGACGTCGCGGCGGCTGTCGATGTGCAGATAGATCACACGGTTGGACACGCCCTGGCTCAGCCGCACATCGGGGTTGTCGGCAAGCTGGCTGATATCCTGTGTGGGCACGTTGCCGATCACGTCGACATCGCCGGACAAGAGCGCCGCCAGTCGGGCCGGGTCGCTGGTGATCGGGCGGAAGGTGACCTGGTCCCATTCCGGCCGGCCGCCCCAATAGTCGTCGTTCGCGGCCAGGACGATCCGATCGCCCGGCACGTATTCCACCAGCGTGAACGGCCCGGTGCCGATCGCCGCTTCGCCGCTGTTGTAGTCGGCAGTGGTCGCGCCTTCCCCGTTCTCGCGGCTGACGATCCGAACGATACTGAGGTCGTTGGGCAGAAGCGGGTACGGCCCGTCGGTCGTGAACCGGATGGTGTAGTCGTCGACGACCGTCATCTCGGTGATGCTGGCGACCGACACGGCGAAGCTGGACGGGCTGTCCGGCACATCGGGCGCGCGCTCCAGCGAAAACACGACATCGTCGGCCGTGAACGGCGAGCCGTCGTGGAAGGTGACCCCTTCGCGGAGGCGGAATTCCCAGGTCGTGTCATCGTTCGGCGTCCATGACACGGCCAGGCCAGGCAACAGCTCCTGATTGGAGCCCTGGTTGATCAGTGCGTCGAAGATGTGGGTGACGATCTGGTTGTTGTTGCCAGTATTGTGGAAATGCGGGTCGACCGACGTCGCTTCGGATGCAAGCGCGATCGTGATGTCTTCCGCCATGGCCGGCATGGCGGCGAAGGTGGCCGCAGCGATGCCAACCGCAAGTGTCCCTAACCGTTTCGACATTGTGCTTCTCGTGCCTCCTGTTCTTGCTTGCCGGGCTCGCCGTGACAATGCCACTGCGCCCCTTCTCGCCGGGGCTAGGGTGCGCCCCGGTTACGCCTGCACAATTCCATGACCATATACCGCGCCCATCGGTCCGTCGATCGGATTGGACCGATGGCGTCACGCGTCCTGGATGAAGGGAAAGACCACATCTTTGGGCACATGCCGATAGGGAAGCCGGGTCAGGTCGGCCGGTCCGTAGTCCGGCGTGTCCATCAGAATGATCTCCGACGCGATCGGCTCGAACGCCGTCCGGAAATGTGTCTTGGAGCGGAGCAGCACGATGTCGAAGTCGTTGACCGACAGTCCCACCTGCGTCAATGCGTCTTCGTCGATCGCCGTGTGGGCGTTGCCGGTGACCGTGATGGTCAGCCCGGCCGTCTCGATCACGGCGACGGTGCCCAGGTTCACCAGGGATCCGCGCCGCATGGCGCTTGTGCCTCTGTAGACAAGCTGCGGCACCACGGAACGCACCCGTGCTTCAACAGGCAGCGGTCCGCCCGTCTTCGGCCCCGATCGGCCACCGATGGCAAGCCGCATCTCGGCCCCGGGCCCGGCCGCAAGGGCCGCCGCGGCCGCTTCGGGGTCCCAGAGATTGGGGACCACGGCGCGGTCGGCCCCGTGGCGCAGCAGGGCTCTGATGCCGTGGGTGCTGTCGTTGTTGCGGTCGGCATGCTCCACCAGAACAATAGGGCCGACGGCCGTGCGGGCCCGGTGGGTGGCATGCAGCACGGCCTCATCCAGTTCAAGCACAGGCGCGGGTGCATAGAGGGCATGGCGCCGTTCCCGGATCTCGGCCGCCAACGTACGGGCGAGTTCGTCAGCCAGGCGCCGGTCATCATCGACCACCGCAACGACGGAGAAGCCGCAATTGGGTACGTCGGCGTAGGAAAATCCGGCAAAGACTGAGACATCCACATACCGGTCCGCCGTTTCAGCGCACGCCTTGGCGGCGGACACGATGCCGGCCAGCGGCACCAGATCAGTCGCGCTGAAGATGCTGGGCACCATCAACCCAGGCGTTGCCAGCTCCATGACCGGCTTCAGCGACCCCTTGAGCGTACGGGCCAGGCAATCGGCCGCCCGTTCACCGGTCTCGCCCATATCGGTGTGCGGTGACCGGCGGTAACCGAACACCGCCGTGGCCGGCGCGATCCCCTGCGCGTCGAGGTTGCCGTGGTAATCGAAGGCAACGACGATCGGTGTGTCTGGACCGACCGCCGCACGGACGGCGGCCAAGAGGTCCGCATCGGGGTCGATGCGTGCGGGCGTGACCATCGCGCCGTGCAGATGCAGCAGCACCCCATCTACATCAGGGTCGAGGGCCACAAGGCCGCCGACAATCTCGTCTCTGTACCGTTCGAAGGCATCGTCGGCAGCCGAGCCGCCGGCACCGCCGTCGGCATAGACCAACCCCACGGGCTCGATCCCTTCGCGCCCAAGGACGGTAAGGAATCCGCCGATCGCGGTGTTCGACCCGGCGTACGTCTCGACGATCTCACCACCACGGCGGGCGGACCGTTCGAAACCGGCATGGTCCAGCACGGATGGCAGGAAGCTGGCCGATTCCATATGCATGCCGGCTATGGCCACGCGCATGTTAAGACTACCCGATACGTCGTCCATTTCAGGGAACGCCCTGGCGCAACCCCGACCCTTCACCCATATTAGCCGCTTCGTGCCGAAGAACTGCTAGCAATCAGAGCCCCGGACTTGACGGACCATGCCCCCGGCAGCCTGCCGCTGCTTGAACCGCTGATCGGCTTTCCGACGATCAGCGCCGATACCAACTTACCGCTGATCGAATTCGTGCGGGCCTATCTCGCCGATTACGGGATCGAAGCGGATCTTGTCTACGACGAAACCGGCCGGAAGGCCAATCTCTACGCCACGATCGGCCCCCGCGACTGCCCCGGCATCTGTCTTTCGGGTCACACCGATGTGGTGCCGGTAGCGGGTCAGGACTGGTCGACCGATCCGTTTGCGCTTTCCGTCCGCGATGGCCGTGCCTATGGGCGCGGGACCTGCGACATGAAGGGCTTCGTAGCGGGTATCCTGGCCCTGGTGCCGGCGGCGGCGGAACGCGACCTGGAAACGCCGCTGCACATCGCGCTGTCGTACGACGAAGAGGTCGGGTGTCTCGGGGTTCGCCGGCTGCTGGCCTGGCTGGACGACCAGCCGGTGAAGCCAGCGCTATGCATCGTCGGTGAGCCAACGGGCATGACGCCCGTCATCGCCCATAAGGGCAAAGTGGCCATGCGGTGTACCGTCACGGGGTTCGAGTGCCATTCATCAATGGCGCCGGAAGGCGTCAATGCGATCGAGCATGCGGCCGAGCTGATGGCGCTCATCCGCCGGGCGGCCCGGAGGCATGCCGTGGATGGCCCGTTCGAGCCAGGCTTCGCGCCGCCCCATACGACGATGCAGGTCGGCACAGTTGCCGGCGGATCGGCGCTCAACATCGTGCCGGGGCAGGCCGTTTTCGACTTTGAGGTCCGCCATCTGCCGACCGACGACCCCGATGGGTTGATCGGAGAGATCCAACGCTTCGCACAAACCGACCTGTTGCCCGAGATGCATGGGCGAAGTGCGGAAACCGGCATTGCCTTCACCGAATTGGCGCGCTATCCCGGATTGGAGGCAGACGAACGGCATCCGGTCGTGGATCTGGCAAAGGCTTTGAGCGGCGCCAACGACGTTGGCCGAGTGTCTTTTGGCACCGAAGCGGGGCTGTTCCAGGCTGCCGGCATTCCCACGGTGGTGTGCGGTCCGGGATCCATCGATCAGGCCCACAAACCGGACGAATTCATCGATGTGGACCAGTTGAGCCGGCTGGAAACGGTCCTCGACAGGCTGCTGGAGCGGGTGACCCGACAGTGAACTGGACAGCCAACTATCCGGTGGAGTTGAGCGCACCGGATATCGAACCCTATCGTGACGGCAATACCGGCGTCCCGTACTATACCACGTTCGACAGCGGTGCCGCCGGCCCCCACGTCTTGATCAATGCCCTGGTCCACGGCAACGAGCTGTGCGGAGCCATCGCAGTCGATACACTGATGCGCTGGCAGCTGCGCCCTGCACGCGGTCGCCTGACCTTCGGTTTTTCCAATGTCGCCGCCTATCGGCGGTTCGACGCCAAAGACCCCAGTGCGACACGCTATGTGGACGAGGATTTCAACCGCCTCTGGGACGCCGCGACGCTGGACGGGGATCGGCGATCCGTGGAACTGGATCGGGCCCGTGAAATCCGCCCGCTGATCGATACCGTCGACCACCTCTTGGACGTCCATTCCATGCAGCACCGCACGGTGCCGCTGATGATGGCAGGCCCGTTGGCGAAAGGCCGCACCCTGGCGGCCGCTTTGGGCTACCCGCGCTATGTCGTGGCGGACGCCGGACACGCCGCCGGACGGAGGCTGCGCGACTATGCCGGGTTCACGGATCCGGAAAGCCCCAAGAACGCCCTGTTGATCGAATGCGGCCAGCATTGGGAAAGTGATTCCGCCGGTGTCGCGCTGGAAGCCTGCCTGCGGTTCCTTCTGCATTTCGAGATGATCGACCCGTCGCTCGCCGCGGCGCATCTCTCGCCAGCCGAAGCACACCAGCAGGTCATCCAGGTGACCGACGCCGTCACTATCGAGACGGACGGCTTCCGGTTCTCCAGTGATTTCAAGGGCATGGAATGCCTGCCCGAGGCCGGGACCGAGATCGGCCGCGATGGCGACAAGAAGGTTCTGACGCCCTACGACAACTGCGTGCTGATCATGCCGTCGCGGCGCCTGAACAAGGGCCAGACGGCGGTACGCCTCGGCCGTCTCATCGGCTGACGGCAGAGCGGGGATGGGCGGCGACGGCGGGCCAGCGAGCGAAGCGGCCGCCGGTCGTCGCCGCACGCTGATCGCCTTCGCTGGCGCGCTTACGCTGGGCGCCGCGGGCGGCGCGATCCTGAACGCCTTCGACCTGCCGCTGGCCTGGATGATCGGGTCGATGCTGGCGACCGCCGTTGCCGTCATCAGCGGCGTTCGGCTGCGGGTGCCACCCCCGGTCCGCAGCGGCATGGTGATGGTGCTGGGCGTGATGCTGGGCAGCGCTTTCACCCCGGATCTGCTGGGCGTGCTCGACCGCTGGGCGGTCACCCTGGCCATGCTCACGGTCTACATCGTCGTATGCACCACCATCGGCGCGATCTACCTGTCGCGCGTGGTGCGGTGCGACCCGGTCACCTCGTACTTCACCGCCACGCCTGGCGGCTTCAACGAGATGGTGCTGATGGGCAGCGCGCTGGGCGGCGACGAACGGACGATCGCGCTGAGCCACAGCCTCAGGATCATGCTGGTCGTCTTCACGGTGCCGTTCTGGTTCCAATACATGGGCGATCTGGACATGGGCACGCGCGGCCCCGCCGGGCCGGCCTTTGCCGAATTGGCGCCAGCCGATGCGGCGTTGCTGATCGCCTGTGTGATCGGCGGCCCGATCGCGAGCCGCCTGCGGCTGCCGGCCGCCTGGCTGATGGGGCCGATGATCTTGAGCGCCGTCATCCATCTGGCCGGCTTCACCGACAGCAAGCCGCCGGCCGTCTTGATCGCGATCGCGCAGGTGGTCGTGGGCGCCGCGATCGGCTGCCGCTTCGTCGGAACGCGGCCGCGCCTGGTGGCACGCGTGGCCTTCGTGGCCGTCGGTCTGACGGGGCTGCTGCTTCTGGTGACGGTCGCCTTTTCCCTTGGCCTGCACACGATCACCGGCATCCCGGTCGCCGACTTGGTGCTGGCCTATGCCCCGGGCGGCCTGGCAGAGATGAGCCTGGTGGCCCTGGCGCTGGACGTGGATGCCGCGTTCGTCTCGACCCACCACCTGGTGCGGATCATCCTGATCGTGATGTTCGCAGCGCCCGCCTACAAGCTGATCGGCCGCCTGCGACAACGATCCGGGTCACAAACCTAACCAGCTCTCGGAAGTGGAGAGATGGTGCCCAGGGATGGAGTTGAACCACCGACACTCGCATTTTCAGTGCGATGCTCTACCACCTGAGCTACCTGGGCATCCGGTGGTGCGCCAATCAAGGTGCGCGGGCGCTGCTTATAGGAAATGTCCCCGCCGGTGTCCAGAGGCTCGCAGAGCTTACGGCCCGCGCGGGCGCGTGGTCAGCCGCGCGGGGACGGTCAGCCGCCATCGGATGGCCGCGGATCTGAGCCCTGAAACGAAGACAATGCAGGCGATGGCGCCGCCGACCCGGTATTCGGGAAAGGCGTCGAGGATCACGACGAACGCGATGCATCCGAACATCACCGGTATCGCATAGAGCTCCCGGCTCATCAGAAGGGTCTGGCGCCCGGCCAAGACATCGCGAATGAGGCCGCCGCCGATCGCCGTGACGACCCCCAGGATGATTGGCGCAATGGGAAGCCCAAAGCCGAGGTCCCATACCTTGCCTGCAGCCTGAATGCCGAACAGGGCGGCCCCGAAGCCGTCGAGATGCAGCATCAGGCCGTAGACCGCCTTCTGGCTCAACGCGGCGCGCGCCGCAAAGGCCAGCAGGCTGGCCCCGAGGGCGAACCAGACATAGCTGAGCTCCACAGCCCAGAAGACCGGCACGTCGAGGATCAGGTCCCTGACCGTTCCGCCGCCGATGGCCGTGATAACGCCGAGCACGGTGGTCCCGAAGATATCGACGCCGCGATCGGCCACGGCGAGGACGGCCGTGACCGCAAACGCGACCGTCGCCGTCAGGGCGAACCAAGTCTGAAGGTCCTCCAATGGCATGCCTGTTACCACGCTGATGTCGAATTCCGACTGTAATATGCCAAGCACCGGGGCTCGTATGACGGTCCGCGATTCGGTACGGTCTCTTGATCAACAAAGTGCCGGACACAATCGATGAAGGGGAGGACGAAGATGGCATCCATGACCCTGCGCTTTGGTGTCGCCCTACTGGCCGCAGCTCTGCTGGGCCACTCCGTCCACGCGGACGAGCCCCGGCTGGTGGCGCCTCAGGACCTGACGCGCCCCGCCGCGCCGACGGTGATCGACCGCAGCCGGGCCACCTCGCTGCCGCCGATGTTCTTCGAACGCCGATTCTCTCCGATCCTGCAGCAACTCGAAGCCATCACTGCCGTCCGGTCCATTCTGCCGGTGGTGGAGTCGGAGCCGGACTGCCCGCCGCCGGTGGATGTGAGCCACTGGTGTCAGGAACTGGTGACCAAGACCTGCGGCGCGGAAAACCAATGTAGTACTTCCACCGGATGCGATCCCGCCAATCAGCTGCTGGATCTGTTCTGCACTTCCGAAGGCGACGAAAGGGAAGAGATGCTGTTGACCTGCCTGATCAGCCTGCAGGATGAAATCATCTTCCACCCCTGTGACGGGTAGGTCGCCCGTCACATCCGCTCAGGCACCTCGATGCCCAGGAGATCGAGCGTGCGCTCGAGTGTGCGGAGCGTCAGCGCCGACAGCGCAAGCTGGGAGGCCTGAACGGCGCGGTCGCTCTCGCTCAGGATGTGGCATGAGGCATAGAACCGGCTGAATGCCTGGGCTGCGGTGTAGGCGAAATCGGCAAGCTCGCTCGGCGCCCGCTTCGCTTCGGCCGACGCCACGGCATCGGGAAAACGGGAGAGCTCCAGCATCAGGTCGCGCTCGATATCCGTCGGCGGTAGGATTTCGCCTGGCTGCGCGCCCTGGTCGGCGGCTTTGCGCAGCAGCGATTTGATGCGCACGGCCGCATATTGCAGATAGGGGCCGGTGCGGCCTTCGAACCGCATGAAACGATCAAGATCGAAGATGTAATTCGACATCCGCCAGTTGGAGAGATCTGCGAATTTCACGGCGGCTAGGCCGACCATGCGGGCCACCTCCGTCCGCTCCTCCGGCGGATAGTCGGCCGCCAGCCCGGCTTCCGTCAGCCGGGCTTCGGCCTGCTCCGCTGCCGCGCCGATCAGATCCTGCAGCTTCATCACACCGCCGGCGCGGGTCTTGAACGGACGCCCGTCGAGACCGTTCATGGTGCCGAAGCCGATATGCTCCAGCTGCGCCTTCCCGGCTAGGCCGGCCTTTCTGGCCGCGCGGAACACCTGCTCGAAATGCAGGTGCTGGCGCTGGTCGACCACATAGAGCATCAGATCGGGATCGAAGGACTCGACGCGGTCCACGATTGTCGCCAGGTCCGTGGTGCCATACATCACGGCACCATCGGACTTCTCCAGGATCAGCGGCGGCACTTCGTGCTTGTCGTCGGCCTCGCCGACCGGCACGACCAACGCACCCTCATCACGCTCCGCCAAGGCGATGGCCGTCAGGTGCCCGATCATCGGCGGGATCAGGTCGTTAACGTCTGCCTCGCCCTTGAACAGGTCGAAGCGGACGCCGAGAGTGCCGAAATCCCGGTCCAGTGCTGCGGTCGAGACATCGATGAAATGGCGCCACAGCGCCCGGTATCCGGGCCGGTGCGCCTGCAGCGCAGCGGTGGCCGCCCGCGCCTCTTTCAGCCGCTCGGGATCCTCCCGACAGGCGGCTGCGGCGACCGGGTAGAGCTGCTCCAGATCCTCCAGCGTCACTGGAGAGACATCCGGGTAGGGGCCAGAGTGCCCCTCGTCGAAATAGGGCAGATCGGGCCGCCGGTGCCGGATCTCGCTTATCAGCATGCCCATGGGCAGCCCCCAGTCGCCCAGATGGACGTCGCTGATGGCGCGATCGCCCAGGAACCGAAAGAGCCGCTGCAGGCTGTCGCCGATGATGGACGCGCGCAAGTGGCCCACATGCATTGGCTTGGCCACATTCGGCCCGCCGAAGTCGAGGATCACGGTGAGAGGTTCAGACCGTGCCTGGACACCCAGCCTGTCGTCGGCCGCCGTCGCCGCAATATGGCTGCCCAGCAACGCATCGGTCAGCGTCAAGTTGATGAAGCCGGGCCCAGCGATCGACACCTCCGCAAACGTGCCGCGGGACCGCAGGGCGCCTGCGATGTTCTCCGCGATCACACGCGGGGGCTTTCGGGCGAGCTTCGCAGCAGCCAACGCCCCATTGCACTGGAACTGCGAGAGGTCGGGGCGGTCGGACACCTGAGTCCGGCCCAGTTCGGCAGGCAAACCCTCGGCGGCAAAGGCCTGGCCAACGGCCTCCCCGAGAACGCGTGTCAGTGACGGCATTGTCTCTTCATCACAGCGGGTCGACTGCGCCGGTCAAGCCCGGCGCGGGCGGGGTATAGCCCGGCGGCTGTCCGTCTGTCGACGCACCATCAGACACCGATGCCGTCGAGGAAGTCGTCGACCGCACGCCAACACTGCGCACGGATGGCGTCGCGCTCTCGCAGGATCTCATGCGCACTCTCGGCGAGATGCAGAATCCGCGCATTGGGAAGCCTGCTGGCGACCCGCGAAACCGCTGTATTGCGAACAACGCGGTCACCGCCGGCAACAGCGATCAGAAGCGGAGGCACCGCCCGTTGCGCAAGATCCGGGCCGTTCAGGTGACGGATCGACCGCATCGCCGCATCCAGCCATCCCCAGGTAACACCGCCGAGGCGCACATCCGGCATCACCTCAAGGTATCGCCGATGTTCCTCGAAGCGGTTCCGGTCGGTCGTCAGCGGATTGCCATCGAACCCGAGATCCGTGATCCCGCGATCCGCCTGGCCGATCGCATAGGTTCGCGAGAGGCCCAGCCCGGCGGCCGATCGGGCAATCACGGCCATCAGGGCCGCCTGTGTCCGGCTCTGCCCAAGCCCGAGCATCGGCGCCAGCAGGACACCGGCGGCGATCCGCGGTCCGTCTTCTGCGCCCTGCGCCGTCAGGTAGCGCAAGGCCAGATGGGCTCCGACGGAATGCGCCAAGACCCAGATCGGCTGGGCCGCGCCAGCGCCTTCCATCCAGGCCAGCGCGCCGCGAAGATCGTGCAGGTAGTCCTCGAACCGGCCGACATGGCCCTTCAGCCGGTTGTCCAGCAACCGCGAGGACAGCCCCTGCCCTCGCCAGTCGAAGGCGAAGACGTGGAAACGGCGCGCAATCAAGTCGCGCGCCGTTTCCTCATACTTCTCCAGAAACTCCGTGCGCCCCTGCAAGAGCAGCACGGACCCCCGCGCAGCCTGCGGACCCGGCCAGTGGCCGAGGCGAAGCGTTACGCCGTCGCCGACGTCAACGAACGCGGTCCGCAAGGCAACTCGGGCGCGCCCAACGGCCGTCCCGCCGGCTCAGGCGTCCAGTTCGCGCTCGTCCAGCGCTGCCTGGGCCGCCGACAGACGGGCGATCGGCACGCGATAGGGCGAGCATGAGACGTAGTCGAGATGGACGGTCTCGCAGAACCGAACCGACGCAGGATCGCCGCCATGCTCGCCGCAGATGCCGAGCTTGATCTGGGTACGGGTCTCCCGGCCGCGTTCCGCCGCCAGCTGGATCAGCTCACCCACACCGGACTGATCGATCGTCACGAACGGATCGTTGTCCAGCACACCGTGGCCGATATAGTCAGGCAGGAAGTGCGCGGAGTCGTCGCGGCTGATGCCGAAGGTCGTCTGCGTCAGGTCGTTGGTGCCGAAGCTGAAGAACTCCGCCGTTTCGGCCAGGTCTCCGGCACGCAGCGCGGCCCGGGGCAGCTCGATCATCGTGCCGACCAGATAGGTGAACTCCACCCCGCTTTCCTTGATCACCTCTTGTGCGGTGCGGTCGATCACGTCCTTCAGCAGGTCCAACTCTTTCTTTGAGAAGGCGAGCGGGATCATCACTTCAGCGACGATGGTGTCGCCCGTTTCTTTGCGGACCTGGGCCACCGCTTCGAAAATGGCGCGGGCCTGCATCTCGTAAATTTCCGGATAGGTGACGCCCAGCCGGCAGCCGCGATGGCCCAGCATGGGGTTCGCCTCCGCCAGTTGGCCGGACCGTTGCCGCACCTTCGGCACATCCACGCCGGCGGCCTTGGCCACGACATCCATGTCCGCGTCGGTCTTCGGCAGGAACTCGTGCAGCGGCGGGTCGAGGAGACGCACCGTCACCGGGAACCCGGTCATGATCTTGAACAGGTCGACGAAGTCCTGCCGCTGTACCGGCAACAGGTCCGACAGGGCCGCCCGCCGTTCCGCCTCGCTGTCGGCCAGGATCATGCGCCGGACCGTGGTGATGCGGTCGCCTTCGAAGAACATGTGCTCCGTCCGGCAGAGGCCAATGCCTTCGGCACCGAACTCGCGCGCCGTCTTGGCATCGAGCGGCGTTTCCGCGTTGGCGCGCACCCGCATACGGCGAAGATCGTCCGCCCAGCCCATCAAGGTGGCGAAATCGCCCGACAGCTCCGGCTGGATGGTCGGCACCTGACCGAGCATCACCTCGCCCTTGCTGCCGTCCAGCGTGATGATGTCACCGGCCCGAAGCGTCTGCCCGCCGGCATGCACCGTGCCGCCCTTGAAGTCGATATGGATATCGCCGGCACCGGCCACGCAGGGCCGGCCCATGCCGCGGGCGACGACGGCCGCATGGCTGGTCATGCCGCCGCGGGTGGTCAGAATGCCGACAGCCGCGTGCATGCCGTGGATATCTTCCGGGCTGGTCTCTTCGCGCACGAGAACGACCGTCTCGCCCTTGTTGGCCTGGGCTTCCGCCTCGTCAGCGGTCAGCACGATCTTGCCCGAGGCCGCACCGGGCGAGGCCGGCAGTCCGTGGCCGATGATGTTGCGTTCGGCCTTCGGGTCCAGGGTCGGGTGCAGCAGCTGGTCGAGCGAGGCCGGGTCGACGCGACGCACCGCCTCTTTCTTGTCGATCAGCCCTTCCTGGCACATCTCCACGGCGATCTTCAGGGCCGCCGGGGCTGTACGCTTGCCGTTGCGCGTCTGCAGGATGTAGAGCGTGTTGCTTTCGATGGTGAACTCGAGATCCTGCATCTCTCGGTAGTGATCTTCCAGCTTCAGCCGGTACTCGTGCAGCTGGTTGTAGAGGTCCGGCATGACCTCTTGCATGGTCGGCAGATCGACACCGCTCTTGGCTGCGGCGATCTTATTGATCGGCTGCGGCGTGCGGATGCCGGCCACCACGTCTTCGCCTTGCGCGTTGACCAAGTATTCGCCGTAGAACTGGTTGTCGCCGGTTGAGGGGTCGCGGGTGAAAGCAACGCCGGTCGCGCAATCCTGCCCCATGTTGCCGAACACCATGGTCTGCACGTTGACCGCGGTGCCCCAGCTGGCCGGAAGGCCGTGCAGACGACGATAGGTAATGGCGCGCTGGTTCATCCACGAGCCGAAGACGGCGCCGATGCCGCCCCACAACTGCTCATGCGGATCCGTCGGGAAACTGCTGCCGAGTTGCTTCTGCACGACCTCTTTGTAGAGCTCGACGACCGTCTGCCAGTCTTCCGCCGTCATGTCGGTGTCGAGATTGTAGCCGCGCTCGCGCTTGGCCGTATCCAGCACGTCTTCGAAGTGGTGCATCTCCACGCCGAGCACGACGTTGGAATACATCTGAATGAAGCGGCGATAGGAGTCATAGGCAAACCGCGCATCTCCAGTCGTATTGACTAGGCCATGCACCGTGCTGTCGTTGAGACCGAGGTTCAGAACCGTGTCCATCATGCCGGGCATGGACGCGCGCGCGCCAGACCGCACCGACAACAAGAGGGGATCGCCCGGGTCGCCGAACAGCTTCTTGTTCTGCTGCTCCAGCCACTGCACCGCCTCGCGGATCTGGTCGGCGAAGTCGTCGGGATACTGACGGCCGTGATCGTAGAAATAGGTGCAGACTTCGGTAGTCGCCGTGAATCCGGCCGGCACCGGCAGCCCGATGCGGCACATTTCCGCCAGGTTGGCACCCTTGCCGCCAAGCAGGTTCTTCATGTCGGCGCGCCCGTCGGCGGTGCCGCCACCGAACTTGTAGACCCACTTCGTCATATCCCCGTCTCCCTCGACGCGTTCCCAATAAGGAATGAAGCCGCGCCAAGGCCGGCGCGCCCGAACGTTGCCGACTCTAGTCCGTCCGACAACCCAGGCGTTGACATGGCTCAATGCAGTGCGGACGAGCCGGCAATGGGCGCAGCCGGGCGCTACCCTTCGACGCGGGAGAAATCGGCGACGCTGTTCATAGTGTCGGTGATCGCCTGCAAAAGGGCCAGACGGTTGCGCCTAAGGTCGGTGTCTTCGGCATTGACCGTCACCTGGTCGAAGAAGGCGTCAATGGGCGCTCGCAGGCGGGCCAGCGCGGACATGGCGCCGGCGAAATCCATCGCGCTGATCCGGTCGGCCACATCGGTGCTGGCCCGCGCCAGGGCATCGGCGACCTGACGCTCCTCCGCCTGCGTAAAGCCAGTCGGGTTCGGCGTACCATAGCCGTCGGCGCCGTCCTTCTTGGCTTCGATCCGCACGATATTGCCGGCCCGGCGGTACCCCGTCAGCAGGTTGGCGCCATCGTCGCTGGTCAACAGGTCTTCCAGGGCCGAAACCCGGTCGAGCAACTGCACCAGATCGTCGACCCCGAGGGCGAACACGGCATCGATCAGGTCGTGCCGCACCCCCTTGTCCCGCAAGCTGACCTTCAGCCTGTCGGCCAGGAAGGCCAGGATGTCGTTCGCAACTGTGGCCGGCTTCAGATCGTCAACCACGGCCGCATAGTGGCCAATGGCCTCGCTCAGAAAGTCTCGCAGCGGAAGGTCGAGCCGGTTTTCCAGGATCAGGCGGATGACGCCCAGCGCTGCACGGCGCAAGGCGAAGGGATCGCGGCTCCCGGTGGGCTTTTCGTCGATCGCGAAGAACCCGGCCAGCGTGTCGACCTTGTCAGCCAGCGCGACTGCGATGGATAGCGACGCGCTCGGGCAATCATCGCCCGGTCCCAGCGGCGCATAGTGCTGAGCGATCGCCTCGGCGATCGCCGGCGGCATCCCCTGCCCCAAAGCGTAGTAGCGGCCCATGACGCCCTGAAGCTCAGGGAACTCGCCGACCATGCCGGTGACGAGATCGGCCTTGCAGAGCGCTGCAGCATGGCCAGCCGCCTCGGGGTCGGCGTCGGCGATGCGGCCGGCGATGGTGCGTGATAGCGCGCCGACGCGGACCACCTTCTCCGCCATGCTGCCGAGCCTGGCGTGGAAAATGATGCTGCCGAGCTTGCCGGCATGGGTTTCCAACGGCGTCTTGCGGTCCTGATCCCAGAAGAATTTTGCATCGGCCAGGCGGGCGCGCAGCACGCGCTCATTGCCGGCGACGACTGCAGCACCGCCGTCTTGCGTCTCGGTATTGGCGACCACAATGAAGCGTGGCGCCAGCGTTCCGTCCGGCTTGCGGCAGGCGAAGTATTTCTGATGGGTGCGCATGGAGGTCGTCAGGACCTCTTGCGGGACCTCCATGAACACGTCGTCGATCCGGCCCATCAGCACGATCGGCCATTCGACGAGACCTGCGACCTCCTCCGCCAGGCCATCGTCCTCGACAAGGCTCAGCCCCTCCTCCTCCGCCCGCTGGCGGGACTTGTTGAGGATGGCGGACTTGCGCCTGTCGCGGTCCAGCATCACGCTGGCGTCCACCAGCTTCTGCGCATAGTCGGCATAGTCCACGACCCGGACGATCTCAGGCGCCAGGAAGCGGTGTCCCTGCGTCTCGGCGCCATAGGCCAGGCTCAGGTGTTCGTCCGGCTGGAAGGCGCCGGGCAGCGGTTTCCCGTCGAACAGGGCGAGCACGCGGTGCAGCGGCCGCACCCATCGGAACGTGCTCTCGCCCCAGCGCATGCTCTTCGGCCATGGGAAGCCGGTCAGCACGCGCGCCACGACGTCAGCCAGTACTTCAGGCGCCGGCCGGCCGGGCCGGTTGACCACGGCGAACCAAGCGCGGCCCTTGCCCGTGTCGCGCAGTTCGCACTGATCCAGCGCCACGCCGGCAGATCTGAGGAATCCGTCCAGCGCCGCCTGCGGCGCGCCTTCGCGCGGGCCCTTGCGCTCCTCGCTCAGATCGGGTTGGACCGCGGGCACACCGTCGGCGGCGAAGGTCAGCCGGCGCGGCGTGACGAAGGTGCGGGCACTGGCCGGCGCCAGACGTTCGGCCGCGAGCGCCTCGCCCATCAGCCGCGCCAGGTCATCGGCGGCACGCGCCTGCATGCGCGCCGGGATCTCTTCGGAAAACAGCTCCAGCAGAAACTCGGCCATGGCTGCTACGCCGCCTCCAGCCACATCTCGCAACAGGCGCGCGCCAGGTCGCGGACGCGGCCGATATAGGCGGCACGCTCCACCACGCTGATCACACCGCGGGCGTCGAGCAGATTGAACAGATGGCTCGCCTTGATGCACTGGTCATAGGCCGGCAGCGCCAGGCGATGGCCGATCAGCGACTGGCACGCCGTTTCCGCATCGGCGAAGTGGCGCAGCAACGCGTCGGTATCCGCGTGCTCGAAATTGTAGGCGGAGTACTCCCGCTCCGCCCGATGGAAGACATCGCGATAGGTCTTCCGCCCCGGCCCTGCCGGATCGTTGAAGGGCAGGTCGTAGATGCTCTCTTTGCCCAGCACATACATGGCAATGCGTTCCAGGCCGTAGGTCAGCTCCAACGGCACGGGATCGCATTCGATGCCGCCGACCTGCTGGAAATAGGTGTACTGCGTCACCTCCATCCCGTCGCACCAGACCTCCCAGCCCAGCCCCCAGGCACCCAAGGTTGGGCTTTCCCAGTCATCCTCGACGAAGCGGATGTCGTGCAACGCCGGGTCGATGCCCAGCGCATAGAGGCTCTGCAGATAAAGACCCTGGCTATCGGCCGGCGACGGCTTCATCAGCACCTGGAACTGGTAATAGTGCTGCAGCCGGTTCGGATTTTCGCCATAGCGGCCGTCGGTCGGCCGCCGCGAGGGCTGGACATAGGCGCAGTTCCACGTGTGCTCCGGCCCCAGCGAACGCAACGTGGTGGCCGGATGGAAGGTGCCTGCACCCACCTCCATGTCGAAGGGCTGCAGGATCACACAGCCCTGCGCAGCCCAGAAGGTCTGCAGCCTCAGGATGACGTCCTGAAACGACGTCGGCGGTGGGCTCACCGTCACCATGGGGTCGTCCAAGCCGGCTTATGGGGTCAAGGGTACCGGCGGCGGACCGCCGGCCGGCCGAACGCTACTGCGCCGCACCCGGTGTGGCAACCGTCAGCGGCGCGGGCAGTCGTTGCGATCGCAGGCACGGGCCACGAAGACACCGCAGACCGTGCACTTCTGGAGGTCTTCGCTCTCCAGTTGCCGCCTGTCCTCTTCCGCCGAGGTGCGGCGCCGATTCTCCGCGCGGACACGGTTGACCGAGCCGATCAGCCGAAACGCCGCCAGCACGGCGACGATGATCAGCGCGAGGGTGAGCAGCTTGGGCAGGCTGAACATTCAGGCAGTTCCCAAAAGAGGCGCGGGTCCGGTCAGAGGCTAGAGGCCATAGCGCGCCCAGGCCAGCCGCTCTTCCACAGCCGCCAGCGCGCTGTCGACGATCGCACCGCCATCGACCGACTGCGTGAGCGACAGCCGGCGACGCAGCCAGCCCTTCTCCGCGCCCACCACACGCAGGCGCACCTTGTCGCCGAACTTCTCCCGCAGAGTCGGGCGCAGATGGCCGATACCGTCGACCAGGCCGTGGCTGAGGGCCGTCTGACCGGTCCAGAACTGGCCCTCGAACAGCTCATCGTCTTCGCCTTTGAGCCGGCCGCCACGCCGCGAGTTCACGAAGCCGCGGAAGCTGCCATGCATTTCATCCTGGATGCCGCGCAGGATGGCCACATCCTCATCCCGCTCCGGCTTGAACGGGTCCAGGATCGACTTGCGCGCGCCCGCGGTGTGCACGCGCCGCTCAATGCCATAGCGGGCGATCAACTCGTGCAGGCCGAAACCGGCGCTGATCACGCCGATGGACCCGACGATGGAATTGGCATCGGCGTAGATCTCGTCGGCCGCACAGGCCAGCCAATAGCCGCCGGACGCCGCGACATCCTCCACGAAGGCGTAGACCGGGACCTCTTTCTCCTCAGCGAGATCGCGGACGCGTCGGGCGATCAGAGAGGACTGGACCGGGGACCCGCCGGGCGAGTTGATGGCCAGCGCGACCGCCTTCACCTTCGGCAGCGAAAACGCGCGCTGCAGCGGGCCGGCCAGCGCCGTCAGCGTCAGACCGCGCCGCAGGCCGATATCCTGCCCGATCACACCGGTCAGCCGCACCACGGCAACGACGGGTCGGGGGTGGCGCACCCGCTCAAGCGTAACGATGTCCCCAATCCGCGACAAACCGGTCCCTCCGTTCGATGCCCCGCTGGAGGGCCGCCCGCCCTCTAGATAAGGATGTTGCGGGCTTTATCCAGGATTACAGGGAGAGAGCGGCAGCATCCCGCAATACGGCCGTAGCCGCCTTGGTATAGCGCCCATCGGTTTCGTGCAGCACCAGCCCGACCGACATCACAGTACCGCCGCGCCCGCCCTTGCGGGCGGCCACGATCACCCTTTTTGCCGGCCGGCCGGCCTTGGGCCAGAGCGGAAAGACATGCGCGCTGCCGAATCGGGGCGACAGCAAGGCCAGGATCTCTTGCAGCCGGTCGGCGCGGTGGATCAGCGTCAGCGTGCCCTTGGGCCTGAGTGCCGCCCACGCCCGATCGATCCAGGGTGCGAGCCCTCCGGCGCCCTCAACCGTCGCCTGCCGCCGCCCTGGCTCAGGCGAGGCGGTATGGCCGGCTGCCGCCAGATAGGGGGGGTTGGCAATCACCTGGTCGAAGCTCTCCGGCGCCAGCACATCGTCGGCCGCGGCAATGTCCCCCGCCAAAAGGCGCACCCGGTCGGCGACGCCGTTCAACTTCGCGTTATCCCGTGCCAGCGCCAGATGGTCAGGGTCGCTGTCCAGCCCGACGATCGACACGGCGGGAAGGCGCGCTGCCAGGCACAGCGAGGCGGCGCCGGTGCCGCAGCCGAGATCGAGGACGCAGGCGCCATCGCGCGCGTCGACCGTCGCCGCCAACAGCACCGGATCGATGGCCACGCGATAGCCGCCCGCCGGCTGGCGCAGCACCACACGGCCGCCCAGCAGCCGGTCTTCCGTGGTGCCGGCCGCCTCAGGCCCCGCCATCCGGCAGCTCTTCGCCGGTCTCGATCAGCACCCGGCGGGCCTGCTGAAGGTCTTCGTCCGCCACCATCAGCCGGCGCTGGATGGCGCTGATGCTGCCTTCCAGTATGGAGGTATGGGTGTCCAGCACGATCGCAGGGATGCCGGCATCGGCCAAGAGGGCCGTCAGCCAAGACAGCCGGACGGGATCGGTGGTCCGCAGAAGCTCTTTCATCGGGGGCAGGACCGTGTCAAAGCCGCAGAAATGGGTTGTGGCCCGGTCATGCCTATGGGCCGCAGCGACCCGGGCTTGACCCCAGAGGGGCGCACCTTATGCTCTGCCTCATGAGCCGGGCCGTCAATCAACTGGTTGACGCCGGCATCGTTGACGATGGGGACGAAAAGGTGGACGTGCGCAGCCTGGACGGTGCGCTGGACGCCCTTGTCGCCCTCGTCGGCGACGATCTGGCGGCCGTCAACCAGCTCATCGTCGATAACATGCACAGCCCCGTCGCGCTGATCCCTCAGCTCGCGCGGTACATTGTCGCGTCAGGCGGCAAGCGGCTGCGGCCGCTGTTGGTGCTGGCCTCGGCCAGGATGTGCGGGCATGACGGCGGGCGCCAGCTGGGCCTGGCCGCGGCGGTGGAGTTCATCCACACCGCCACGCTCTTGCACGACGATGTGGTGGACAACAGCGATCTGCGCCGCGGCAAGGCCTCGGCCAACGAGGTGTTCGGCAACAAGCCCAGCGTGCTGGTGGGCGACTTCCTGTTCGCCCGCGCCTTCCAGCTGATGGTGCGCGACGGCTCGCTGGAGGTGCTGGACATCCTATCGAACGCGTCGGCCGTGATCGCGGAGGGCGAGGTGCTGCAGCTCGCCGCCTCCAACGACACGACGACGGACGAAGCCGTGTATCTGGACGTGGTGCGCGCCAAGACGGCGGAGTTGTTTTCCGCCGCCTGCCGCATCGGCGCCGTGGTGGCCGCCCGCCCGGCCGAAGACCGCCAGGCCATGGCGGATTACGGCCTGAATCTGGGCATCGCCTTCCAGCTGGTCGACGACGTGCTGGACTATTCCGCTGCCCAGGCGCGCCTGGGCAAGGCCGTGGGCGACGATTTCCGTGAGGGCAAGATCACGCTTCCGGTGGTGCTGGCCGTGGCCCTGGCGGATGAGGAGGAGCGCCATTTCTGGCGCCGCTGCCTGGAAGACCTGGACCAGACGCCGGAAGACCTCGACCGCGCGCTGGCCCTGATGGCCCGCCACGGCACGCTGGACACCGCCATGGCCCGCGCCCGCGACTATGGCGCGCGTGCGACCCAGGCGATGCTGCACTTCGCGCCATCGCCCGAACGCCAGGCGCTGTTGGACATCGTGCAGTTCTGCATCGGCCGCGATTACTGAGGCGCGGGGGCGCCGCGAAGCGCGCGCATGACTGCGCGATCCGGACTGATGCTCCGGATGACCACGGGTCAACAAGACAGTCGTGCGAAAGGGCAGGAGATGCCCGCCTCCGCGGGCATGACGTATTCGGTTTGATGTGTTGTTTTCCGTCAACCGGAACGTCGTCCTCGCGAAGGCGAGGACCTCCCTGGCATTGGGTCAGGCACTCCAACCTTTCGCCCACGGCGCGGCATCGTCTCTGCCCAAAGCCGCACCCGCAGCTTGAACCCGACCGACGATGGGTCTATAAGGCGCGCCTGCTTCCCCCGGTCGGAGTGTAGCTCAGCCTGGTAGAGCACTGTCTTCGGGAGGCAGGGGCCGGTGGTTCGAATCCACTCACTCCGACCAAAGCAATTCCGCCGCATATGGCCAGTGACGACGGACCCCTGCTCCTGACTTGGGAACGCTCCTAGGGGACGCAACGGTGTATCCCATGCGTTGCGGCGCACGCCATATGGTCAGACGCTTCGTGAGCCCCGATGATCTCTTTCGTGTTTTCGGAGCTGTCACGGAGGGATGCGGCGATTACCGAAAGTGGTGCGCCCAGGATCGCAGAGTCAAGTCGCGCAATGTGGCGCTGTACGTGCAGTGCCGCCCCTGCCAAGTTTGACCAAGCGAGCAGCTACCCCTTTCCTTGACACCTCTCGCCTCCCCACAGTCGCAGCACGCCCGTAGAGGCTCATCGACGAGAGACCACCTTCCGCAACATGCAACTTATGACTTCCTACATCATTCAGATCACCTACAGGTATCGCCACACCTTCGACAAGCTGTTTCAAGAGGCGTTTGTCTAACTACCGCCCAGTTCCTTTCGCAGAAATAATCTTCATGCTTTCAATTCCGTTATGGTCTTCGTTAAGGTCCACTCGCGTAAGAGATGTTATTCCCACCGCTTGAACATATGACTGCTCAAACGTACAAGTATTCTCCCCACCTATGTGTCGAAGCGATGGGTAGACAATAGACCTAATCCCGTCATCTCTGAGATTTTTTCCGATTATCTGACATACCGCATGATCGTCCGAACGCAATTCCTCAAACTTGACAAACGCCTCTTTGAGGTCCGATTTATCACCCACGATCACGTATACGAAGTTCGTATAGTTTGTAGTCTTCTTGCTCCTACGCCCCTGCGCAATACGTCTCCTCACGAGCTCTCGTCTTTCCGCATTTGCCGTGCCGACCTTCCTTGAACAGTAAAGGGCATGAAAGTCGATATTGAACCTTTCTGGAGAAATCGCCCCCAGAAAGCTATCTTTAAGATGCTTTTCGGCTTGTGCCCTGAATACAACAGCCTCGGGGTACTTCCTACTATCGGCAATTCCCAGGTACGTCTTAAAGGCGTTAACTACTTTCGGATCAAGCGACAGTCCTTCCTCATAAGATTGATCAGATTCCAAGAAAGCGGAGCGAACTACCTTAAGCTTCCGTCTTATCACACGCGCCTGTCGGCAGTCCCCTATGATATGATCAATACTCATCACGCAGATACCGAATTACTGCTCGCATATTCTCTACTGGTCCTGAAATCAGGCCCTCGATCGGCGCATGCCCACCTTCGAAGAGCGTACCATGCCGAAGCCATTCCAGCACACCCTGACGAGACCCGATGAGATCAAGCGCAACAGCCTTAAACTCAAATAATAGCGCGATCCTCTCAAACCAATCTCGGGTGGGTCGATCTTTCCCGTCAAAGAAGGACTCGATCGAAAGAGTTATCCCTCCAGTCCCAAGCACGTTAATCAGCTCCTCCTCACTGAGATCCAAGAACCTGCCCAGCTCAATAAGGGTTTGCTTGCATTCCGCGAGAGTAAGATTGTTTGGGAATTCAGCCTTCAAACGCAATGGCTGTGCCCTAACACTGCCCACCAGCCCAGTTGCAATCTCCCGAAAATCGGTCAGATACTTTGCGATAGCTTCATCTTGCTGGTTGCCGTCGACGCCGAGCTTCCTACAAACATAAACATCCAAGTCCGACCTAAATGATCGAGCTGATTTTACTGTAATATCGTCAGGATTTGCGCTCAGGTAGATAAAAGGCCTTCTAGGAATGCTTCCATCTTTGACACTTGGCGCTAACAACCGCTCCATAACGAGGAGTCCGGCGGTGCGCCCTTTCTCCGTCGGAACTTTAGTACCGTCAGGGAGCGTCAGTACATCAAGATCCGGAATATTTATGTCCACTGCCGAGCCAAGAAGGATTCTATCCTCTCCCCCCTCAGAGAAGCTCTCCAACTGGTCTATGTAATCCTCTACGCTATCGAATATCTCAACGCTAACCCCTAACTCGTTTAGAAAATCCTGCTCTCGCCTTACACTCAGACGATCATCGTCGAAAATCGGAAAATAAAGTTCTCTGGCAACCTCCAAATTGCCCCCGCGCTTGGCATTATCAAGTGGCATCGTTACCCCTCACTTCAACGTGCTCAGCTTTAAACCCAACGCGCACCGAGAACAAGTCGTATCTCTCTGAGATATCGTTCTGAGACCAAAACGTCTCGAAATACGGTTCGCGGCTTGACGCAGCCGGCTCCACTCTGAAACGAAGGCCGTGCCGGTCACAAAGCTCCTTAACGCGCGTCAACCCTTGGCCTGTGCCCGTAGCCTCTTCCGGGAGGTTTGATGCTCTCACTCCAGCCTCAACAAGACGGTACTTTTCCGCCTGCGGCACCGGCCGTGTGAGATTTACAACGTAGATGGTCGGCCTGCCTTTCCTATCGAGATGGAAAAATATGTGGGTCGCGGTGCCGGCTACCTTGTACTTCCGGGAGTTGACCAATAGTTCACTGAGGATCTCGGACAACGACCTTCGGCTTATGTTGCTTAGAATTAGAGAATTTTTGGGCAGAATGATGTCAACTTTAATTTTGTCAGAAGCGCCTGTGGTGTTTAGTAAAGAGCCTCTTCGCGCATCATGTAGTAACTGTGCGATAGAATACTGAATATCATCTTCGTTGCTCGGTCGCACAGATTGCTCTGGGCTTCGCCGCTCATCGTTAAAATGATCTTGCGGATTTAGCCCCCAATCTTCACGATAAGGTTTTTCGCCAAAAGGCGACGAAACTCTGAGCAGATTCTTGAATTGTCTCGATAGTTCGTTTTCTAATTTAGAAGGCGGGCTTCCGTCATCGGATACTGTGTGGTTCTTCTTGTACAGGTCAAATCCGCTATTTAAAGCACTTATAACCGGCTGCACTGTGTGCCGAAAATAGCTCCGCATGTTTAGAGTTGGTCGCATAGAAAGCCTGTTGCTAAGGAAAGAAACTCTAAAAATACTGCAAATGCGATCAAAATTGGAATCAGTTAGCGGTGAATTAAAGAAAAAAGTTTGCAAGCAACTGTAATGATGGTCAGATTGCTGATATCGGAACAAAAAAGCCCGCGTGTTGCGGTCAGGTCGCGGAATCTGAGCGACTGAATCTCCATCAAAAAGCGCTACGACACTTTGAGCATCCAGTTTCACAATGTCCGTATCATTTAACCTTCGATCAATTCGATCCTCAGGTATTTCGAAAATATCCCGTGCATCCCAAACCCGTCCCGACAGAAAGCGATACTTATAATGAAGAGAAGACATTGGCGAAAATTGTGTTTCAAAAAACGAAATTACAACGCGTGGGATGCAACTTGAAGCGAAGCGATTGATTGTCAACGTCCGTATGCGTGGATCCGTGCTTTGAACTTGGAGCAACTGTCCAATTACCGGCAGCGTGGCCCGAAGCACTTCAAGCTGTTTTGGTAGCTCAAGCTTCGATGTGATGTCAACAACGCTCTGAAATCGCTTCTCCAGTCGCCGTTTTCCTTTCACGAGGCTTCCATCGGGAAGGAAAATTTGTTCAATAGCATTTGCGGCTGTCATAATATCTTTCATGCCGTTATTTTATCCGATATTCGTTCGCGGGGCTATTGGCTCGTCTCTTGTTGGCCGTGTAGCGGTCGCAAGAAGGACGGTAGCTTGCCTAAGCCGCTGTGTAATACGGCGGGTCCACCCGTTGGCAAGGCTTTTCGTGGCACAAGCGGCGGACGTCCTGTTTTGTAAGCTACTGACATCCTGCTCGTGGCCCGGAACGGCCGCACAACATTCGATAGCCGCTATTCTCAGCGTGTCCGGAGAAAGGGTGGTTTCTGCACCCGACGCAAACCCCGTGCATGACCGAGTTCTTTAAGCCCCGAAAATCATTCACTGATGCCTTTCGGCTCATCGGGCACAGATCGCTTCTGGCCCTTCTACATCGACGAAAGACCTGCCCCCCTGTGCGAGAACGCTTTGCTCTTCTCAGTCCCCCTCTCAGTGACAGCCGACGTTCTCCAGTGGCGCTTCGCCCTCAAAGAAAGAGTCCGCGCTCCGTCGACTCCTCGCAGGGCGTCACTCGCTCCACTTTATCTGGAACTCGAGCTCCTGCTCTCCCCCCTCGCGTTCGTGTTCAATGGTGAAGACCGCGCGATCAGGAACATAGATCCGTTCGCCGGCGACCTGGATCTCGAAGTTCTTACCAGCTTCGAGGCAATCGGCGAGACGGCGCAGCTTTGCAACGAACTCCGCCCTGGAATAGCTCTTCTCGATGTCACGGTCTGGGGGCGTGGTCATGTTTGGGGCTCCTGGCTTGAAAGGCTTGCGGCCGGACCTGTTCGCATTTGCAGTCCCATGGGGGCGGTCCTTCTTTGCCACCTTGGGGTCCCTATCCACGCCCCGGCCGCTTCAGTCAATACGTCAACGAAAGACCTGACCCCTCTTCTTTTGCAAGAAACGAAATCTACCCTACACGACCCGCATCAGCGGGTCGTGTCTGGACGTGCTCTGTCGGCGAGTCTAGTCGCTGGTGCCGGTGCCCGGCTCGGCGGCCCATTCGTTCACGTCGACGGCCTCTTCGCGGCTGCCGAGGGGAGCCATGCGGGGGTCGTGCTCGTCGGACTGGACCGCGGCATGACCGTCGACCATCACGCCGCCGGGCTCGATCGCCGTTTCGGCGCTGCGGCCGATCGGGGCTTCCATCTCGCGGCTCGTCACCTCGGCCGCGGCCGGCAGGGCGGTGGAGGCCGCCGCGGCGGCCAGGATGGCAATCAGGGTTGAATATCGCATCGTAGGGGATCCCCGGTAATGGCTGTTGGCAGAAACGGGCCTCAGCCCACCGCCGCGCGCGCTTCTATAAGCTTTCGAACCTCCGCAGTCCAGTTTCCCCGCAGATCCGGCGATCGGAGCCCGCTAGTCCGCCGGCGCCGCGGCCGGGGCTGCATCTTCCGTCGCTGCCGCGCCGGCGGGAACACTCACTGCGGCGTCGTCCGCTGCGCTGCCTGTGTCCAAGCCCGTAGTCGGCTCGTCCATCAACAGCACGGGCGGATCATTGATCAGCGCTGCGGCGATATTAAGGCGCTGCGCCATGCCGTAGCTCATGCCCAGCGCACGGGCGGAGCTTTCGGCGATCGAAACCGGTGCAGCCTCCATACTGGTCGCCGATTCCGGCCGCCAGCCCGGGGTCAAGGTCGGTGCCAGGGTCATGATACGGTCGTTCATCCCGGTCCCGAAATCCGGGAACGGGGGCAGAGCGACGGGTTGGCCGGCGTTCGTCTGCACCCGTTCCAGCGCGATCAGGACGCCGAGGTATCCGAGGCTGGCGTCCAGGCTAGCCTCGCACTGCTCCACTGTCGCCGGCCCCGGCGTCTCATCGTCGCCGCACAGCATCACGTGCAGCGCCCAGGCGGCCTGGCTATGCTCCTCCACCGTTGTCGGTGTCCAGCCGGTCGTGGCACCCGCCGGTGAGACCACAAGCGTCAGCCACGTCGCAGCCCCCAGACAGGCGCCGCGCCAAATGCGGGAACCTTCCGCCATCAGCCGACCCTCCCCCAGTCAGCTTGCCAGCACGCGCAGGTCCGGTGTTTCTTCGATGACGATCCCGATACCGCGGACGACCGCGAGTGCGGGAGTTTCGGCCAGCGCAATGGGCAATCCTGTCGCAGCGTAGAGCGCCTGGTCGAGGCCGGTCAACAAGGCGCCGCCGCCGGCAAGCACGAGGCCGGTATCGAACAGTTGGGTTGCCTGGTCGCGCCGCACGCGGGCCAGCGTCAGCAGCAGTGCATCCACCAGGGCCGCGATCGGCACCGAGAGGCAGGCCGCGATCTCTGCCTGACTGACCGTCACCTCACCGGGTTTCTGCTCCGCCACATCGAAGCCGCGTACCGTAGCGCTCTCGCCCGTCCCCTCGGTCGGAGGCACCGCGGAGCCAATGCTGCGCTTCAGCCGGTCGGCCGTTGCTTCGTCGATCAAGACGCTGTGGTTGCGCAGGATCTCAGCCACCAGCGCCTGGTTCAGGTGATCGCCACCGATGCGCACCGTGGTCGATTCGACGATGGAGCCTTCCGCCAGCACCGCCACCTCGCTGACCCCGGCGCCGATCACGGCGATCAGCTGCGGCTCCGCTTCGCTGACCGGAAGGCCCGCACCGATCGCCGCGGCCAGCGGCTGTTCGAACAGATAGACGCGCCGCGCGCCCGCGGTGATGGCGACATCCTGCAGCGCCTCGCGCTCTACCGTCGTGCTGCCCGCAGGGGCCGCCACGACCAAAGTGGCTCCGCGCTTCGTGGGCCCGCTGAGCCCGGCCTGCTTCAGCGCAGCCTTGATCAGCGCCGCCGCGGCGACCACGTCGGCGACCGCGCCGTTCATCATCGACCGCACGGCCCGAATGCGCCCGGCCGTGTGGCCCAGCAGGCGTTGCGCCTCATCCCCCACGCAGTGGATCTTCGGGCGCCGGTCGGCAGTGAGCGCCACGACCGAGGGCTGGTCGATCACGATCCCTTCGCCGCGCACATGCAGGCGCGTGCGCGACGATCCCGGATCCAAGCCTACCGCTTCGGAACGAAGAGCAATCACCAGTCCAGATGCCAGTGCCGGGCAGACCGTTCCCCAAATGCGCCCCCGGCAGTGGCCGCAAGACTAGGCGAGCCGGCGTGCCACCTCAACCTAAGCGTACAGATTGGCACCGGCGTGACGCCGTGCCAAACTCAACCCACCAGAGACAAATGGGGACGGAGATGACGCCCGGCCGTCGGTTGCGCGCGCTGATCGGCTTTTGCTGGCTGCCATGGCTTGCCGCCTGCGGCGATGTTGGCGGCGGCGGCCTGCTGGGCCCGGGCCGGTCGGCCGAGGCCATCGTGGCCGACCGGGTGCTGCTGGAAGCGGCGGACGGGGGCCGACTCGACCAGGCGGCTTTTGCGCTCGACCTGGGGGCGGATGTCGATGCGATCGACCGGACAGATCAGCGGACACCGCTGATGGGCGCTGCCAATGGCGGCTGGACCGAGATCGTGGAGCTGCTGCTGTCCTTGGGCGCCGATGTCGACCGCCAAAGCATCGAGGGCTGGACGGCGCTGATGTATGCGACGAATGCCGGCCACGCCGATGTTGCGCGCCAGCTGCTCGCCGCCGGCGCCGACCCGGAGGTCGAAGACCCCGCCTTCGGCTATACGCCGCTGATGGTGGCAGCCCTGATGGGCGATGCCGACATGATTGCGGCCCTGGCCGATGGCGGAGCGGAGATCGACCGGCGTTCCCGCAACGAGGGGGACACGCCCCTGATCCTGGCGGCCGCTGGCGGCGGGCGGACGGCCCCCCTGGCGGTGGCCGAGTTGCTGGTGCGAGGTGCCGCGCTGGAGGCCGTCAACAATGGCGGGCTCACCGCCCTCCTGGCGGCCACGCTGGTGGGCAGCCGCCCGGCCATGCAGGTGCTGCTGGACGAAGGGGCCGACCCGGAAGCGCGGTCCGACCAGGGGTATACGCCGCTGGGGCTGGCCAGCCTTCGGGGCGACCCGGCCATGGTGCGCACGCTGTTGTCGGCGGATGCGGATCCCAACACCCCAGCCGGGGAAGGCCTGGCACCGCTCTTGGTGGCCGCGGCCAACGGCCACGTGGATGCGGCAGCCCTGCTGATCACGTCGGGCGCCGAGGTCGACGCCACCGATCCGCATCGGGGCCGCACGGCCCTGATCCTGGCGGCGGACCGCGGCGATGCGGCCATGGTCGACATGCTGCTGGACCTGGGCGCCGACGCCACGCTGGCCGATGCCGACGGCCTGACCGCGCGCGCCATCGCCGAACGGCAGGGGCACAGCATCGTGGTCGATCTGCTGAGCGTCTTTGGGTCGGCGAGCCTGTAGACAGATCCCACAGCCAGATCATCGCCGCGCAGAGCGCGCTTCGGCGCTACACACCCTTCACGCCGTAACAGGGTCGCTGTGCCCCGACCATCTGCAAGACGGCTATGGACGCATCAGATCCGGTTGTGCGTGCCGTCGCAGATCGGTGACTTGCCGGTGCGTTTGCAGCAGCAGAAGTAATAGGTACGGCTGCGCGTGGCGACGAATTCCTGTGGGGAGAAGCCGGTGCCGGCATGCGACCCGTCGCAGAAGGGCTGAGATTTGCTGCGCCCGCAGGCGCACCACCACACGCTCTCGCCTTCCTTCAGTTCAACGGCCATTGGCGCGGTGGCCGCCACCACCGGTTCGGCATCACTCATGGTCCGGTTCGCTCCCTGTCCGGTTTCGCCCATTCGCAAAGCAGCTTAGCGACCGCCGACGCGCCTGACGACCGGCGAATGGTCTCTGCGCATGCCCCCCGAATGACCCGTGTCTTTGACCTGAGTCACAGCCCGGACAACTTGCAGCGTCCTAAGCTGGCCGGTGGTCCGACTAAAAACGGGAGTGACGCACCAATGATATACGAAGAGCACGACCTGCTGCATGAGCTTCCCGAACATGCCGAACGGATCCGCCATCTGCAGGCCAGTGACGACACCTTCCGCAGGGAGCTTGAGGCGTACGATACGCTTGATCGCGACATCCAGGAGACCGAACTGAACGGGACGCCAGTGGACGATTTCCATTTCGAAGCGCTGAAGAAACAGCGCCTGGCGCTTAAAGACAGCCTGTTCGGCCGAATCCGTACGGCCGACGGCGCCTGACACAGGCAGCATAGGGGGCGCGGCCGGCCGATTTCCGCCGGCCCTGCGACGCTTCGGTTCGCAGAGCCCTATTGCCACGCTGGCGGAACAGGCGGCCCAGTGCCGCCGACCGCCGAATGTGAGCGCCCGCGACAGCGGGCGACCGGAATTGGCGGTGTGGGGTTGTTGATCCCGGCACACGCGCGGCATGCTCATGCTGGCCGCGGTCTCGTGATGGATCGCCTCAGTCCACCGGCTCGCCCAGGCCCAGGGATTGCCAGAGCAACTCGGGCTCGGACAGCGGCCCCTCAACGCGCAGGAACGCAAGCCCCTCGGGCCCGGCGACGGTGAACAGCTCTCCGGCCACCCGCATGTCCGGCAGGTCGATCCGACCCAGCCCTTCGAACGAGAGGGCTCCCGCCTCAAGACGAACGCTGTGCAGATCGATAACGCCCTGCTCAGCGTGTACCTCTGCCACCAGCCGGTCGAACGCGGTGTTGAACTGCCGTCCGCTGGCGCCGGTGGACATGTCCAGGCCTTCGATCAGTCCATCGACCAGTTCGATCTCACCTTGCCCGGACAGCCGGTCCACGGCCTCGGCGATCGTTGCGGCCCTGGCGGTGAGAACCACCCGCCCAGTCAGCGTGCCGGAGACGCCGACCCACGGCGCCAGATCCTGCCATACAGGCGCAAGCGCAACGGTGTCGGCCTGCATGTCGACCACGACCGCTGGTGTCTGACGGCCCGCATCGAATGCGGCCGACAGCGCGACTTCGCCGCCGGCCAACGCGACGGGCGCAACGGAAAGGTTGACCTGACTGCCGGTCCGCAGCAGTGCCGCTTCAATCCCGGTCACGGTCAGGTCACCTGAAGACAGAGCGCCGACCTCGATCTGCAGATCAGCATCGACGCTTCCGAGAAGGCCGGCCTCCAGCGGATCCGTCGGCGAGAGATCGGCGAAGAGCGTGCCGATCTGATCGCCGGTCAGGCCGTCGATCGCCACGCGTCCCTCAAGCCGCGGCCGGGGGCCGGCCAGAGAGGCGGTGAGCGTCGCCGAGCCGGTCAGGGCGTCCGCCCCGAACCGGTGGGCCGACAGCTCTAGATGCCCCTCCGTCAGCCGAATGCTGCCGGCCAGAGTTGCGCGGCCGGGCGAGAGCTTCTCCGGCAGCGGCGCCAACGCAAACGCTTCGGAAAACCGTAGCCATGACGGCGTTACGATGTCCACCGAGCCGGCAATGGCATCAGGCCCGACCGACCCGTCGAAGCTGCCCTGCACCAGGTCGGCGGCAATCGACAGCGCCAAAGGCATACCCGCACCACTCACAAGCTGGCCGCTTCTGTTCACGACCAAGCTGAAGGTCAACGGTGCGTCCCCGGCCACCCCCTCACCGGCAAGCGTGTATCCTCCATCTTCGGACGCACCTCCCTCCAGCAAGATGTCGGACAACACGCCGATCTGCCCATCCGCCCCGAAGATCCGCAGCTGACCGTCGACTACGGTCAAGGGTGGGCTGTCCTCGTCGAGATCCACCAGGGCGGCGAGGCCCGAAGCATCGTCGGTGGTCGCACTGACCCTGGGGCGCCGCAGCACCAACTGCCGCGCCGGCATCCCGTCAGTCAGCCATCTGAGCGGTGCCAGTTCAGCCGTCACCTCAGCCACCGCCATCTCCGGCCCCTCGCCTGCCAGCCCGACGCTGGAGACGGTCAAGGTCGGCCGCGGCCAGATCTCCAGCTTTGCCTCGCCGGTCACGATCACAGGGCGGCCCAGCGCGCGTTCGGCTTCGGCAACGAAGCGGGCACGCAAGGCGTCTTCCGGCAGCATTCGAACGGCCAGGAACGCCGTCAGGGCCACCAGCAGCAACAGCCCGAAGACGACCAAAAGGGCCCGACGCATGGGCCTGGCTACACCGCGTCCTGGCGGGATCTGCCACCCGCCCGGCTGTTCGTCGCGACCATCTTGAGCAGATTCCTCTCCGCTACCCGGCGCCAGACCCCCTATATACTGTTTAACCCCGCCGATCGAAGGGGGGCGTGGAGAGATAAGCGCGGGCGTTCGGGAAGGTTTTGTCCATGGATATGATGTCTCGCGGCGGCAACGGGTCGGGTCAAGCGCCGATGATAGACCCGTATGGCCGCCCCATCCGGTACCTCAGAGTTTCGGTCACCGATCGCTGCGATTTGCGCTGTGTCTATTGCATGGCAGAGACGATGACGTTCCTGCCCAAGGCCGATCTCTTGAACCTGGAGGAGCTGGATCGGGTATGCAGCGCCTTCGTGCGCCTAGGCGTGCGAAAGCTGCGCATCACCGGCGGCGAGCCCCTGGTCCGCCGTAACATCATGTGGCTGTTTCAGCGCCTGGGCCGCCATCTGGAAAGTGGGGCGCTGGACGAGCTGACGGTGACGACCAACGCCACCCAGTTGGCCAAACACGCATCTGCGCTTTGGGACTGCGGGGTGCGCCGGGTGAACGTCTCGTTGGACACACTGGATCCGGACAAGTTCGCCGAGATCACCCGCTGGGGCAAGCTGGACACGGTGCTGAAGGGGCTGGACGCGGCCACACAGGCCGGCCTCGCCATCAAGATCAATGCAGTCGCCCTGAAGGGCGTCAACGACGATGAGACGGACCGGATGATCGCCTGGTGCGGGGAACGGGGCTATGACCTGACCTTCATCGAGGTCATGCCCATGGGCGAGATCGGCGGTGATAACCGGCTGTCCCAGTATCTGCCGCTGTCTGTGCTGCGCGGCCGCATCCAGCAGAATTGGACGCTGACCGACATCGACTACACCTCAGGCGGCCCGGCGCGATACGCCCGGATCGAAGAGACGGGCCGCAAGCTCGGCTTCATCACGCCGCTGACCCACAATTTCTGCGAAAGCTGCAACCGCGTGCGCCTGACCTGCACCGGCCAGCTCTACATGTGCCTAGGCCAGGACGATCATGCCGATCTTCGCGCCCCGGTGCGCGCGGCCGACGACGACGGCCCCCTGATCGACGCCATCGAAGAGGCGATCGGCCGCAAACCCAAAGGCCACGATTTCGTCATCGACCGCCGCCGCCGCGCCCCGGCCGTGGCGCGGCATATGAGCGTGACGGGGGGATAGGGTTGGTCGAAGGGCGCCCCCGCGGGTGTTCGAGCTTCTTCAATCAGCTTGCCGGCGCAATGCGTCAGGCCGAGCGTGTGCCGCGAACGCGATTGCAACGTCTCAATGTCCGGCCTTTCGAGTGGGTCGATCTGTAGCGCTTGCGCCGACCAACCGCTCCCGGGGCCAGTGAATGGTAGCCGTAGTGCCATTTCCGGCAGTGCTCTCGAGTGTCAGCCGAGCGCCATGTCGTCCGAGGATGGCAGACACGATGGACAGGCCGAGCCCCGAACCCGGCTGGCCGCGGACGTAAGAGTCCTCACCCCTTTTGAACGGCTGCATGATTGAGGAAATCTGGTCGGCCGGGATGCCAATGCCGTTGTCGGCCACGCGGATCCGCACGTCGCCCGATGGATCCGGCTCTGAGACCACGGACACGCTGCCGTCCGGTGACCGTGTGAACTTGATGGCATTGGTGAGCAGGTTGATAAGCACCTGCGTGAACTGACGCGCGTCGCCGTATAGCCTTGTCGGTCCGTCGTTATGGACGGCAGTTACCCTTATACCCTTCGCCAATGCTTGTACGCGAACCAGGTTGATTGCGTCATCGATGGCGCGGTCCATCAAGAACTCGCCCTCGCTTTGCTCAACAGACCCGGCCTCTATGGACGATACATCCATGACGCCTTGGATCAGGCCGCTCAGATGTTGAGCGCCGGAATGGATGTGCAGGATGTATTCACGTTGCCTCTCTTCGGAGATCTCGCCGAATTCGCCATTCGCCAACGCGTCTGAAAATCCCACGATCGCATTCAAAGGGGTACGCAGCTCGTGGCTTACATTGGCGAGGAACTCCGTCTTGGCCATGTTGTCGTGCTCGGCGCGAAGCTGCGCCTGGATGACCTGTTCCGCGGCGTGGCCCATCCGCGCCAGCATGCCGTTCAACGACGCTGACAGCGTCCGCATCTCCATTGGCGCATACCACGCTGGCGACGGCAGTCGCAGCGAGGGCTGCGCGCTGTCGACGGACCGGACAAATGCCGACAACTGGCGGATCGGCTGAGCGAGCAGCCCGGAGACGACCCAGGCCACAACCAGCGCAATGGCAATCCCCGAAACCAGAACGCTAAGCCCGGAGCCGCGGATCGAGCCGATCTCGCGGTCCAGCTCTGCAATGGGTTGGGGTACCATGACCCCCCAGCCGCTAAGCGGTGCGCCCGTGAAGCCGGCGATCATCTCTTCCTGAAGCGCCGGCGAATGGAATGTCGCTACGCCCGTATCGCCTTCGATCATCCGTTGCACAATCGCCAAGGCAGACAGATCCCGCCGTTCCTGCATCCATTCCTGATTGGGATGGGCGAGGACCCTGCCACTCTGGTCAAAGATGGCCGCATGGCCCTGTTGGCCGAAACTTATCTCTTCGGCCAAATCTGCGAAATACGTGGTCTGCAGCGCGCCAATGGTCAGAAGATCTCCAGCCTGCTGAACGATGTAAATGAGAGGGTCACCTGTGGGCCCCTGCATGACACTACTGAATTGAGTTTCGCCGTCTGCCGCCATTTCACGGAAAATCGCCAGCCGGCCCTCCGGCACAACCTCAGGGCAACTCAGGCCATTGTGAATGAAGCTTGCCAATACACGTCCGCCTTCCGGCTCTGCGAGGCAGACATGGCGGAAGTGCATATTGATGAGCAGCGGCTCAACATCGATGAGCGACCTGCCGGCCTCGATATTGGCACTCAACAGCTCGAAAACCGTTTGCACGTCGGCATGATACCGGTCGAGAGCGGCCCCCAGATTTCGGGCGATCAGCAGGTGGGCACGCGCGACATAACCTAGGTCTTCGTCGATCGCTCTGGAAAATGGCCAGAACCAAAACACAACCAACGGGATAATTGTGACAAGCGTCAACGCCCCGAAGATAAGGCTTCTTACGGTAAGGACGCTCTGGGATGAGTGCGGTGTCAAATCGCGCTCCACCCATTTCCCCATAAACGCGGCATAGAACGGTGACCGTCCCACCGAAGCAGTTGTGGATCAATCAGGCCAACACCCTATCACTGATTCAAACGGGCCGATCTATCCATTCGACGCAGGCTCACAGTGCCCCGTCAGTTACTCGCCGGAGGCCAGCGATCCGGTACCCCAAGTGCGACCGGATTGCATGCGGTACCGGGCACGGATGGCGGAGTCGGCCGGCCCATCGATGCGCCAGTCCAGGACATCACCATTCTGGGCGGTCGTGACGAGATTACATTCGGGCCAGAAAACCAGCCGAAGGGTCACGCCCGCTCGCGTGTCGCCGGGAACCGGAGTTGCGGCCAGTCTTCGATGGTGCGGTTCAGTTCCCAGCCGTTTCGCGCGAGGAACACCGGAGCGCCGTCCCGATCCTCCGCCAGGCTGCCGCGGTGGCGTTCGGTGAACCGTTTGATCAGTGCCGCGTCGTCGCCGACAACCCAACGCGCCGTCTCGTAAGGCGCGGTCTCGAAGCCTACGGGCACCTTGTACTCAGCCGCGATGCGGGAGGCCAACACGTCGAGCTGCAGTTGGCCGACGACGCCGACGATCCAGCTCGATCCCAGTACCGGACGGAATACCTGGGTTACGCCTTCTTCCGCCAGATCCTCCAGCCCGCGGCGAAGCTGCTTGGCACGCATGGGATCGTCCAGACGGACACGACGCAGGATCTCCGGCGCGAAGTTGGGGATGCCGGTGAAGCGCAGGTCTTCGCCTTCGGTCAAGGTGTCGCCGACACGCAGGCTGCCGTGGTTCGGGATGCCGATGATATCGCCGGGCAGCGCCTCTTCCGCCAGTTCCCGCTCATGCGCGAAGAAGAAGATCGGGTTCTGCACCGAAAGCGCTTTGCCCGTGCGCGAATGGCGCAGCTTCATGCCGCGGCGAAACCGCCCCGCGCAGAGCCGAAAGAAGGCAATACGATCGCGGTGGTTCGGGTCCATGTTGGCCTGGACCTTGAAGACGAAGCCCGCGACCTTGTCTTCCCCCGGCCCGACGCTTCGCGGGTCGGCAGGCTGCGTGCGCGGCGGCGGCGCGACCGACGCCAGCGCCTGCAGCAGTTCGCCGACGGCATATCCTTCCAGCGCGCTGCCGAAGAAGACCGGCGTCATGTGCCCGGCCTGATAGGCCTCGGCATCGAACGGCTGGTACGCCGATGCGGCCAGGGCCGCGCTGTCCCGGAAGGGTGCCAGCACATCGCCGCGCACACGCCGGTCCAGCTCCGGATCATCGAGGCCGTTCGTTGCAATGGCTTGATGGAACGGTCCGCCGCGCCCGCTTTCAGAGGTCAGGAAGCGCTGGGCAGGGACGTCGTAACAGCCGTGGAAGTCGACCCCCATGCCGACCGGCCAGGTCACCGGGCTCGCGTCGAGCGCCAGGGTGCTCTCGATCTCGTCAAGCAGCTCGAAAGGGTCCCGCCCCTCGCGATCCACCTTGTTGACGAAGGTGATGATCGGGATGTCGCGCAGCCGGCACACCTCGAACAACTTGCGCGTCTGGTCTTCGATGCCCTTTGCCGCATCGATCACCATGATCGCGGAGTCCACGGCCGTCAGTGTGCGGTAGGTGTCTTCGCTGAAGTCCTGGTGCCCTGGCGTGTCGAGCAGGTTGAAGGTGATGCCGTCCTGCTCGAACGTCATCACCGAGCTTGAGATTGAGATGCCACGGGCGCGCTCGATCTCCATCCAGTCCGACTGCGTCCGCCGGCTCTCGCCGCGGGCCTTGACGTGGCCGGCCATACGGATCGCCCCGCCGAACAGCAGCAGCTTTTCGGTCAACGTCGTCTTGCCCGCATCGGGGTGAGAGATGATGGCAAACGTGCGCCGCTGCGCCCACGCCGGTGTCTGCGCCGTCGGCGTCTGGAGTTCTTGCGTGAGAATGGCTCAGGTACCTCTGCTCACAGGTCGGAATGCCGATCCTGCAACGATCGTTTACGGCTTGCGCCCTGAAGACGGATTGCAACTGCTGCGTCGCGGCTGTCACGCCGACACAGGCAACCACATTAAGCGATCAGATGGGGGCGCGCAGCCTTGAAGTCGACGACCATCTCGCTCGCGCCCGCCACGGCGCGGCAACCTTCGGTCAGACCATCGGCTGTCGATTGGAGTCGCCCGGCACGATCGCGGTACTCATGCCAGGCGCCTGGCAAGGTCGGTGCACGGGGTGCCTCCCAAACGAGGCGCAGCCTCTTCGCTCAATACCGCGCGTGCGACGTGAACAGCCATTCCGTCAGGTTGTCGGCGTCGAGCTTGGCCCATTTGTAGAGGAATTCGAAAGCCTCTCGGCGGGCGACCAGGCCGATCAGCTTCCCGTCCTCGATCACCGGCACATGGCGGATGGCACGATCGGCCATGCGCTTCAGCACGTCTTCGAGCATCTCGTCGCGGCTGCAGGTGACGACGTCCTCCGTCATGATGTTGCGCACATCCAGCTTTGCGGCGCGTTCCTCCAGCCGGCCGACGAACCAAACGATGTCGCCGAGCGAGATCATACCGACCACCTTGTTGTCGTCGTCAACGACCACGGCGCAGGAATAGCGCTTGCCGCCGATCGGCTCGGCAAAGCCGCGGGCCGCCTCCGCCAGCGTATCCGTCGGCTTCACGGTAAACACCGGACCGCCACGCTTACCCAGAAAATCGTCGACCAGCATGGGTATCCTCCCGGCCGCGCCGACACGGCATGATCCTGTCGGCGACCGGGGCACCTATGGCAACCAAACCTACAGGCCCCGTGGCCGACGCGGCCCATGCCGGCCGCAGCCAATTACGCGAAGGTTCAAATGTACCGTTCAACACGCTATCGCGTAGAAAACGGCCGATCAAACTCTAATCGCTAGAATTCAGCCACATCGTTGACCAGTCATCGTTGTGTTGGGAGGGATGCCGATACACGCGACCAGCCTTCGCGGCCGCTTCACGGCCAAAGAGAACGATCGGGGCGTCGCGGTGCCGCCTCGATTGCCGCCAGCAGGAGGCTGACCGCCAGCATCAGCGAGACCAGGATGCGGACGACGCCGATCGTCCGCTCCGCCCGCATTTCCGACTTCCGGAACAGTGCGGCAGCCTGCTGCGTCCCCGAACCCTCCGCCTTGTATGTGACCGTCATCGCCCCATCTCCGGCCGCGCCGACACAATCCCACCATAGAATTTCCCAATGCCGACAAACAATTGTCGGCATCGGATCAGATCTTGCTTTGAAAAGAGCAGGTCGCCTTGCGCCGACAGCGAGGCTGCCGGGCACGGTGCGCGCCGATCAGGACGGCGACGTACCCACACCGTCAACGGGTTAACAACGGCAGGAGAGTTCCATGCTTCGGATGACCACCCTCGCTCTTGTTCTGGGCCTTGTTGCCGCCTGCGGCTATTCCACCCAAGACCGCGCGCTCAGCGGTGCCGCCCTTGGCGCGGCGGCCGGCGCGACCGGTGGTGCGCTGATCGACGGCGGCGAAGGCGCCCTGGCCGGCGCCCTGCTGGGCGGCGCTGCCGGCGCCGCAGCGGGCGCACTGACCGACTCCAACGACGTCAACCTGGGCGACCCGGTCTGGTAGCCGACTGACGGCCCGCGGGTGGGGCGGCACAGGCCCCACCCGCGGTGCCCCCCTCCTCAGATCCTTCGCGCCCTTCACGTCTGCGGCCAGAAATAGCTCGTCATGCCCGCGCAAAGCGGGCATCTCCGGCCATTCGCGCCCAGCCCGGTGACCCGAGGTCCTCGCCTCCGCGAGGACGACGGGAAGAGCTGCCTTCAGCTGCCTGACCCAACCTGTAACCCATGCCACCCCGCCGCATCCAACCCTGCGGACGGGCGGTTTCGCCATGGGCGCGATCCCGCGGCGGCGCCGGGGTGGCGCAGCGGGCGGGAGTCGCGTTTAATCGCGTTCGCTTCCCCAATTCAAAGACAACCGAGCGGCAGGTGACCCATGAGCGGACAGCCCAAGACGGTCGAGCAACAGCGCCTGGACGAAGCCGATCGCGGCGAGCGCAACTGGCGGCGCTGGGGGCCCTATTTGAGCGAACGCCAATGGGGCACCGTGCGCGAAGACTACAGCCCCGACGGAACCGCATGGGACCATTTCCCGCACGACCATGCCCGCAGCCGCGCCTATCGCTGGGGCGAAGACGGGCTGGCCGGGCTCAGCGACCATCACCAAAGGCTCTGCCTGGGACTTGCTCTCTGGAACGGACAGGACCCGATCCTGAAAGAGCGGCTGTTCGGCCTGACGGGCCAGCAGGGCAACCACGGCGAAGACGTCAAGGAATACTATTACTATCTGGACGCTACGCCGACCCATTCGTACCTCAAGTACCTGTACAAGTACCCGCAGCGTGCCTATCCCTATCAGCAGATGATCGATGAGAATCCCATCTGGAAGAAAGAGGCACTGGAATTTGAACTGATCGACAGCGGCCTTTTCGATGACGACCGCTATTTCGACGTTTTCGTGGAATACTGCAAAGCCGGCAGCAACGATATCGTCATGCTGGTCACGGTCTGCAATCGTGGACCGGATGCCGCGCCGATCCATGTGTTGCCTCAGCTTTGGTTCCGCAACACCTGGGCATGGTACCGGAACCACCCCAAGCCGCGCCTGTCGCTGGACGGCAGCGCCGTGGTCGCAGAACACGACAAGCTTGGACAATACCATCTGTACTGCGAAGGCGGCCCCGAGCTGCTGTTCACCGAGAATGAGACCAATGTCCGCCGCCTCTATGACCTGGACGCGGATGGCCACTTCAAGGACGCGTTCCACGAATTCGTCGTCGACGGCAACGGGCATGCGGTGAACCCGGCGCAAACCGGCACCAAGGCGGCCGCCCATTACCGGCTGGATGTTCCAGCCCATGGCGAAGCGACGCTGCGCCTCCGGCTGAGCAAGGATGGGCTTGCCGCGCCGTTTGACGACGCCGAGGCCATTGCCCAGGCCCGGCGGGCTGAGGCCGACGCTTACTATGACGACCTGCAGCAGGGCATCGACAGTGCCGATGAGCGCCTGGTCCAGCGCCAGGCCCTCGCCGGCATGATCTGGACCAAGCAGTACTATTACTTCGACATTCCCGAATGGCTGCACGGCGACGAAACACAGATCCCGCCACCGGAAAGCCGCAAGCACGGCCGCAATAGCGAGTGGTTCCACGTCAACACGGCCGACATCCTGTCCATGCCGGACAAGTGGGAGTATCCGTGGTTTGCGGCCTGGGATTCCGCCTTCCATTGCCTGCCGCTGGCGCTGGTCGACCCTGAGTTCGCCAAGGAACAGCTGATCCTGTTCTGCCGCGAATGGTACATGAGCGCCAACGGCCAACTCCCGGCCTATGAATGGGCGTTCGGCGACGTCAACCCGCCGGTGCATGCCTGGGCCACTTGGCGCGTCTTCAAGATCGACCAGAAGCGGCGCGGCGATGCCGGCGACGTGGCGTTCCTGGAGCGCGTGTTCCACAAGCTGCTGCTGAACTTCACCTGGTGGGTCAACCGCAAGGACAAGGGCGACAACAACATCTTCCAGGGCGGTTTCCTGGGCCTGGACAATATCGGCGTGTTCGACCGCAGCAATCCCGGTCTGGGGCCCGACGTGACCATCAACCAGGCCGACGGCACCGGCTGGATGGCCATGTACAGCCTGAACATGATGCGCATCTCGCTGGAGCTGTCGCTGCACAACCCGATCTATCAGGACATCGCAACGAAGTTCTTCGAGCATTTCCTGGAGATCGCCGCGGCCATGACCGATTTCCGCGGCACGGGCCAGGGCCTCTGGGACGAAGACGGCGGCTTCTATTACGACGTGCTGGAGGCGCCCGACGGCCACGTGATCCCGATGAAGCTGCGCAGCATGGTCGGCCTGATCCCAATGTTCGCGGTGGAGGTGCTGGAGCCGGAGATGATGGCGCGGGTGCCGGAGTTCGAGCGGCGGCTGCGCTGGTTCCTGAACTACCGTCCCGACCTCGCCCACCTGGTCTCGCGCTGGGAAGAGCCGGGCAAGGGCGAGCGGCGACTGCTGTCGCTGTTGCGCGGGCATCGCATGAAGTCGCTGTTGCGCTACATGCTGGACGAAAGCGAGTTCCTGTCGGACTACGGCGTGCGCGCGCTGTCGAAGGTGCATGAGAGCGCGCCTTACGTCTTCACCTGGGGCCACCAGAACCTGACCGTCCAGTACAAGCCGGCCGAAAGCGACACCTACATGTTCGGCGGGAATTCCAACTGGCGGGGGCCGATCTGGTTCCCGGTGAACTTCCTGCTGATCGAGTCCATGCAGCGCTTCCACCACTACTACGGCGACGACTTCAAGATCGAATGCCCGACGGGCTCGGGCAACTTCATCACTATTCTGGAGGCGTCGAACGAGGTATCGCGCCGGCTGTCGCGCATCTTCCTGAAAGACGACGAGGGCAAGCGGCCCGTTTTCGGCCTCTATCCGAAAATGCAGTCCGACCCCCATTTCCGCGACTACCTCCAGTTCTATGAATACTTCCATGGCGACAACGGCCGCGGCGTCGGCGCCTCGCACCAGACCGGCTGGACCGGGCTGATCGCCAAGCTGCTGCAGCCGCGCCGCCCGGAACACTGACGGGGCCTCCACCCAACGCATCGCAAGACAGGGGCAAGACATCATGCCGATCGATACCGCCGCCGACTACGCCGCCAAGCACGGGCTTCCCGCCGCCAAGCCGCCGGCCCAGCCGGGCGAGAAGAGCCTGGCTGGCCAGAAGGCGATCGTCACCGGCTCCAGCTCCGGCATCGGCCGCTCTGTGGCGCTGGGCCTGGCCCAAGCCGGCGCCGATGTCGTCGTCAATTACAGCTCGTCCGAGGCCAAGGGGCTGGAGGTCGTGCGTGAGATCGAAGCCGCGGGCGGCAAGGCCATCGCCGTGAAGGCCGATGTCAGCCAGGAAGACCAGGTGCAGGCGATGTTCGCCCAGGCGCTGGACGCCTTCGGCACGCTGGACATCCTGGTCAGCAATGCCGGCCTGCAGCGCGACGCCGCCTTCGACGAGATGACGCTGGATGAATGGCGTCGGGTCATCGACGTGAACCTGACCGGCCAGTTCCTCTGCTGCCGCGAGGCCACGCGCATCTTCAAGCGCCAGGGCGTGCGGCCGGATGTATCGGTCGCGGCCGGCAAGATCATCTGCATTAGCTCCGTCCACGACGTGATCCCGTGGGCGGGGCATGTGAACTACGCGGCCTCGAAGGGCGGCGTGATGCTGATGATGAAGAGCATCGCGCAGGAGCTGGCGCCGTTGCGCATCCGCGTCAACAGCATCTGCCCCGGCGCCATCCGCACGCCGATCAATACCGAGGCGTGGGAGACGCCGGAGGCATACGCGTCCCTGATGAACCTTGTGCCCTATAAGCGCATCGGCGAACCGGAAGACATCGCGCACGCCGCCATCTGGCTGGCCTCGGACTATTCGGATTATGTTAGCGGCCTGAACCTCTATGTGGACGGCGGCATGACGCTCTATCCGGGTTTTGAGAGCGGCGGGTAGGCTGACCCCGGACGCCCACACGTCGGGTTTCGGCTTCGCCTCTACGCCGACCTACGAGGCACCGATCCGTAGGTCGGCTCAAGCGTCAGCGCGAGCCGACGGCCGCGGCAATGTCGGGTTTCGGCTTCGCCTCTACGCCGACCTACGGAGCGCCGATCCGTAGGTCGGCTCAAGCGTGAGCGCGAGCCGACACCCGTGATGCGGGGTGTCGGCCGCGCCTGAACGCCGGCCTACTGGCAGGCGGCCGTCGTACTCCAGAAGTCGCCCAGATAGGCGGCCACGCAGGTGTCTTCGGCCTGCGCCTCTGCGCTGCCCGGCCCTGCCGCGGGCTGCAGGTCCCCGAGATTGATCGGGCCGACACCACCCGCGGCCAGCTGAACCCCTTCAGCGACCGCAAGCTCCCCGAGGGCGAACTCGTCGCTGAACACGGTCGCCTGGAACGGCTCGCCCAGCTCGTTGGTGAAGAACTGCGCGCCGCCCGGACGGTCGAGCTGGCTTGAGGGGCCGCGGATCTCGTCCAGCAGGCTCTCCGGATCCACCGGGATCTCCGGAGCCGGGGCCGCCGGAGCCGGAGCCACCGACGGGGGCGGAGGCGGAGGCGGCGGGGGCGGCGGTTCGGTCAACGTCGCCACCTGGTCGTTCTGGAAGGCGAAGGGGCTGAACAGGGTCGGACCGAAGTCGATCGGCGGGACGTTGGCGTCGTCGCCCGTCTCCAGTACCACAAGCGGCAGGTCCACGCCGCGCAGCACCGAGGCGACCTCAGTGGCCGAGGTCGTGCCCCACCAGTTGGCCTCGACATCTGCCGTGCCGGTACCTTCATGGTTGATGGCAAGACCGCCATTGCCGTGGGCAAAACCGCTGCCGGGCAGGAAGTTCACCTGCACCAGCAGATTGCCGGTTCCGATATCGGCATCCTCCGCCACATGAATGCCGCTGCCGCCGTTGCGGGCAATGAAATTCTGGAACACCGAGGTCGGGCCGCTGATGCTTCCCCTGAAACGGACGCCATCGGCGCCGTTGTCGAGGATGACGTTGTTGTGCACCTCGGTCACCCTGGTGGACGCGATATCGGCAAAGCCGATGCCGTTGGCGCCGCCGCTGATCATGTTGCGGCTGATGGTGACCCAGGCACTATCCTGGATCCGGCCGATGAGGATGCTGTCCTGCGTTCCGCCGCGGATGCCCCCGGTGATGGCGAAGTCCGCTAGATCCACAAGGGCCGTCCCGTCATAGGCGTTGCCCGAGACCGTTGCAGCCCCATTGTTGTCGATGAGGACCCTCACGCTGTCCTCGATGGTGCCGCGCAGCTCGAGACCTGTCGTGGCGCCGAGGATGTTCGTATTCTCGCTGATCGAGACGACCGCGTTCTGGGTCAGCGGCCCTTCGAACTCGACACCGCTCTGGGTCCGCCCCTGGATTGTGCCGTTGCGGAAGATGCCGAACACACTGCCGACCACCGCGTTCGTATCGATGCCGTCATTGCCGCCGACGATTACTCCGTTGCCCGAGATCTCGACTTCGGACCCCGCCGTGACCCGGTTGACGAAGCGGATGCCGTCTTCGACGCGACCTTCGATGCGCCCGTTGTTCGACACCGTGAACGTGCCGCCAATGATCGCATCGGCATCGTTGGACCCGACATCGATGCCGTTGTCACCGATGATGTTGTCGTTGCCGTCGACCAGGATCGTCGAACCGCTGAGGATCTGATCGTCAAAGTCGATGCCGTCATTGCCGCCCAGGATGTCGGTGTTGCCGACGACGCGGATGGTGGAACCATTGCCGATATTGGCATCGAAATCGATGGCGTCGCCCTGGCCGTCGATCAGCGCATTGCCCTCGACCGTGAACCGTGTCGCGATAAGCGCTTCGGTGTGGATGCCGCTGTCGCTGCCGAGAAGCGTGTTGCCCTCACCCGGGCTATCACCGCCGATCAGGATGTTCGCGTTGATCAGCGAGTTGATGAAGTCGATTGCGTCGTCGCCGGCGCGATGCGTCATCAGCACGCCCTGAACCGTCACCGCGTCGGGACCGACGAAGCGCAGAGCGTCGCCGCCGGTTGCGAGCGTATCGGCATCGGCACCGTCCTGGATGAGCAGGTTCTGGACGAGGTAGACCGCACCGCCGCGGTTGGCGTCGGCGAGATCGACGGCCGAGTCCAGGAAATCCTCAAACACCGCCCGATCGGTCACGCTGTTGCCGAGAATAGCCACATCGATGGACGCATCATCCCCATCACCGATATCGCCGATGCTGCGGATGCCATCTTCCATGTTGCGGATATCGACGTTCTGGATCCGCACCCCGGTCAGCTGCGGTGACAACGAGCCGTTCAGCAGCACGCCCACATCGCCAAAGGCACCGCTGCCGACCAGCGCCATGTCCTGCACGACGGCTCCATTGGCGGCGATGGTCACGGCCGTGCCGACGGTCTGCACGACCGTCGTTTCGCCAACGCCGCTGACGGTCAGGTCGGCCTTGTCGATCGTGAAACCATCATAGGTGCCGGCGGCCACATCCACCGTCGCGCCGACCGCGGCGACGTCAATCGCATCCTCGATCTCGGCCCCGCCGGCCGAACCCAGCACATTGACGTCCGTCGCGGTGCCGGTGATACCGCCCAACGCCACCAGGTCAGCGTCCAAGTCGACCGTCGGTGCGTCGAAGTTCAGCATCCCGGCGCCAGCATCGATGGCGGCGTTCACAGCGATCTGATCGGCGCGGAAGGACACATCGCCGCCATTGGTGGTGATCCCAGCGTCGACCGTGATCCCGGTGGCGGCGGTGAAGTCGAGGTTCAACACGCCGTTCTCAGCAGTGATGGCGGCGGACTGGATGATCGCGCTGTCGGCGATCGCCGTCAGCGTGGCCTCAGTGTCCACGCTGGGGTCGTTCGCGAAGTCGACGGTGAACGGATCGATGAAGCTGATATCGCCCGGATCCGTGCCGGCGCCGGCCGTCGAGATCACGATATCGGCCCCCTGCTCCAGCGTCGGCAGAATGCCGGCGATAAAGGTCGCATCCACGACGATGTCGGTGGGATCGATCAGCCAGGTGCCGCTGGTGCCGGCCAGCCGCGTTGCCAGATCGACGCGGCCGCCGAGGGAGAGGTTGCCGCCGGACGTCTCCACGAAACCGCCATTGCCGCCGTTGACGCCGCCCTGCGCGCTGATCGTGCCTTCGAACGTCGTCTCCTGATCGGCCCAGACAACGACCGTGCCTCCGTCGCCGACATCGACCGCGTCGGCGTTGACCGTCGCGCCGGCATCGATATAGGCGATGTCGGCCGTCGGGATGTAGCCGGCGGTCTCGAAGGTCGCTGTCCGGTCGACGGTGATGCGCGTGCCGCTGCGCCCCGCCTCCGGCGCGGCATAGGCGATGTGGCCGCCGGGCGCCAGCGGGCCGCCGCGTTCGCTGCCGCCGATCAGCGCGGTGCCGCCGCCGGCCTGGCCCGATACGTCGATCTCAGCACCGTCGGCGAGCTGGACCGTCTCGCCCAGTACATGGACCGTGCCGCCGACTTCGCCTGCATCATCGCCCGTGGCGTCGATGGTGCCGGCGAGCATCACCGTGCCTTCGTTGCCGCCCACCAGCGCGATCTGGCCGTTCCGGTTCTCGATCGAGCGGGCCATCACCACGCCGTCGAGGTTGATCAGGGTGTCCACGACGCCGGCTGCGGCATCCGCGGTCAGGATCACCTGGCCGCCATCGGCCATGATGGTGCCGGTGTTAGCCGCCAGCGCTTCGACCGGCGTGCCGTCGGCGTCCACCGGGCGCACGGTCGTCGGGTCGGTGATGGCGAAGTTCACCAGTCCGTCGCCATAGTAGTCCAGCGCGAAGCCCTCGCCGCCGCCGATGATCGCCACGTCGGCCACGATCGCCCCCGAATTGCGCGCTGCCGGCCCGACTAGGGCTGCCAACCCGCTGGCGCGGATCGATCCATGGTTCTCCACCACCGCGGTCGGATCGCCGGCGACGTCGAACGCCAGTTCGCCACCCGCCATGAAGCGGTCGTTCATGATCCCGACCGATGTCGCGACGATCGAAGCCACGTCAACATTCGCTTGCGGACCGAACACGACGCCGGCGGGGTTGGAGATGAAGACCTGCCCGTTGCCGGCGACCGTACCGAGGATCTGCGACGGCCCGCCGCCCAACACGCGGTTCAGCGCGGCGGCAAGCGCATGGGGCTGGATGAAGTTCACGCTCTCATGGGCGGCAACGTCGAAGCCCTGCCATTCGATGACGACGCGGTCAGAGCCCTGGCGGATGGTGACACTGTCCGGACCATAGATGATCTCTGCCTGGCCCTCGGTGACCGTGCCGCCGGTCGGCAGCGCTAGCACCGGCTCAGACGCCAGCAGCACACTGACCACCGCCGCCGCGGTGAGCGCCGTCGTCCCCGCCAGCGTCCGACGCAACACGGGCGACGGCTCGGTGCCCGTCAGCCTGCGGCGCAATGGGTCGGCGGGCCGCCCGCGGGACACGCCACGAGGCGAAAGTGCACCGGATCGACCGGCTTGTTCGGTAATGCTCCGACGGTTCGACATGGAATCCCCCTCCGGCTCGCGACTCCCCAGCGGGACAATGCAGCGAGGCTTGACCTATGCAGATACGGGTATTACCCAAGACGCGAACCACTAAACGCGCCACGGGCGAGAAGAGGGATAACAGGATTTAGCGCAGATTCTTCATAAAGAAGTTCTGAAAAATTTCTGAAGGTTTCCGATTCCGGCAGACTTGTGCGCCAAAGATTTGAATGATGGGACGGTAGAGGCCGTAGGAGAACCCGATTCTATGAGCTGATGATCACATATTCATTATCACAGTGTCATGATTTGTCCTGGACATCTGGATTATCATTCGGATTCTGCCAAATCTTGCCGGCAAGTCGACAAGAAAGTTCCGCCACCGGATGGACAAGACTGCCTCAAATCCGGTTGAAGGCGACCGTGGCTTCGATCCAGATGGAGAGGCCGACGACAGTGCACATCGCTGTCCTGCTCGGCCCTATTGACAGGTTGCCGCGGCGTCCCAGACCTCGCCAAGGAAGGCCGCCACGCAGGTCTCCACCTCGGCCTGCTGGTCGCCGGCTCCCGCGGAGGCGTTGAGCTCGCCGAGATCGTCCGGCCCCGTCACTCCGCCGATCTCGTCTTCCTCGTCCCAGGCATCGGTGCGGTCGGTCGGCGTCTGCAGCCAGGCGCCGTCGTCTACCGGCGCCGCGCCGGCTGGCGGCCGTATCGGGACGCCGGGGCCGTCCGTCTCCACAAGCGTGAACGTCTCGGAAAAGACGTCCGCCTGGAAAGGTGCGCCGAGCTCGTTGCTGCGGAGCGCCGATCCGCCCGGTGTGCTGAGCTCGCTCTCCGCATCGCGGATCCCGCGGCCGACGTCCATTACGGTCTCCACATCCGTCGGGAAGTCGGACGATCCGTCGTCTTCGGGCGGCAGGACTGCGTCGAGAGTGTAGTAGGCGAAGTTGCCGGCCACCGCCCCACCCCCGGCTGGCGCCGAGGCCCGCACGGTTCCCGGTGCATAGGTGCCGAGCCCGAAAGCGTACGGGCCCTGATTGTTGGGTGCGGGATCTCCCCCATGGGCGACGCCGTTCAGAAGGGCCGCTGCGTTCACGGCATCGCTAGCCGCCGACACAAGATAGATGCGCAGCTCACCGCCGTTCGCCTCCGTCGCGCTGTTGAACCCGCTGCTGGCGTCGGCCGTCAGCACGCCGTCCACGCCGAAATAGGTGTCACCGTCGGTGTAGGTGCCGTTGACGTCGATCAGATGCCCGAGGAAGGCGTTGGCGAGCTGCGCCGCGCCGCCGACGCGGACGGTCACGTCGCCGCCGACGGTGTTGCCGTCGTCGAAATTGTCATCGCTATCGCCGATATCGTCGCCATGACCGATCAGGGCGTATCGTTCGGTCGCGTGCTGACCGGTCAGCGTCAGAACACCCAAGACGGTCACATCGATCGCACCGTTGGGACTGCCGTCCGCGGCAATGCCGCCGTGGCCGAGCTGGACGTAGGCGTAGTCGCCCGAGCCACCGGTCAAGGTCAGGTCGTTGGCAGATGCGATCGTGATGGCGCCGCCACTATCGCCGTCGGCCCAAAAGCCCCCGTGGCCGAGCTGGGCATAGGCACTACGGCTGCCGCCGGCCGCGAAGGTCAGGTCGTTCGCCGATGTGATCGTGATGGCGCCGGTATGATCACCCAAGGCGGAGTGGCCGCCGTGGCCGAGATGGGCGTAAGCGTCGGACCCATCGCCAGTGAAGGTCAGGTCATTGGCCGAGGCGATCTCAATGTCGCCGCTGTGATCGCCTTGGGCGTAGTGGCCCCCGTGACCGAGCTGGGCATAGGCATATTGGCTGCTGCCGGCCGAAAAAGTCAGGTCGTTAGCCGATGTGATCGTGATGGCGCCGCCATGATCGCCTCTGGCGTAAATGCCCCCGTGACCGAGCTGAGCATAGGCATAGTTGTTGCCGCCAGCGCCGAAAGTCAGGTCGTTAGCGGAAGTGATGATGATGTCGCCGCTCTGATCGCCGTTGACGAAATAGCCACCGTGGCCGAGCTGGGCGTAAGCACCCTGACCGTCACCCGTGAAGGCCAGCTGATTGGCTAGGGCAACGGTGATGGTGCCTCGATAGTTACCGTCCGAGTCAAACATGGAGACATCAGTGTCGAGACCACCGTGGCCAACCTGGACGTAGCTTACGAACCCGCTACCCGCGGTGGCCGTCAGATTGCCGGCGGTGCCCGCGCCGTCGCTCAACGCAATCGTGATCGTGCCGTCGATATCGAAACCGGCCGTACCGGGGTCCCGGAAGCCCGCTTGGGCATACACATAGTTCGTCGTGTCGCTGCCCCGCAGCGTCATCGCCGCCGCGGCGAACCTGCTGGCGCCATAGCGGGAGCCGACGGCGATGCCCGCGGTTTGGGTGCCGTCGCCGATGAAGATCGCGCCGCCGCCGATGCCATAGGTCGCTGGCGTGGCCAAGATCGTAGCGATGTCCGTCGTCGTGCCGTCCCACCCGGCGACCAGGCTGGTCGCCCCCGTGCCGTCGTTCTGGATGCTGGCGTCGGCGCGGATATGGGATTGCGAGAGCATCACGACATCCGCCCCGCCGCCCACGGTCACGGCCGCATTCACGTCGATCTCACCCACCGCCTGGTAGTTGATGCCGAGCGCCCCGTTCGTGCCGGTGATCGCCGCATCCAGAGAGATGGCGGCGTCGGCGTTGACGAAGAAGGTGGCGGCATCATCGGCGCTGGCGTCGTTGGCGAAGTCCACCGTGATCGCATCCACGATCTCTACATTGCCCACATCGCTGCCCGGCACGGCGCTGGTGTCGAGGGTGAAATCCGCCCCCGATTCCAGGGTCGCCACGATCGTCGCGGTATCGACGAAGGAGAAGCCGGCCGAACAGCTGCCGGCTGCCGCAGCCGCGCATAGATCGGTCGGGTCGATCAGCACGCTGCCTGATTGCCCGGCCACCGCGCCAAGTCTGAACGTGCCCGTAACCGTGACCTGGTCGCTCGACACTTCTGCGAACCCGCCGTCGCCGCCATGTGCGCCGCCTTCAGCGCTGATGCTGCCGTGGAAGGCCGCTTCGTCATCCGCCCAGACGACCACCGTGCCGCCGTCACCGGCTTCCGTCGCGTCGGCGGCCAATGCCGCGCCCGCGTCGACATAGACGATGTCGGCCGTCGGCAGGTGGCGCTCTGCCGCGAAGTCCGCCGTCGTGTCGATGGTGATGCGCGTAGCGCCGTCCGCCAGCGGCAGGTCCGCATAGGCGATATGGCCGCCGGCCGCCAGCGGGCCGCCGCCCTGCGCACCGCCGACCAGCGCCGTCCCGCCGGCGGCCTGGCCCGAGACGTCGATATCCGCGCCCTCGGCCAGCACGACCGTGTCGCCCAGCACATGGACCGTGCCGCCGGCCTCGCCCGTATCGTCGCCTGTCGCCTCGATCGTGCCGGCCACCCTGACGGTGCCTTCGTCGCCACCCAGCAGCACGACCTGACCGTCACGGTTCTCGATCGTTCGCGCCTGGACGATGCCGTCGACGTTGATGACGGTGTCGATCACGCCCGCTGCAGCGTCGGCTGTCAGGATCACCCGGCCACCATCGGACAGGATCGTACCGTCGTTCACCACCAGGGCCTCGACCGGCTGGCCGTCGGAGCCCACCGGCCGCACCGTGGTCGGAGCGGTGATCGCGAAATTGATCAGCCCGTCGCCGTAATAGTCCAGCGCAAAGCCCTCGCCCGCGCCGATCACCGTCACGTCGGCCACGATGGTGCCTGCGTTGCGCGCGCCCGGGCCGACCAGGGCTGCCATGCCACTGGCCCGAATAGTGCCGTGGTTTTCCACCACCGCCGTCGGGTCGCCGCCTTCGGCCAGCGCGAAGTCCAGGGCGTCCCCATTCATGAAGGCATCGCGGTTCATAAGGGTGAGCGTGGAGGCCACGACGGACGCCACATCGACATTGGCCCCGGCCCCGAAGACAACGCCGGAGGGGTTGGAGATGAGGACCTGGCCGTTGGCCTCGATGTTGCCCAACACCTGGGTCGGGCCGCCGCCGAGCACGATGTTCAGCGCTGCGGCCAGCGCATGGGGCTGGTTGAAGATCACGCTCTCATGCGCGCCGACGTCGAAGCTCTCCCATTCGATGATCACGCGGTCGGAGGCCTGCTGGATGGTGACGGAGGTCTCGCCATAGATGATCTCCGCCTCGCCCTGGGTCACGACGCCGCCGGTCGGCCGCGCCAGCGCCCCTTCCGGCAGCATCAGCCAGCCAAGCATCGCGACGGCCGTCAGCGCCGTGGTTCCGGGCAGCGACCTGCGCAGATGGCGGGTCCCGGCGAGACGCGGCCACCGGACAGCTACGGGGTGGACGTCGCGCCGGGCGGTGGCTTGGCCAAGCGTGCGCGCAGCCACTCGGCTGCTGCACGCAGCCGGCTTGCGAGAGATCGCCATGGAGTCTCCCCTCGGTGCGTCGCGGATCGGGATGCCGCACATCGACAGCCGCGAGCGATGGAGATCTGGAATTCTTCGTGAATGACGCTAGCTTGGGATCTCTTAAAGATTCACCAATAACACACAATAAATGCCTGGAGAAAACGAAGACTCAACAATAGAAACGATGCGTTAACTATAAATCCGATAGCAGAAATCTGCCCCATCGTGAACATAACGCAAAAAAGGACACTGGCGGAAATTTAGTACAGAGACTTTACGGTTGATGCTCCAGGCGCTTGCTCGGGTCGCGCTGGCTCAATTCGCTCTCGTGGCACGTTCATTGGCATCGATTTACTTTGAACCCTACCAATCAGCCGGTCTGGGTGCGAGACATCCGGGCAAAAGAAAACCGGCGGCGCCGATGGCGCCGCCGGTCAGGCACAGGGCTGAACTGCCCTGAAGACTACTGAACCTGAGTGTAGGTACCCTCGGTCCACTCATACCAGACATAGGCCGGCTGTTGGATGTCGCCCTTCTCGTCGAAGGTCAGTTCGCCCAGCACCGTGTCGAAGCTGTTGCCGTGCATCGCTTCGATCACCGGATCGAGATCCGTGGTGCCCGCGATCTCGGCGGCCTGGGTGAACACCTGGATGGCGGCATAGGTGTAGAGCGTATAGCCCTCAGGCTCGATGCCCTGCTCACGGAACCGCTCCACAACCTCGACGGCCGACGGCAGCTCGCGCGGGTCGGGGCCGAAGGTCATCAGCGTGCCTTCGCCGGCCTCGCCCGTGATCGACCAGTATTCGTCGGTGACCAGCGCATCGCCGGAGATGAGCTGCGTGTCCATCCCCTGCTCGCGCATCTGGCGGACCATCAGGCCAGCCTCGGTGTGGTAGCCACCGACATAGAGAACGTCGACGCTGTTCTCTTTCAACAGGGACACCAGCGCCGAATAGTCACTCTCGCCGGCCGTGTAGGCTTCGTAGAGGGTCTCGCTGACACCCAGCCCATTAAGCGCCTCCAACGTCGCGTCGGCGAGGCCCTTACCATAGGCGGTCTTGTCATGGACGATCGCGATGTTCGCATCGGCGAAGTTCTCGGCCAGATACTGCGCAGCGATCGAGCCCTGCTGGTCGTCACGCCCGCAGACACGGAAGACGTTGGAGCCGCCTTCGTCGGTCAGAGCCGGATTGGTCGATGCGGGCGAGATCTGCAGGATGCCCTCTTCGGTGTAGACCTCACTCGCCGGGATCGACGAGCCCGAGCAGAAATGCCCGGCCATGAAGATCACGCCGTCGTTGACCATCTGGTTGGCAATCGACACGGCCTGGCGCGGGTCGCAGGCATCGTCGCCCACCAGCAGCGTCACCTCTTCCCCAAGGATGCCGCCGGCAGCATTGAGATCGGCGACCGCCAGTTCGGCGCCGTTCTTCATCTGCTCGCCGAAGGACGCATACTGGCCCGTCATCGGACCGGCGGTGGCGATGACAACCTCCGCCTGGGCCGCCGTGACACCCATCGCAACGGCAGCAATGGACCCCAAGAGGATGGACTTGATCGAACGCATATTGTGAGCTCCCTGATGAATTTCACTCAACCTTGTGGTCACCCAACAGGGTGCCACCCGCATCCCGCCGCGGCATCGCCGAAAGTCCGACTCAATCGCGGCACATGAGCATGCCGAAGAGCGGGGGGCACGCTGTCCTGCGGGATGTTATAGGGCACCGTTTGGCCGCCTGTGCAAAGAAAAAAGCCGAAGCGGCTCGGACTTTCCCCGTACCGGGTGGTTACCAACGGCTTCCACCACGATGTCCGATGGCATCATTGCACTTGCGACGAAGGCCTCCGACGCCAGCACCGGCCGATCGAGTTCTCGGCAGATCTGCTCGATGCGAGCCGCAGTGTTCATGGCATCTCCGAGGAAAGCCACTTCCCGCCGGAAATCCCCCACTTCCCCGGCCGCCACGGTGCCCAAGTGCAGCCCCGCCCGGAACTGGGGCACCTGCCCGTAACGTTCGCGGAAATGGCTTCCCCAGGCGTCGATGCGTCGCATGGCGTCGAACACGGCTTCGGCAGGCCGGGCGTTGAGCGCAGCCGTCCGGACCGGCCATTGGGCGATCATCTCGTCGCCGACATATTTGTGCACTTCGCCGCCGGCATCGACGACCGCCTGGGCAAGACAGTCGAAGGTATCGGCGAGCAACTCATGAAATCTCAGGTCGCCGATGCGCTCCGCCAGGGCCGTGGACCCGGCGACGTCGGCGAACAGCAGGATACGCTGTTCCAGGCGCGGTTCGGCATAGCGTCCGATCGCGAAGTTCACCAGGACGCGGGGGCCTACCAGCTCAGTCAGGCCGATGGACAGCATGACGACAAAGCTGGCGGCGAAAGAGAATGCGACGTCCCGCGCCGACAGAGACGCAATCGACGGATCGGCAGCCGGGGCAAACGCCGGTGGCACAACGGCGAGAACGGCGAAGATGACGCCGGTATAGGCAAGCAGCCGCATGATCATCAAACTGCGGAAGGATCGGCGGACCGGCCCTCTTACCCCCCCGCGCAGCAGAAACAGCTCGAACGCCGCCAGCGTGGCGCAGATCGTGGCGCCGACCATGGCACCGGCCATGAGAGAGCGGGGAGCCGGCAAGACGCCAAACGCCGCGGAGTAAGCGGCGCCGATTCCGGCGGAGGCGACGATGGCCACGATCAACACGCGCAGCTTGGCGCTCGTCGTTCCCCGCATCGGCATTCCGCCCCGTGCTGATTCCCATTGGTCTCCAATCTCCCGCGCGACTATAGCGTGGGGACTGGCGACAGCGGAAACGGCGCGCTAGCTTCCCGCGCGGTCGATCTACAAGAAACGAGCATTCCACCCATGACCTCTCTGCGATGGCTTTGCGCCCGCTTCGGCCTCTTGGTTGCCGCCTACATCCTCGGCCTCGTTTTCACCCTTCATTCGGCATCGGCACAGGAAACTCCGGCGGAGGCTCCGCCTGAGGGCTCTGCGGAACAGGTGGAAGGCCTGATCGGCACTCTGGAAGACGAGCAGGCGCGCACCGAGCTGATCGCCCAGTTGCGCCTGATGATTGCAGCAGAGCAGCAGGAAGAGGAGGCCGCCGCACTTGAGACCTTCGGGGCCCGCATCCTGGGCCTCCTGGAGGCGCGGCTTGCCGCCATCTCTCAGCAGTTCGACGCCCTAGGCACGGCCGTATTCAACCTGCCGCAGCTTTGGGACTGGGCTCAGCAGGAATTCGCAAGCGATATACGGCGCGCGCAGTGGGAAAACACCCTGCTTGCGCTGCTCGTGGTCTTGGGCAGCGGCATCGTCGCGCTGATCCTGACCCGACTGGTTCTTAGAGGTCCGCGCCGAATTCTGGAAAGACCAAGGACCGACGATCGCTTCTTCGATCGGCTGTTGATCCTGATCGGGCGGACGCTTATCGACCTGCTGCCGTTCATCATCTTCGGACTGGTCGCCTATGGCGCCATGGCGGTCTTCGACCCGATACGCAAAGCCCGTCTGGTGTGTGTCGCCGGGATCAACGCCGTTCTCATCGCCGCAGCCGTGCTTGTCGTGGCGCGGGCCGTCTTCACACCGTTGGCACCGCATCTGCGGCTGGTCAGGACGAGCGACGAGACCGCCAACTACTTCTATGTCTGGATCCGGCGGCTCACCTATCTCTGCGTTGCAGGCTTTCTTGTGACGGAGGTCGGGCTCACGCTCGGCATGAGTCTCGGTCTCAGTAATGGAATCATCGCGCTGATTGGCCTGGTGGCTGCGGGGATGGTGATCGTGTTCGTGCTTCAGAACCGCGGTTCCGTGGCGCAGTTCCTTGGCGGCACGAAAGCCGACGGCGAGGAGACACCGGGCAATGGCGAGGAGCAGGAGACGGAAAGGGGACCCGTAATCCTGTCTCTGCGCCGGATGTTGGCTGATATCTGGCACATCCTGGCGATCATCTACGTCATCATCGCCTATGGCGTCTTCGCGCTCTCGATAGAGGGCGGCTTCATCTACATGATCCGAGCGACGGTGCTGTCCGTTGTTGTTCTTCTCGCCGCCCATTTCCTGTCGCGGCTGGCCGTCGGTGCGATCGACCGGATCTTCTTTGCCAGTGCGAACCTGAAGGCCAGGGGCCCCAGCAGCAAACGCCGACCGAACCGCCTGCTTCCCCTTGTGGCGCGGATCGTCCGGGTCGTCTTCTTCGCAGTCGCCTTGGCAATCGTCCTCGACATCTGGGGGCTGGGTACATTGGAGCTTCTGCGGGGCGATTTCGGACAGGCCCTGCTGTCCAGTGCGGCATCCATTGCGCTTGTGCTGGGCGCAGCCTTTGTCGCCTGGCAGATCGTCTCACAGATTGTGACGAACCAGCTTGCCAAGGCTGAAAAGGCGGGGCGCCCACCGCACGAAACGCAGCGCATGCGCACGTTGCTGCCGCTTTTCCGCAACGTCGCTCTGGTGGTGCTGATCACGATCGCCACCTTCATCACGCTGTCTGAGCTGGGGATCAACATCGCGCCGCTCTTGGCCGGTGCCGGTGTGGTCGGCCTGGCGATCGGCTTCGGCGCGCAGACGCTGGTGAAGGACGTCATCACCGGTCTGTTCAACATCATCGAGAACACGATCGCCATTGGCGACGTCGTGCAGGTCGGCGGTCATGCCGGCCTGGTGGAGGGCATGACGATCCGAACCGTCAAGCTGCGCGACCTTGCGGGCAGCGTGCACACCGTGCCGTTCAGCGACGTGACGTCGGTGCTGAACATGACCCGGGATTTCTCGTACTACGTCTTCGACGTCGGGGTTGCCTATCGCGAAAACGTCGACGACGTGATCGAGGTGCTGAAGGAGATCGGCGCGGGCATGGAGACGGAAATTCCCTACAGTGCTCTCATTCTCGAACCGATCGAGATCCTTGGCGTCGACGCCTTCGCCGACAGCGCGGTGATCATCAAGGCCCGCATCAAGACGACGCCGATCAACCAGTGGACGGTGGGACGGGAATTCAATCGCCGGATGAAGAACCGGTTCGACGAGTTGGGGATCGAGATCCCCTTCCCTCACATGACGCTCTATTTCGGAGAGGACAAGCAGGGCAAGGCGCCGTCCGCGCCGCTCGCGTTGAGCGCTCCGGATCTGGTCGCAGCGCTGGCCGGCCGGCCCGGCGAGGACGAGGCGGCCAAGACGCGCCGTCAGCCCAAGCAACCTGCCGTAGAGCCGTCGCCGGCGTCAGGCGCCCGCGGAGACGACGAGGCCGTGAGTACCCCCGGCCACGACGGTGATCACTGACCGGAGGATAGCATCGAAGCAGCGGTCAGAGAACGGCTGCCGTCTTCAGGAAGCTGCGGATCAGCTCCGGCGTCTTGTGCCCAGGGCGATCTTCCACGCCGCTGGAAACGTCGACCGCTTCGGCGCCCGTTTCGGCCACCGCTTCCGCCAGGTTGCCGACATTCAGGCCGCCTGAGAGCATCCACGGCTTCAGCCAGCGCCGGCCGGCCAGCAGGGACCAGTCGAACGGGATGCCGTTGCCGCCGGGCAATGCGGTGACGTTGGCCGGCGGCTTGGCGTCAAACAGCAGCCGGTCGACCGATCCTTCAAGACCGTTGACCGCATCCAGATCGTCCGCCGTCGCCACCGGGATCGATTTCATGACCGGGATGTTGAAGCTACGCCGGATGGCCTCCAACCTTCCCGCGGTCTCGTGCCCGTGCAGCTGGATCAGGTCCAGCGGCACCTGGCCGATCACCTCATCCAGGCGGTCGTCGTCGGGATCGACGAACAGGCCGACCACCCGCACGCCGGTCGGCGCCAGGCGTGCCAGCTGCGCGGCCAGGTTCGGGCTGACGGCCCGCGGGCTGCGGGGATAGAACACCAGCCCGACAAAGCGCGCGCCGCCCTCGATCGCCGCCTCCATCGCCTCCGGCGTGCTGATCCCGCAAATCTTGACCGACAGCCTCATTTCGCTCCTGCCAACTCGTACGCTATCCGCCGGGCCGCCGCCGTGGGGTCGGTCGCCCGGGTGATGGGCCGCCCGATCACCAGATAGTCGGCCCCCAGAGCCAGCGCTTCGGCCGGTTCCAGCACCCGCTTCTGATCGTCCGCACTCGCCCAGCTAGGCCGGATGCCCGGCACCATCAAGAGGAAGTGCGGCCCGAACCGGGCCCGCAGATGCGCGATCTCGTTCGGCGAACACACAATACCATCGAGATGGGCATCGATGGCCAGAGTTGCCAGCCGGTCGACCTGATGCAGCGCTTCGGCGTCCTGGCCGATGTCACGCAGATCATCCTCATCCAGACTGGTCAGCACGGTGACGCCCAGCAGGCGCGGCCGCGGCACCTCGAACTCAGCCGCCGTCTCACGCGCCGCAGCGGCCGCGGCCTCCAGCATCGCCCGCCCGCCCGAGGCATGAAGCGTCAGGAACGCCGGCTTCAGCGGCACCAGCGCCCGCACGGCACTGGCGACGGTGTTGGGAATGTCGTGCAGCTTGAGATCGAGGAAGATCGGGCACCCCAGCCCCGCCAGGCGCCGCACCCCTTCCGGCCCCTGAGCGGAATAGAATTCCAACCCGAGCTTAAGCCCACCGACGATATCCAGCACCTGCGAGGCAAGGCCAAGTGCGGCGTCCAGCGAAGCTGTATCGACGGCACAGAAGACGGGAGAGGAAAGAGCTTCGGGTTCCATCGGCATTGGCTTTCTGCTGCGGGATCCAAGGCAACCCGTTGGCCATCCTACAACAAGCGACGCTGCAGCGCACCATAGGCAACCGAGGGTTTGTATCGGTCGCCTGTGCGAACTTCGGCGTTCCCAGCCCACCGACCGTCCTGATAGCCTTTGATCGTCCCCTTCTGCTATCGCACTCCATCCCAGGATTCATCGACCTATGTCGGATATGCCCGACCATCGGCACCAGCGCCCCTATGTCGTCGTCGACGTGTTCACGACGAACCGGTATGGCGGCAACCAGCTTGCCGTGATCACCGATGGACGCGGCGTCTCGGATACCGAGATGCAGAAGATCGCGAACGAGTTCAATTTCTCGGAAACGACGTTCGTCCTTCCCCCGTCCGATGACCGCAACACGGCCAGGGTTCGCATCTTCACGCGGATGCAGGAGGTGCCGTTTGCCGGGCACCCGAATGTGGGGACTGCCTATGTCCTGGGGCGGCAAGGCCACGTCTTTGGCAAGCCGGCCGGCCGGATCATGCGATTCGAGGAGGCCGCTGGCCTAGTCGACGTTGAACTGCTGGATGGCAACGACGGTGTCTCGGGGGCGGCGATCGTGGCGCCCCAGCCGCTGACAGTCGGCTCTCCCGTCGACCCGGCCACGCTGGCCGACTGCATCGGCTTGCAGCCAAGCGAGATCGTCCTGGCTCACCACGCGCCGACCATCGTGTCGGTAGGCCTGCCGTTTTGTGTCGGCGAAGTGGCGCTGGCGTCGCTGCCAGCAGCGCGCCCGAGCTACGACGCGTTCGCCACGGCCGCCACAGACGGCGGGTATGCCGATGCGACTGGCCGCTTTTCGATCTTCGTCTATGCCCGGACAGGCGACGGCTGCGATCGTCTGCGCGCTCGCATGTTCGGGCCGCTGAGCGGCACCTTCGAGGACCCCGCCACCGGCAGTGCCTCCGCGGCGCTCGGCGCCTTTCTGGCAAGCCTGGAGCCCCTGTCGGACGGAACGCTCAGGATCGACATCCAGCAGGGTGTGGAGATGGGCCGGCCGAGCGAGATCGGACTGCAGATCCGCAAGTCGGGCGGACAGGTGGCCCAAGTCCAGATCGCCGGCCGATGCGTGCAGACGATGCGGGGCGTGCTGGATCTTGCCGAGGGCGATTAGACGCTCAGAACCGGGTCGCCGCGCTGCTCACGTTCCGCACCTGGCAGAGAGAGATCAGGCCGCGCGGTACAAGACGTCTAGTCTTGCGTCTGAGAGCAACGCTTCCGCCCGATGCGCGGTCCGTGCATGATCGTTTGCGCCATCGACTGGCGAGCAAACTCACTGAACAAATGTGAGTGAGCGCTCGCCTTAATTTCAGCACAATCTTCCGACACAGTCCCGCTGACGCTTCAGTTGTCGCCGACCCTGCAGGAACCCCTATGCCAGACGCCTATCTGACCGCCGCCGGCGCCTTTATGCCGGGCCCCCCGGTCGCCAATGACGGGATCGCGTCTCGCATCGGGGCGATCGACGACCGCTCCGAAACCTTCGGTCGGCTGGCGTTGCGGCAGAACCGGATCACCACGCGGCACTATGCGCTGGAGGACGACGGCACTGTGCTGCGGTCCAACGCCGAGATGGCGGCACTGGCCGTGGCTGATGCGGTCGGCAAGTCCGAACGCACGCTGGCCGATATCGACCTGCTGGGCGCGGCGACGACGCAAGGCGACCTATTGGTGCCGGGGCACGCCAGCGCGGTGCAGGCCGCGCTCGGCATCGGGCCGGTGGAGCTGGCCAGCGTGCAGTCGGTCTGCGCTGGATCGCTGATCGCAGCCAAGGCGGCGACCCTGCAGGTGATGGCTGACGGCAAGCAGGCGGCGGCCGTGGCCGGGTCGGAGTTCTCCAGCCGCTGGTTCCGGCCCGCCTTCTACGCGCGGGCCCCGTTGCAGGACCCGCAGTTCCGCACATCGCTGGAGTTCCTGCGCTGGACCCTGTCCGACGGCGCCGGCGCCATCGTCATTGAGCCGCGACCCAACGAGCGCAGGCAGAGCTTCCGCATCGAGTGGATCAAGCTAGTCTCGTTGGCACACATGTTCGACCCGTGCATGGCGGCCGGCGCACCGCCGGAGCGGCGCACTGACCGGGCTGGCGGCTGGAGCCACGACCCTCGCAACGCGCTGGCCGACGGTGCGCTGGTTCTGTGGCAGGACATGCATCTCCTGAAGCGCATCATCCGCGCCTGGGTCGGCGAATACCTGAAGCTGATCGACCAAGGTGCGGTCGACCCAGCACAGGTCGATTGGCTGCTGTGCCACTATTCGGCGGAATCGCTGCGCGAGGAAATCGTCTCGATCCTGAAGACGACGGGCGGCATGATCGATGCTGAGAAGTGGTTCACCAACCTGCACACCAAGGGCAACACGGGCGCGGCGGCGCTGTTCATCATGCTCGACGAATTCATTGCCCGTGGTGTCGCGCGCCCGGGCGATCGGGTTCTGTGCATCGTGCCGGAAAGCGGCCGTGCGATGATCGGGTTCATGATGCTGACGGCAATGTGAGCGACCGAGCGCGGGAACTGCCCGGACAGATCCCCGCCTTCGCGGGGATGACGGGAAGAGGTTGATCTTGAGGTTGAATTCGTCGTCCCCGCGAAGGCGGGGACCTCGTCGGACAGAGCACGGACGCTGAGTTTGAGCACCAACTGGTGCGTTCGGATATGTGGGAGGGCATTGATGGCCGAGACAGACACGCTGGCAGCGGCCGACACGATCGGCTCCGACGCCTTCGTCCAGCAGACCATGCGTGGCCTCGCTATCGTGTGGACCGACTTCGAGGCCCGCCTGGACCGCGTGCCGATCATCGACAAGCTGAACCGGGGCGCGCTCAGGCTGGACGACTATAAGGCGCTGCTGATCAACCTGCGCCAGCAGGTGGTCGACGGCGGATGCTGGATCGCGCGGGCGGCCAGCAACATCGACGTGGCGCATTTCGGCCTGCGCTCACTGTTCATGCGCCATTCCACCACCGAGCACCGCGATTTCCGGATGCTGGAGGAGAACTACGCGGCCGTCGGCGGCGAGCTGGCGACCATCCGGGACGGAGAGAAGAACATCGGGTCCGAGGCGCTGTCGGCGTGGATGTTCCATCGTGCGTCCCAGCCCAACCCGTTCGACCTCTTGGGCGCCATGTTCATCATCGAGGGTCTGGGCGCCCTGAAGGCGGCCGACTGGGCGGAGGCGATCCGCCAACAGCTTGAACTGTCGGCGGACCAGGTGAGCTTCCTCGCCTACCACGGTGCGAACGACGACGACCATCTGGCGGAGTTCCAGGAATGGGTGGCCGAGGCTGCGGACCATCCCAATGCCCGCCGGATCGTGAAGACAGCCCGGGTGACCGCACGGCTCTATCTGTTGCAGCTGGAAGAGCTCGACCATGTCTGAGGTCCGCGTTTCCCCAGATCTGGCCACGATCCCGCACGACCAGGCCGATCCAAACCCCTGGCTGGCGCTCTATCTGGACGACAGCATTCCGTTCGACGAAAGCGCCAAGGCGGCGCTCTTGCGCGGCAACGACAGCTATTCCCGCCGGTTCTTCCTGCCCGCCTGCCGGCCGTTCATCTTCGTGTTCTTCGTCTTCGTGCAGGTGTTTCGGCGGGTCTTCCAATCCTGGCCACACCTGCCACAGACCCTGCACAACCTGATCTATTGGGGCCTGAAGACCTTCGCCTCGCGCGATGCTAACTACCTGATCCTGCGGCATTTCAACATCGGCACGGAGATCCTGGCCTTCATCAAGGCGAATGTGCCGGATGCGGAGATCCGCACTGTGCCGTTGCGCCCACGCCGGCTGGAAGACTTGAAGGCCAACGTGTTCCTGCAGCACGACCTGAACGTCTACAACTTCATCATCGACTTGAACAAAGGCCTGCGCGCATCGGGCCGGGAGCTGCAAACGCCGGCGCGGCTGAATTTCGATGCCATCAGCGACGCGCCGTTCGAATTCGAAGACCTACCGAATGCTAAGCGGAACTTCGTCGACGTGCAGACGGCGATCGAGTTCTACACGCCGGTCTATGCGCTGTTCCTGGCGCGCCGCGACTTCGTACGCGCCGCCAATTCGCTGCAGCTGGATGAGACCTTCGGCATCTACGTCGCCCGCCTCTTGGGCACCGACTATCACATGAGCCTGATCAAGAACCACCACCCGATGGTGCCGCTGTCGCCGTTCCAGGCCGGCTTCCGGCTGATGATGCACGGCTATGATGCTGAGGCTCTGCACGGCTATCTGCGGCGTCTGAAGCAAATGCAGGCCGCGGCGGATGCCGCTGGCGCCTCGGCATCGGCCCAAGAGACCACGGCACCCTCCGCCGCGTGAGAGCGGCCGCCTCGACCGCGAAAGGCTGATCCGGATGCCAGGTTTCTCCCTGAAGCTTTCCCGGCGCGATGTCATCGGGGCTGGCGCCTTGCTCGGCCTTGCCGGGGCCTCATCGCATGCGGCGGCGGGGCAGTGGACGCGCCTCGCCTCGCTGGCGGTGCCCGACCCGACCGGGCATCTGATCACACGTTGGCGGCACGATCCGTATGCACGCGGATCCTACTCGTTTCTCGCGGTCGGCGCCCGGCCAGAACATCGAGAGTGGCTCCGCGAACCGGTGGGCCACAGGCTGTTCTTTGCCGGCGAGGCGACGCATGCTCTGTTCCCAGCCACTGTGCACGGGGCGCTCATGTCAGGCGAGGAGGCGGCCGGCGCGGTCGCCGCCACAGGCGCGCGATCCGTCGCCATCGTCGGCGGCGGCGTAGCGGGGCTGGCCGCCGCCAAAAGTCTTGCCGAGGCCGGAACCACCGTCACCGTCTATGAAGCCCGCAACAGGCTCGGCGGCCGGGTGTGGACCGACCGATCGCTTGGGCTGCCACTCGATCTGGGTGCGTCGTGGATCCATGGCGTGACCGGGAATCCGCTGACAGCCATTGCGGACGGTGTGGGCGCCGAGCGCCGCGTGACCGACCATGACAATTTCATCGCCCGGACCGCGGGTGGCCGGATGTTGGAAGAGAGCGAGTGGCCCGACTGGTTCTGGACCGTCATCGAGACTGAAGCGGCGTATGCCGCGGATGCGGCGGCCCTCTCCGCGGAAGCCGAAGACGAGGGCGATTGGTTCGATGGCTCCGATGTCCTGTTCCCCGGCGGCTACGACCAGATTCTGGCGGGCCTTCGCGGCGATTACGGCACGCGAGTCACCGCGCCGGTGCAGGCTGTGACCTATTCAGCCAACGGAATCATCCTCGACACCAATGGCGAGCAGATCTCGGCGGATGCCGCGATCGTTACGGTCCCGCTCGGCGTCTTGAAGGCCGGTGTCATCCGCTTCACACCCTCGCTGCCCGCGCAAAAGCAGGAAGCAATCGATCGGCTGGGCATGGGGCTTTTGGACAAGGTCTATCTTCGGTTCGACAGGGTATTCTGGGACGCGAGTGTCGACTGGCTCGGCTATGTGGGGCCGCGGCGTGGACACTTCACACTCTGGCTCAACATGGCGAAGGTCATCGGCCAGCCGATCCTGCTCGCGTTCAACGCGGCCAGTGCCGCCGACGCGCTGTCGGGCCTCAGCGACCAAGCCCTGGTGGCCGAAGCGATGATGGCGCTTCGGGCCATGTATGCTGCGTGACCCAGTGGGCGCCAAAGCGCCGCTCGGCCTCGCCCCCGGATCACGCTAATATCAAAGTGATCCCCGCAACTGCCAACCCGGCGCCAGCCCAGGCCAGGTGACTTGGCGGCCGGCCGGTCGTGCCCCAGATCAGCGGCAACATGATGACGGGCGCGCCCGCGCTGAGCACGACGGCAATGCCGGCTTCGACGCTCCGCAATGCGTAAAGCTGACAGGTAACCGCCAGTACGTAGCCGAGTATCCCCGGCACGATCGCCCGCAGCACGAGGCCAGGTGTCCGTTGCGTCAGCGGTTCGAACACGCGGGCGGGCCACAACGCGACCACGGAGAGCAGCAGCGCCCCGCCCGCGGTCCTGAGCGCGGTCGCCGCTAGCGGGTCGGTGCCCGCAACCAAGGCAGGCTTAAGCGCGATCAGACCTACAGCGTTGGCGGCCGCCGCAGTCAGCCCCAACAGCACGACCACGCCCAGAGATCCGGCGACTGCGTCCGTATCGGCGTCGCGTCGGCGGCCGAACGCTATGGCCAGCAACACGCCGCAGAAGGTGACCGCGGCGCCGCCCATGTCTCGCACCGTCATCGCCTCACCCAGCCAGAGATTGCCCAGAAGCGCCGTGATCGGCACGTTCATGGAAAGGAGCAGCTGCGACCGCCGCGGCCCGGCGCGCCGCATGGCGGCGAACATCGCCAGGTTCGCCAGAACGACACCGAAGACGCTTGCGATCACGAATGCCGGCCAATGGGCCCAGGTCACGCCGACCCATCCGCCGGAAACGCTGACGACGGCCAGCAAGAGAGCGGCCGCGCTGATCAGCTGCACCCGCGTGAGCTCGAACGCGCCGAGCAAACGCGCCGGGCGATGCGCCATCAGGGCCCCAACGGCCCAACAGACGGACGCCGCCAAGGCGGCGGCGAGCGCTAGGATCGGCATTGGCAAGGTCTCACGGGCAATGCTACGATTTTCGTAGCAAGCGAACTAACATAAGCGCCGCGCCCTTGCTACTAAATTCGTAGCAGAGAAGGATCGATCGATGGCCGACATACCCCAACCGGGCAGCCCGGTCCGCGGCTCCCGCTCCGGCGTTCCCATCATGGCCGTCTTCGACCTGCTGGGGCGCAACTGGGCCATGGGGGTGCTGTGGACGCTGTCGAAGGGCGGACCCTGTACCTTCAGGGTGCTGCAGGACCGGTGCGAGACGATCTCGCCTTCGGTCCTGAACGCCAGATTGAAAGAGCTGCGTGCCGCCGGCCTTGTCGAACGGTCCGACCAGGGCTACCGCGCAACGCCTCTGGGGCTTGAGTTGTACGGGCTGCTGGTCCCGCTGGGCGACTGGTCCAAACGCTGGGCCACCCGCTTCGACCCGACGTGACGCTCAAGAGCCGGAAATTGCCGAGTCCCGGCCATCGAGGAAGGTCCGCAGCTCAGACAGGTGCCGTACCCGGATCACACCGTCGGGCACGGTCGGGTCGGCGCAGGCCGGCGGCAGGGCGAACACCGTCATCCCCGCCGCGCAGCCTGCCTGAACCCCCGGCAGGCTGTCTTCGACGACGGCACAGTCGCTCGCCGACACGCCCATGGCCTGGGCAGCGTGACGGAACAGGCCGGGGTCGGGCTTCCACGCGCCGATGTCATAGCTGCTGAAGATGCGCCCCTCGAAATAGGGCAAGAGGCCGGTGACGGACAGGCTGAGCCGGATCTTCTCCGCCGGCCCGCTGGAGGCGACGCAGATCGGCCCCGTCATCGCAGCTACCAAATCGACCGCACCGTCGATCGGCCGCAGCCGCTCACGGAACGCGGCAGCCGAAGATGCCCGAAAGCGTGGCACGAAGTCGTCCGGCAAAGAACGCCCCAGTTCGGCCTCCAGTTCCGCCACGCAATCAGCGAGCTTGCGCCCTCGAAAGCGGCTCACCAGCGAGTCGAGCGTAAGCCGCAACCCTTGCTCCGCCACCAGATCCCGCAACACTTCGTTCGCCAGCACCTCGCTATCCACCAGCGTGCCGTCGCAATCGAAGATCGTGAGCTGGAACATCAAGGGATCCCCATTGAGTGATCAATCATCCGCTTTGGTCATGAGATGCGGCGTTCCGACGAGTGTGCCCTGCGAACCATCCGCGCGACAGGGCCGAGCGGAAGGACCCGCACCAGCCCGCTGCGCCGCTACCCGCTGCCGGGCGCTGTCAGAAACATCGCCGGCTTAGAGCCGGATTGCTGCGAACTGCCCGGCGTTAGGAACATCGGCGGTTCGGAACTCGGCTGCATCGGACCAGCGGGTGCCGTCAGAAACATCGGCGGCTCCGAAACGGGCGCCGGTGGGCTACCTGTCGTCGTCAGGAACATCGCCGGCGGCGCGGCAACCGGCGCCGGCGCACCGATGGCCGGTGGCGGGTTGGAGGGTCCCGTCGGGGCGCAGGCACCAAGCACGCTGGCGGCCATCAAGGCTGCGGCGGTGATCGAACGGGCACCACGTCGCAGTGATTGGCTGATCGGGAACGAGGTCATCATATCCTCCGCTACTGAACTTGGGCGACCCACCGGCTCGCCCCTTTGAAGCAACGAGCGCAAAGGTATCTCGGAGGATTGCTGTCGGGCATGGGGTCGACACCCCAATTCCATCCGGACCGCGCGCCTCAACCGGCGTAATGATCGCGGCGACAACACCTTCGTTGACCGGATCGTTCGAAGGACAGCCCCAAGGGGCGAAGCATCGCATTCGCCACAACTTTGTCCCAGTTTGGACATCAGAGCGTCGGCGATCGCCCGCAAGTTGTATGGGCGATCCGTTCGTTTGCCTGTTCAGGGGGCCACGCCATGCGCGCCATCGTGTCTCGATCCACCCTACTTGCCGCCACCGTGCTGGTGCTCGCCGCGTGTGGCGAGCAACGATCGTCTAGCGGTACAGCCGAAGAGGTTCGGACACAAAGCGCGGACCCAGCGGCCATCAGCCCCAGTTACCGAGTCGCACCGTCCCCGGCTCCGGAAGCCGCAGACCAGCCGGTCGCCCTGCCGCTCCCGCCGGTGGACACCGAACAGTATGACGATGTCGAGCCGAGCCCCGTCCGGCAGGTGGCGGTGGATCCGGTTTCCACCTTCTCGTCCGACGTCGACACGGCCGCCTACGCCAATATTCGGAGGTTCCTGGCCGAAGGCCGGATGCCGCCGCGGGATGCAGTGCGCATCGAAGAGATGATCAACTATTTCGACTATGCCTATGCCGTGCCGCGCGACGGCGGTGCGCCGTTCGCCGCCACCGTGGCCGTCGCCCCGACGCCTTGGAACGCCGACACGCAGCTCTTGCATATCGGCATCCAGGGCTACGACATCGCGCGGGCAGAACGGCCGCGCGCCAATCTTGTGTTCCTGGTCGATGTCTCAGGCTCGATGCAAGGTGCCGACCGGCTGCCGCTGCTGCAGCAGAGCTTGCGCATGGTGGCGGAGCGCATGGACAACGACGACACGATCGCCATCGTCACCTATGCCGGTGATGTGAAGGTGGCGCTGGAGCCCACGCCCGGCAGCCGCCGCAATGAGATCATCGCTGCCATCGACCGGCTGCAGTCCGGCGGCTCCACGGCCGGCGCCGCCGGCATCGAACTGGCTTACGACCTGGCCACCGAGAATTTCGATCCGAACGCGGTCAACCGTGTGATCCTGGGCACCGACGGCGACTTCAATGTCGGCATCTCGGACCCCGACCGTCTGGAAGACTACATCGCCGAACAGCGCGAGACCGGCGTCTATCTCTCCATCCTCGGCTTCGGCCGCGGCAATCTGAACGACCGGCTGATGCAACGACTGGCCCAGGCGGGCAACGGCAACGCCGCCTATATCGACGGCCTGTTGGAGGCGCGCCGCGTGCTGGTCGACGAAATGACGGCCACGCTGTTCCCCATCGCCGACGATCTGAAGCTGCAGGTGGAATTCAACCCGGCCGTGGTCGCGGAATACCGTTTGATCGGGTATGAGACCCGCGCGCTGCGACGGGAAGACTTCAACAACGACCAGGTCGATGCCGGCGATATCGGCAGCGGCCACTCGGTGACGGCAATCTATGAAATCACGCCCGTCGGCAGCCCGGCGCGGTTGATTGACGACCTGCGATACGGCGATGCGCCGGCCGCGACGGGTGGCGATGTCAGCAGCGAGTACGCCTTCCTGCGCATCCGCTACAAGCTGCCGGGCGAAGCCGAGAGCACGTTGATCGAACGCCCGATCACGGTAGGCGACGTCTATGCCAGTATCGACGAAGCGCCCACCGCGACGCGCTTCGCTGCCTCCGTCGCCGCCTTCGGCCAGCTTCTGCGCGGCGACCAATATCTGGGCGACTTCGGCTTCGACGACGTCTATGCGTTGGCAGCCAACGCCCGTGGCGACGACCCGTACGGCATCCGGTCGGAATTCATCCAGCTGGTCCGCACCGCAGAGGTGGCCCAGCCGCAGGTGAGCCAGCGGTAAGCGGCGGTATCCAGGCGACCGGCCGGCCCGCTTTCAAGCACCGGGCTGGCCGCAATGGGCGTCGACGAGGCGCTGTACCATCGGGGCGAAGTGTGAGAAGGGCGGCGTCTGCATATCCGGCCGTTTGCCGGCGTCGTCCAGGCAGCGCACCTGGATGATTTCCATCAGATGCGGGTTCCTCTCGAACGCCGCGATTTCAGCCGCATCCATCGGCCCACCCTGAAGCTTCAGTGAGTGGGCCGAAGCCTCAGACAATCGGCTCAGATACCGCGGGTTCGTGGCGCAGAGGTAGCGCTTGGCCGCCACGTGGTGGCGAATGCAGTCGGTGACGACCGGCGGCAGGAACGCCTCCACCACCGCAGCACCGGCATCCTCGTGATGCCGGTCTTCGGTGTCGTCCATGGTGAAGGTGCCGAACTCGCTGGTGAAATGGCCGATATCGTGCAGCAGGGCGGCGACGATGATGGCCTCGCTGCGGCCGCTCTGCTGCGCGATGGTCGCACCCTGGAGCATGTGCTGCGCCATGGTCACGGCTTCACCCAGATAGGCCTCGCTGCCCCGGCGCTCGAAGATGTCCTGCAGAAAGGCGACAATGGTGTCGCGCGTCAACGCTTCCGCCGTTCTCATGCCGCGGTCTCCAAACGGCGGGATTCGAGGACCGACAGCGTCGACAGCAGGCCGTCCTTGTCGGCATAGCATCCTTGTAACCACCGCGAACCGCCCGTGGCGGCATAGCCGGTGCGGCCGTGCAGTACGCGCGTATTGTCGACGATGAAGCTGTCTCCGGGCTCCAGCTTGAACCGGACCGCCATGGCCAGGTCGTCGATGATCTCGCCAAGGCGCCGATAGGCGGCGTAGTAGCCCGCCATGTCGTCGTACGGCACATCGACGATCGGCGCTGTGCTGCGATTGTTGAAACGGACGGAGACCATCTGGCCGTCCGGAGCCAGTTCGATCATCGGACGGCGAGAGCTTAAGTGCACGTCAGCGGAACCGCGATAGTCGAACCGCGCGCAATACCGGGTCAGAAGGTCGAAGCCGTGGGGATCCTCATTGCGCAGCCGCTCGGCGGCGCGAAAGCCGTCGACGACCTGGCTTTCGCCGCCCTCGGCCGAGTTCTCCAGGCAATACAAGATCTGCAGGGTCGGCACCGGGTCGCGATAGGGATTGTCGGTATGCGCCTGCAGGCCCAGCCCGGTATAGGCGAGGTTGATGGGGTTCACCTCTGTCCTGACCTCGAACCAGCGGCCGTAATTGGTCTCGCGCACGAACCCGAACAGTTCCGCCACGTCCATGAGCGCGCCGTCTCGGACCGGCCCGCCGGTCAGCTTCGCAACGCCGTACCGTCGCACATGGCCGAGCCAGACGCGGAGCGCATCCGTATCCTTCGAGATCGTCGCGAAATCGCCGGTGATGTCGTCGGCGTTCAGCTTGGCATCCCATGTCTCGATGCCGGCGGCTTGCCATCCGGCGGCCGATGGGCTGGCCCGATCGTAGATGTGGTCGCGCAGCCAGGCGGCGGGAAAGCGCACCGTCTTGCCTTCCGGCTTGAAAGCGATCTCAAGATCGCCGGCGGTGATCGCAGCCGCCGACATGCGGATCTCCGCCGGAATGTCCTGCAAGGTGATCAGCCGCTGGCCGTTGGCGGCGGATCGGGTTTCGGGGTCCAGCGCATTGTCGCGCAGCCAGACTGCGTGAAAGCGGGCCATGCGGCCGTCGTCCCAGGTCAACCGGGCGGCCGCACCCCCGTCCAGCAGGTCGCATTGGGTCAGGCGGGTCATCGCGAAGTCCCTTCGATCGAAAACGATGGGGATAATTGGTGCAATCCGGCACAATGAGAATGAATATGTTCTACCCCTGAGATATCGATTTCGTTATGGCTCAGCCTCCGAAGGCATCCGCCCTTCCGCCGCTGGAGTGGCTTCGGGTGTTCGATGCAGCCGCCAGGCTCGGGAACTTCACCGCCGCTGCCATCGAACTGGGCCTGACGCAAGCGGCGGTCAGCCAGCGGCTTCGCAACCTGGAAGGCCATCTGGGCGTACCGCTGTTCACCCGCCTGCCGCGCGGAGTGGAACTGACCGTTGAGGGCGAGGCCTACGCACCCCATGTGCGCACGGCTCTCGCCATGCTGCAACGCAGTACCACCGATCTGTTCAGCGCGCCAAAACGCCAGCTTTCGATCGCCGCGTCATCTTCGACGATCCAGCTTTGGATCGCACCGCGTTTGCCGCGGCTGCTGGAGGCAGTGCCGGACCTCCAGGTCTCTCTGACGACCGTCCACCGGTCCCCCGATTTTGCCGGCGCCGGAGCGGATCTTGAGGTGCGTTTCGGCGATGGAAGCTGGCCGGGCCGGACTGCCAGAAAGCTGTTCGACGAGGTACTGATGCCGGTCGTCGCGCCCAGGCTGCATCGCCATGCGGAGGATGATTGGCGGCGCCTGCCGCAGATCGCGGTCTCGGGCCCGCGGTGCGGCTGGCTCGATTGGGCAGCCGCAGTTGGCGTCCAGCCCCCCAGGCCGCCATCGGTGCGGTTCGACACCTTCGCCCAGGCGCTCGAGGCTGCAGTCTCGAGCGTCGGTGTGCTTCTCGGGTCGCTCGCCCTCATGGGTCAGGAACTCGATGCTGGAAGGCTGATCCAACTTCCGGAACCGAGCCTGCGTATGGACAGCGGCTATTGGCTCACCTGGTCGGCGTCGGACGCCAGCTACAGGAACCACTCTCAGATCGTCGACATCCTGTGCAACGGGACATGAAAGAACCGGCTCCGTGGTACGGTACACTGACTCGGCCGATGGAGCAGGGACTTGCCCGTTGTCGGATCGGCGGCGAGTACCGGGAGGGCGCCATGGCATCGACGCGATCCTTGGACGCTGGTCGCCGGCCTTCGTTTGGGCATGCTGCGACCTGGGCTGTGGCACTCGGCATCTCCGTCGGCGCCACCATCACCACCGTCGCGTCGGAGGACGGACCGGCAGCGGAAACCACTCCCGAGACAGCTGCCGACGGCTATGAAGATGTCGCTCTTGCTGAAGGTGCGCGCGCGCTCGTGTCCGAACCCCGGTTCGGCGATCTCGACACGATGATCGGAGAACGGCTGATCCGGATCGCCGTGCCCTACCGCTTCCCGTTCTTCTATCTCGACGGCGCCGACCCGCGGGGTATTCATGTGGAAGAGGTGCTGTACTTCACGCAGCAAATTGAGGAGACGATCGACACGGGGCCACTGCCGCTCAACATCGTGTTCGCGCCAACCTCGCGTGAGGACCTGATCGCGGCCGTGGCGGAGGGCCGGGCCGATATCGCCGTCGGCAATCTGACCATCACCGAAGACCGTCTTGCGCTGGTCGATTTCGGTCCACCGATCTATGAGAACGTGACCGAGGTGGTGGTCACCCACAGCACGATGCCGCCCTTTGCAGCTGCCCTGGATCTTGCCGGTCGCGACGTTCATGTCCGCTTCGCCAGCAGCCATTATCAGAGCCTCCAGGACCTGAACGACACTCTGGCGTCGCAGGATCTGGAACCCGCACGCGCGATCCCGCTCTATGAGAACCTGCCCGATCAGGACCTGTTGGCGCTGGTCGATGCCGGACTGATCGAGATCACCGTCATGGACAGCCACATCGCGGCTCTGTGGGAACCGCATTTCGAGAACGTGGTCATCCACCCCGAGGCGCGACTGCGCCAACAGGGCCGCATCGCCTGGGCCTTCCGCAAGGAGAGCCCCCTCTTGGCAGAACAGGTCGCCCGCTATACCGAGACCATCCAGCGCGGCACGCTGCTGGGGAATATCCTGTTCCAACGCTATCTGGAGCGGGAGGATCCGCTGGCGGATGTGGCCGGCGACGAGGGGATGAGCCGCTTTCGCGCCCTGGAGCCCCATTTCCGCCGCTACAGCGCGGAGTACGGTATCGACTGGGTGCTGGCATTGGCCCAGGGCTATCACGAGTCCCGGCTGGACCAGTCGCTGCGCAACCGGTCGGGCGCGATCGGCGTGATGCAGGTGCTGGGCGCAACTGCCCAAGGGCTGGGCATCAGCGACATCGACCAGGCTGAGAACAACATCCATGCCGGCATCAAGTTCCTACGCGTCCTGATCGACACCGTCCTGACGGAAGACGAGACCGATCCGCTGAACCAGCAGCTGTTCGCCGTTGCTTCGTACAACGCCGGGCCCCGCCGTATCGCGCAGATGCGGGCCCTTGCCGCGGAAGAAGGTCTGGATCCGGACATCTGGTTCGACAATGTCGAACTGGTTGTCGCCCGGAATGTTGGCCATGAACCGGTGAACTATGTGTCGAACGTGTTCCGGTCTTACACGGCCTACCGCCTGATCCTTGACCTCGCCGAAGCACGCCCGATCGTGCGTGCACCTGAACCAGCGGCGGACTAGAGCGAATTCGCTGGTGGTTGAATCGTGGGATTCCCAAGGGCGGTGAAATGTGATTCACCCTGATGGCTGGTGAAGGAGGCCAGCCGTTATGGCC
>JANQIX010000066.1 GCA_028281925.1 Alphaproteobacteria bacterium
CGGCCGCAAGATCATCGTCGACACCTATGGCGGCGCGGCGCCGCACGGCGGGGGCGCCTTCTCCGGCAAGGATCCGACGAAGGTCGACCGTTCCGCCGCATATGCCTCACGGTACCTGGCGAAGAATGTGGTGGCCGCGGGCCTGGCGGACCGTTGCACCATGCAGCTCAGCTATGCCATCGGCGTGTCTTACCCGCTGTCGGTCTATATCGACACGCATGGCACCGGACAGGTCGACGAAGACCGTCTTGCTGCCATCTTGAGGGAGCTGGTGGATCTGAGCCCCCGGGGTATTCGCACCCATCTCGGCCTGAGCCGGCCGATCTATGCGCGGACGGCAGCCTACGGCCATTTCGGCCGCCCTGCGGAGGAAGACGGCGGCTTCTCCTGGGAACGGCTGGACCTGGTCGATGCGCTGAAATCGGCCTTCGCCTGACGATCGGGAAATTACGGGGCGGCCCGGCGCACACACCGTCAGGCTCGAACGACAGCAGCAGATCCGATCGCATGGACGATCGCGAGCAGCGCGCGGACGACAGGTTCTACGGCCGTCGGCATGGCCGTGCTCTCAGGCCCGGCCGCCGGGGACTGATGGAGGATCTGCTGCCGCGGCTTGCAGTCGACCTGCCGGAAGGCGGCCGGCTGGACTTGAGTGCCGTGTTCGACCGCCCCGTCACCGATCTTTGGCTGGAGATCGGGTTCGGCGCCGGCGAACATCTGGCCTGGCAGGCCGAACGGAACCCGGATGTCGGGTTCATCGGATGCGAGCCGTTCATCAACGGTGTCGCCAGCCTCTTGGACCGGGTGGATAGGCTGAGACTGGACAATGTGCGGATTCATGCCGACGACGCCCGCCCCTTGATCGCCGCATTGCCTGAGGCATGTCTCGGACGCTGCTTCGTGCTGTTCCCGGATCCCTGGCCCAAGCGGCGTCACCATCGGCGGCGCATCGTCAATCCGGAGCTGCTGGATCGACTGGCCCGATGCCTGAAGCCAGGGGCGGAGCTGCGCCTCGCCAGCGACGATCCCGGGATGATCGACTGGATGCTGATGCATGGTCGCCGTCATCGGGACTTTGCCTGGACGGCCCGACACGCGGACGATTGGCGAAGCCGGACGGCCGACTGGCCGCCCACGCGCTATGAGCAGAAGCAGCTGAAAGGCCCGCCAGTCTTTCTTGTCTTCTGCCGTAGAGACAACCATCTGCAGATGTGGGCCGATGACCCATAAACTCCTTGCAAGGCGGCGAAGCGGAACAGTAGTGTAAGAAGACATCCCAGGTTTGGGTGTCGTGTCGGTGACGCGGCGCGAACAGGCGGGGTGGGCCCCTGGCCCGCCTTTTTTGTTTTGGGGCAACGGCCCCGGCAGATATCCGACCTTCGGGAAACTCAGGACTGTTGAATGGATAGAACGCAGCTGATTACGCGCCTGATCGGCCCTTCGCTGGACGCGATGGGGTACGAGGTGGTGCGCGTTTTGGTGATGGGAAGCCATCATGTGAAGCTGCAGGTCATGGTGGAACGCGAAGACCGGTCGGCCATGACCGTGGATCATTGTTCGGAGGTCAGCCGCGCTGTTTCGGCTCTGTTGGATGTGGAGGATCCGATCCGCGGCCCTTACACGCTGGAGGTCTCTTCTCCGGGGATAGACCGGCCGTTGACCCGTCTCGGCGATTTCGACCGTTTTCAGGGCCATGTCGCCAGGGTGGAAACGGTACTGCCGGTCGAGGGGCGCAAGCGGTTCAAAGGCCGCCTTCTGGGCACGGAGGGTGACCGGATCCGTCTTTCGCTGGACGCCGACGGAGAGGGGGAGGTCGAGTTGCCGTTCTCAGCCGTGCAGAAGGCGAAGCTGGTCCTGACGGACGAGCTGATTGCCGCCACCGGCGGTCACGGCTGATGGCACGGCGGCGCTGGCAATGGGCGTTGGTTGAAAGGAACGACGTTTACGATGGATGGACAACAGCTTCTGCTGGCAGCGGAATCGGCGGCTCGGGAGAAGAATATCGACCGGGACGAGGTGCTGACTGCGATGGAGCAGGCTATCCAGAAGGCAGGCCGGTCCAAATACGGGCTTGAGCATGACATCCGTGCGCATATCGACAGGCGCACCGGCGAGATTCAGCTGTCCCGCTATCGCGAGGTGGTGGAAGAGGTAGAGGACGAGGCCACACAACTGACGCTGGCCGACGCCCACACCATCAAACCCGATGCCGAAGTCGGCGAATTCCTGATCGACCCGCTCCCTCCCATCGACTTCGGCCGGATCGCCGCCCAGACGGCGAAGCAGGTGATCGTGCAGAAGGTGCGCGAGGCTGAGCGGCACCGCCAGTTCATGGAATACAAGGACCGCGTTTCGGAGATCGTGAACGGTCTGGTGAAGCGGGTGGAATACGGCAACGTCACCGTCGATCTGGGCCGGGCGGAGGCCATCATCCGGCGCGACGAACTGTTGCCCCGCGAGCACTTCAAGGTCGGGGACCGCGTCCGGGCCTATATCTACGACGTCCGGGAGGAGCAACGCGGGCCGCAGATCTTCCTGTCGCGGTCGCACCCCCAGTTCATGGCCAAGCTTTTCGCCATGGAGGTGCCGGAGATCTATGACGGCATCATCGAGATCAAGGCGGTGGCGCGCGATCCGGGCAGCCGCGCCAAGATCGCCGTGATCAGCCATGACAGCTCCATCGACCCGGTCGGTGCTTGCGTCGGCATGCGGGGCAGTCGCGTCCAGGCCGTGGTCGGCGAACTGCAGAACGAGAAGATCGACATCATCCCATGGTCCCCTGAGCCGGCGACCTTCATCGTCAATGCCCTTGCTCCGGCAGAGGTTTCCAAGGTCGTTCTTGACGACGATCAGGCGCGCATCGAGGTGGTCGTGCCGGACGAGCAGCTGTCGCTTGCGATCGGCCGTCGGGGTCAGAATGTGCGCCTGGCGTCCATGCTGACCGGCTGGGATATCGACATTCTGACCGAGGCGGAGGAAAGCGAGCGGCGGTCCAGCGAGATGCGCCAGCGCAGCGAGAGCTTCATGCATGCGCTGGATGTCGACGACGTGATCGCGAACCTGCTGGTGGTCGAGGGATTCACCCAGGTCGAAGAGATCGCCTATGTCCCTGTGGAAGAACTGACAGATATCGAAGGCTTCGACGAGGATGTCGCATCGGAACTGCAGCGCCGCGCCCAGGTGTTCCTGGAAGAACGCGACCGACAGTTGACGGAGCAGTACCAGTCGATCGGGGTCGAAGGTGATCTGGCGGAGCTGGAGGGTCTGACGCCGGCGATGCTGGTGGCCCTCGGCGAGAACGACGTGAAGACGCTGGACGACTTCGCCGATCTCGCCAGCGATGAACTGATCGAGATCGTGGGCGCCAACGCGTTGAGCGAAGCAGAGGCCAACACGCTGATCATGGCCGCGCGCGCCCACTGGTTCGACGACGAGCCGGAGGTGGCCGAGACGGTGACCGCCGAGACGGATGAGGCTGAAACGACCGGATGATGCAGCTCGCGACCGCACAGACAGCACTGCCGGTACGGCGTAGCCGGGTCAGCGATGGCCCGGAGCGCCGCTGCCTGGCCAGCGGACGCGTCTGTGAGAAGTCCGATCTTCTGCGCTTCGTCGTCGGACCGGACGGCGCGCTTACAGTCGACCTGGCGGCCCGGCTGCCGGGACGGGGCCTTTACGTGCTGCCGCAGCGGGATCTGCTGGACCGGGCGGTCCGGCGTGGGCTTTTCGCCAGGGCGGCGGCGCGTCACAAGCTTGGGCCAGTCAGCGTACCCGCCGACCTGGCCGACCGGGTGGAGACGCTGCTGCGACATCGGTGTCGCGAGCTCGTGGGCCTCGCCCGACGGGCCGGACAAGCGATTGCAGGCTTCGAAAAGACGGCCAGCTGGGTTCGGGCGGGTAGGGCTGCGGTGCTGCTGCAGGCGAGCGATGGTGCGGCCGCCGGTGTCGCCAAGCTGGACGCACTGGCCGGAGGACTGCCTAAAGTTGATGTCCTGGACGGCGCCGAACTGGCCGCCGCTTTCGGCCGACCGGCCGCAGTGGTCCATGGCGCCGTCGCGGCGGGCGGTTTGGCGGCCAAGCTTGTGGTCGAGGCGGACCGGCTTGGCAGCCTGTGTTCGCCCGCCCAACTGGCGCCGGCCCCTCTTACCAACGAAAGCGGGCCGGATGCCGGCTCCGCTGCAACTTCCACAGACCATGCTGTGCTGCGACAAGGTGGGATGGCCACCGGTCCGGCAAGGGACGCTTCGAGCACGCGATGACCGAGTCCAAGTCAGATTCGAAATCCCAGGATGCCCGCAAGACGCTGAGCTTGGGCGGCAAGAACAAGCTGTCGCTCGGCAAGCCTGGCGCCGACGGCAATCAGGTCCGGCAGAGCTTCTCGCATGGGCGGTCGAAGACCGTTCAGGTTGAGGTCAAGCGCAAGCGGCATGTCGAACGCGGCCCGGGCGATCATCCCGACGGCCAGCAGCGTCGCGACGGCGGGCCCGGCCGTGGCCGCGGAAGCGGCCGCAACCTGACTGTGGCCGAGCGGGAGGCGCGCGAGCGGGCCCTGCGCAGCGCCCGGGAAGATGAAGCCAAGCGGCCGCCCGAGCCGCCGGTGGTCCTGCCCGACGAAGAGATCGTCGAGCCGGAGTCGGTCGCACCGCCGGAACCGGAGACCCTCGATCCGGAAACGTTGCGCGCCCGCGAGTTGGCGGAGATGCAGCGCATCGAAGCGGACGAGCAGCAGAAGATAGAGCAGGAGCGCCAGCGGCTCGAATCCGAGGAGCAGCAGCGCCAGGTCGCCGACGATCGCAAGCGCTCCCAGCAGAAGGAAGAGGAAGAGGCTGAAGCCAAGCGCCGCGAAGTGGCGGTGCGTGCAGGCAAGGCGGCCGCGGCGAAGATGCCGACGGGCACCGAAGAGGAAGAGCCGCCCGCCCGCACCCGCGGCAAGGCCGGACCCGGGCGCGGCGATCCCAAACGCACGGTCACAAGGCCGGCCCGCGGCGAACAGCGCCGCCGTGGCGGCAAGATCACGGTGACACAGGCCCTGGACAGCGAGCAGCAGAGCGAGCGCGTTCGCAGCCTGGCAGCCGTGCGCCGGGCGCGGGAGCGGGCCCGCCTGGCGGAAATGGGCCGCGACCAGGAAAAGATCGTCCGCGACGTGGTGATCCCGGAAGCGATCACGGTGCAGGAACTCGCCAACCGCATGGCAGAGCGTGGCAGCGACGTGGTCAAGACGCTGATGCGCATGGGCGTGATGGCGACGATCAACCAGACACTCGACACCGATACGGCAGAACTGGTGGTCGGCGAGTTCGGCCACCGATCCCGGCGCGTTTCTGACGCCGACGTGGAAATCGGGCTCAAGGGCGAGGCCGACGAGGACAGCCAGTTGCAGCCACGCCCCCCGGTGGTTACCGTCATGGGCCATGTCGATCACGGCAAGACCTCGCTGCTGGACGCGCTGCGCCACACCGACGTGGTCAGCCGGGAAGCCGGCGGCATCACGCAGCATATCGGCGCCTATCAGGTGACGTTGGACAAGGGCGCCAAGATCACGTTCATCGACACGCCGGGCCATGCGGCTTTCACCGAGATGCGCGCCCGCGGGGCCAACACCACCGACATCGTCATCCTGGTGGTGGCGGCCAACGATGGCGTGATGCCCCAGACGGTCGAGGCGATCCGCCACGCCAAGGCGGCTGAGGTGCCGATCGTGGTGGCGATCAACAAGTGCGATCTGCCCGAAGCGAACCCGGACCGGGTGAGCAACGAACTGCTGCAACACGACATCGTCGTTGAGAGCATGGGTGGCGACGTGCAGACGGTGGAAGTGTCCGCCAAGACCAAGCAGGGGCTGGACGAACTGGCCGATGCCGTGCTGCTGCAGGCGGAGATACTGGAGCTGAAGGCCAATCCCGACCGCACGGCCGAAGGCGTGGTGGTCGAAGCCAAGCTGGAACGCGGCCGCGGTTCGGTGGCGACCGTGCTGGTGCAGCGCGGAACGCTGCGGGTCGGCGACATCTTCGTTTCCGGCGGCGAATGGGGACGCGTGCGGGCGCTGATCAACGACCGCGGCGAAACGGCCGAAGAGGCCGGCCCGGCGCAGCCGATCGAGGTGCTCGGCCTCAACGGAGTGCCGTTGGCTGGTGACGACTTCGCAGTCGTGGACAGCGAGGCCCGGGCGCGTGAGATCGGGGAATATCGTAACCGGCGCAAGCGCGAGGCCTCGCAGGTGGCCAATGCGCGCGGCACGCTGGAGCAGATGTTCGACCGCATCCAGGCCGGTGAAGCCAAGCAGCTTCCGATCATCATCAAGGGCGACGTGCAGGGTTCGGTCGAAGCGATCGCGTCGAGCCTGTCCAAACTGGTCAGCGACAGCACGGAGGTTGAGGTTCGCATTCTGCACTCGGCCGTCGGCGGCATCACCGAGAGCGACATCACGCTGGCCGGCGCATCCGAAGCCATGGTCATCGGCTTCAATGTTCGCGCCAATCCGCAGGCGCGGGAACTTGCGCGCCGCGACGGCATCGATATTCATTACTACAGCGTGATCTATGACATCATCGACGACATCCGCAACATCGTCTCCGGAATGCTGGCGCCGACCATTCGCGAGAATTTCCTGGGCAATGCGGAGATCCGCGAGGTCTTCAATATCACGAAGGTCGGCAAGGTCGCTGGCTGCTACATCACCGAAGGCATGGTTCGGCGCGGTGCGTCAGTGCGGCTGTTGCGCGACAACGTCGTGATCCATCAGGGCAACCTGAAGACGTTGAAGCGCTTCAAGGAAGAGGTGCGCGAGGTCACGCACGGCTACGAGTGCGGCATGGCCTTCGAGAACTACGACGACATCCGGGTCGGCGACATTATCGAGGCCTTCGAGATGGAGGAGGTGGCCCGGCAGCTTTAAGCGCGCCATGGCGGCCCCGGCATCGGGGCGGCCAAGCGGGTCGGGCCCTTTTTGATCTGAGCGAGCGTTATCATGACGATGCGTGACGGACGGACACCGTCGCAACGGCAGTTGCGCGCAGGCGAGGCCATTCGCCATGCGCTGGCAGAGATGCTGGGCCGGCGCGAACTGCGCGATCCGGCACTGCACGATACCTCCGTCACCGTGACGGAAGTGCGCATGACGCCGGACCTGAAGACCGCCAACGTCTATGTGACCCCGCTGGGCGGCAAGGATGCCGAAACGGTGCTGGAGGCGCTGGTGCGCGCCCAGCCATTCCTGCGCCGCAACGTCGCCAGGGCGGTGCAACTGAAATTCGCCCCGGCACTGCGGTTCCATCTCGACACGTCGTTCGACACGGCACAGCGGATCGATGCTCTGTTGCACCATCCGCGCGTTTCTGCCGACCTGGCCGGAACGGACGGCGAAGACCTGGAGAGCGAACCTTGAGCCGGCGCCGCAAGGGCCGCCCGATCAATGGCTGGCTGGTCTTGGACAAGCCGCAGGGCATGACCTCGACCCAGGCGGTGTCGGCCGCCAAGCGGCTGCTGCAGGCGGCAAAGGCCGGACATGCCGGAACTCTGGACCCGATGGCCACGGGCGTGTTGCCGATCGCCTTCGGCGAGGCCACAAAGACCGTGTCTTACGCCATGGACGGCCGCAAGACCTACCGGTTCACACTGACCTTTGGCGAGGCCCGCGATACCGACGACGCCGAAGGCAAGGTTGTGGAGACCAGCGATGTGCGGCCCGATGAGGCGGCCATCGATGCCGTGCTGCCGCGCTTCGTCGGCGAGATCGAGCAGGTGCCGCCACGGTTCTCGGCGGTGAAGATCGCCGGCGAGCGGGCTTACGATCTGGCCCGCGAGGGCGAGGAGGTCGTTCTGGCCCCGCGCATCATCACCATCGAAGACCTGCGGCGGCTTCGCACCATTGATCGCGACAGCGTGGAAATGGAAGCCGTCAGCGGCAAGGGAGCCTATGTGCGGGCGCTCGCCCGCGATATTTCCCGCGCGCTCGGTACCGTCGGGCACCTCTCCGCGCTTCGCCGGCTCAATGTCGGCCCCTTCACCCTTGACGACTCCATATCACTGGAGCATCTACAGCACCTCGTCGATCGACAGGAGGGAGAGAAGGCCCTCCTGCCCTTGCAGACCCCGCTGGACGACATCCCGGCGGTGGCCGTGACCGACGTGGAAGCGCATCGCATGCGCTCGGGCCAACCGGTGGCCATGTTGCGACGATCGGATCGGGAGCGCATCGAGGCGCTTGCCGCAGATCTGGACGATCGTGACTGCATCGTGCTGGCGCTGGCCCGAGGAACGCCGGTGGCGTTGGCCCGGCTCGACGGAGCCGAGCTGTGGCCGGTGCGCATCCTCAATTTGAGAGCATAGGAGCCAAACACGATGTCGATCACACCGGAGCGGAAGACGGAGGTCATCGGGACCTTCGCCACCGCGGAAAACGACACCGGTTCGCCGGAAGTCCAAGTGGCCGTCCTCACTGAGAGGATCGCCAATCTCACCGAACACCTCAAGACGCACAAGAAGGATTTCCACTCCCGGCGCGGCTTGCTGATGATGGTCGGCCGGCGGCGGCGCCTGCTGGCCTATATGCGGCAGAAGGACCGGACCCGTTACGAGACCATCGTGAAGCGTCTGGGCCTGCGTCGGTGACGGCTGCGGCCCCCTGTCGGGCGGCGTCAATTACCGTGTGCGCAATCGGTTAAGCGGTGTCATCACAGTTCCAGCCACGTCTTCAGGGGGCACGCCCACAAGGGCGCGTCCCCTGTTGCCATTTGTCTGCTCGCCGTCCGGCAAGGGCCGGCGGCACTCGGAAAGGATAATCGTATGTTCAATCTCTATCGAAAGGAGCTGGAGTGGGGCGGCCGCACACTCGTGCTTGAGACCGGCAAGATCGCCAGACAGGCCGACGGGGCCGTGATGGCCAGCTATGGCGGGACCGTCGTGCTGTGCACGGCCGTGGGCGCCAAATCGGCCCGCCCCGACGCCGACTTCTTTCCGCTGACCGTGAACTACCAGGAAAAGACGTTCGCTGCCGGCAAGATCCCCGGCGGGTTCTTTAAGCGCGAAGGCCGCCCCTCTGAGAAAGAGGTGCTGGTGTCGCGGCTGATCGACCGGCCCATCCGGCCGCTGTTCGTCAAGGGCTACCGCAACGAAACCCAGGTCATCTGCACCGTCCTGAGCCATGACCTGGAGAACGACCCCGACATCGTCGCCATGATCGGCGCCTCGGCGGCGCTGACGATTTCCGGGCTGCCGTTCCTCGGCCCGATCGGTGCCGCGCGCATCGGCTATATCGACGATCAGTACGTGCTGAACCCGCAGCTGGACGAAATGAACGTCAGCAAGCTGGACCTGGTGGTCGCCGGCACCACCGAAGGCGTTCTGATGGTGGAAAGTGAGGCGCAGGAACTGCCGGAAGACGTGATGCTGGGGGCTGTGACCTTCGGCCACCAGCAGATGCAGCCGGTCATGGCCGCCATCATTGAGCTGGCCGAGTTGTGCGCACGCGATCCGATCGAGCTGGCCCCGCCGCCGACAGGGCGCGAAGCGGCCGCACAGCGGCTTGCGGAAGGCTATTCGGACCAGTTGCGGTCGGCTTATGCCATCGCAACGAAGCAGGACCGTCTGGCCGCCGTCGATGCGGTGCGCGCCGAGGCCGCCGCGGCGTTCGCGGAAGACGAGGTGACGCCGCAGGAACTGGGCGGCCTGTTCAAGTCGCTGGAAAGCAACATCGTGCGCGGCACCATCCTGGATACCGGACAGCGCATTGATGGGCGGGACACCAAGACCGTTCGGCCCATCGTCTCTGAGGTGGGCTTGCTGGAACGTGCGCACGGTTCGGCCCTGTTCACCCGCGGCGAGACGCAGGCGCTGGTCGTCACCACACTCGGTACCGGCTCAGACGAACAGATCATCGACGCGCTGGAAGGCGAGTACCGCGAGCACTTCATGCTCCACTACAATTTCCCGCCCTATTCCGTCGGCGAGGCGGGCCGGATGGGAACCCCGGGCCGGCGCGAAATCGGCCACGGCAAGCTCGCCTGGCGCGCAATCCGCCCGCTGATGCCGTCGAAGGAAGCCTTCCCCTATACCGTGCGCGTGGTCTCGGAGATCACGGAGTCCAACGGATCGTCATCGATGGCCACCGTGTGCGGCACCAGCCTCGCCATGATGGACGCCGGCGTTCCGCTGCCGCGGCCGGTCGCCGGTATCGCCATGGGCCTGATCAAGGACGGCGACCGCTTCGCCGTGCTGACGGACATCCTGGGTGACGAAGACCACCTGGGCGATATGGACTTCAAGGTGGCGGGAACCGACACCGGCATCACGTCGCTGCAGATGGACATCAAGATCACGTCCATCACCGAAGAGATCATGCGCGTGGCACTGGACCAGGCGCGCGACGGCCGCATGACGATCCTGGGGGAGATGGCCAAGGCACTGGGCGATGCGCGTGACGGCGTCAAGGAATACGCGCCGCGCATCACCGTCATCAACATCCCGAAGGACAAGATCCGCGAAGTCATCGGCACCGGCGGCAAGGTGATCCGCGAGATCTGCGAGACGACGGGCGCGAAGGTCGATATCGAAGACGACGGCACGATCAAGATCGCCGCAGTCGACGGTCGTGCGGCCGACGCCGCCATCGACATGATCCGGTCCATCGTCGCGGAGCCGGAGGTCGGCGTGATCTACAACGGCAAGGTCGTGAAGGTCGTCGATTTCGGTGCTTTCGTGAACTTCCTGGGCAGCCGCGACGGTCTCGTCCATATCTCCGAGCTGGCGCCGCAGCGCGTCGGCAAGGTGTCGGACGTCGTCAATGTCGGCGATACGGTGAAGGTCAAGGTTCTCGGCGTCGACGACCGCGGCAAGGTGAAGTTGTCGATGAAGTCGGTGGATCAGGCGTCGGGTGCCGATCTGACCGCCGATGCCGGCGCGGAGAAGAAGGCCGGATAAGCAAGACAAGGCTTGACCCCCGGGGCCGCCGGTTAACGCGCCGGCGGCCCCGCCGTCTTGTCGGGCTAGAGCATCGTTTTGTCAGCATATAATTAATACTTTTCACTAAAAATCCCTCCTCGTCTCGCTGGCATCTGCCGGCGATGGTGTTGTCTGACGAGGAGGATGCGGTGGAATTCACCGCGGAGCGAGGCCAGGCAGGGCCCTTCATTCGGCGCCATGACTTGCTGGAGGCCTGCGGCCCTTCGGCATCGGGCGCGGGGTGGCCGGCATGACGATCGCGCCGGCCATCAGCCTGCCTTCCGACCTATCGCACGCACACGACGGGACATTGGGCGAAGCGCCGGCCCGCGGCGGCCACCGGCCGCTGAACACTTGGCGTCGGCTCATCCTGCCGATGGGTGTTGCCCTGGTGATCGGCCAGTTCGTCCTGATCTCGCTCTTCGCCTTCAGCTGGCGAGGTGCAGAGCTGCGCCAGGCCGAGGGCAGTCTGCAGGACAGTGTCACAGGCCTATCGGAGCATGCGGCCCAATCGCTCAACACGATCGATGCCGTGCTGGACAGCTTTGTCGAAAGGGCGCTGTCGGAAGGCACGGCGTGGTTCGACGGATACGACGAAACCATCGCCGCCCGCCTGATGGATGAGATCGCGAACATTCCCCATATCCGCGGCTTCCTGACGATCACGCCCGCCGGCCTGCTGGCGAACGACTACGCGGTCAGGGGCAGCCGCGTGATGGACCTCTCTGATCGGCGCTATTTCGCTGTCCATCGCGACAATCCGGAGCACGGCCTCTTTCTGAGCGAACCGATGATGAGCCGCTCACAGGGCACATGGTTCCTCTCCGCCAGTCGAGCGGTTGTCGACGACGACGGAGAGTTTCTCGGCGTCATCGCGGTCTCGGTTGAGCCGATGTACTTCTCCTCCTTCTACGCAGGCCTGGGCGACAGCTCGATCGACCGCGCGATCGTTCAAGGCGACGGCACAATTCTGTCGGCCCAGTCGGAAAATGGCGGATCGGATGCAGGGTCGCTGATTGGCCAGGCGATCACGCTGCCGGACGGATTGGCTGGAAGCGGCACGAGCTATCGCGGTCCCGGCCTCATGTCTGCCGATACCAGCCTCATCCGGGTCGCGCGCGTTCCCGGTTGGGACTGGTTGATTGTCGCCGAAATGCCGGTCTCGGTGGCGCTGGCGCATTGGTATGAGGAAATGTGGGTGCTCGGCACCGTCGGCGCGTTGAGCGTGCTGACCATCGTCGGCGCGCTCGCTTGGATCGGCCGGCATCACGGGCTGCTGCGCCAAGCCTATGAGACGATCTCGAAGCAGAAGGTCGATCTGGAGGTTCAGAACCTCCGGCTGAAGGAGTCCAACCGCAGCCTGGAGGAGTTCACCTACGCCGCGTCGCATGATCTGCAGGAGCCTCTGCGCAAGATCGAAGCGTTCAGCGATTGCCTCTCGTCACATTGCGGTGGCTGCCTGAATGAAGGAGGCACGGACTTCGTCACCCGCATTCGCAAGGCATCGACCCGAATGCGCACGCTGATCGAAGACCTGCTCGCGCTCTCGCGCATCAACACCGAGGAACTGGACTTCAAGCCCACGGATCTCGCAGAGACATTTGCCGATGCCCTGCACGACCTTGAGATCGTGGCAGCTCAAAGCGGCGCGCATGTCCAGATCGACAATGCGCTTCCTGTCGTCGACGGCGATGCGCGCATGCTGCGCCAACTCGCCCAGAACCTGCTATCCAACGCGCTGAAGTTCGGCCGCCCCGATGTGCAGTCGCAAATCTCCGTCACAGCGGAGATCGGGACCCGCGACGACGGCACGGCCGTCTGCCGGGTGATGGTCTGCGACAACGGTGTCGGCTTCGAGCAGCGGTTTGCCGAACGAATCATGCGCCCTTTCCAGCGCCTGAACGGCCGCAGCGCCTTCAAGGGAACAGGTATCGGCCTTGCCATCTGCACCCGCGTGGTCGAACGCCATGGCGGAACACTCTCCGCGACCGGCGTACCCGACGAAGGCGCAACCTTCACGGCGGCGTTGCCCTTGCGCCAACGCCAGCGGCCGATCGCAAATTCGATAACCAGGGAAGATCCATAGGATGATGAAGGCCCCGATTCTGATGGTCGATGACGACGAAGACGATCGGATGCTGACCGAAAGGGCATTTTCTCGGGTGGGCCTGAAGTGCCCGCTCGAATTCGTCGAAGACGGCGAGGAACTGTTGGACTACCTGCTGCGGCGCGGCCGCTATGCCGACCGTGCGGCCGTTCCGCTGCCAAGCATCATCCTTCTCGACCTCAACATGCCGCGCTGCGACGGCCGCGAGGCGCTGGCAGCCTTGAAACAGCACCCAGAGTTGAGGCGGATCCCCGTCATCGTCCTGACCACGTCGCAGCGGCCCACTGACGTTCTGGTGTCCTACGAGCTCGGCGCCAGCACCTACATCGTCAAGCCCTTCAGCTTGGACGGGCTGATCAACATGGCGCGGAATCTGCTGCTGTATTGGTTCGAACTGGCCGCGATACCGTCGGAGGCCACATGATCGGCGGCCATATCGCAGGAATTGAGAATCCGAGGCTGCCAATGAAGGCCAGCCTTCGGCCACAGTCAGAACCCATTCGCATCGTCTGCATCGACGATGACGAGGAAGAATTCGTTCTCCTGTCTCATATGCTGTCTAGTCTCCACGACTTTCCTGTGGAGCTGACCTGGATCGAGACGTTCGAAGCCGGCCTTGCCGCACTTTCTCAGAATGCCGCCGACATCTTCCTGATCGACTATTGCCTTGGCGCCAGAACCGGGCTCGACCTCCTGCTGGAGGCCCGCCGAATGGGCTCCTCCCGGCCCACGCTGCTGCTGACGGGCCAAGGCAATCGAGAGATTGACCTGCACGCAGCGGCGCTGGGTGCCGCCGACTATCTGGAAAAGGGGTCGCTGACCGCAGCGATGCTGGAGCGTTCGGTGCGCTACGCCCTGCGCCAGTGGATGATGATGACCGCGCTGAAGGAATCGAACCGCGAACTGATGCGGGTTCAGGACCAGCTGGAGGCGGAAAAGGTGGCCTTAGCCCGGACGGCGTCGGAACTCGCCGCCGCCCGAAACGTGTGCGATGCGCAACGTCAGCAAATGGAAAGGCTGGCGATGACCGATGCACTGACCGGCATTTCCAACCGCCGCCATTTCACGGACATGGCAAACAAGGAAGTCGGCCGCGCCCGCCGCTACGGACATCCGCTCACGGTTCTCTCGTTCGATATCGACAACTTCAAGGGAATCAACGACGGTCTCGGCCACGCCACGGGTGACGAGGTGCTGCGCCGAATCGCTGAGACGGTCGATGCCGAGCTCCGTGGCAGTGACGTTTTTGCGCGCATGGGCGGCGATGAATTCGTCATCCTGTCGCCGCAGACCGACCTACCTGCTGCCTTGCATATTGCAGAACGGCTGCGGTCCGCCATGAAGCGGATGTCCGTCCCCGAAAATCCGCACAGCCTCAAGATCACGGCCAGCATCGGCATCGCCACTTGGCGCCGATCCGACGGCCTGATCGACGCGACGATCGCGAGGGCTGACGAGGCACTCTATCGGGCAAAGAAGGCGGGTCGAGACCGGATCTGCACGTTTCCGGACGCGACCGATCCCTCAACCGCAGCCGTCCCCGCCCGTTCCGTCACAGGATGAAGTTGCTCAGATCGGCGTTCTTGGCCAACTCCGACACCCGTTCCGTGACATAGGCCGCGTCGATCGTCACGGTCTCGCCGCCGCGGTCGCTGGCGGTGAAGCTGATCTCATCCAACAGCCGCTCCAGCACCGTATGCAGGCGCCTGGCGCCGATATTCTCCACCGACTGGTTGATCTCCGCCGCCAGACGGGCCAGTTCGTCGACCGCATCTTCGGTGAAGTCCAGCGTCACCTCTTCGGTCTGAAGCAGCGCCTTGTACTGCTTGATCAGACTGGCTTCGGGCTCCGTCAGGATGCGCCGGAAATCGTCCTGGGTCAGGGCCTGAAGCTCCACGCGGATCGGCAGGCGCCCCTGCAGCTCCGGCAACAGATCGGCCGGCTTGGCCTGGTGGAAAGCGCCCGAGGCGATGAACAGAATGTGGTCCGTGCGAACCGAGCCATGCTTGGTGGATACCACCGTGCCTTCGATCAGCGGCAGCAGGTCGCGCTGCACGCCCTCGCGGCTGACATCGGCGCCCACACGCTCCGACCGGGCAGTGATCTTGTCGATCTCGTCCAAGAAGACGATGCCGTTGTCCTGCGTCATCTTGATCGCTTCTGAGATCACCTTTTCCTGATCCAGAAGCTTGTCGCTCTCCTCCGCCATCAGGACTTCATAGCTCTCCGAGACGCTGAGCCTGCGCGCCTTGGTTCGGCCGCCGAAGGCCTTGCCGAAGATCTCGTTGAGGTTGAGCATCCCCATCTGCGCCCCCGGCATGCCGGGGATGTCGAAGGTCGGCAGCGCGCCGGCGCCGGTGTCGGAGACCTGTACCTCGATCTCGCGGTCGTTCAGCTCGCCTTCCCGCAGCATCTTGCGGAATTTCTGTCGGGTCTCGCGCGTCGCGTTCTCGCCAATCAAGGCGTCCAATACGCGCTCCTCGGCCCTCAGTTCCGCCTTCGCCGAAACCTCCCGGCGCAGGCGCTCGCGCGTCATCGTGATCGCGACCTCCAACAGATCGCGGACGATCTGTTCAACATCGCGGCCGACATAGCCGACCTCCGTGAACTTGGTCGCCTCCACCTTGATGAACGGCGCTTCGGCGAGGCGTGCGAGCCGACGCGCAATCTCGGTCTTGCCGACACCGGTGGGGCCGATCATCAGGATGTTCTTCGGCAGCACCTCTTCGCGCAGGGACTCCGGCAGCTGTTGACGGCGCCAACGGTTGCGCAATGCGATCGCCACGGCGCGCTTGGCGTCATGCTGGCCGACGATGAAGCGATCGAGCTCCGAGACGATCTCACGCGGGCTGAATGCACTCATGACTGCGGTTCCTCCGCCGACAGCGACTCCACGATGATCTCGTGGTTGGTATAGATGCAGATGTCGGCGGCGATGGTCAGGGCCTTGCGGGCGATCGTCTCAGCGTCATAGTCGCTCACATCGACCAGCGCGCGGGCAGCGGCCAGCGCATACGGACCGCCGGATCCGATGGCGATCAGTCCGTCATCGGGCTCCAGCACGTCGCCGGTGCCCGTCAGCAGCAGCGAGACCTTGCGGTCGCACACCGCCATCATGGCCTCCAACCGTCTGAGATAGCGGTCGGTCCGCCAATCCTTGGCCAGCTCTACGCAGGCGCGGGTCAACTGCTGCGGATACTGCTCGAGTTTCGATTCCAGACGCTCGAACAGGGCGAAGGCGTCCGCCGTTGCCCCGGCAAAGCCGGCGATAACCTGGCCCTTGGCCAGCTTGCGCAGCTTGCGCGCCGTTCCCTTCATAACGGTGGCGCCGGCTGTCACTTGGCCGTCGCCCGCGATCACCACCCGACCGCCCTTACGGACGGCAAGAACGGTGGTGCCGTGCCAGGCAGCCGAGTCGCCCGCCCCGGCGGATTGACTGTTCTGTATCATGGGTTCCCAATATGCGATGCGTCCGGATCGGTCTATTCATGGACCCGCACGTCGGCCCTGCACAATGTTGGATACCGACCGGGGACGATCAAGACCATGCATTTTGCGGCGGCGAGGCGTCGGAATGCGCCCGCCGATCTTCTTATGCTAGAACACCGGAGCCATGACCACCGAAACGCACACAAGCCGACAGGCTGCCGTCGAGCGCACCACGCAGGAAACCCGTATCAGCGCGCGCGTCGATCTGGACGGGACCGGCCGGCACGAGATCGCAACCGGCATCGGCTTCCTGGACCACATGCTGGCGCAGCTGTCCCGTCACAGCCTGATCGACATCGACGTTACCGTCGACGGCGACCTTCACATCGACGGTCACCATACGACAGAGGATTGCGGCATCGTTCTGGGCACGGCGCTTGCCAGGGCGCTGGGCGACCGCAGCGGCATCACCCGCTATGGCGATGCCCTGGTGCCGATGGACGAGACGCTGACCCGCGTCGCCCTGGACCTCTCGGCCCGGCCCTATCTGATCTGGCGCGTCGCCTTCACCTGCGAACGCCTGGGCACATTGGACACCGAGTTGCTGCGCGAATGGTTCCAGGCCTTCGCCCAGGCGGGCGGCATCACGCTGCACGTGGAAACGCTTTATGGCCAGAACAACCACCACATCGCCGAAAGCTGCTACAAGGCCCTTGCCCGCGCGCTGCGGACGGCCGTCGCCCTTGATCCACGCCAGGGCGGCCGCGTGCCGTCCACAAAGGGCACGCTGGCATCATCCGACTGACGGCGGGACGGATTTCCGGAGGGCACGGGCGTGCAGACGATAGCCATCGTCGACTATGGTTCGGGGAACCTGCGGTCGGCCGCCAAGGCTTTTGAACGGGCGGCGGCCGATGGGGCCGGCGCCGACATCGTCGTCACCGACGATGTCGAGGCGATTCGCAAGGCCGATCGCATCGTGCTGCCGGGCGTCGGCGCCTTCGCCGATTGCCGCGCCGGGGTCCGGGCAGTGCCGGGCCTGCACGAGGCGCTGGACGAGGCCGTCATCCAAGGCGGCAGACCCTTTCTCGGCATCTGCGTCGGCATGCAGCTGATGGCGACCACGGGCCGGGAACATGGCGAGCATGAAGGCTTCGGCTGGATCGACGGCACCGTCGATGCGGTCCGGCCCGACCGGCCCGATCTGAAGATCCCGCATATGGGCTGGAACGAACTGAGGCTGACCGGCGACCACCCCGTGCTGGCAGGTCTGAACGGCGGTACGCACTGCTATTTCGTGCACAGCTTCGCCTTTCGGACCCGCGATCCTCACCATGTCCGGGCCGTCACCGACCATGGCGGCGAGATCACGGCGGCTGTCGGCCGCGACAACCTGTTCGGGGTGCAGTTCCACCCGGAAAAGAGCCAGGCTGACGGCTTGAGACTGATTGGGAATTTCCTGAAATGGGCGCCCTAGACCGCGGTACTGCGCCGACCACTGTGGTCGAGGCGCTGCACCAGTTCCGAGGCAGCGACCTGCACGACCTGTGCGAGACGACGGAACTGGCCATTATCGATGGCGGCGGTTTCGGCTGGGTCGAACCGCCGTCGCGCGATCTGTTGGAGCGGTTCTGGCGCGGCGTGCTGGCAGCGCCGGGACGCTCGCTCTTGGTCGGCCGGCTGGACGGCGTTATCGCCGGATCGGCCCAGCTCTTACGGCCACCACCGAATAACGAGGCTCAGCGGTTCGCGGCTGCCATCATCATGTCGTTCGTCGCCCCCTGGGCACGCGGTCACGGGCTGGCGCGGGCATTGCTGGAGCTGGCGGAGAAGATCGCCCGCGCCGAAGGCTTCGAGGTCCTGACCTTCGATTGCCGGGAAACCCAGACGGCGGCAATGCAGCTGTGCCTCGCCATGGGGTTCGTCCATTGGGGCTCGAACCCCGTCTACGCCAAGGTCAAAGGTGAGCTTGTCACCGGCCACTATTACTACAAGGTTCTGGAACCCGGCACCGACGGCCCGTCATCGAGCGAACCCCCCCAATGATCCTTTATCCCGCCATCGACATCAAAGACGGCCAATGCGTGCGCCTTGTGCGCGGCGAGATGAGCGACGTGACCGTGTTCAACGCCGATCCGGCGGAACAGGCCACGGTGTTTCAGTCGCAAGGCTTCCGCGCGTTGCACATCGTCGACCTGAACGGTGCCGCGTCCGGTCGTCCGCTGAATGCCCCGACGGTGGAACGGATCCTGCAGGCGACCGACCTTCCGGTCCAGCTTGGCGGCGGCGTCCGTTCGATGGAGATCATCGAGCAATGGCTGTCGAAGGGCGTGCAGCGTGTCGTGCTCGGCACCGTGGCGCTGACAAAGCCGGACCTGGTGAAGGAGGCCTGCAAGGCCTTTCCGGGGCAGATCGCCGTCGGAATCGATGCCCGAGAGGGACTGGTCGCGGTCGAGGGCTGGGCCCGCACCAGCCGCACCAAGGCCCTCAACCTCGCCCTGAAGTTCGAAGACTGCGGCGTGGCCGCGATCATCTATACCGACATCAACCGCGACGGGGCGATGGGCGGCCTGAATATCGAGGCCACGGTCGATCTGGCCTTCGCGCTCACCACGCCGGTGATCGCCTCAGGCGGCGTCGCCTCGCTGGACGATCTGCGCGCCCTGAAGGTGGAGGAGGCCGCCGGCATCACCGGCGTCATCTGCGGCCGCGCGCTCTATGACGGACGCATCTGCCCGAAAGAGGCGCTCGCCATCACCGATGAGGCGCCCGCGGCATGCTGAAGACCCGCGTGATCCCCTGCCTCGACGTGAAGGACGGCCGTGTCGTCAAGGGCGTGAACTTCGTCGACCTGATCGACGCCGGCGATCCGGTGGAGCAAGCCAAGGTCTATGACGCTGCCGGCGCGGACGAGCTGACATTTCTAGACATCACAGCCTCCAGCGACGACCGCGCCATTCTGCTGGACGTGGTACGGCGTACGGCTGAGCAGGTGTTCATGCCGCTGACCGTCGGCGGCGGCGTACGCGCGGTTGCAGACATACGCGCCCTGCTGCTGGCCGGCGCCGACAAGGTGTCGATCAACACGGCCGCCGTGGCCGATCCCGACCTGGTCGGCGAGGCCGCACGCAAATTCGGCGAACAGTGCATCGTCGTTGCCGTCGACGCCAAAGCGAGCGGCCCCGGACGCTGGGAGGTCTACACCCATGGCGGCCGGCGCCCGACCGGACTGGACGCCGTGGACTGGGCGCGGCGTATGGCCGGCGCAGGGGCGGGCGAGATCCTGCTGACCTCCATGGATCGGGATGGCACGAAGATCGGCTTCGACATCCCGCTGACGCGTGCCATTGCCGATGCGGTGCCGATCCCGGTGATCGCCTCCGGCGGGGTGGGTACGCTGAACCACCTGGTCGAAGGCGTACGCGACGGCCACGCCTCGGCCGTTCTGGCGGCGTCGATCTTCCATTTCGGCACCTATTCCATCGCCGAGGCGAAGGCCCATCTGGCGGCCGCCGGCATCCCGGTGCGGCCGGCCGACGGGCGGGATGCGGCCGCATGACGAAGGACAAGCGCCGCCCCTCGCGGAAGGCGAAAGCCGACAAGGACGACGGCGCCAAGACAACCGACCATGTCCTGGACAGGCTGGCCGCCGTCATCGCAGAGCGGCAGGGCGCTGACCCGGAGACCAGCTACACGGCAAGGCTGTTCGAGAAGGGAACCGCGAAAATCGCCCAGAAGGTTGGGGAGGAAGCGGTCGAGACCGTGATCGAGGCCGTACGCGGCAAGCCGGACCTGCTTGCTGAAGAAAGCGCCGACCTACTCTATCATCTTCTCGTTCTCTGGTCGGCCGCGAATGTGGCACCGCAGGATGTCTGGGCGGCGCTGGAGGCCCGCGTCGGCGTCAGTGGCCTGGACGAGAAGAAATCCCGCAAGACCGATTGACCGAAGATCGACCAAAAAGGGAGCTAGCCCCCAACCATGGCCTACGATCCTGAGAACATCTTCGCCAAGATCCTCAGAGGCGAGATCCCGTGCAGCAAGGTCTACGAAGACGACCATGTGCTGGCCTTCAACGACATTCGCCCCCAGGCGCCGATCCACGTGCTGGTGATCCCGAAGGGCGCCTATGTGTCGCTGGACGATCTGACCGAACGCGGCACGGATGAAGAGGTTGCGGCCCTGTTCAAGGCAGTCGGCAAGGTCGCGCGCCTGACCGGTGCTACGGAGGGCGGCTATCGTATCCTCGCCAATATCGGCGAGAACGGGCATCAGGAGGTGCCGCACTTCCACGTCCATATCTTCGGCGGCAAGCGGCTGGGCCACATGCTGCCCAAGCAATAGGAGCAGGCAGGCGCGGCGCCAATCCGTGACACCGCCTGACATGGCGGTGCCCGGCGACGCCAAACGGCGCCGCACCGTTTCGATTCAGGTCACCCTTGCCGTCGGCATCGCGGTTCTGGTGATCATCACCACGCTCGTGGTGGCCTTGCCCAGCCTTTTGATCGGCGCTGGCAACACGATCGGCCTCTTGCGTGAGCGCACCGCTTTGGTGATCGACACCGCCGAGGCGGGCCTCGTTGACCATCTCACCGCCGTGGAAGACCTGGCGCAGGATTTCGCCACCTCCGTGCGCGACGGCCGCATAGTCATGGATGACCGGGACGCCGTCGAAGACGCCCTGGTGCTTTCGCTGGCAGGTGTCTCCCAGGTCGTCGTCATCGCTTTCATCTTTCCCGACTATCTGGGCGTTGCGGCAATCCGCACACCGTCTGGATTCGAGTCGGACGAATTCGACGGATCGGATGACGAGGAGGTGATCCTTACGCTGGAGCGGCTTCGGGCCGCCGATGACGCCGTCTGGGAAGACGTCATCTATCTGGAGGAGTCGGGGCTGCCGGTGCTCAACCTTCGGGCACCCATTCGCGCGGATGACGGGCAGTTCCTGGGCGTGCTGGTGGCGACGGTCGACATGTACGGCCTGTCGCGGTTCCTGATGGAACTGCAGCAGGGGGGGCGGGGCCAGACAGCCTTCATGCTTTACGGCGAAGACCGGGTGCTGGCCCACCCTATTCTCGCCGATCCGTTCCCCGGCCTTTCGCCTGAGCATCCTCTGCCAACCATCGATCAGGTGGCAGATCCTGTTCTGTCGGTCTGGCAGGACAGAACCCCCGGTGCCGCCGATGAATACCTGGACATGCTGGTCGACACGGATATCGAGGCCGGCGACGAGAGGTATTTCGTCGTATCGCGAGCGTTTGGACGATTCGGGAAAGAAGACCTGCTGCTTGGAAGCTACTTCCCTGAGGACGTCCTGATTCGAGAGCTGGGCCGGCTGTTCCTCTCGGCGGTATTCACCATTGTCGTCTTGATCGCTGCTGTGTTCCTCGCGATCTGGTTTGCCCGCCGCATCGCACGCCCGATCCGCGAGATTGCGGCGGTTGCCGTGCAGGTCGGGTCGCTGGATCTGGAACGGATCCACCCATTGCGCGGCAGCGTGATCACCGAGCTGAACGAACAGACCCGCGCCTTCAACACCATGCTGCGGGCGCTGGACTGGTTCGCCACCTATGTGCCGCGGCGGCTGGTGCAGCGGCTGATTCGCCGTGGCGCCGACGTGGCGCCGAGATCGATCGAGCGCGAGTTGACCGTCCTGTTCACCGACATCGCCGGCTACACGCGGCTGGTGGAACCGCTTCCCGCCGCCGATACGGCGGACTTCCTGAACCACCATTTCGCCATGCTGGGCGAATGCGTGGAGGGTGAAGAGGGCACCATCGACAAATTCATCGGCGACAGCCTGATGGCCTTCTGGTGCGCGCCCGACCTGCAGCCCGACCATGTGGCGCGCGCCTGCCGGGCGGCCCTGGCCATGAAAACCCGCCTGACGGCGGACAACGCGGCGCGCCGCGCTGAGGGGCAGGTTCCGGTGCGGCTGCGCGTCGGGCTGCACACCGGGCCGATGGTGGTGGGCAATATCGGCGCACCGGGGCGGATGAACTACACCACCGTCGGCGACGCGGTGAATACTGGCAGCCGCATGGAACAGTTGGGCAAGGATCTCGCGCCCGAAAGCGAGGTCATCATCCTGATCACCGGGGATACGGCGAAGGGCCTCAGCGCCGCCTTCACGTTGAAGCCCCATGGCAAGCACGGCGTGCGAGGGCGGCGGGAGCTGATCGATGTCTTTGAGCTGGTGG
>JANQIX010000092.1 GCA_028281925.1 Alphaproteobacteria bacterium
CGGCCGACGGTGCCCATGCCGGCAGCCGCGTGAACATGCCGCTGCCCTGGCCGCCGTTGTGATTGATCTGGGCCAGAATGGGCACGCCTTCGGCATGCACCATGTCGGTGATCCGCCGATAGGCGGGGATCACCGCCGGATTGAAGGCGTGAATCAGCTTTTCGTAGGGGTGGTCTGTGGGGTGGGTCGAGTGCTCTTCTGTGATGATCAGGCCGGTGCCGCCGACCGCGCGCTCGCGGTAGTAATAGGCGTGCCGGTCGGTCGGCATGAAGTCTTCGGCGAAGTTGGTCAGGTGCGCCGAAAAGACGATCCGGTTCTGCACCGTGATGCTGCCGATCTTCAGCGGCGTGAACAGCAGCCGGTTCGCGCTGACCATGCTACACCTCCCGCCCGGCGCGATAGCCTTCCAGGATCGCCTGGCTCATGCTGCGCGGGGCGACGCAGTCGCCCGCGCGGAACACGCGACGGCCCGCATCCTTCAGCGCGAAGTACAGGCCCTCGTCCGGCCGTTCGTGGTCGGCGGTGACGACCAGGTCGACCTCGCCGATCTCGACCGGCTTACGGTCGAAGACATCGACGCCCACCACGGTCCGGCCGGTCACACGGTCGACTTCGATCTGCGGCCTGAGCGCGATCCCCTTGGCGCTGGCCCGCTGGTTCCACGGCGTCAGCTCCATGGTCGCTGTCAGGCGCTGGCCGACGAACATGTCGGCGCTGACCACCTCGACCTGCCAGCCGCGATCGGACAGCCACTCCGCCACGCCCATGGCGATCTGGTCACCGATACCGTCCAATACGATGGCCTTGCCCGGTGTGGCCGTGACGTCGCCACGTAACACCTGGCGCGCGTCGACCCGTTGCGGGCCGCCGTTCGCGACGACAGCGGGGGTATGATCAACCCGCCCGCCGACGGCAACGATCACGGCGTCCGGCGCTTCCTCCTGGACCATCTCCGGCGTCACCGCGACGCCCGTGCGGATCGGCACCTGCAGATTGCGGACCTGGGTTTCCAGCCAATCGGCCGTCATGGCCAGGCGCTCCCGCTGTGGTGCTGCTGCCGCCAGCCGGACGGCGCCGCCGGGACGGTCGTCGCGTTCATAGACGATCACATCGTGCCCACGCTCCGCCGCCACGCGAGCGGCCTCCAGCCCCGCCGGGCCGGCGCCGACCACCATCACGCGATGGCGCACGGGTGCGCGTGTGGGCGGCGCGAATTCGGGCAGCCACTCATGGCCCGCCGCGGGGTTGTTGACGCAGCTCAGCCGCGGGTTCTGAACCTGGGCCACGACACAGAGCTGGTTGCACAGCGTGCAAGGCCGTATGGACTCCGCGGCGCCGTTGCGGACCTTCTGCGGCAACGTCGGATCGGCGATCAGCGCCCGCGTCATCTCCACCGCATCGGCCTGCCGGTCCGCCAGGATGGCGGCGGCCATCGCCGAGTCGACGATGCTGCCTTGGGCAAATACGGGAACGGACACCGACTGCTTGATCAGGCCGGCCAGCGGCACCGCAAAGCCAGGCTGTGCATAGAGGCCGGGCCGGGTCTGATGGCTGCTGTAGATGCTGCCGCTGGTGACACTGATGAAGTCGATCCACCCGTCACCCGCCAGCAGACGTGCGATGTCCGCGGCGTCTTCGGGCTTGAGGCCGGCCCAGGGCGCGTGCTCGTCACCAGCCAGCCGCAGACCCACGATGGCCTCGCGACCGACGGCTTCGCGAACCGCCCCGATCACCGCGCGCGCGAAGCGCAGTCGATTGTCCAGATCGCCGCCGAAGTCGTCGCCGCGCTGGTTGGTCAACGGCGACAGGAACTGGCGGATCAGGCTGTTCTGGCCGGCATTGATCTCAACGCCGTCCAGATCCCCCTCCATCGCGTATCGCGCCGACTGGGCGAAATCCTCGACCACCGCCGCAATGTCCGCCGGCTCCATCTCCTGCGGCATTTCGCGGCTGCTGACCTCGGGCACGGGCGATGGGGCCCAGAGCGGCAGCTGCGAGTAATGGCTGCTGCCCTGCATGCCACTATGGGTCAGATGGGCCAGCACCAGGCTGCTGTGGCGATGGACCGTGTCAGCCACCAGCCGATAGCCGTCGACGACCTGTGCGTCGTAGCCGCGGATGACGTACTCGTACGGCCAGTCCGACGGATGGACCACACTGCCTTCCAGCACGATCAGCCCGGCTCCGCCGGCCGCGCGCGCGCCGTAATAGGCGGCATGCCGCCGCTCGAAGCGATGGTGCGTGGCGAAATTGGTCTGGTGCGCTGCAAAGACGAAGCGGCTGGGTGCCGTCTTGCGGCCAAGCGGCAGCGGCTCGAACAGAGCCTGGTAGTCGGTGGGCTGCGGCTCGGCCATCACCCTCACGCCTGCGCTTGGGCTGTCGCGCGGTCCGGCGTGTCGAACACGCAGTCCGGGTCGGGCGCGTCGAGGGACCGGCCGGTGAAGTGCTTCACCGCGATGCATCCCCCATGGCAGAGGCTGTAGGCGTTACAGGTCTGGCAGCTGCCGCCGACCTGCCAGTCGCGCAGATGCGCGAACAGCGGGGCCGTGCGCCAGAGGCTGGTGAAGCCGCCCTCTTGCCTGACATTGCCCGCGGAGAATTCGGGCGCCAGCATGAACGGGCAGGCATAGACCTCGCCCACCGGATCGACGCAGCAGACGATGCGGCCGGCACCGCACATGTTCAGCCCTTCAACCGGCTGGCCATAGGCGGACAGGTGGAAGAAGCTGTCGCCCGTCAGCACATCGCGATGCGCCAGCAGCCAATCGTAGAGGCCGCGGTTCTGGGCATGGGTCGGGCGCAGATCATCCCAGACATCGCCGCCGCGGCCGGTCGGGCGCAAACGCGTTAGCCTGAGCTCAGCGCCATAGCGGTTGGCCAAGGCGTAGAGATCATCGATCTCCGGGTAGTTGTGGCGGTTGACGGTCGAATTGATCTTGAACCGGAAGCCGCGTGCGGCCAGCCGCTCCATGGCGCGTCGTGCGCGGGCGTAAGAGCCGACCCCTCGCACCGGATCGTTGGTTCCCGGCGTGGCGCCGTCCAGGCTGATCTGGACGTCGAGATAGTCGCGCGAGGCGATCCAGTCGGCGGCTCGGTCGTCGACCAGCGTGCCGTTGGTGCTGAATTTCACGCCGATGCCGCGGTCCAGCGTATGGTCCATCAGCTCGAAGAAGTCGGGCCGGCTCATCGGCTCGCCGCCGCCGACATTGATATAGAAGACCGTCATCTCGGCCCATTCGTCGATCAGACGCTTGGCCTCTGCCGTCGTCAGCTCGTCCGGCCGGCGTTTGCCCGATGACGACAGGCAGTGCACGCAGCGCAGATTGCAGCCATAGGTGATCTCCCAGGTCAGGCAGATCGGCGCGTTCAGGCCTTTGCGGAAGATCTCGTAGCTCATGCATGCTCCTCCCGGTCGATCACAAGCCAGGCGCCATGATCCTCGAAAGACCGGCACCGTCCGCCGATCCCCCGGCCCAGTGCCGCAAGGCTGTCTTGGGTGAAGATCTGCAGATGGCCGAAGCGCGCGTCGGCTACGTCCTCCAACGGGACGGCAACGATCAGGCGGCGCCGTGTCAGGGACCAGAGGGCATCCATGGCCGACCGCGTTTCATCGGGAGCCAGATGCTCGAGCAGATGAACGGCCGTCACGACGTCGAAGGGCGGTGTGGCCGGCGCCAACTGAGAGGCGATACCGGCGGCGAGAAGATCCGCCTGCATGAAGCGCACGCCAGCAAGCTGCCGTTCGTGCGCATAGTCTTCGGCGAGAGACACCAGCGCAGCGTTGAGGTCGCACGCGACGATCCGGCAAGGCGGCCGTTCGCCCCCCTTGCTGGTTGCCAGCAGCAGTGGCAGGAACCCGAAGCAGGTCGCAACATCCAGCATCGTGTCCGGCTCTACCTCGGCCACCAGGTTGGAGACCCGTCCATAGATCGCGGTGAAATCGGCGATGAAGTCGCTCGTCGTCGATCCGTTCCGAGGCGCCGTGCAGCGGAAAGCCGCCAGCGTGTTGTCGTAGAACAGATGCCAGGCACGGCGTTCGTTGCCGTCGACCGACCGGACGATCTCGCCGACGAAACGCTCGAACAGCTCCTGCTCGGTCGGCGCATGGCCGTTGAGCGCATCAGGCCGAGGCGCGGCGGACAACAGCGGCAACAGCTCGTCGGCGACATGGGCTGCGATGTTGTTGTCGATCTCGGCCGGCGCGAAGTCATGCACCAGGACGATGTCGAAGGGGTCGCAGGCCGCGGGGTCGTCGGCGTCGATGCCGTAGACGGTGAAATGCCGGCTGGAGGCGAAGGGTTGGGCCCGGTCCGCCAAGCCTTCGACCAGCAGGCTGTGTCGCTGGCGTGAGAGCGTGATCGGTGTCATGGCGTCACAGCATCCCGGTTCCGCCTGGCGGCATCCCGGCCGCCCGCGCCTGGGCGCGCAGCAAGGTTTCGGCTACCTGGCCCAACTGCTTCAGGTTCCGCACCACCTCGGTACGGTGGCAGACGGGCTCGTAGAGCGGCATGTCGCTGCTGCCTAGCCCCCAGCTGCCGCGCGGTTCCGGCGACAGCCACACCAGCTGCCGGGCGCGCCGCCGTATCTCTTCCAGTGCGCGCACATTCGGCGGGTTGCGGTTGCCGCGGCCGTCGCCCAGCACGATCACCGTGGTCCGGTGGGTGATGGTGCCCAGATAGCGCTGGCAGAAGATCCCCAACGCCTGGCCGTAGTTGCTGTTGGCGTCGCAGTCGATCAGGTCGCCGCCGAAGACGGAGGCGATGGCGTCGTCGATGCCCAGCTGCTCGAAATACTGGGTGGCCTCGGCGAGATCGCTGACGAAGACGAAGCTGCGCACCTGCTCGAACAGCGACTGCAGGCTGTAGACCAGGTGCAGCATGAAGCGCGCCGTGGTCCGCACCGACAGGCTGACGTCGCAGATGACGACGATGCACGGCTTCTCGTCGCGCCGGCTCGTCAGCACCGGATGGAAGGGAATGCCGTCATAGCCCATGCTGTTGCGCATGGTGCGGGCGACATGGATGCGACCGCGGTGGCTGACGACGCGGCGGCTGGACCGCGCCCCCTTCATACGGCGGCCGAGGCGGCGCACGATCTCCGCCATCTCGCGCCGCTCGCCCTCGGTGAAGCGGTAGTCATAGGCCGACCGGATCGGTTCGCGGTTGGCGTCGTCCGGCTGCAGCCCCCGCTCCAGCGCCATCTCGCGTTCCATGTAGCGCTTCAACAGCTCCGGCAGGTTGGCGATGATGCCGTCGATGCCGCCGGCCAGGCGCTGCAAGAGCGCGTCGTCGACGTTGAGATCGCGCAGATCGTCCAGCAGCGCTTCGGCGGCGTTGACGATCAGGTCTTCGTCGATGTGCTGCAGCGCGTCGCCGAAATTGAGATCGCCGGGCGTGGCGATGTTCTTGACCCGCCGCACGTGCAGCTGATGGGTCACCTTCTTCATGACCTGATCCAGCAAGCCCTTGTTGCGATTCAGGATCAGCCCCTGGCTCATTGCCGAGAGGCTGAGCTGGTTGGGGTCCTGGTGCGGGTTGAAGCGGGTGACCATCTTCTCCGGATCGAAGAAGTCCCGGATGGACACCGGCTCGCCATGGGCATGGTCGCCGTCGTTGTTGACGACGCCCGTATCCTCCGGTGCGAAGACGATGCGGTCCGGTTCCGCCAGATCGCCGTCGTGATGGTGTCCGTGGCCGTGCCCATGGGCGTTGCGATCGCCGACGCCGGGCAGCGTGAAGAACAACCGGAACATCTCCTCGAACACGGGGATGTCGTGCATGTCCTTGATCAGCGTGCTGCGCAGCACCGTCCGCACCGTCTCGCGGTCGGCCAGGGTGACGCACACTAGCGCCTGCATGGCGTCGATCGATTCCGACGGAGAAATCCGCACGCCGTTGCGTTTCAACAGGCAGATGAAGCGGTTGATGGGGGCGTCCATCAGGCCTCTCCGATCCCGCCATCGACGCGCCCCCGATAGCCGCCGAAATACCGAGCGGAGTGCTCACGTTGGCGGCCTTCGGCCTCATCCCGTTCGGGCTCGGCCGGCTTCAGCGGCGGGCGGATCGCCTGCGACTTCGCCGATCGGTCCGGCCGGCCATTGCCATGGTGGTGATGGTCGTGATGGTGATCGTGATCGTGCGAATGGCCTTGATGGTGATGGTGATGATGACCGTGACTGTGTCCATGATCATGGTCGTGGCGGTGGCCGTGGTCGTGCACGCCTTCCAGCAGCCAGGCCACGTGGTCGCGCACCTGCTGGGTATCACGCTCGTACTTGACCAAGAGCTCCAGCGTCTCTTCGACCAGGTCGTGGGTCAGGTGCTCGGCGTTCAGCAGCACCAGCGCCTGGGCCCAGTCCAGCGTCTCGCTGATGCTGGGCGCCTTGCGCAGGTCGAGCCCGCGCATGCGACGGATGACGTCGACGACCTGGGTCGCCAGCGTATCGCTGACACCGGGCACCTTGAGGCGGACGATCTGCAGCTCCCGCGTCTCGTCGGGATAGTCGATGAACAGGTGCAGGCAGCGCCGCTTCAGCGCATCGCTCAGATCGCGGGTGTTGTTGCTGGTGATGATCACGGTGGGCGGCGTCTTGGCCTTCACCGTACCGATCTCCGGCACCGTCACCTGGAAGTCGCTCAGCACCTCCAGCAGGAACGCCTCGAACTGCTCTTCGGCCCGGTCGATCTCATCGATCAGCAGGACGACCGGCTGTTCAGCGCTGATCGCCTGCAGGATCGGGCGGCGTACGATGAAGTGTTCGGAGAAGAAGACGTCGTCATGCCCGCGCAGCGTCGTCACGGCATCGCGGAGATCGTCGATATCGGCGAAGACGCGGGCAATCTTGTCGCGCAGGATCTGGGTGTAGAGCAGCTGCTTGCCGTACTCCCACTCGTAGAGCGCCCGCGTTTCATCGAGGCCGGCGTAGCATTGCAGACGGATCAGATCGCGACCGAGCGCCTGGGCCGTGACCTTGGCCAGCTCCGTCTTGCCGACCCCGGCCGGCCCCTCGATCAGGATCGGCTTGCCCATCTTGTGGGCGAGAAACGCGACCGTCGCGACCTTGCGGTCGCAGATGTACTGGTGTGCGGCCAGCTGTTCGATCGTCTGATCGATGGACTCGAACATGGATCGGCCCCCCTGTCCGGGGCCGCTTCATCGAGCAAGCGGCCCCGACTCTGATAAGGAGTTGGAAGGGAGGGCTGACCTAGTAGTACGAGCCCGTCAGAGCATGCGCCACCACTGGTGCGACCGCGTCATAGGTCACCTCGCGCGCATTGCCGGGGGTCGACCCGTCGCCCAGCAGATGCTTGGTGATGCGGTCGACATCCCGATCGTCGCCGACGATCTTGTTGCCGCCCCATTCGGCATACTTGCCCATGCCCATGCGGGACTTGGTGTAGTCCGGCGTGCTGCAGAAGTTCGCCGGAACGCCGACATCCTTGCTGATGCGGATCGCCGCTTCCAGCGCCCGCTCTGCCGCCGAGACGTCTGTCAGGCCGTCGACATTCTCGCCCAGCGCCCGGGCGATGTCGCGGAACCGCTTGTAGTTGGTGGGCATGTTGTATTCCCACACGCGCGGCAGGGCGATGGCGTTGTTCAGCCCGTGATGGGTGTCGTAATAGGCGCTGATGGCGTGCGACATGGCATGGATAATGCCCAGCCCGCCGCTGTTGAACGACTGGGCCGCCATGTAGGATGCGTACATCATGTTGTAGCGGGCTTCGTAGTTCAGCGGCTCGAACACTGTGCGCCGCAGGTCCTGGCCGACCAGTTCGATCACCTTCAGCGCGTTGCCCAGGCTGGGCAGGAAGTCCAGGCGCGAGACATAGGGCTCCGACGCGTGAGCAAGCACATCGAAGCCGCAAAACGCCGTCAGGTCCTGCGGCATGGAAAAGAACAGGACCGGATCGTTGATGCCGAGCGTGACCGGACAGTTGTCGTCGAAGCCGAGCCACTTATAGGGCGCCTTGTCCGACGTGGTGTCGGTGATGACATAGGCCCAACTCGTCTCTGACCCGGTCCCGGCCGTCGTGTTGATGGCGATATGGGGCGGGTTGTCCGGATTCTCCGACTTGTTGAAGCCGTCGAACTCGTTGACGTTGCGGCCGTCATGGGCAACGACGATGCGCGCCCCCTTGGTGGCGTCGGTCACACTGCCGCCGCCGACCGAGATGAAGCTGTCGCAGCTCTCTTTCATATAGAGATCCGCCAGCTCCATGCAGTTGTAGTCTTTGGGGTTGGACTCGATCTTGTCGTAGAGAACGACGTCGATGCCCTGATACTTCACCTTGCCGACGATGTCTTCGACGATCCCGGTTCCGCGCAGCCCCGACGTGGCCAGGAGGGCGCGCTTGAACCCAAGCTTCTTGGCTTCCACCCCGACCATCTCGTAGGCGCCGGGGCCGAGGATGCCGCGCGGCATCCGGTGGAACTCTTTGATCGGGAATTGCCAGAGTTTCTCTGCCTGCATAACGCGTTTCCTCCACACTGTTGAGATGCCGGCCCCTGTCCTCGTGGCGGGACCTGTTGGGAGGGGGCGTGGTCACCCCGGCTCCGGGCGGCGGCGATTGACGCCGTCTATTGGTCTTGGCCCCCCTTTTCCTCTGATGCGGCGTTCTCGGAGTTGCATCGAGGTGGAGGCGGATCGCGGACGTCCTCAGTCCCGGCACCCCAGGCCTGGTTCGGCTCGACGTGCTGCGGTTCGCGGAACCGACATCCCTGCGGGTGGGCCTCGCTCGATCGCCGGGGCCGCACCCGTCTCGTGTGATCGGCCTAGACGCCGGCCACCAGCAGCAGGCCGGCCGCAGCGACGGCGCCTCCGGCGGCTCGAATGGCAAGCCCGTCGCGGGTCCGGCCGGTCAGCAAACCGAACGAGACCCCGAGCGCATGCAGCGCGGTGGTCGCCAGAACGAAGCCTGCGGAATACCAGAGCCCGCTGGCGCCGACCGGCATCTCCATGCCGTGCGCGTGCCCGTGGAACAGCGCGAAGGCGCCGACCACCGCCATGGCGATCACGACGGATGTCTTGACCCTCGCCGCGACCAGGCAGCCCAACGCCACGACCGATGCCAAAATGATGACTTCGACGGCCGGCAGACCAACCGCCATCACTGCCAGCAGGCCACCGACGGTCATGACGCCGACGAATGTCGCCGGCACCAGCCACGTCGCCCGGCCGCCCAGCAGGGCGGCCCACAGGCCGACAGCGACCATGGCCAGCAGGTGATCGGCGCCGAAGATGGGATGGCTGAGACCGGCCACGAAACCGCCGCCTGGGGCGGCCGCCGTATGGGCCTCGGCAACGCCGGCGACAAGGGCCAAAGGCAATGCGGCGGCAGCGATCTTCGTAAGATGCTTCATGGTATACCTCCCCCATACGTTGGTTCTGGATGATCCTGGGCATTGTTCTTGGTGAAGTTCCGCACAGAAGATCATAGGCGACAGCCCGAAAGACTATGATACCTTGAGCTTCTGGACAGGAAATATTCTGCTGGGCACGCTCCTCAATTTAGCAAGGGTGACGATTCCACTATCGTCATGTAACAAAAAACTTGGCAAACAAACATCAGTCCGACGGTCTATTTTCGGATGAAGCCGCAATGCAGCCCGCAGTATTGATACCTATGTATCGGAGATTCCAGCGGCGAACCGGCTGCGGCCGACCCTTCGTGCTGAAGCAGTTAGGGCCATGGTTCCGGCTAACCGCGCGAAGTGGACAGAGGCGAACGCCCGAAGCGTCCGACCCGCTCGTTCGTCAGCAGGGCGGTAACGGTCCGGTCAGGAGATCTCGGGGATGAGCCTGCCTTCGACAAACGTTGGCTTTCTGAGGCACCTCATCGTGTGGCTTGGCACGGCCGTTGACACCCGAATGGCGTCGAACCAAGTCCCCCGCACCTTGCAATGACGCGCTAACGATCAGCCGCAATTCGGCTTCAGGCTGGGGTCAACCTTGGAAGCCGAAAGGGGCTGATCTCGGCTCTGACCCAGTTTTGGCGCAGGCCGTCATGCTGCGGCGAACATGCCGTCACGATCTCGCCTCTACATCGATCGCCCGCCATTCAGCAGCGCCGAACGACAGACCTGATGCGTCGCACGGATTTGCAAGACCGTCCTTCAAGCCCGCTTCGACGGCCAATGATATGGGTTGCCCACGTGCGCCATGGGCAGCCCGGCTCACGTGCTTCAGTGCCGTGACCTCAGTCGGTGGATGCAAGATGAGCGCGTAGAGCGTCATGAAACTGGCGCAGGTCCGTGACATAGAGCTCCGGTACTTCGACCATCGGGAAGTGGCCGCCGCGTTCCGGCGTAGTGTAGTGGATCAGGTTTGTCCGTGAGCGCTCCACATATTCCCGCGGCGGCAGCGGGAAGACCGGGTCGGGCCAGGCGGTGATCCCAGCGGGATTGTCGATCACCTCTCCTTCCGGGAGGGTCGCAACGTTTTCTTCGGCCAGCATCAGGTACGGCCACATGGACGATCGGAAACTGTCCGTCACGATGTAGTACATCACTTCGTCAATCAGGCGTTGCGGCGTGTACACCTCGTCAAATGACGCTGAGTTCTTGTCGGTCCAGTAATACCATTTCTCCCAGATCCAGGCAGCCTGGCCGACGGGGTTGTCGGCGAGCGCGGCCGCAAGTGTTTCGCCGCGAGCCACGTGGGTCAGGATGTAAGCCAACTGTCCGAAGGGCGATGCTGCTTCGGCCGCGACCCAGTCCTGTTCCGCCTGCGTCGCATCGGGCCCTGCCTGACCTGAGAGCCAGGGCGAGCTTGCATGCCGCGGATAGTGCATATGGGTATGATGGCCCAGGACGGCATCCGGGAAGTCGTAGGCCATCCAGGCTGCGCTCAGCGCCCCTTGATCGCCGCCATGGGTGATGTAACGGTCATAGCCCAACACTTCGGTCATCAGCGTGTGATAGCGACGGCCTGAGGCGCGCAGGCTTTCTGGCGCGTCCGGTGCTTCGGAGAACCCCACACCCGGGATCGAGACGACGACGACGTCGAAGGCATCCTCTGCTTCGCCGCCGAAGCGCTCGGGATGGGCGAGTGGCTCGATCACGTCGATGAAGCTGTAGACCGAGTAGGGCCAGCCGTGGAGCAAGAGGATCGGCGTCGGGCTCTCGCCGCTACCGCGTTCATGGATGAAGTGCAGCTGCTTGCCGTCGATCTCGACGAGGAAGTTGTCGAATGCGTTCAGCCGCGCTTCCGCCGCGCGCCAGTCATACTCTTCCGCCCAGATCGCGCCCATCTCGGCGAGCCAGGCCTGGGGCACGCCCCATCTCCAGGGCTCCAGACCCGCATCCGGCAGATATTCTTGGTCACGTACCTGACCAAGTATGCGGTCAAGACGTTCCTGGGGGATTGCGATTGTGAAGGGTTCGGCTGTGCCGACCGTCGTGTCTTGCGCGGTTGCGGCGGCCGGTGCGAGGGCGAGGGTCGCTGTGGTGGCCAGGCTCGCCAGCACTGAACTCAATCTGGTCATTGTTGCGCTCCTGCTTCATCAGTCGGACGGGAAGGGGCCTTAGGCCGCTTCCGCGCGGCGAAACGCTTCGACGCGCGTCTCGACTTCGTCCGGCGTCAGAACCAGGTTCCAGATTGGGCTTGGCGGATCGAGCGGCCGCGATCGGGCGACCGTTCCAAGACTGACGGGCACAAGGCCGGCATCCGTGACCAGCCGTGCGACCGTCTCCCGGTCTTCGGGCGCGTCAGCGGCGAAGGGCATGGCGGTCTTGGGGGCGGCAGGGTCGGCGTGGCGCTCCACATGACCTGTCCAAAGCGTCGTGAGTGCCTTTGCGATGCGCGCCTCCGGCAGCTTCGCCGCCAGGATTAGGCCGGCGATCTGGTCGCCGCCGATCGTCCGCTCGATACCGCCCCCATCCTTGCGGCGTAGCGGGTTCGTTGCGTCGATCACCAGCTTGCCCGAGACATGGGGCCGGATCGCTGCGATCGCCTGATCGAGGGTCCAGTAGTTTACGGCGAGCAGAACAGCCTCGCCGAACTTGGCGGCCTCGGCTGGGGTCCCGGCTTGGACAGCGGGGCCGATGTCGTCGACGATCGGCGTTAGCTTTTCGAGGTTTCTGGAACTCAGCAGGATGTTGTGCCCTGCGGCGTTCCAGAGCTTGGCATAGGTCTGACCGATCGCGCCGGCCCCGATGATTCCGATCTTCATTTCCCGTCTCCATCTCGAAGGGTTCGTGTTGTGTGATTGATGATGGAGACGATAGAGTTCCGGATAAATCGGCTACTGATGACTTCAGAATGGAAAATTTTTCGTGAACAGGATGCCATCACTCTCGGGCATCGCCGCCTTCATCCATGTTGCGGAGACCGGTGCCTTCAACGAGGCGGCCCGGCGACTGGATCTTTCGCCCTCGGCGACATCGAAGGCGGTGTTGCGGCTTGAAGAGGATCTGGGCGTCAAGCTGCTGCATCGCACGACCCGCAGCGTCAGCCTGACACCCGAGGGCGAACGCTATCTGGAAGGGGCGAAACGGATCGTGGCCGATATGGCTGCGCTCGGTGCCGAGGTCGCCAACACGCTCGCCGATCCCTCCGGACGCCTCTCGGTCAGTGCTCCGGCCGCACTCGGGCGCATGTGGCTTGTCGATGCGCTTTCAGATCTGAGGAAAGCCTGGCCATTGATCGAATTCGAGCTTTCCCTCGATGATCGGGCGGTAGATCTGGCAGGTGAGGCCGTCGATGTGGTGATCAGGGCGGGCGCCCTGGAGGACAGCGCCAATCTCGTTGCGCGCCGGCTCTTCACAGACCCACTGATCGTCTGCGCTACGCCCGAGTACTGGAACCGCCGCGGCAGG
>JANQIX010000033.1 GCA_028281925.1 Alphaproteobacteria bacterium
GATCTGGACCAGTCCCTGGAAGCCGACAATCGCCAGGTCCGATCCGGCGATCGCCCAGGGTGTGGCCATGATCAGCGCACAAGGTGCCGCCAAGAGGCCGGATGCCCCAACCGTCTCCAGCGCCAGCGGGCGCCCGGCGCGCCGCAGCATGACCAGGCTGACGCTGAGCAGCAGCGCCACGGCCAGCGCCAGCAGGTCGCCGGTCCAGGTGCCGCCGCCGAGGGAGTCGGCGAAGATGACGACGATGCCGATCAGCGCCAGCAGCATTGCGCCCAAGGTCGCGGGCCGCACCCGCTCGCGCAGCACGATCCAGCCGATCGCCGCGGAGAACAGCGGCATCGTCGCCAAGATGACCAGCGTGTTGGCCACAGTGGTGTTGGCGATCGCCGAAACGAAGCAGATCGTCGAGGACCCCATCGCCGCAGCGGCGATCCAGCCGTCCCGCCCCAGCGCGCCATAGATACGCACCGGCGAGCGGCGGCGCATCACGCACAGCACCAGCGTCATGCTGATCGCAATGCCGAGCGTGCGGAAGAAAGTGACGTCCCAGACGCCCGCATCGCCGATCAGCCGCAGCAGCAAGGCATCGGGGCTGATCACGACCATTCCGGCTGCCGAAAGCATCAGACCGGTGGCGTAGCGCTGGTTGGACCCGGACATGGTGGGCAGCGGTATAACCCTGCGCGCGGCCAGTGGCGATGGGTGAGCGCCCTGATAGCCGATAAACGGGGGCCGAAACGAGAAACGGGGCCGCGTGTGCGGCCCCGTTCCCAACAAGACTGGAAGGCTTGAGCGCCGGACTTAGAAGTCCATGTCGCCCATGCCGCCCGGCATGCCCGGAGGCATACCGCCGGCTGCGTCCTTCTTCTCCGGCTTCTCGGCAATCATGGCTTCGGTGGTGACCAGCAGGCCAGCCACGGAGGCCGCGTTGTGGAGAGCCGTCAGCACAACCTTCGTCGGGTCGATCACGCCGGCCTTCACCAGGTCCTCATACGTGTCGGACTGGGAGTTGTAGCCGTACTCGAGATCGGTCTGCTCCATGAGCTTGCCGACCACGACGGAGCCGTCGGCGCCCGCATTGACGACGATCTGGCGAGCCGGCGCCTGCAGGGCCCGACGCACCAGGTCGATGCCGACCCGCTGCTCGTCATTGGCGGGGGTCAGGTTGTCGAGTGCGCGCGAAGCATAGAGCAGCGCCACGCCGCCGCCCGGCACGATCCCCTCTTCGACCGCCGCACGCGTCGCGTGCATGGCGTCGTCGACGCGGTCCTTCTTCTCTTTCACCTCGATCTCGGTGGCACCGCCGACACGGATCACCGCAACGCCACCGGCCAGCTTGGCCAGCCGCTCTTGCAGCTTCTCACGGTCGTAGTCGGACGAGGTGTCCTCGATCTGCTGACGGATCTGGTTGCAGCGGCCGAGGATGTCGTCCTTGGAACCGGCGCCGTCGACGATCGTGGTGTTTTCTTTCTCGATGATCACGCGCTTGGCGGTGCCGAGCATGTCGAGCGTGACATTCTCAAGCTTGATGCCGAGATCTTCGCTGATGACCTGGCCGCCGGTCAGGATGGCCATGTCTTCCAGCATCGCCTTGCGACGATCGCCGAAGCCCGGCGCCTTCACGGCCGCAACCTTCAGGCCGCCGCGCAGCTTGTTGACGACCAGGGTGGCCAGAGCCTCACCCTCGACGTCCTCGGCCACGATCAGAAGCGGCTTGCCCGACTGGACCACCGCCTCGAGCACCGGCAGCATGGCCTGCAGGTTCGAGAGCTTCTTCTCGTGCAGCAGGATGAACGGGCTTTCCAGTTCGACCTGCATCTTCTCGGCGTTCGTCACGAAGTACGGCGACAGATAGCCGCGGTCGAACTGCATGCCCTCGACCACCTCAAGCTCGGTGTCGAGCGACTTGGCCTCTTCGACCGTGATCACGCCCTCGTTGCCGACCTTCTCCATCGCACGGGCGATCATCTGGCCGACATCGGCATCGCCGTTGGCGGAGATGGTGCCGACCTGCGCGATCTCGTCGTTCGTGCTGACGGTCCGCGACCGGCCGCGGATGTTCTCCGCAACGGCAGCGACGGCGGTGTCGATGCCGCGCTTCAGGTCCATCGGGTTCATCCCGGCGGCCACGGCCTTGACACCTTCGCGAACGATCGACTGCGCCAGGACGGTCGCGGTGGTCGTGCCGTCGCCGGCCAGATCACTGGTCTTCGACGCCACCTCGCGCACCATCTGCGCGCCCATGTTTTCGAACTTGTCGCTCAGCTCGATTTCCTTGGCGACCGTCACACCGTCCTTGGTGATGCGCGGCGCGCCGAAGCTCTTGTCGAGCACGACGTTGCGGCCCTTCGGCCCAAGTGTCACACGCACGGCATTGGCCAGCGTGTCCACGCCGCGCATCATGCGCTCACGGGCGTCGGCGTGGAATTTTACGTCTTTCGCTGCCATAGCGATCTACCTCTGCTCTTGTCTGTTGTCGGGGCCCGTTGTCAGGCACCCGCTTCGACTGGTGGAAAGCCGATGGTTTGGGCGATTAGGCGGCCTTTGCGGCGGCATCCGCCTCGATCACGCCGAGCAAGTCGCTCTCTTTCATGATCAACAGATCTTCGCCGTCGATCTTGACCTCGGTGCCCGACCACTTGCCGAACAGCACGCGGTCCCCCACCTTGACGTCAAGCGTGACAAGCTCGCCCTTGTCATTGCGCGCCCCCGGGCCTGCGGCGACAATTTCGCCTTCCTGGGGCTTTTCCTTAGCGGTGTCCGGGATGATGATGCCGCCTTTGGTCCGCTCGTCCTGTTCGACGCGGCGCACCAAAACGCGATCATGCAATGGACGGAAATTCATGACCGTACCTCTCACGATCGGTGTTGTACCAAGAGTTCGAATGGAGTGTTAGCACTCCTCCCTGGCGAGTGCTAGGCCGGTAGATGGCATGATTGCCATGCCGGATCAAGGCCATATGAGGAATTTTCTGTTGCGAACGAACCGGACCGGCACTAGGCGGGGCAGCAGAGGATCGGATATCGCCCGTTGTAACGACGCGGCGCGGACCGGAGACGCGAATATGGCGGACCGCAAAACCTTCGATTGCTCAATTTCGTCCCGCCCGGCAGAATGTCGAGATGCGAGACGGACGCATGCCGCTGAGGCAAGCTGGCCGCGCGTGGGGCCATGAGACGAGATGATGCTGCAACTGCTCTCAGATGAGAGGTCGCAATCGGGCGAAGGGCGACCGACTTCAGGTTCGTCGAAGCCTTCGCCCTCCGATAACGCCGCTTCGCCAGTCCTTTAGAGATCCATGCCCGATACGCACTTGGCCGACGATTGCCTGGAGTCCCCCGTCGAAGTCAGGGTCCCGCGGACACAAAGCCTGCCGATCGTTCTGGCATCGCCACACAGTGGGCGATGCTATCCGCAAGAGCTGATCGAGAGTTCGCGTCTCGACCCGCATGCATTGCGGCGATCCGAAGATAGCTTCGTCGACGAGATTTTCGCGCATGCCGCCGAGGCCGGAGCCCCGATGATCTGCGCCACCTTCGCGCGGGCCTATCTCGACATGAACCGGGAGGCCTACGAACTCGACCCCCGTATGTTCGCGGACAAGCTGCCAGACTATGTGAACACGCAATCGACCAGGGTTGCGTGTGGCCTCGGCACGATCGCCAGGGTCGTGGCCCACGGCCAGGAAATCTATGCGCGCAAGCTCAAATTCGCCGAGGCGGTCGACCGGGTGAACCGTTGCTACCGGCCCTACCACGCTGCGCTGCGTCGCCTGATCGACCAGACCGTCCGGCAATTCGGCTTCTGTATCCTGCTGGACTGCCATTCGATGCCGTCTCACGGAAGCGATGCACCGGAGTCGCGCGTGCCCGTCGACTTCGTCCTGGGGGACTGCCACGGCAAGACCTGCGTCCCGACCATTGTCGACGTGGCGGAGCGGCAGCTGACGTCGCTCGGTTTCGCGACGGCGCGCAATACCCCGTATGCCGGCGGCTATACCACCCGCCACTACGGCCGGCCGGACCTTGGCGTCCACGCGCTGCAGATCGAGATCAACCGGTCGCTCTATATGGATGAGAAGCAGCTGACGCCGAAGCCGTTCCTTTCGACGCTCGCCGGACACATGGCGACGCTGGTCGAGAGGCTCGGGCGGCTGCCGCTCGAAAGCCGGCACAAAGCGTGACAAGAGGCCGCGCTTTGCCTTGACGGGCGTTGGGAAATCGCGCACTTCTCCTCCTTGGCGTTTCGACAGGCGAAAAGCCAAAAAAATGGGCCGCTGGTGTGCGGCCCAAGTTTAGGGAGGAAACGCCCAAGAAGTGCGCTACGACAGCGGGGCAACCCCGCATGTCGCACTGCACAATATGCCGTCTGGTGGTGCCGCGATCAAGGGCAAAACGCTTTTCCCCAATAAACAAAGGGTTATTGCGGCACCACCGATGGCGATGGCGCGAAAGTTCATATTCTAAATGACAAAAATGTTGCACTGCGGTGTTCAGCGGAAGTTTATCTAACTAAACTTCCGCCTTATCCCCCACGATGCCGCCGTGGCCCAAGGCTCTGGCGCCTCGGCTCACGCCACGATATCGAAGGTGACGCCGACGTGACGGCACCGTCAGGGGAACAATAGATGACCGCGACCGCAGACGCACCATCATTGCTTGCAGACCTTGGAGCCACGAATGTCCGCTTTGCCCTGACGGACGGCGGCGATATTGAGTCGGTCCGTATCATGCGGTGCGCCGGCTATCCAAGCCTCGAACAGGCGATTTCTGCCTACCTTGACGACGTCAAACCGGACCGCATGCCCGCCGCTGCGGCGATCGCTGTCGCCTCACCCGTGGTGGGCGATCGGATCGAGATGACGAATCTCGCCTGGGCGTTCTCCATATCCGAGATGCGGCGGTCGTTGGGCCTGGAGCGCTTTGAGGTCATCAACGACTTCACGGCCGTGGCCCTGTCGGTGCCCCACCTCGAGCCCAACGATAGTGTCCAGGTCGGCGGCGATAGGCCGGTCGAAGGCGAGGCCATCGCAATCCTGGGGCCGGGAACCGGCCTCGGCGTCTCCAACTTGGTTCCGCTGGCCGAGGGCTGGCGCGCGCTGCCCGGCGAGGGCGGCCATGTCACCATGGCCCCGGCCAACCCTCGTGAGACCGCCGTGATCGCCCATCTCTGGCGGCACTATCCCCATGTCTCCGCCGAGCGGGTGATCTCCGGCATGGGCCTGGTGAATCTCTACGAGGCCCTCGCCGCCATCGACGGCGTCACCGATGCCCCGATGCGCTCGCCACAGGATGTCACTGCCGCGGCGGCGACCGGTGCCGACCCCCACTGCATCGAAGCCGTGGCCATGTTCTGCGCCATGCTGGGCACGGTGGCCGGGAACCACGCACTGACCGTCGGGGCCCGGGGCGGCGTCTTCATCGGCGGGGGCATCGTGCCGCGCATTCTCGACACCTTCCTGGCATCGGACTTTCGCCGACGATTCGACGCCAAGGGCCGGCTGTCAGACTTTGTTCAGCCGATCCCCTGCTATGTCATCACGCATGCCCTGCCGGCGCTGATCGGGCTGCGTGCGGCCTTGCGGACATAGGCAACTGGCGCCGCTCGCGCCTATTCGAGCAACAGTTCGACAAAGGCGATCAGCCCAAAGCCTGCGACCATCAACCCCAGCCCCTTGTTGATGCGGTCGATCAGGCGGTTGGACATCCAGCCTCGGATCGCGGCCGATCCCGCCGCCAAGGTCAGCCACCACAGCGTCGATCCCACGAAGATCCCGGCGATCAGCAGGCACGACGCCATGAAGGCGCCGGCCGAAGAGACGCCGAGTTCGTACTGCTCGAAGATGCGCAGTCCCGCAAACACACCGACAAAGGCAAGCAGCGGTGCCGGGTTGATCAGCGTCAGCACGATGCCTGAGGTGTAGGCCGACGTTACCTCGGCGATCTCCCGGCGACTCGGGATGTGGTGGAAGCCCTCGCCCGGATGGCGTGGCGGCAAATGCGGCGGTGGCTTCTTGTACATATAGAGGCCGAGAAAAATGAGAAACAGTCCGCCGAAGATGCTGAAATAGGTGCCGATGCGGACCAGCACGTCCTGCACGAGGCCGAGCGCGAACACCGCCAGCGAGGCCAGAATGACATCGCCCGTGGCGGCACCGATGCCGGTCACGAGGCCGGTTCCCCACTGCCCCGCAAGGGCGCGGCGCATACAGATTGCGGCGATCGGCCCCAGGGGGACGGCGACCAGGAAACCGGTCAGCACCGCCTTCAGAACGAGGTAGACGTACTCCAAGACCCGTCCTCAGCAAGGCCGGCGGCGCGCTGCGCCGGCCGGCAGCGGACGTCTTGCGGGTCCTGCCCCAGCAGTGGCCCGCGCGCACAGCCACGGGAGTATGGATACGGACGTGACGATGGAATGCTATCCTGAACCGCAGCGACACCATGGCGCCGGAGATCCAACGCCGCTTGCCGCGGACTGCGCGGCCGGCGAGAGGATAGAGCCAAGTGCTGGTCTGGTCCATGCAGAGTCGGAACCGGATTTCCGCGGCCCCCGCTTGAGTGCCACAGAGGCGGCCTGCGGAGAGCACTGAACCATGCGCGAGTTCATGGAATTCGTCGGCATCTTCTGGCCGCATGTCGTTGCGGCGGCGGCCATTGTGCTCCCCGGGCTTGCGACCGGCCACATCCTCCTGACCAAGCACGACGCACGCGAGGCGGCCAGTTGGACCACCGTGGTCTGGCTGGTCCCCTATCTGGGGGTCATCTTCTACGCAGTCCTCGGCATCAACCGCATCAAGCGCCGGGCCGTACGTCTGCGCCCCGCCGGCGGCTGGCAGCGCGCAGCCGACGCGGGCGTGGTCCCGGTGGACGAATTGCAGGCGAGACTTCCGGCGGCGGCGCATCATCTGGCCGATCTCGCGGGACTGGCCGGGGCCGTTGCGAAGGAACCCCTGTCCGCAGGCAACCGGCTGACACCGCTGATCGACGGTGATGCCGCCTACCCCGCGATGATGGCCGCCATCGATGCCGCGGAGGCCAGCATCGGTGTTGCCACCTACATCTTCGATGACGATCACGCCGGCCGGCTGTTCCTCGACGCTCTGGCCCGGGCCGCCGAAAGGGGTGTTCAGGTGCGGGTGCTGGTCGATGCGGTGGGCGCCCGCTATTCCATGAGCAACATGACGGCCAGGCTCGCCCGCCGCGGCGTCACGTCAGCCGAGTTCCTGCCGACCCTGCTGCCTTGGCGCATGAGCTATCTCAACCTGCGCAACCACCGAAAGGTCATGGTGGTGGACGGCGCGACCGCTTTCACCGGTGGGATGAACATCCGTGTCGGGCATATGCTGGCAACGCAGCCACGGCATCCCGTGCAGGACATCCACTTCCGCGTCGAAGGCCCCATCGTCGGCCAACTGTTGCGGGTCTTCGCGGACGACTGGGCGTTCACAACAAGCGAATACCTGGAGGGCAACGCCTGGGCAGTCCAACCTGTCGGTGCCGGCACCGCCGTTGCGCGGGGATTGGCCTGCGGCCCCGACGAAGACTTCGACCGCCTGGCCTGGGTCATTCTCGGGGCGCTGTCGATCGCGCGCCGCTCAGTCCGGATCGTCACGCCGTATTTCATCCCCGATCAGCGCCTGATCACCGCGCTGCAGGTGGCAGCACTCCGGGGCGTGGCCATCGACGTCGTTCTGCCCGCCGTCGGCAATCTGCGCCTCGTGCAATGGGCCGCGACCGCGCAGTTGTGGCAGTTGGTGGGTCAGGGCATCCGCGTTTGGCTCTCGCCACCGCCGTTCGATCACACCAAGCTGATGGTGGTGGACGGCCACTGGTCGCTGATCGGCTCGGCCAACTGGGATCCGCGCAGCCTTCACCTGAACTTCGAGCTCTGCGTCGAGGTCTACGACCGCGACTTCGCCGCCACGCTTGAGGCCACGGTGACGGACAAGATCAAGACGGCCCGCGCCTGCACAATCGACGACGTGACGGCCCGGCCGCTGCCGACCAAGATCCGCGACGGCTTGGCTTGGCTCCTGTCCCCGTATCTGTAGTTAGGCGGCCTGCACCGATCCGCGCGGCATGGGCACAGACACACAGATAAGTTACTTCACTGACGCAATCTTCAAAGAATTTGACAGAAATAGGAATGACTCAAAGATCGGAAACCTTTCGATCATCAATAATTCATCGAAGTTTAACATACCTGATCGGCCAGAATACATAATCCGTATTTAGGAAGACATGATCGGCCAAATAACTCAATAACAGGGACCGCATCATGTCGAGCGAAGCCAACGTCCAGGCCGGCGCCCCGGCAGGCGTCAGTGATGAGCAACAGGTCGGCGGCGGCCAGCTGCTGCAATGGCTGGCGGTGATCGGCCTGATCTACTTGCTGCTCGTTGCCGTTGCGATGATTGGCACGGGGTTCAAGGCCGCTGCAGGCGATCAGGCCCGAGAGTTGTTCGCCTTTGCCAGCAATCCTTTGACTGGTGTCATTGTCGGCACCGTAGCAACCGCGCTCATCCAATCCTCGAGCACTGTCACGTCGATCATCGTTGGACTTGTGGCCGGCGGTCTGCCTGTCGCCATCGCAATTCCGATGATCATGGGCGCCAACATGGGCACGACGATCACCAACACAATCGTCAGCCTCGGGCATGTGCGTCAGGGCGAAGAGTTCCGCCGGGCCTTCTCTGCGGCGACGGTGCATGATTTCTTCAATCTGTTTAGTATTTTCATTTTTCTGCCTTTGGAGATTATGTTCGGGTTTCTGCAGCGGATCGGCGAGTATCTCGCGAGCTTTCTGCTGGGCGGCGGTTCGATGTCCGTAGGCGGGTTGAACTTCATCAAGCCGCTCGTCAAACCTCCGGTGAATGCACTGAAAGACGTATTCCATGGCATCGGCGCGAACGACATGGTCATGGGGATCGCTTTCATCGTCCTCGGGATCGCGCTGATCTTCGTGGTCATCACCTATATCGGCAAGCTGCTGAAAAGACTCATGGTCGGGCGGGCGAAAGCGATCTTGCACGGTGCCGTGGGGCGCGGACCCGTTGCGGGGATCTTTTCGGGCACGGCGATTACCGTCCTTGTCCAGTCGTCCTCGACCACGACGAGCTTGGTCGTCCCGCTCGCCGGCAGCGGCGTGTTCAGCCTCAGGCAGATCTATCCGTTCACGCTCGGTGCCAACATCGGTACCTGCATAACGGCCTTGCTGGCTGCGACGGCCGTGGATGGCGGAAATGCGATCTTCGCTCTTCAGATCGCGCTTGTGCATTTCAGCTACAACGTGATCGGTGTCGTCGTGATCTACGGCCTGCCGTTCACGCGGAACTTGCCCATTTACGCGGCGGAGCGGCTGGCGGGCTTGGCGATGAAGAACAAGCTCTACGTCGCGGCCTATATCGGGATTGTCTTCTTTATCCTTCCCTTTGTCTTGATTGGCGTCAGTCAGATGATGGGCTGGTGAACCAGAGGAACGGGCACATGAGCGAATTCAAGAGCCGTCGAGAAGCCTTGGAAGAGAAGATCAGCGATCTCGAACAGACTCTGGCAGGCCTCAGAAATCAACTCAAAGCCGAGTCCGAGCGCGAGCAACACGAGGCGATAGACCGACTGGAGGTGTATCTCGGCGACTTGGACAACAAGCACGCCAACCTGCAGGACTTCTGGAAGATCCTGCGCGACGAGATCAAAGAACTGTTCAGCAGCCGTTCGGACACAACCGGGAAAGACACATGAAAACGCGGTTACGAAACGGGCTCTTCGCCGTCGGGATTGTAGGTGCGTTCTGCGGAACTGCTGCGATTGCAGGCGTGGAGGAGCCGGTCGAGCTGACAGAGGTCCCAGCCGAGATCATGGAAGTCGCGGAGGCCCACCTGGCAGGTTTGCGACTTGCCCGCTACGTTCCGGGGCCCGTGGACGACGGCAGTGTCATCGACGACAATATCGTCCTCGTCTACGAAGAGCTGGGCGAGGTGCAATTGATCAGCGCGAACACCGAGACCGAGGATGACGGCAGCTTTGTCTACGAAATCCAGGGCACGGTGGAGGGCGGCCGCAGGATTGAGATCGACATCGAGCCCGATGGCAACGTCCTGGAGATCGAGATCGAGTTCGAGAGCGAAGACGTGCCGGGCGCTGTCCTTGGTGCACTCGAAGCACGGCTACCCGGCTTCACCCCCGAATTCATCGAAGCCAGCCACTCGCCGAGCATGCAGGTGGTCGGCTACGAGTTTGTGGGAACTCACGGCGAAAACACAATTGACATCGAGGTTTCCGCTGACGGCAGGAACATTGTCGTTGCCGATCAATAGGCTGGGATTGGGTTTCCTCGCCGGCACCGTCATGTGTCGACGGCCGTTCCTGTGCACTGGAGGCTATCCGCGTCGGGCGCCGGCATAGGCAAGCACGCCTATCCAGGCGGCGAGGAACGCCAGCAGCGGCAATATCTTCTGTTCGTTGCCCAGGCTGTAGGCCGCAGCCACCAGCGGTGCGGCGACAAGATAGCCCAGCACCAGCGGCCGGCGGCCGTCCACGCGTGCAATCTCCCGGTGCGCGACCGCACAGGCGATCAGCATGTTCACGGCGATCCACGGCGCGGAGAGCAGCCCGATGCTGCCGATGAACGGCAAGTGGATCGTTGCAAACCCGGTCCAGGCTTCGGGAAACAGGTCGGCGGCCAGCGTCACGGCGATGCCCAGCGCCAGACCGCCCATCAGCGCCGGCGGCAGCAGCCGCCACAGGGCAACGATCGGCAGCACGCTGTGCGTCAGCCCCGACCGGTGCGTCAGAAACGGCAACCCCTGGTCGATATCGGGCAGATAGATGCCGGCCGCCGTCAGCCCGAGGAAACCGGCGACGGCCGTGGCAATGCCGACCGGCCGCTCGCGCCGCCAGAGGCGGCCGCCCATGCTGCGGGAGTGCCGTCTGCGGGCGACGCCGGTCGGGCTCCCCTATTCGGCTGCGACGGCGACTGCGCCGGCCGGCCGGCGCACCAGGGCCGAATAGTCTTCCACCATCAACTCGCTGATCCGGCCAGGCGTGAACGTCATATCGTCAATGCGCCCAACAGGCGTCACCTCCGCGGCCGAGCCGGTCAGGAAGATCTCCTCGGCATCGGCAAGCTCCTCCGGCCGGATCGCCCGCGAGACGGTTTCGATGCCGCGGGCCTTCGCCAGCTCGATCACCGTCCGCCGCGTGATGCCGTCGAGGAAGCAGTCCGGCGTCGGTGTGTGCAGCCGGCCATCCTTCACCAGGAAGATGTTGGCGCCCGTGGCTTCCGCCACCAGTCCGCGGTAGTCCAGCATCAGCGCGTCGTGGAAGCCTTCGTCTTCGGCCGCATGCTTGCTCATCGTGCAAATCATGTAGAGGCCGGCGGCCTTGGAATGCACGGGCGCCGTGTCCGGCGCCGGGCGCCGCCATGGCGACGTCTTGATGGCGATCCCCTTTTTCAGCGCCTGCGGGTCGAAGTAGCTGGGCCAGGGCCAGCTGGCGATCGCAACGTTGATGCGGGTAGCCTGCGCCGACACGCCCATCATCTCAGACCCGCGCCAGGCCACCGGGCGAACATAGCCGTCGCCGATGCCGTTGGCCGTGACCACGGCACGGCAGGCATCGTCGATCTCCGCCACCGAGAAGGGCAAATCGAAGCCGAGAATGCGCGCGCTGTCCTGCAGTCGTTCAGAATGCTCGGTCAGCTTGAAGATGGCGCCGTTGTAAACCCGCTCCCCTTCGAATACACAACTGGCGTAATGCAGCCCGTGGCTGAGCACATGAACTTTGGCGTCGCGCCACGGCACCATTGCACCGTTCAGCCAGATGACGCCGTCCCGGTCGTCGAAGGGAATCACTGTCATGGTCGGAGGCTTCAATTGTTCGTTTATGTCTGAGGCGATGGAGCGCTTGTAACATTGCGAAAAACTGCTGTCAATATGCGTCAGCATGACTGACGTAAAATCACCTGTGAACCCGCTGTTCCTCCGCGATGAGGAGCTGCGCTACGGGATCGAGCTGCTGTTCTTCGCGTACCGGGATTTCACGGCGGAACCGGATGCGATCCTGTCCAAGCTGAACCTGGGTCGCGCGCATCACCGCGTGATCTATTTCGTCGGTCGCAATCCGCGCATCAGCGTCACGGAGCTGCTGCGCATCCTGAAGATCACCAAGCAGAGCCTGAGCCGCGTTCTCGGCGACCTGATCCGCCAGGGCTTCATTGCCCAGCGGCCGGGCACGCGCGACCGCCGCCAGCGGCTCTTGGAACTGACGGCCCAGGGCAAGCAGCTGGAGTGCGAGCTGACGGAAAACCAGCGCCAGCGCATCGCCAAGGCATATCGCGAAGCCGGTGCAGACGCCGTGGAAGGATTCCGGACCGTGCTGCTCGGGATCATCGACGAAGAGAACCGCCCGCAGGTGCTGGAGGGCCAACCGCCGCGCCGGCCTTAAGGCGGGCCTTGCTTGTGCTAGACTGGTGGCGCCATGGACGCGGACCAGCCCCATATCCTGGTCGTTGACGACGACAACCGGCTGCGTGCGCTGCTGCGCAGATACCTGGTCGACAACGGCTTTGCGGTGACGACGGCCGCTGATGCGGCGGAAGCGAGGGCCAAGCTCGCTGCCTTCACCTTTGATCTCATGATCCTGGACGTGATGATGCCCGGTGAAGACGGGCTGACGCTGACTGCGGCGCTCCGCCACGAGATGGCGACGCCGATCCTGCTGCTGACGGCGATGGGCGAACCGGAGGACCGGATTGCCGGGCTGGAATCCGGTGCAGACGACTACCTGCCTAAGCCGTTCGAGCCGCGCGAGTTGCTGTTGAGGATTCAGAGCATCCTGCGCCGGGTGGCGCCATCCCCACCGCCACCGTCGGCGCCGCTCAGGCTAGGCGATTTCGTCTTCGATCCGGGCCGCGGCGAGCTGCGCAAAGGCGACGAGCGGATCCACCTCACGACGGCGGAACTGGGCCTGCTGCGCGTGCTGGCGCAGCAGCCCGGCGAGACGGTCACCCGGGACGACCTGACGGAACGCAGCCGGATTTCCGGCAATGCGCGTACGGTCGATGTGCAAGTGACGCGGCTGCGCCGCAAGATCGAGCCCGATCCGCGCCTGCCCCGCTATATCCAGACGGTGCGCGGTGAGGGCTATGTGCTGAGGCCCGACGTCTGATGGCTGTCACCGAGCGCGGCAGCACCGCTCAGCCCGTCGCGGCATCGCCCGACCGACCGGCCCGCCGTCGGCTCGGCATCAAGCGGTTTCTGCCGCGCACGCTGTTCGGCCGGTCCTTGATGATCATCCTGACGCCCGTGCTGCTGATGCAGGTGACCGCGGCCTACTACTTCTACGACCGCCACTGGGACACGCTGACCAGCCGCCTTGCCGAGGGCGTGGTCGGTGAGATCGCCATGGTGATCGAACAGCTTGAGGAAACGGAAAACCGCGTCGTCCGCGACGCCATTCTCGACAGGGCGACCCGGACGCTCGATCTGGTCATGTCGGTCGATCCCGAGGTGATCGGCCTTGTGGAGCAGCCGCCGGCCCCGAACGAGATCCTGCGCTCGCGCCTGAGCGAGGCGTTGCGCGAACGCATCGGCCGGCCGTTCCATATCGACCCCGAGGTGGCGGGCGAATGGAGCATCATCACCGTGCTCATTGACGACGGTGCTCTAAAGACGCTGGTGCCGCGGCGCCGGCTGTTCAGCTCGACCAGCCAGGTGTTCATCAGCTGGATGGTGGGCTCGGGCGTGATCCTGGTGGCCGTCGCCATCATCTTCATGCGCAATCAGATCCGCCCGATCCGCCGTCTCGCGATCGCGGCGGAAAGCTTCGGCAAGGGGCGCGACGTGCCGAACTTCAAGCCGGAGGGGGCGACCGAGGTGCGCCAGGCGGCACACGCCTTCCTGGTGATGCGTGAGCGCATTCAGCGGCAGATCGTCCAGCGCACGGAGATGCTGGCCGGCGTCAGCCACGATCTGCGCACGCCGCTGACGCGCATGAAGCTGTTGCTGGCCATGCAGGGCGACGGCCCGGAGACCGAAGAGCTGCGCACCGATGTCGCCGATATGGAAGACATGATCGAGGCGTATCTGGCCTTCGCCCGGGGCGAAGGCGGCGAGGAATTGCAGCCGACGGACCTGGAGGTGCTGCTGAGCGAGGTGGTTGGCGCCGCCCGCCGGGAAGGCGCGGCGGTCGACCTCACCGTACGGGATACGATGATGCTCCCGCTCAGGCCGCAGTCCTTCAAGCGCTGCCTGGCCAACATCATCGGCAATGCGCGGCGCTACGCGCACCGCATTCAGGTTTCGGCCGGTCGCCGTGGCTCCGCCTTCGAGGTCGTCATCGACGACGATGGGCCGGGCATCCCGGTCGAAGAGCGCGAAGCCGTCTTCAAGCCCTTCTATCGCATGGAGGCGTCGCGCAATCAGGAAACCGGCGGCACCGGCCTGGGTCTCACCATCGCCCGAGACATCGCCCGCGCCCATGGCGGCGATATCCGCCTTGCGGACGGCCCGCTGGGCGGCCTGCGCTGCACGGTGCGCCTGCCGGTTTGACCGGGTCTGGACTCCGTCTCGGCGGCTGCGGCACCGGCCTCAGAAGATCGCCGGCTTACCAGACCTGGAGGTTCAGTAAAGTCTGCCGCCGTCCGGCACTCTTCGCTCGGGCCCAACCAGCACGACCTCCCCGTCCTCATCGGGAAAGCCGAGCACCAGCACCTCGCTCATGAACTTGCCGATCTGCTTCGGCGGGAAGTTCACGACCGCTGCCACTTGGCGGCCCACCAGATCGTCGGCCCGGTAATGCTTCGTAATCTGTGCCGAGGTGCGCCGCGTGCCGATCTCCGCGCCGAAGTCGACTGTCAGCTTTAAGGCGGGCTTGCGCGCCTCCGGAAAGGGCTCAACCGCACGGATGGTGCCGACGCGGATGTCGACCGTCATGAAATCGTCGTAGCTGATATGCCCCTCAGCCATGTTCGGCGTACCCGCGCTCAGTCGAACAGGCTTGAGACGGACTTCTCGCTCGAGATCCGCTCGATGGCGTCGGCGATCAGCGGCGCGATGGTGAGCTGGCGCATGGTGTCGCTCAGCCGCACGGCCTCCGTGGCGAGAATGCTGTCGGTGATCACCATCTCTTTAAGCGGCGAGGCGGTGACACGCGCCACCGCACCACCGGACAGGACACCGTGGGTGACATACGCGCTGGCTTCCAGCGCCCCAGCCTCCATCAGCGCCCCGGCGGCGTTGCAGATGGTGCCCGCGCTGTCGACGATATCGTCAAGCAGCAGGCAGCGCCGACCGCGCACCTCGCCGATGATGTTCATTACCTCCGACACGCCCGCACGCTCGCGCCGCTTGTCGATGATGGCCAGATCGGCGTCGATTCGCTTGGCGATGCCGCGCGCACGGACCACGCCGCCGACATCGGGCGAGACGATCACCAGGTCGCCCTCATACCTTTGCAGGATGTCGTCGGCGAACACCGGCTGGGCATAGAGATTATCGACGGGGATATCGAAGAAGCCCTGGATCTGGCCCGCATGCAGATCCATGGTCAGCACACGGTCCGCACCCGCACGGGTGATGATGTTGGCGACCAGCTTGGCGGAGATCGGCGTGCGCGGCCCCGTCTTGCGGTCCTGCCTGCCATATCCGTAATAGGGCAAAACTGCGGTGATGCGCCGCGCCGACCCGCGCCGGAGCGCGTCGATGGTCACCAGCAGTTCCATCAGGTTGTCGTTGGCCGGATAGCTGGTCGACTGGACAACGAACACGTCCTCGCCGCGCACGTTCTCCAGAATCTCGACGAACACTTCCATGTCGGCGAAGCGGCGGATGCTGGCGAGCGTTAGCGGCACCTGCAAAGCCGTCGAGACGGCTTCCGCCAAAGGTCGGTTGCTGTTTCCTGAGATGATCTTCATGGGCGCCGTCGGGCCCTTCGGGCGGGAGGACAGTCGCTCAAGGTCCGCGCCCCTCGGATTTCCCCATAAACGATCGCGACCCTTGCGGCGGCCGGTATATCAGCGGCCCCGTCCAGTGTAAACGCCGCATGCCGGCCTTCGCCTAAAGCATGCAAGACGCCACCAGGCCGACGAAGCAGAACACGGCGAACATGATCAGATAGGGCATGGTTCGCGCCGGTCTCCCGGATCAAGCCACCAGGGCGATCGCTGAAAGGCAGCGGCCATAATCGGGCTCGCCCCGCTTGACGGATCGCCGATAGCTGAAGAAGCGATCCTCTTCGGTGAAGGTATCATGCGCCACGGCTCCGATCCGACCAAGTCCCAGAGACTCGAGTCGCCGCATGATATAGTCGGCGAGGTCGAAGTGATGGCGGCCGTTGCCGTCCTGCGCGCTGAAGTGCCGCGCGTTGTCTGCATCCTCGGCTACGAACCGATCGTAGAACTCCGGCCCGACCTCGTAGGAGCCGTGGCCGATCCGCGGCCCGATCGCAGCCAGGATGCGTGCCCGATCGGCGCCGCGGCGTTCCATCTCCGCCACGGTGTTGTCCAGGATACCAGTCAGCGCCCCCCGCCACCCGGCATGGGCAGCGCCGATCACCCCGACATCCGGGTCGGCGAACAGCACGGGCGCGCAGTCGGCGGTCAGAATGCCGAGCGCCAGCCCCGGCCGGTCGCACACCAAGGCATCTGCCCTCGGTGCATCCTGCGGCTGCCACGGCGCTTCGATGAACAGCGCGCGGTCGCTATGCGTTTGGTGGACCGTCACGAGCCTTTGCGCTTCGGCGCCCAATGCTTCAGCGGACCGTCGGCGATTCTCGCGCACATGGTCGGGCCGGTCGTCCGAACCGTAGCCGCAGTTCCGCGAGGCATAGAGGCCTTCGCTGACCCCGCCCTCGCGGGTGAAGAACGCGTGGTGCACACCCGCCAGACCGGTCAGAGACTCAGCGGTGATCATGGCGCCTGGTCCGACGGAAAGACGGGCACGCTGCCGGCGGGGCCCTGCCAATAGAGAAGCGCCTTGAAGAGATGGCCCATGGCATCGGGTCCGGTCAACCGCGCCAGCGCCGCATCGATCTCTGCGGCCTGGTCCGCCGATGCCATCCGCTTCAGCTGACCGGCACGGGCATCGATGCCGAAAGCACGCAACAGCGTCGCCTGGGATACCGGCCCGAACACCGCCACCCCTTCCCGCCGCCCCGTCTCGGCCAGTGCGGCAAAGTCCACATGAGCCGTCAGGTCGGCCTCTCCCGGATCGGTGAGCGGCGACACCTTCCGATGCCGGCGAACCGCCTGAAGCGAATCACTGAGTGGCGTGGCTGCATAGCCATAGTCGATGATCAGTGTGGCGCCGCCATGCGTCTGCAGGCGAAAGGCGAGCTCGCGCGCCACAGCCACCCCCGCGGCAGACACTTCGACGACACTGCCGGCCGGTGCGCCGGACAGGCCGGAGAGCGCCGCGCCCAGCCCGTCCGACGGCGGCGACAGCGCCCATTCGAACCGGCGCGCACCCTCGTCCCAGCCCACGAGCCGCTCGTGCCAGCCGGCCTCGGACTTCTGGAACTGGCGGATCGGCAACGCGTCGAAAAACTCGTTCGCGATCGCGACCATGGGACCGTCTGGCACCTCGTGCAGACCGTCATGCCAGGTCGGCGTCGCCGGCAGCGGCAGTGCAGCCTGCTGGCGGCGCAGGGCCTCGTTCGACTCTACGAAATGCAGGCGTGCGGCATCGACAAAGCCTGGCACGCGTGCGGCCGCCCGCAACGCATCGCGCATCAGCGTGCCGCGGCCCGGCCCCAGTTCGACCAGCAGGAACGGGTCGGGCTGGCCGAGCTGGCGCCAGCTTTCTGCGCACCAGAGGCCGATCAATTCGCCGAACATCTGGCTGACCTCGGGCGCCGTCACGAAATCGCCGGTCGCACCGATGGCGTCACGCGTGCGGTAGTATCCGAAGCGCGGATCCCCGAGCGCCGCCGACATGAAATCGGCGACGGTGATCGGACCCTGACGCAAGATCCGTCGGGCCAGCGCCTCGGCCAGTGGCTCCGTCACGCCGTCGTCACCGATTTCACGCCTTCGACGGCCGGCGGCTGTCGCGCGCTGGCTCCGCCAAGGGCGGACGGGTGAGCGCCCACCAGATGAAACCCACACCGACCAGCATCATCGGCAGTGACAAGAGCTGCCCCATGGTCAGCCAGCCTGGCAGCCAATCCAGACCCGGGTCCTGCTCGCGCACGAACTCCACGAGAAACCGGAACCCGCCATACCCGATCAGGAACGTCCCCGCGACGATCCCCGGCCGCCGACGGATCGCCTGGCTGCGCACCATGGGCGCAAGGATGGCAAACAAGACCAGCCCCTCAAGGAACGCCTCATAGAGCTGGCTCGGATGACGTGGTACGTCGCCCGCCAGAGGATGCGGGAAGACGACGGCCCAGGGAACGTCGCTGGGCCGCCCCCACAGCTCGCCATTCACGAAATTGGCGATGCGTCCGAAGAACAGACCGATCGGCGCAGCCGCGGCAATGACGTCGGCCAGGCTCAGCACATGCAGCTTGCGTCGCCACGCAAACAGGATCTCTGCCAGCGCCACACCGATCAGGCCGCCGTGAAAGGCCATCCCGCCTTCCCAGACCTGCAGGATCTGCAGCGGGTTGGCCAGATAGAACGACGGCTCGTAGAACAGAACGAAGCCAAGCCGGCCGCCCAGAATGACGGCGATCACCGCCCAGGTCAGGAACTCGTCGATCTCATGCGCCTCAGGCCGCTGGGTTGCGTGACGCGCAACGTAGATGCAGTACCGCCACCCCAGAATGAACCCGGCCAGATAGGCCAGCGCGTACCATCGGATGACGATCGGCCCGACCTCTATGGCCACCGGATCGATTGCCGGAAACGGCAGGGCAAGCATGGTCTGCTCTCTCCGAGGGTCGGTGCGGGATCAGCGATACGGATCCGGCAAGGCCAGATGGTCGCGCACATAGCGCGCCACACCGTCTTCCAGCGATGTGAACGGCCGATCGTACCCGGCCGCGCGCAGGCGATCCATCCCGGCTTCGGTAAAGTACTGATACTTCGCCCGCAACGATTCCGGCATGTCGATGAATTCGATGTGAGGCTCGCGGCCAAGGGCTGCGAACAGAGATGTCGCGAGGTCGACCCAGGTTCGCGCCGCACCCGTACCGAGGTTGAACAGCCCGTTCACCTCCGGATGATCGAGCAGCCAGAGCATCGCCTGCACGCAGTCGTCGACAAAGATGAAATCCCGCTTCTGCCCGCCATCGGGATAGTCGTCGCGGTAGCTGCGGAACAGGCGGGCCGGCTGCCCCTCTCTGACCTGGGGGAACAGGCGCGCGACCACACTGCGCATGTCGCCTTTGTGGTACTCGTTGGGGCCGTAAACGTTGAAGAATTTCAGCCCCGCCCACTGCCTCGGATGCCGTCCCTGGGCCGCCAGCGTCATGAAGCGCCGGTCGACCACATGCTTCGACCAGCCATAGAGGTTGAGGGGCCGCAACCGCCCCAGTGCTGCGGGGTCGGGATCGTCGTCGAACCCGGCAGTGCCGTCGCCATAGGTCGCGGCAGAGGATGCATAGATCAGCCGGATGCCATGGGTCGTGCACCACTCCCAGAGATCGAGGCTGGGTGCGATATTCTGCTTCAGAATGCCATCGCCATCCGTCTCGGTGGTGGCCGAGTTCGCACCCAAGTGGAAGATCGCTGACACCGCGCTGCCCTGGTGGTGGAGAAAGTCCATCAGGTCCGGCGGATGAATGATGGCCGCAAGCGCACGCTTGGCGACGTTGCGCCACTTGTCTTCGGTCCCGAGCCAGTCGACCAGGACAAGGTCGTCGTGACCACGATCCTCAAGCCCGGCCAGCAGGTTGGAGCCGATGAATCCGGCACCGCCGGTGACGATGATCATGGAGCGCTATCGGCCCTGTCTGGCGCGTCCGTCGCTTTGTCGCACGGCCACGCTGTTTCCGGCGCCTATATACGTCGGTCGTGCGGACAGTTGCAATGCAGCCGGCCGGCCTTCATATTCGCGCCTGTCAAGATATATTGGATGATGTGAATGGCGATAGATACCCGGATCGTTGACGATTTGGCCCGCATTGCCTCAGGTGCCTTGGGGGCGGCCGTCAGTCTCCGCGAAGAAGTGCAGACCCAGGTGAAAGAGCGGCTGGCCACCGTCTTTGCAGATCTCGATCTGGTTAGCCGTGAGGAATTCGAAGCGGTTCGCGAGATGGCCGCAGAAGCGCGAGCAGACCAGGAAGCCATGGCCGCGCGGCTTGAGGCGCTGGAGACCATGATTGCGAAAGGCGGAGACTCGAAGACAAGTTCCCGTCGGCGCAAGACGCCCGCAAGCAGGTCTGAATGAACTTTTCCCCACACTTCTGTGCATTGGCGAAGAGAATTTCACATTTCCGTTATCGACTTTCGGCTAAATGATGTTGCGCCCCTGCGCATCGATATGGGACGGTACCTTGTCTGGTAGGATCCGACGGACGAACCTCTATATGTCGGGTTGTGCCCGATCACTTGTGGTGCTAATCCAATCGCGGAACGCGGCGATTACTCGAAGGCCCGCGACAAGCGCCCAGCCTAGGAGGGCTCAGCCATGACGGCCATGTCCGTCTCCAACGCTGCCTTCACAGCCAATCCGCTGGACATCCTGGAAGAGATCGTCAGCGCCAATAACTGGCTGTTCGACCGGTCGAGCTGCGATGAGATGATCGTCGAGGTCTCAGGCCGCTGGTGCGACTATCGCCTGTTCTTCTTCTGGCATGACGATGTCAGTGCAATGCAATTCTCTTGTCAGTTCGACTTGAAGGTCCCGTCGGCGCGTCGTGCCGCCGTATGGGAACTGCTGGCCATGATCAACGAGAAGCTGTGGCTCGGCCATTTTGATATCGATTCCGATGATGGCGCGCCGATGTTCCGTCACACCACGTTGCTCAGGGGTGCGCACGGCGCCACGGTCGAGCAGCTCGAAGATCTGGTCGATGTGGCGCTCAGCGAGTGTGAGCGTTTCTATCCCGCGTTCCAGTTCTGCATCTGGGGCGGCAAGTCGCCGCCGGAAGCCGTGTCCGCCGCTATCCTGGATACGGTGGCGGAAGCCTGATCTAGCCCTGACGTGACCCGATAGACATCCATGGGATACCGGTTGCTGCTGGTTGGCTGCGGCAAGATGGGCGGCGCTCTGCTTTCGGGCTGGCTGGCCCGCGGCGTCGCCGATCGGATCGATGTTGTCGAGCCTTCCTGGGATCGGCTGCCCGAGCCTCTTGTGGGGTACGCCGGCCTTCGTCTCTTGAGCGATGCCACCGCATCTGATTCTGAGGAACCCCCCGACGCGGTCGTGATCGCCGTGAAGCCGCAGATGATGGATGGCGTGGTGCCGGCCTACGCCCGCCTGGCCGCGGACGGGTCGATGATCGTCTCTGTCGCAGCTGGCAAGACGATCGGCTATTTCCGCCAAAGGCTTGGGGAGGGGGCTCGTGTCGTGCGGGCCATGCCCAACACACCGGCCGCCGTTGGCAAGGGCATCACCGTTCTGGCCGCGGGCCCCGGCGTGGATGACCGGCAGCGAGCGCTGGCCGACCGGTTGATGCAGGCCGTCGGGGCCGTGGAGTGGGTGGAAGACGAAGCGCTGATGGACGCCGTCACGGCCGTCTCCGGCAGTGGGCCGGCCTATGTCTTCCTGCTGATCGAGACACTTGCCGCCGCCGGCCGTTCCGCCGGCTTGGAACCCGGCTTGGCGATGCGCCTCGCCCGGCAGACGGTGATCGGCGCGGGCGCACTGGCAGAAGGGGCCGCGGAGGATGCGGAAACGCTCCGCCGCAATGTCACCAGCCCCGGTGGAACCACGGCCGAAGCGCTTAGCGTGCTGATGGACGACGCCGGCCTGCAGCCCCTTTTCGATCGCGCGATCGCTGCTGCTGCGGCACGGTCGCGTGCGTTGGCGGAGTGAGCCTTTCCATGACCGACCTGCCTGAGAGCGCCCGCAAAGTGCAGGACCTGCTGACGCAGATGGGCCATGGCCAGCCGGTTGTCACCTTTCCCGAGACGACACGCACGGCCGCTGAGGCAGCGACGGCCATTGGCTGCACCGTTGCACAGATCGCGAAGTCGCTGGTCTTCAAGTCCGATCCAGGCGATCGCCCGGTGCTGGTGATCGCCAGCGGCACCAATCGCGTGGACGAGGCGCGCGTCGCCGACGCGCTGTCGGCTCAGACGGGCGCTGTCCGGATCCGGCGCGGCGATGCGGCCTTTGTGCGTTCAGCCACAGGCTTTGCGATCGGCGGCGTACCGCCGATCGGCCATGCGACCGCACCAATCGTGGTCATCGATCGAGACCTGCTCGGCCACGCCGAGATCTGGGCCGCAGCAGGCACGCCGAATGCGGTGTTCGCCCTTACGCCCGATCAGCTTGTCACAATGACCGGCGGCAAGGTGGCGTCGATCGCCGCACAATCAAGCGCCGTCTGACCATTTCGCCGGCTTGGCCTGAAACGACGGCTCAGCCTATCTTGCCGGCCGACTCGATCGGCGCAATGCGGGAGTGGCTGGGACCATGAACCAACAGACGGCTGTGGCAGACGGTGTGATTGATTCCGCCTTGGCGCTGGCCGCCGAGGAAGGATGGCGGACCCTTTCCATGTCCAAGATCGCGGCTGCCGCCAACGTGCCCCTGACGGAGATCTACCGGCACTTTCCGTCGAAGATGGCGATTCTCGAAGGCCTGACGCGACGAATTGACGCAGCCGTCTTAGACGGCGGGCCGGCGGACGACGAGGATTCGGTACGGGACAGGATCTTCGACCTGCTGATGCGCCGGTTCGATGCCCTGAACGCCCAGCGTGCCGGGATCGTTGCGGTGGTTAAGGATCTTCCCGCCGACCCGATGGTGGCACTGGCGCAGCTGTCGAGCCTGCAGCGGGCCATGGCCTGGACCCTGGACGTGGCCGGCGATCGGCCCGACGGCTTGATGGGCCAGATCAAGGCACGTGCGCTTGGGCTGGTCTATCTGTTGGTCCTGCGCACTTGGGTCGACGACGACAGCCCCGATATGGCGAAGACGATGGCAACGCTGGATCGTCGCCTCTCTCAGGCCGAACAACTTGCGGGGTTTGTCCTGCGCCGTGAGCGTCCGGCTAAGGACGGCGATGAAGGGAAAGAAGCGAATAATTCGATACAAGCCTAACTTTTTGCTGCACTGCACAAAATCATTTGACTTGGACTTCTCGTGACGCCATATTTCGCTTAGGTGCAGTGCAGCATTGAACGCGGGAAGGAGCGTTAGAGCCATGGCGGACAAGCCGATGTGGGACATGGACATGTCGAAGATGTTTGCTGAGATGAAGCTGCCGAAGGTCGACATGGACTCGATTATGGCAACGCAGCGCAAGAATATCGAAGCGCTGACTTCGGCCAACAAGTTGGCGTTCGAGGGCATGCAGGCCGTTGCGCGTCGTCAGGCCGACGTCATGCGCCAGATGATGGAAGAAATGTCGGGCATGATCTCCGACATGATGAGCGCCGGCTCACCGGAAGAGAAGATGGCGCGCCAGGCCGATATGGCGAAGCAGACCTTCGAGAAGATCCTGTCCAACATGAAAGAGTTGGCTGAGATGCTGTCGAAGTCGAACAGCGAAGCGGCGACGGTCATCAACGCCCGGATCAGCGAGAGCCTCGACGAACTGAAGGCGATGGCCCAGAAGAAGTAACGGTCAGTCGACGGAGCAGGTGCGGCCGACCAAGCGGGGCGGCCGCCCGGCCCGCCGGGTAGTCTACTGCGTCCCTGCCCGGCTGCGCCTGAGCGAAGTTCGATCGATTTGACAGATGATGCCGTCACGGCGTAAGACGGCCACATCGCATGAAAAGGCGTCGGCACCCCTGGAGGCCGGCGCCTTTACGCATTGATACAAGCTGAAGAGCAGCGAAGGAGAAGAGTTCCATGGCCGAGGCCATCACCATCGCCGCGGAACCGCGGGACCGGGCCGGTAAGGGGGCGGCTCGCGCGACACGGCGGGCGGGCCGCGTGCCCGCAGTCATCTATGGCGACAAACAGGCGCCCGTTCTGGTCAGCATGGACGACAAGTCGGTCCGTACCATGTTGCGCGACCCCAGCTATTCGACCCGCACCTATGCCGTCACGGTTGAGGGCGCAAGCCACACGGTGCTGGCCCGCGATGTCCAACTCGACCCGGTCACGGACGACCCGATCCACATCGACTTCCTGAGGGTTGGCCAGGACACGACACTGACCATTGCGGTGCCGTGCGAGTTCGTCAATGGCGAGCTTTCTCCGGGCCTGCGTCGCGGCGGTGTGCTCAACATCGTCCGGCACGAGATCGACATGGTTTGCGCGGCCAACGCAATTCCCGAAGCCATCGTGGTCGACTTGGCGGGATTCGATCTCGGCGACAGCATTCATATCAGCCAGGTGACCCTTCCTGAGGGAACCCGCCCGGAGATCACCGATCGGGACTTCACGATCGCAACGATTGCCGCGCCGTCTGCCGTGAAATCCGAGGCGACGGAGTCTTCGGCGGACGAGGAGGCTGAAGGCTGATCCTCAGCTGGTTCGGCCGCGCACGGCCGCCTGAGGCGATGCTGCTTCTGGTCGGCCTGGGAAATCCCGGGTCGCAATACGCCAAGCACCGTCACAATGTCGGCTTCATGGCGGTCGATGCCGTCTGCTCGGCGCACGGTTTCGGTCCCTTTCGCCAGCGCTTCCAAGGGCAGCTGGCAGAGGGCCGCATGGCGGGCAAGCGCGCGTTCGCGCTGAAGCCAGCGACCTTCATGAACGAGAGCGGCCGGTCCGTGGCCCAGGCCGTAAGGTTCCACAAGCTCGATCCGGAGCATGTGGTCGTCTTCTACGATGAACTGGACCTGCCGCCGGGCAAGGTGCGTATCAAGCGTGGCGGCGGGCATGGCGGGCACAATGGGATCCGCTCGATCGAATCCCATATCGGCAAGGAGTTTTGGCGCGTGCGCATCGGCATCGGCCATCCCGGCGACAAAGCGCGCGTGCAGGGCTATGTGCTGCACGACTTTGCCAAGGCCGACCGCGCCTGGCTGGACCCGTTGTTGGACTCCCTCGCAGCCGATGCCGGTTTGCTGGCCGAGGGGGAGGCCGACCGGTTGATGACCAAACTGGCGCTGCTGACGCAGCCATCCTGACACGGGCGGTATTCGGAGCTGGGCCTATGGGCTTCAACTGCGGGATCGTCGGCCTTCCCAATGTCGGAAAGTCGACCCTGTTCAACGCGCTGACATCGACACAGGCCGCCGAGGCGGCCAACTATCCGTTCTGCACGATCGAACCGAATGCCGGCCGCGTCGGCGTGCCGGACGATCGGCTGTGGCGGCTGAGCGAGATCGGCCAGTCGGCGCGCACCGTGCCGACACAGCTGGAATTCGTCGACATCGCCGGCCTCGTCCGTGGCGCCTCGCAGGGCGAAGGACTGGGCAACCAGTTTCTGGCCCATATCCGAGAGGTGGACGCTGTCCTGCATGTGCTGCGCTGCTTCGAGGGCGAGGTCACCCATGTGGAGGGCTCGGTCGATCCCGTGCGCGATGCCGAGACGGTTGAGACCGAACTGATGCTGTCCGATATGGAAAGCCTGGAGCGGCGGGTCCAAACGGCAACGAAGCGCGCCCGCGGCGGCGACCGGGAGGCCAAGGCCGAGCTGTCGCTGATGGAGCAGGTGCTGGCCGCACTGCGGGACGGCCAACCGGCAAGAACGCTGGCAAAGGATCTGGGCGACAGACGCGGCGCCCTCGATGCGCTGTTTCTGCTGACATCCAAGCCGATTCTTTACGTCTGCAACGTCGACGAAGGGTCGGCTGCCACCGGCAACGAACATAGCCGTCGGGTAGACGCCCTGGCGGCCGAGCAAGGTGCGGAATCCGTCGTCATCTCCGCCGACATCGAGGCTGAGGTGGCGCAGCTTCAGGACGCCGAGGAAAAGGCGGAGTTTCTTGGGAGCCTCGGACTGTCGGAACCGGGACTGAACAAGATCATCCGGGCCGGCTATCACCTATTAGACCTGATCACCTTCTTCACCGTGGGCCCGAAGGAAGCGCGGGCCTGGACCGTGCACAACGGCGCCACGGCGCCGGAGGCTGCAGGCGTCATCCATACCGATTTCCAGCGCGGCTTCATCAAGGCCGAAACCGTCGGCTACGACACCTTCGTTGAACTGGGTGGCGAGCAGGCGTGCAAGGATGCCGGTCGGATGCGGCAAGAAGGCAAAGACTACACGGTTCAGGACGGCGACATCTTCCACTTCCGGTTCAACGTCTGACCGGCCGGACCGCCGCTGCTGCTTTCGGCCGCAGACAGGGCCGTGGTATATCGCCCCTGATGGTGACAGAGGGCCAACGCCGATGATCGACACCGCAACCTGCACGCTCGTCGCCGAAGATGGGCACGACTTCTCCGCCTATCGGGCCCTACCGGACGGCGAGGCAAAGGCGGCGCTGGTGCTGATCCAAGAGGTGTTCGGGGTCAATCACCATATCCGCGCGGTCGCCGACCAGTATGCCGAACGCGGATTCGCGGTGATCGCCCCTGCCCTGTTCGACCGGGCCGAACGCGGCGTGGAACTGGGGTATGGGGAAACCGACCTTGCCTTCGGTCGCGAGCTGCGCACGAAGATAGGCTGGAACGGCCCGGTCTGGGACGTGGCGGCGGCGATGGACTCCGTCCGAAACCACGGACGGGTCGCCGTGATGGGATACTGCTGGGGCGGCTCCGTCGCATGGCTGGCGGCGACGCGTCTGCAGCCGGCCTGCGTGGTCTGCTATTACGGCGGCCAGATCATCGACTTCAAAGACGAAGCCCCACACTGCCCGGTGCTGATGCACTTTGGCGAGCATGACCCGATCATTACGTCGGATGCCGTCACGGCGATCAAGGCGGCCCAGCCCAGTGCTGAGATTCACGTCTACGACGCAGGCCACGGCTTCAACTGCACCGAGCGCGCCGATTTCAGCCCCGACTCAGCAGAGTTGGCGCTGGAACGCACACTGGCGTTCTTCGATATCCACCTGCTCTGAAGTGCGGGATCCGGCCGGACTTACGGTTCGCGCGCGGCTTCGGCCGGCCAGATGATCTCCAATGCGTCGCCGCTGCTGTCGGCCGCGACCTGAAGCTGGTCGCTGAACCCGGCCGCATCAACGGCCTGACGCAACGCGACCAGTTGTTCTTCCGTAGACGGTATCGCAGGCGCCTCCGCGGCGGCCGGCTCGTCGCCGGCATCTGCCTCCAATGGCGTCGGCTCGGCCGGACCTGGGATCGAAAGGTCAAGCAGCCGGCGGAGCGCCTGCGGACCGGCAGCTACCTCAGCCTCGCTCAGGAGTGCGGCCTCGGCTTCCGGTTCTGCGTCGTCATCGGCCGAATGGGCCGGACCGATCGTATCAAGACGCTGGACAGTCGGGACACCGATGCAGTCGAGCAGCACGCGCGCTTGGCATTCGTCTGCGTCCAGGGATCCGGGTGTCAGCTGCTCAACGCGCTGGATGCCCGTGCCCTCGACCGCGTGGGCGAGGTCCGCAGCGTACTCGCCGCTCCCACCCGGCTCCGCCGACGCACGGCTAGCCCCGGTCGCAAGGCCGAGAGCGATCAGAACGGTGATTTCGGTGACATAGCGGCGCCGTCTCATATCCGTGTTAACCCGTTACTGCCAGCGGCACCTCTTCTGCAGGACGCCGCCGATCGCCTTATCGGCGGGACAGGGACGCCGGCTTCGCCGACGTCACAGCGTTAACGATACGATAGGCAGTCCTTCGCTACGATTTCGTAAATAGTATTGACGGAAACGCCCGTTTCCCAAACCGCCTGCGGGACATCGAAGGATGGCACAGCATAGACCTGGGCGTTGGAGCGGACTGTGGCGCTTCGGCATCGGCACCGTGATTGTCTGTGCCTTAGCATTCGCCCTGTCGCTCCCCCCGAAGCCGGCGGGTGCCGCCGCAGCGGCGGCCCCTTCGGAAGAGCCGGAAGACCTGATGTATGAGATACCGGTCATGGTCTTCTTCATCGCGTCCGATACGGGCCCACAGCCGGTGCGCCTGACGATCGGGCTGACGCTCGAGCTTGAAGACGGCGCCGCCGGCGCCGAGGTGGAACAGTCGATGCCGCTCATCACCGACGGTATCCTGCAGCTCTTCGCCTACAAGACCTCCGCGCACCTCAATGGGGAACAGGCCGTCGAGCAGCTGCGTGCCGAAATTCTAGCTGTTGTGGCAGAGGCGGTAGGGCTCGGGCGCGTGCGCAATGTGCTGTTTCGCCAGATGCTCACCCGAGCAGCGTATTAGTCTCTTCTCACCGCAGAGCCAGATCCGCCCCCCCCCTTTTCCGGCTGCCGCAATCGGGCGGCAAATGATCGCCGGAAAGGGAAGGTGACTGGGGTCAGTGTCGGCGCGAGCGGCCCAAGGCCCTAATAGCGCACACGCAGCTCTGTTGTGACGCCATCCTGGACAACGGCGATTGCCGCCTCTTCGAATTTCGGGGGCCCGAACACGACGGGAGCGTCGTTGGAGAAGCCGTAGCCCTCCTCCGGCAGACCGATGAACGTGGTGTCGAACTCTCCGTCCCCGTCTTCGTCGTGATGGATGGCGATGGCATAGACGCCAGGCGCCAGATCGTCGAACGTGGCAATCACGTCGCCCCGGCGTGCCTGCACGCTCTGGCCGGCGATCCGGTTGCCCTGCGGAAAGCTGCTCTCGTCACTGTAGACGCCAATGCGCACAAGGCCGTTGTCGCTGCGAACGCCCTGAATGTGCACGGTGATCTGTCCCGCCTCAACGGCCGCCGGAACCAGCATGGCCAACGCCGCCATCGCCCCGACTGCCCCACGGCGCAAGAAGCCAATGTGTTTCATGACCGTCCCAATCCTTGTCTCATCCCACCAGCCGCTCGCCTCTGTCGCGCGAGCGCATTGTCTGCCTATTAGATATATAGCGGCCCGTTATAGGTTACAGTGAGCCGGATCACACTCCGGTGAGGTTTGGCGCAACCCAGCCATGCGTCTGCTGCGCAAGGACGCCAGCCAAGCCACCTCATCCACGTCGACGCCATCGGGAGTATAGAGTTAAGAACGTTACTTGATACTTTACATTAACTAACGGCGCCGGCCGCCGCAATCCCGTTTGCGAGACCGCCGTGGCACAGGGTAGGCCGCAGGCTCCGGCCAGGGCACGATGTGGTGCTCCAGATCGGCCTCTTCGACCTCATCTTCCGACACAATGCGCTGACGCGCGGAAATGCCGGCGATATGCACCGTCTCCGGATCGCCGGATATCAGCGGATGCCACCAGGCGAGATCTTCGCCCGCGGCCCTCAGGCGATAGGCGCACGTGGACGGCAGCCAGTCGAGGCCCTCGATCGTTCCTGGTTTCAATACGACGCAGTCGGGCACGCGGATCTTGCGATTGGCGTAGTCTCCGCACCGGCAGGTATCGCGGTCGAGCAGACGGCAGGCGACGTCGGTGAAGTAGACCTGATCGGTGTCCTCGTCGCGCAGCTTGACGAGGCAGCACTTGCCGCATCCGTCGCACAGCGCCTCCCATTCCTCAACGGACAGCTCGTCAAGGGGCTTCTCCCAGAACGGCTTGTCCGTCATCGGCCTAGCCTTGGTCGAGCGGCAGGGCCGGCAGGCGAGGCCCATCATCGGCCGTCGCAGGGCCCATCTGCGGCGTCAGGTGGCGGATCTGGAACTGGTGCTGCCCGGCCAGAAGGTCGGCGACGATGGACCGGTGGCAGGTGCCGGGGTCACGCTCATAGCACAGCAGGCACACGGCCTCGGCCTCTGCCAGGGCGCCGAGCTCTACAAGAGCGGCGCGTGCCGGCTCCGTCGCCAGCTGATCGGCATAGATCCGGCGGAATTCCATCATCTGACCGGCACGGCCGGCATCACGACCGGCCTTGGGGTTGCCCAGCGGAACGAGGTGACGATATTGCAGCCCAGCCTGCTCTACCCGCCCGGCAAGCTGACGCTTCGAGAAGCCCCGGCGGCGCGACACGGGTACGGCACGGATGTCGGCAAGCACGGTAACGCCCGCGGATACCAGGGCATCGACCAGGCGGTCCGCCGACGATTGTTCATAGCCGATAGTATAGAGGGTGGTCATGGCAACCCATGCGATTATGCGTCACTCGGTTGCCGCCGGAAGGCCCGTCAGCTGATCGTCCCGCCGTCGGCATTGCTCTGAAGCTGGAGAGCCCGCTCTCGATACGCGATATAGGCTGCGGAGGCGAAGATCAACGTGCCGCCGCCCCAGGTGAAGGCGTCAGGCACCTCGCTGAACGCCCAATAGCCAATGATGGTGACCCACACCAGCTTGCAGAAGTCGAACGGCATGACGACGTTCGTCTCGGCTTGACGCAGTGCTTGCGACATCAGCAGCTGCCCGCTGCCGCCGGCCAGCCCGATCCCGACCAACCAAGGGAGTTCCGCAAGCTCCGGTGTGCGCCAGACGAACAATGCCGCCACCAGCGACAGTGGTGTCATGAAGAGCTGCATGTAGGTCGTGATCGTGACGCTGCTGTCGGTGCGGCCCAGCTCTTTGATGATCAAGAGGACAACGGCCCAGGCCAGCGATGCGCTGACGGCCAGCGTCGGACCAAGCCCGATATCCTGGAAGCCCGGACGGAGCACGACCAGCGTGCCGGCGAAGCCGATCGCGATGGCCGACCATCGCCTTACACCCACACGCTCACCGAAAACGATGATCGCCAGCACGGTGGCAAAGATAGGCGCGGTAAAGGCCAGCGCGGTGGCATCGGTCAGCGGCGTCATGCTTAAGGCCGTGAAGAATGCCAGCATGGCGAACGTGTTGACCCCGGCGCGCAGTCCATGCAGCCCCAGGCGCTGCGTCCTCAGCGGCGCCAGCCCGCCACGTATGAACCACGGCAACACGACCAGAAGGCCGAAGAGATTGCGGAAGAAGGCGATCTCAAACGGATGCAGTGTGGCCGACACATGGCGAATGCTGGCATGCATGACAGCAAAGCACAGCGTGGACAGCACCATGAGCGCTATGCCGCGTAGGTTGCCGGCAGAACCCTGAAGCGACCGCTGCCTGCTGTTCGCGGCTGCGTGATCCGGCTCAGACGTCGGCACGGTCCAACCGCCGCGCCACCTTCTCTGCCAGCCGCCTCAGCCGCCGGTCCGGCACGCCGATATCCTCAAGGTGCCGCACGGTGTTGAAGAGATAGTCCGCACAGGCGCCAAGCTGTCCGGTGGCGGTCGCCAGCACCTCTACCATCTGCGCCTCGGCCAGGCGGCCGGCATATCGCGGGTGAGCGTGGTTGATCACGAAGGCGATCGCCCGCAGGCGCTCGCCGCCAGCATCGACGTTCACCCAGCGCGGTCGATACGCGCCCGTCACCATTTCCCGGCGCCACACGATCGACAGCTCGTGGTCCATGTCCTCCGGCGCCGGCCGCAAGACGACGCCCCGGCAGCTGCCGCCCGGCTCCAGACCCAGAGTGAGGCCTGGCTGCTCAGGGCTGCCGCGGCCGAGATGCGTCCACAGGCAAAAGCGCCGGTGATATCCGTGGATGGTGCCGATCCGGCTCTCCACGTAATGGAATGCCGGGTTCCAGATCAGAGACCCATAGCCGAAGACCCAGGGAACAGCCGCTGGGGCTTCCGCCAAAAGACTCCGTCGCGAAGCCTGCAGAGCGTCCTCGCTCAGAAGCTCGGTGGCCGAACCGCCATCGGCCACCATTCGCTGAATGGCTCCGTCGCGAATCATCTCGCGGGTCAGCGCAGGCCGCGCCGGAGCGGGGGCGAGCCGACCCGCCGCGCCGCGCGACGCCGCGCGCCCGGAGCCGATCTTGGATGTCACGAGCGAATCAGTCGGAGCGTTCGCGGTCGCCGCCCTGCGCGGCCATGCTCATGCGCTGAATGATGCGCTCGAACGGCCGGGATCGCGCCGTTTCGCCGCCAACCTGCACCTCGACACCCTCGGATGATCCTGAGTCGGCAGACGCGGGTGCATCCGGCGGGGGCGCACGCAACCCGTCGCGCTCCGCCGGCGACAAGCGCATCGTCTCATCGATCTGCAGAGGCTCGTCATCGTCGCTGCGCTGCGCGGTCAGCGGCGGCGGCTCTGTCGGTTCGGTTCCGGGCGGGGTCAGTTCTCCCGCTGCGGCCGCAGCGACATCTGCGGCCAGAGCCTCCAGTTCCGGAATCGGCGCTTCCTCGTCCGGTTTCTGCTCCGGGTCCTGCGGTACCGGTGGCGGTGTCTCATCCGCCTCCACCGCGGGAGGACCGGGCAGCGTGTCGTCCATCGGAACATCGAGCGGCGGCGGCGCCTCCGCCGTGGCGGCTACTTCCAGGTCGGGAACATCCGGCAGCGGGGGCACCGCTTCGCTTTCGGAAGATGCAGGCGCACTCTCCGGCAGAGTTACCGGCGGACTCTCCGGTTGCGTCGGCGGGAACAGCGAGTCGGACGCATCCGCATGGTCCAGATCGTCAAGACCGGCGTCCGGCGGCAGGATCTCTCTCGGCTCCGTCACATCGGGCGCCGGGGACATGGCCGGCTCCGCCCCGGCTCCACCGGCCAGCGAGTTCATGCGCGCGTAGAGGTCGCGCATGGTCCGGCCGATCTGCTCGCGCCCACCGCCCTCTACTGCCAGCAGCAGCGACAAGAGCATGCTGCGCAGCTCTTCGTTCTCATGGGTCAGCCGATCGAAGTCGGCCTGCCGCGATTCGAACTCGGCCTGCTGATCGCGGATGCGCGCGTCCATCGTGTCGACCATCTCGGCCAGCCGCTCGCCGTATTCGCGGTTCTCTTCGCCAATCTTGCCGAAGAATTCCTCGGCCGCTTGGACGCGCTGGCGAAGCTCATCCATCGACGTCATCGCGCGCTTCTCCTCCGACGTCATTGGGCCGATCGGCCCGTTTCTCGACTGGATTTGCATGCTAGTAGAGAAGATGAACTGACGGAACCGAAAAGCCCCGCGGCTCAAGGCGCCGCGCGCCCCCCTGCTCACACGGGACCCGCCCAAGATGACCCATCCGGCCGATCTGTCCGCGACGGACCTGTTGCACCACTACCGGCGCCGCACGCTGTCGCCCCGTGAGGTCACGGAGGCCGTTATGAAGCGTGTCGCCGCCCTCGATGGGGCCGTCAACGCCTTCGTGCTGGTCGATGGCGACCGCGCTATGGACGCAGCGGCCGCCAGCGAGTCGCGCTGGATGAAGGGTGAGCCCGCCGGGCTGATCGACGGCGTACCGACCACGATCAAGGACATCATGCTGACGGCCGGCTGGCCAACCCTGCGCGGCAGCCTGACCGTCGATCGCAACCAGGCCTGGGATGAGGACGCGCCCGCCACCGCCCGGTTGCGGGAACACGGTGCCGTCCTGATCGGCAAGACGACGACGCCCGAATTCGGTTGGAAGGCCGTCACCGACAGCCCGCTGACCGGCATCACCCGCAACCCCTGGAACACCGCGATGACGCCCGGCGGCAGTAGCGGGGGTGCTGCGGCCGCCGCTGCGCTGGGCATGGGTGCCCTGCACACCGGCACCGACGGCGGTGGCTCGGTGCGCATTCCCGCGGCGTTCACCGGCATCTTCGGCCACAAGCCCAGCTTCGGCAAAGTCGCGGCCTACCCCGCGAGCCCAATGGGAACGCTGTCGCATGTGGGACCGATGACGCGGACGGTGGAAGACGCAGCACTGATGCTGACGGTGATGGCCGAACCCGATGCGCGCGACTGGCACCTGATGCCCTATGAACGACAAGACTACCGGATCGGCCTGAACGACGGCGTACGCGGCCTCAAGATCGCCTACAGCGCCGATATGGGATACGTGGAAGTCGACCCCGCAATCTCAGCGCTGGTGGCAGACGCAGTTGGCGTGTTCGAGGCGCTCGGCGCCACCGTCGACCGTGTTGACCCCGGGTTCGACAGCCCGGCGGAGATCTTCCGGATGCTGTGGTTTGCCGGCGCAGCCCAGATCGGGCGCAGCCTGACCGACGATCAGAAGGCGCTGCTGGACCCCGGCCTAGCCCAGGTCATGCGCGAAGGCGAGGCGCTGACGGTCGCCGACTATCTGACGGCGATGACGGACCGCAGCGCCCTGGGCACCCACATGAAGCAGTTCCACGAACGCTACGACCTGCTGCTACTGCCCACCATGCCGATCCAGCCCTTCGCGGCCGCGCAAGAGGTTCCGGATCCGGCCCGCCAACGGCGGTGGTTCGAATGGGCAGCCTTCATGTATCCGTTCAACCTGACCCAGCAGCCCGCCGCGACCGTCCCCTGCGGACTAACCGGTGATGGGCTGCCGGCGGGCCTGCAGATCGTCGGGCCGATGCATCGCGACGACTTGGTGTTGCGCGCGTCGAAGGCCTTCGAGACCCTGCAGCCTTTCCGCATGCCGCCCGTGCCCAAGGGCGCATAGCGGCCGATCTGGCGCGGCCCACTTCCAATGGGCTCTGTACCGATGCTGGCCTGCCTTGATCCGCGATCCCAGCCCCCCGATAGTGCAGACGCCACCGTCATCGACAAGGCCCACTTCCCCCATGCCGACCGCCGCAAACAATGCTGATCTGGTCTTCCGGCAAGTACGCTTGATCGACGGACTTGGTGGCCCCTCCGCGGTCGGCGATCTGGCCGTGACCGACGACCGGATCGTGGCTGTGGGCGATTTGACGGAGCTGCCGGCTGCCCGGCAGATCGACGGCACCGGGCTGGCGCTGGCGCCCGGCTTCGTCGACGTTCACACCCATGATGATCGGGCGTTGTTGTCTGATCCGACCATGGGCTGCAAGGTCAGCCAGGGCGTTACGACGGTCGTCACCGGCAATTGCGGCGTCAGCCTGGCGCCCCTGCTGGCGCAGCGGCTGGTGCCGCCCATGGATCTGCTCGGTGATACGCCTGCGCAGTACTTCCATGATTTCGCGGCCTATCTGTCCGCTCTCGATGGCGCGCCGCCGGCCGTCAACGCACTGGCGCAGGTCGGCCATTCCACCTTGCGCATTGGCGTCATGGACACGCTGGATCGGGCGGCGACACCAGCCGAAATCAGAGCCATGCGCGACGCGCTGGAGCGTGCGCTGACCGCGGGCGCCGTGGGCCTCAGCACCGGCTTGTTCTACGCGCCTGCTGAAGCTGCACCGACGGACGAGGTGGCGGCGCTGGCCGCCCCGCTGGCCGAAGCCGGCGCCCTGCACACCACGCATATGCGCGATGAAGGCGACGCCATCCACCGTTCGCTGGAAGAGACCTTCGCGATCGGCCGCACGGCCAAAGTTCCGGTCGTCATCTCCCACCACAAATGCACCGGTTCGGCCAATCACGGCCGCTCGACGGAAACGCTTGGCCTGATCGACGCCGCCCGGCAATCCCAACCGGTCGGGCTGGACCAATACCCCTATATCGCCAGCTCAACGGTGCTGGACCTCACCCGGCGCTGGGACGCCCGCCGCATCATCGTCACCTGGTCGAAGGCCATGCCGGACGTCGCCGGCCGGGACCTGGACGACATCGCCGCAGCGCTGGGATGCGACCGGGAAGAGGCTGCCCGGCGCCTGCACCCCGCCGGTGCCATCTATTTCACGATGGACGAGGCCGATGTCCGCCGCATCATGGCCTATCCCCACACCATGATCGGGTCCGACGGCCTGCCACATGACAGCCATCCGCATCCCCGGCTGTGGGGCACCTTCCCCCGCGTGCTCGGCCACTACGCCAGAGAGGTTGGGCTGTTCAGCCTGGAAGAGGCGGTGCGGCGAATGACCTCGCTGCCCGCGGCCCAGTTCGGCCTTACCGATCGCGGGGTGCTGCGCGTCGGCGCCTACGCCGATCTGGTGCTGTTCGACCCTGATCGGGTGATCGACCGAGCGACGTTCGAAACGCCGGCCGAGCCGGCCGCAGGAATCGCTCTCGTGATGGTCAACGGCCGGGCCGTTTGGCAGGACGGTGCGCCGACGGGCAATCGCCCTGGGCGTGCCATCCGTCTGGGCGAGCTGGGGCCGAAGGGTCGGTCCGTACTGCCCTGCTGACACCAATCCTATCGTCTCTGAAGGAAGCCATGCCGTGGCCCACCGCGTTCTGACCGGTCTCTTCATGCACGAGACCAACACGTTCAGCGTTCAGCCGGCCGATATCCCTGCGTTCCACGCCATGCTCTACGTGGACACCCAGGAGATTGCGGCAAAGCTGCGCCACACGAACAGCGAGATGGGAGGCTTTCTGGAAAGCGCCGATCGTCTGGGCTGGGATCTGGTGCACACCGTGGCCGCCATTGCCAACCCAAGCGGCAAGGTCACGGGCGAGGCGTGGGATGCGATTGCCGGCAAGATCCTCCGGACAGCCAGGGACGGCGGCCCCTTCGACGGTGTGGTGCTGGCCCTGCACGGCGCCATGGTGACCGACCGTGACGACGATGCGGAAGGCGCGCTGCTGGCCGCCCTGCGCGACATCGTTGGCCCGCAGGTGCCGATCGCCATCACGCTCGACCTGCACGCCAATGTCGGCCCGGAGATGGCACGCCTCGCCGACATCATCGTCAGCTACCGCACCTATCCTCACATCGATATGCGCGAGCGCGGCAAGCAGGCGGCTGCGCTGCTGCACCGCGCGATGCAAGGCGAGGTTCGACCCCGGACGGTACTCGCGCGCCGCGCCATACTGGAAGGCATCGACAGTGGCCGCACCGATGCCGGGCCCATGGTCGACCTCTTGCGTCAGGTGGATGAGATCGAGGCCGCCGACCCCGGCGTTCTGGCCATCAGCATCAATGCCGGCTTCCCCATGGCCGATATCGAGATCGCGGGCCCCAGCGTGGCAGTGACGGGCGATGGCGAGGATGCGCGCTTCCACGCCATCGCCGAGCAGTTGATGGATCAGGTGTGGGACACCCGCCATGTGGTCAACAACACCTACCTGACGCCCGCGGAAGCTGCGGCGATCGCGGCGGATCATCCGGCAGACGGCCGGCCGCTGGTGATCGCCGACTATGCCGACAATCCAGGCGCCGGCACCTACGGCGACGCCACCAACCTGCTGGCCGCGATGCTGGAGGCCGGCTTGCCCGATGCCGCCTTCGGCGCCGTGCGCGACGCGGAAGCGGCGGCGGCCCTGCACCGCGCCGGGACCGGGGCGGAGGTGACGCTGGCGCTCGGCGGCAAGGTCGACCCGCGGTTCGGCGGACCGCCGCTGACGCTTACGGGCACGGTGGTGCATCTCTCAAAGGGGCGGTTCGTCTGCGACGGGCCGATGTGGGCCGGCGTGGAGAAATCACTCGGCCCCAGTGCCGTGTTCCGCGTTGCCGGCATCGACATCCTGGTGGCCACCAACCTGCTGCAGGTGATCGATCTGCAGACCTTCGCGGCCAACGGTATCGATCCGCGCGCCAAGCGAACGGTTGCCTTGAAGAGCATGCAGCACTTTCGCGCGGCGTTCGAGCCTATCGCCTCTGCCGTGATCGTTGCCGACAGTGGCGGTCTCGGGTCGCCCGACCATACCCGCCTGCCCTACCGCAAGGTCCCCCGCCCGATCTGGCCGCTGGACGCCGACGCCCAGGCGTGACGAAAAGTGGGGGAGCCGGCGGATGCCGCCCCCCCAAGGTGGGATGGGATGCTTGGGCGGTCCGGTCAGCCCATCAGGGAGTCGGCTTCAGCGCCGAAAACCTGGGTCCAGTAATGGGTGTAATTCACCGACCCGGTATCGTTCTCAAGGTTGACATAGCCGATACCGATATCGGTCAGGTTGGCGTTCAGCAGATTGGCGCGATGACCAGGACTGCCGATCCACGCCTGCATGACGTCGTCGGGGTCCGGCTGGCCGGCGGCGATGTTCTCCGCCCATGAGAACCAGTCGTATCCGGCGTCTTCCAGACGGTCGCCGGCGCTGGACCCATTGCTGCCGGTATGGCTGAAGAAGTCTTCGTCAGCCATGTCGCGGCTGTGCGATTCGGCCGCTTCGTTCAGCCGCGGATCGGCGGTCAGCGGGTCCAGGCCGTTGTCGGCCCGGAATTCGTTGGTCAGCCGCAGCACTTCCTGCTCGAAGGCGCCGAAGCCGGCGTTGGAGTCTGTCGGCGGTTGCGGTCCTGGGTCGGGCGCCGGATCCGGATCGGGGTCAGGCGCAGGATCCGGCTCCGGCGCCGGGTCGGGCTCTGGCGCCGGGTCGGGCTCTGGCGCCGGGTCGGGCTCTGGCGCCGGGTCGGGATCCGGATCAGGGGCAGGTGCGGCATCGACCCGGACGAAGTCAATGTAGTCCAGCCGCGCGAATTCCCACGCATCAGCCTGGCCGCGGATCTCGATCGTATCCCCCGGCTGCAGTTCGATCCCTTCATGGGTCGTGGTTGCGGTCTGGGTGGCCGTGCTGGGCATGCGCGACGGCAGGTCCTTGTCGAACACGAAGCTGTCGCTGTCCCCGTTGATGGCGATCGTCACCGATGACTGGCCGTCGCTCTCATCAAAGCCGCCGACATGCACGTCGTAGACGCCGGCCTCGCCCTCGAACGTGCCGGTTGCCGTACCGACGCCGTCGTCATCGAACCTGAGGGATATGAACCGGCCCTCAGAGGCACCGGAACCGCTGAAGGCTCCGATCTGATAGCCATCGAGATCGAGGGATTCGGCCTCGATACGGAAGACGCCGTCGCCCGGTGACAGGGCGCGCTGATCATGGTCCAGACTTCTTCTGGTCATGAAGCTTTCCTCGCTTCAGTGGGATTGTTGGTCACGCGATACGGGGACGCCCGCACATCTGTGCGGAGGGTCAGATGTCGCCAGCCGGGTGGCGAAGCGATCGCCGATCGATGCCTAAAGCCTCCAACGGAAGGGCAGACAGGGAGGCTGTTGCGGCCAAGACTCTCCGACGGGCCATCCTGCTAACTCCGGCACAATGAAGACGTCCCGGAACCTGATGATCAGGCAGTATATGTTTGAAAGATGGCAGTATAAATTATCAAAACGCTTATCAAAATTCAGCATACATCAAGAATAATATAGAAAAAATGAGATGCGAATTTCAGATAGATTTCAGCATTGTCATGCGCTGCCCAGCGCGCTGCGCCGCTGGGGCAGAGAGACATGGGACCCCCCAGGCGTAACAAATCGCGCGCCGCACTCGTTCAAGCGGTTCAATTCGACGGCTGGGCCGCCCAGCCAACATAGGCGGGTCCCCCATCGTCGACGGGCGGCGCGTAACGCGGCCCCGGGCAGTTGCTGCCCCCGTCGTGCCGAATCCAAGCCGGTCGGCCGGCGCGTCAATAACCGTTCAGCGGGATCGTGAGGGTCAGTCCGCCACCGAAGGTGTTGCCGCGCTCGGTCGACAGCGATGTGACCTGGCCAATCGCAGTCGGGTTGTTGATCACGGTCACCGGACGGTTCCGGAAAAACGCGTTGATGCCCAGTTGGATGCAATTCGACACGAAGTTTTCCGGGTCGCAGGCATAGAGGAACATCAACGCCCCCGCCAGATTGAACGTCGGCGAGACATCGCTGTCGGAGGTATTGAAGCTGCTGATGCCCAGCAGGCCGTCGCAGCCGCCGTTGAACCGGTTGCCGTCAAAACAGTCGCTGCTTTGCAGTTCCACGTCCCGATGGACGAACCCTATGCCTGCGCTGCTGCGTGCCAGCCAGTCTGGCGCAAAGCGCCACTGGGCGGCCAGGCGCAACTCCATCTCGAGATCGCGGCTGGTCAGTTCCTGAACCAGCGTGTTCTCGAACGTACCGCCCTGGAAGTCCGACCGGATATCGCTGTCGTAGTCCGTGTCCTGGAAAGTGAAGCTGCCGCGGATCGACGGGGTGAATGTCCATTCCGCCCCCAGTTCGAATTCGGCACCAACCTCGATCCCGCCGCCCACGCGGTAGTAGTCGATATCGGTCCGGAGGACTGCGGTCTCGTTGAACTGAAAGGCGTTGATGCCATCAGCCGACACTCCGATCAGGGGCGGCCCCGCGCCCGGATCGCGTGAGATCTCCACCTCGTCATCGGCAACCTCCGCAATGCCGAACAGGCTCACGAAGGGCCGATAGCCGGCGCCGACGTCAGGCTCGGGGAAACGGCCCGTGACTCCGAACTCGCCGCCGAAGCCGAAGCCGGTCGGCCCGTCCACATCGAACACCGGGTCACCCGTGGCCGTGGGAAAGCCGACTTGGCCGAAATTGAAGCCACCCAGATCCAGGCCCAGGAAACCCGGCGTGAAGTAACTGCTGACCATGAAGCGGCTCCGATCGGCGTCCGGTTGACTGCCTGTCGGATCAAGCGGCACGGTCGGGCTGCCATAGCCGATGAACCCCTCGAACTCCGTCACGTCCTCGAGGTCCGGCTCCAACGTGCGGAACGCTTCCCAGATCGAGTTTTCCAGATCGGGCCCGCTGGACTGCCGTTGGGCAAGTTGCGGGTCCTCGGCAAGGCCGCCGCCGTCGAGTGCCGTCGGATCCGGAGCCTGAAACTGCCAGCCGGGTCGCGGCACCATAGCGCCTGGCCCGGTGGGATAGGGGCCCAGCAACACGAAGTCCTCTGCGTCCGGATAGTAGTACCAGACGGTGTCGACATCCGGGTCGGCGAGCGGATTGCCCTCAGGCAGCGTTTCAGCCAGTTCGTCCGCGCGCACGCGATCGGTCCCGGTAGGGTTCTGATCCAACACCAGCATGGTGCGGGGTGTTCCCCCCACGCGGGCCACCGAAATCCCAACGGACACCTCAGGCCGGATCCCCTGATAGAACAGTTCGGTCTCAAGGAAGATCTGCCCGTCGGTGATCGAGATCACGTTCGTCGGAATATAGGCAGACACATCGCCTTCCTGAGTCTCGATGATCGGCAGCGCCGTCAGGTCACCGGAACCCTCGGACTGGGCCAACCGGCTCGCTCTCTCCAGCAGTCGGGAATGGAGGTAGAACACATCGCCCGGATAGGCCTCGCGCCCGGCCGGTCGGCTCGGGATGAGAGGGATGTGCCGATAGACTGGCGCGCCGGACAGGTCGTCGCGGACGATCAGAGCCGTGTTCTCACCGTCTGTGACGACACCCCCGCCAAGGACGATCGGATTGACCATGGCGAAAGAAAGCGTGGCGTTGGCATAAGCCGGGTCGATGACCACACCGGGCGGCAGAGGGGGCGCGCCCAAGACCGGCGGCAACCGCCGCAGTGCACTCGCCTCCGGCTGGAGGTCCCGAAGCAACCGCTCAATCAGGTCCTCTTCTTCTTCCGTCACGACGCCGGGATCGGCCTCAGCCAGCTGATTCAGACGGTCGATGCAGGCATTGAGCACGGCGGCGCCGACCAACCGTGTGGGTCGTGCCGACGGAGAAAGGGCCGAGCCCGGAAAGCCTCGGATGCATCGGTACTCGTCTTGGAGGTTCTGGAGCGACGGCCATGCCCACTCGGGCGGAACATCCCGAAGTTCCGTCTCAATCGAGACTTGGGCCTCGACGATTTCCACGCTCAGCATCGCCGAGATCATCGCGGCGATGCCGCAGACATACCGCCCGGACCGACCGACCATGACGTCCCCCCCGCTTTATTGGCTGTTATGTTATTCGGGATGCCCCGTTTGCGCCTGTTTTGGTCAGTTTTTCGAAGGCGGGCGCGGGAATCAAGCCAAACTGCGCCGGTGCTGCCGGTCGGGCGTACCGCAAAATGCGCGGATGAAGCTGTCGCCCTGAAGCATCTCTCCAATGCACCGATCGGCATTTAAGTAAGTATCGTTACTAAATCTGCGATTATCCCTACTCGCCGTAAGTGAAACCTATTCACATAGTCGGTGGACCGAGCCCATTGCTGAGACAGTTTGACGCATTCATCAGCGATGCTCCAACCGAGGCTCCGGTCAGTTAATGAGTTTACCCGTTTTTTACTTGGGCTTCGGCAGTCTGCGGGCCGGTTCCCTTCCGTCCTTTGCGCGCCCCCGCCCGGCGCGGATCAGCAGGAGTTCTGGCATGGTCTTTCGTCTCGGCTCGGGGAGCATCCAGCGTCGCCTGATGATGCTTATCGTGGTTGCCGGTCTTGGCATGGCAGCTATCGGTGGCGTCGCCCTTTACAATCTCTATGACAGCCTGTTCCAGGAACGCCAGGAACAGACGCGGCGCATTGTGGAGGTGGCGCACAGCCTGGTCGCCGGCTACCACGAAGAGGTCGAAGCGGGTGTGCTGACCGAGGATGAAGCGCGAACCCGGGCCCAGGAACGCCTTGCCGACCTCAGATACGACGGCGAGCAGTATTTCTGGGTGAACGACATCGACGGCGCGATGCTGGTGCATCCGCGCGTGGCGTCCGGCACCAATCTGCTGGAAATCCGCGATGCCCGCGGTGACGCGATCTTCGCCGACATGATCGAGATCGTGAACACGGAAGGCGGCGGCACTTACACCTATTGGTGGCCCGCCGACGAGAACGCCCAGCTCAAGACCTCCCACATTCTGGGCTTCGAGCCTTGGGGTTGGGTTATCGGCAGCGGCGTCTATGTCACCGACGTCATGGATGTGTTCCTGCGGGAGGCCGCGAAGCTGGCGGCCGTCGCCATACTGATCCTCGCCAGCGCGGTGATTTTGGGCCTGTCCATGAGCCGCGGCATCGCGCGGCCAATCAGCGCCATGACTGACGCCATGCGCCGGCTGGCGGACGGCGACCATGCGGTCAACATCCCGGCCCGCGACCGCCGCGATGAAATCGGCGCAATGGCCGCCGCCGTCAACATCTTCAAGGAAAGCCTGATTAAGACCGACCAGCTGCGCACTGAGGCGGAAGAAGAGCAGGCCGCGCGCGATGCCCGCGGCGAGAAGGTCCGGACACTGACGGAAGGCTTCGACCGCACCATTGGCGCGGCGGTAGAGTCGTTCGGCAGCGCCGCCGCCGGGCTGCAGTCGACCGCTGATGGCCTGGCCGCCGCAGCGGATGACGGCGCCCAGCGCGCCCGCGCGGCCTCAAGCGCCTCGCAGCAGGCCAGCGGCAATGTTCAGACCGTGGCGACGGCGGCGGAGGAACTGAGCAGTTCCATCGCCGAGATCGCCCAGCAGGTCAGCAACCAAGCCGATTTCGCGCGCCAGGCCACGGACGCAGCCGACGAAAGCTCGGCCAAGGTCAAGGGCTTGGAGACGAAGGCCCAGGCGATCGGCAGCGTGCTCGACCTGATCTCCAACATCGCCGAGCAGACGAACCTGCTGGCGCTCAACGCCACCATCGAGGCTGCCCGCGCCGGCGATGCCGGCAAGGGTTTCGCCGTGGTCGCCAATGAGGTGAAGACGCTCGCCACTGAAACCGCCAAGGCGACGGACGAGATCGCCGGCCTCATTCAGGACATGCAGAGCGAAACCGGCGGCGTGGTTGCGGCCATGGCCACGATTGCGGAGAAGATCGCCACGATCAACGAGATCGCCGGCGGCGTCGCCGCTGCGGTGGAACAGCAGAACGCAGCAACGCACGAGATCTCGCGCAACGTCCAGGACGCCGCCAGCGGCGCTGAGGAGGTCGCCTCGAACATCACGGCGACCAGCGAGGCGACGGACGAAGCGGGCCGCGCCGCCCAGTCGGTGCTGGACGCCGCCGCCCAGCTGAAGGCCAACGCCGACGAGGTCCGCGCCAACGTCGCCGGGTTCCTGTCGGACGTGCGGGCGGCTTAGAACACCGCCCCACCACCGGCGTCGTTCCCGCGCAGGCGGGAACTTCGTCGGCCGGGGCACGGACCCGCGACACGAGATGCTCGCCTCCGCGAGCATGACGAAGAGGGACAACATGCGCCCCTCTTCGCCGTCGCAGCCCCCATTCCCGGCTGGACCGACGGTGCCGTGGCGCCCATATTGCCGTCCATGGTTCTGGACGACATCATCGAAACCTTCGAGTTCCTGGACGACTGGGACGACCGCTTCGCCTATCTGATCGAGCTGGGCAAGAAGCTGCCGGACCTGCCGGATACCGCGAAGACCGAGGCCAACAAGGTGCATGGCTGCACCAGCCAGGTCTGGATGGTCAGCCATGTCGAACCGGGAACCCCGCCCCAGGTGGTGTTCGAGGCCGACAGCGACGCCTTCATCGTCCGCGGCCTGATCGCCATCCTGATGGCCGCCTATTCCGGCCAGCCGGCCAAGACCATCCTGGACACGGATATCGGCGAGGTCTTTCAGCGCCTGGCGCTCGGCGAACATCTGAGCCCCAATCGCCAGAACGGCTTCTTTTCCATGACTAAGACCATCAAGGCGCATGCGCGCCAGGCACTGGAAGCCGCCTGAGCCCGGCGCTCAGGATCTGACTGCTTCCGGTCTCCGCCGCCCCTGCGGCTGCTCCCGCCTCAGCGTTCGCCGACCTGCCGCAGCATTTTGGGGACCGCAGCACCGGACAGTGCGCGGCCGTCCCACGCCGACGTTTGGACGGTCAATATTTCCGGATTCTATTGACTGATTCGCAAGGTGGTCGCATAACTGACACATTTGGTATGACCAAATTGGCTGACCTGCCATGGCGCGCGGACCTAGCGACTCCCCTCGCCGGTCTGCCGGTCCGGGCACTTAGCGGGAGAGAAGGACGATGAGAGCGGCCTACTACACAGGCGACAAGGGATTCTCGATCGAAGCGGCAACTGCCGTGCCTCCCGGTGCCGACAGTGTCCGGATCGCGGTGGCATATTGCGGGATCTGCGGCACGGACATGCATGTGTTCCATGGCGCCATGGATGCCCGCGTCGGCACGCACCGGGTGATCGGCCATGAGATGTCGGGGACGGTGGCCGAGTTTGGGGCAGAGGTGAAGGGCCTCAAGGTCGGCGACCCCGTGGTGGTGCGGCCGCTGGCCCACTGCGGCACCTGCCCGGCCTGCGTGCGCGGGCACACCCATATCTGCCACAATCTGAAGTTCCTGGGCCTTGATACCGACGGTGCCTTTCAGCAGTCCTGGACCGTTCCGAGCCATACAGTTCACAAGATCCCGGCCGACCTGCCGCTGAAGCACGCCGCGCTGGTCGAGCCGGTGGCTGTGGCCTGCCACGACGTGCGGCGCAGCCGGCTTGCCGCCGGCGAAGACGTGCTGGTGATCGGCGGCGGCCCCATTGGCATGCTGATCGCCATGGTCGCCAAGCGTGACGGCGCCAACGTCACCGTTTCGGAAGTCAGCGAACACCGCCTCGGGCTCGCCCGCGCATTCGGCTTCACAACGCTCAACCCGAAAGACGCGGATGTGGCCAAGTCGGTCTATGAGGCCACCGGCGGCAAGGGCGCCGACGTGGTGTTCGAGGTGTCGGGCAGTCAGGCCGGCATCGACACGATGACCGAGGCGGCGGCCGCCCGCGGCCGCATCGTGATGGTCGCCATCCATGGCAGCAGGCCGCAGGTCGACCTCTTCAAGTTCTTCTGGCGGGAGCTCGAATTGCTCGGCGCGCGGGTCTACGAGGCGGCGGACTATGACCGGGCGATCGAGCTTGTGGCTTCCGGCGCCATCGACTGTGAGGCGATGATCACCAACGTCTCCAGCCTCGACCAGATCCGCCAGGCGTTCGAGGCGCTGGACGGTGACGCCCAGGCGATGAAAAGCCTGATTCAGTGTTCTTGAGGAAGACCCGATCATGAGCGTTCTCGACAGATTCAGGCTGGACGGCAAGACGGCGCTGGTCACCGGCGGCAAGCGCGGCATCGGCAAGGCCATGGCGGTGGCGCTGGCGGAAGCCGGCGCCGACATCGCCTGCGTGAGCGCGACCTTGGAAGAGCATGGCAGCGAGATTGAAAACGCAGTGACAGCCTTAGGCCGCCAGTTCCGCGGCTATGCCTGCGATTTTGCCGACCGTGCGGCCCTCAACGCCTTCATTGCCAGGCTGAAGGGCGACGTCCCGAAGATCGACATCCTGGTCAACAATGCCGGCACGATTATGCGTAAGCCGGCGGCCGAGCATCCCGACGATTACTGGGACACGGTCATCGAGACCAATCTGAATGCCCAATTCGTCCTGTCGCGCGAAATCGGCCGCGACATGGTGGCCCGCGGCAGCGGCAAGATCATCTTCACCGCCTCGCTGCTGACCTTCCAGGGCGGCATCACGGTGCCGGGTTATGCTGCCAGCAAGGGCGGTATCGGCCAGCTGACCATGGCGCTGGCCAATGAGTGGGCGTCGAAAGGCGTCAACGTCAACGCCATCGCCCCCGGGTACATCCGCACCGACAATACCCAGGCGCTGCAGGACGACCCCGTGCGCAGCAAGGCGATCCTGGAGCGCATACCCGCCGGCCGCTGGGGCGAGCCGGAGGACTTCGCCGGAGCCGTGGTGTTCCTGGCCTCCGCAGCTTCCGACTACATGAACGGCGCCATTGTCACCGTCGATGGCGGCTGGATGGGACGATAGGACGACGAAGATGACGAAGCTCAACATCCGCCCGGCCGACGAGTGCCGGTACGACATCGTATCGCTGGGCGAGGTGATGCTGCGCCTGGACCCGGGCGAAGGCCGCATCCGCACCACACGGCATTTCCGGGCCTGGGAAGGCGGCGGCGAATACAACGTGGCCCGGGGCCTGCGCCGCTGTTTCCGCAAGCGCGCCGCCGTTGTGACGGCTTTCGCCGACAACGAGATCGGCCTGCTCTTGGAAGACCTGATCCTGCAAGGCGGCGTCGATACCTCGCTGATCCGATGGGTCGACTATGACAGCATCGGGCGCAACGTGCGCAACGGCCTGAACTTCACAGAACGGGGCTTCGGTGTGCGCGGCGCCGTCGGCTGTTCCGACCGGGGTCACACGGCGGCCTCCCAGCTCAAGCCCGGCGACGTCGACTGGGACCACATCTTCGGCAAACTCGGCGTGCGCTGGTTCCATACCGGCGGCATCTATGCCGCCCTGTCGGAAACCACCGGCCCGGTCGTGATCGAAGCGGCCGAGGCCGCGGAAAGGCACGGCACCATCGTCTCCTACGATCTCAACTACCGACCTTCCCTGTGGAAGGGGTTCGGCGGGCTGGAAAAGTGCCGCGAGGTCAATCGAGAGATCGCACGGCATGTCGACGTCATGATCGGCAACGAGGAAGACTTTACCGCCTGCCTCGGCTTCGAGGTGGAGGGTGTCGACGACAGCCTGACCGATCTCGATGTTGGCTCCTTCCAGCGCATGATCACCAAGGCCGTTGCCGAGTTCCCCAACTTTAAGGCCACCGCCACGACGATGCGTGGCGTCAAGACGGCAACAGTGAACGACTGGGGCGCGATGTGCTGGGTAGATGGCGCGTTCTACTCGGCAACGCACCGGCCGGGTCTTGAGATCATGGACCGCGTCGGCGGCGGCGACAGCTTCGCGTCCGGCTTCATCTACGGGATGATGGAGTTCGGCGATCCGGCGAAGGCCGTGGAATACGGGGCCGCCCACGGCGCACTCGCCATGACCACGCCGGGCGACACGACCATGGCGTCGCTGAAGGAGGTGCAGAAGCTGGTGGGCGGCGGCAGCGCCCGGGTCGACCGGTAGCAGCACTGACGCGAAACCGCGGCCTCAGAGATCGCCGAAGGTCTCTCTCACCTGTTCCCAAGCGTTGGTCAGATGCCGCCGAAGCGCGTCTTCGGCGGCATCCGGGTCGCGGCTCAGGATCGCCTCGAAGATCTCACGGTGCGCGTGGAAGTTCCTGAGGTTGCGGTCCTCAAGACGCGGCATCTGCTTCCAATGGACGGACAGCCAGGTCGTATAGGCCTTGTGGACCGCCGGGAACACCGGATTGCGGGGCACCGAATAGAGCACCCCGTGAAACGCGATATCGGTCTCGTAGAACCGTTCGGAATCGGGAATGGCCTCTTCGTTCCGGGCCAGAGCCTCGCGCAGGTTGCTGATGTCGGTCTTGCTGGCGTCCAAGGCCGCCATACGCACCAGTGCGGATTCCAGCAGGATCCTCGAATCGAACAGATGCCTGACACCACCCTTCTGCTGGATCAGGTGCAGGACGATCCCTTCCAGCACTCCGAAGGCGGTATCGTAGTTGGGTCGACTGACAACCGGCCGGAACCTGGGCCGGGCCACGACCAGCCCCTTGCCGGCCAGCGCCTTGATGGCCTCACGCACAACCGTGCGGCTGACGCCGAACTGGGCCATCAGCTGTCGTTCGGCGGGCAGCGGCTCGCCGTCCGGCAGTTCGCCTGAGACGATCATCGCCTCCAGCCGGCTCACGACGATATCCGCCGCGCGCCCTTCGGCGAGCGGTTGGCGGGCCACGTCCAGTGTCAGAATCTCATCCATCTCTCTACATACTTAACAGAAGAGTGCAGAGCCGCAACGGACACGATTTTCGTCCGACCATAAATAGGGCGCTGACAGCATCATACCGCACAAAGTTCACGCAGAATTCTCTGGATGTCAATGGATTGCGGCGTGAGATAGCCCCCATTCCCAGGCGGAATGGGTTTTCGTTTGACACGCCAATTTGGTCATATCAAAATGTTACAAAAATCGAACCAAACGGGGAATCGCCAGCCGTCGTTTCCCGTCCGTCAACGGGCCGGCACGCTGGAGAGGTGGCCGCGCTTCGACGGACGATGGTGATCGTCGGCCGCCAGCGCAGGTGTGCAGTCCATGGGCAGGATCTCTTCCATTGCGTGCCGGATCTATAACGTTCCGCTCGACGAGATCCTCCGCGACGCCCGGCATGGCGACCATTCCTGCTTCCAGCTCATCACCGCGACACTGACCCTGGACGACGGGGCCACGGGCACCGGCTACACCTATACCGGCGGTCGCGGCGGCTACGCGATCTTGGCGATGCTGGAGCACGATCTGCAGCCCTTCCTTCTCGGCCGGGACGCCACGGCCGTTGGGGATCTCTACGAGGCGATGCAGCTGCACCTGCACTATGTCGGCCGTGGGGGCATCGCCTCTTTCGCCATCTCCGCCGTCGACATCGCGCTGTGGGATCTGCGGTGCAAGCGGGCGGGCAAGCCCCTCTGGCAGATGGCCGGCGGCGCATCGGACCGGTGCCGCGCCTATCACGGCGGTATCGATCTCAGCTTCCCACTGCCCAAGCTGCTCGACAGCATCCGCCGGCCCCTCGACGCCGGCCTGAACGGGGTCAAGATCAAGATCGGTCAGCCCGATCTGGCCGACGACGTCGCCCGCGTCCGCGCCGTTCGTGAGCTGATCGGCCCGGATATCGCGTTCATGGTCGATGCCAACTATTCGATGAGCGTCGAACAGGCGATCGCTGCTGCAGACGCCTTCCGGCCCTTCGACCTGCTCTGGTTCGAAGAGCCGACGATCCCTGACGACTACAAAGGCTATGGCCGCATCTCCGATGCGACCGGAATGCCACTCGCCATGGGCGAGAACCTGCACACGATCCACGAATTCGGCTACGCTTTCGCCGATGCCAAGCTCTCCTACATCCAGCCCGACGCGTCCAACTGCGGC
>JANQIX010000044.1 GCA_028281925.1 Alphaproteobacteria bacterium
GAAACTCCCACTCCGCCAGGGTCGAGCCGGCGAAGCCGATATAGGAAGACGGGTTTTCCACCAGGATCCGGCGGCCGAACACCTCCTGCGCCCGATCGACGTTGCGGCAGACCACGCCCAGCGCCTCATCGGTATAGGGCAGCGGCAACAGGTCGTTCAGATAGACGCCGTCGGTCACGCTCCAGGAGAGATGCTCGGACACCAGCCCCGGCTGCACCCGCTCGAACAGCGCGGCCAACCGGGCCAGATGGGCCTCGTCCAACCCCTCTGCGGAGCCTAGCGACAAGCCGACGCCGTGGCAGCTCAGCGCATAGTCGCGCCGGATCGCCTCAAGCTGCTTCAGCCTTGGCCCGCCACCGCGAGTGCCGACCGGTACCAGATAGTTCTCGCTGTGCACCTCCACCCAACCGACCGGCGGCCCGCCGGACAGAAAGGCCGGGACATGCGGATGGCGTAACCCGATCCCCGCGGCCGCGGGGATCGGGTCGGCCGACACAATCGGACCGGCGCCGGAGGCAGCACGCCGACCCATGTCGGCTTACGCGGGCGGGTTGGGGTTGACGCCGTCGAAGCTGTCCAACGACCCGCCGATCTCTTCGCAGGTGCCGGCCGGCACCAGCTTCCAGTCACCGCCGTGATAGTCGACCGTCGACTGCCCAGCACAGCTGTGCGTGCCGGCGGCATTGGCGCAGTCGTTCTCACCGGCCAAAGCCACGCCCCAGCACTTCTCCATCTCATCGGCGTGGGCCTGCATCGAAACGGTCCCACCGGCCAAGGACACGGCACCGACCAGCGCGGCCGCTACCGTCAGGTTCTTTGCATTCATGCTCCTCACTCCTCTCTGTTCGTCTCCAGGAGGCGACTTTTCGCTTGGTCCCGGCCGGCGCATCGTGCGTGCACATCGGGGCCGGGCCCATGCGGTGAAACCGCCACGCCCCTTCCAGATAGGACCGGCCGGCGCGTGTGGGAAATAACGTCACCTGACACGGGTTCAAATCGATGTGACGCTCCGTGTGCCACCGATGCGCCGGGCGCAGGCCGGCATTGTGTATGGTCATCCACGACGATCATTGAAAATCGGCGGTTCCTCGTCGTATAGCCGTGGGTTCGCGTAACCAAGCGCCGCATCAAAGCGCCCGCGCGGGCTGGGTCGGAAAGGCAATCGGCGAGGACGGGACAATGGTGATGGACTGGACCCCGGCGGGGTGGCGGCAGAAACCCGCCCAGCAGATGCCCGTCTACGAAGACCCCGAAGCCGTCAGGGCGGCCGAGGCAACGCTGTCGCGCTATCCGCCGCTGGTCTTCGCCGGCGAAGCCCGGTCGCTGCGCGCCGCCCTCGGCAAGGTGGCGGCCGGCGAGGCCTTCCTCGTGCAAGGCGGCGACTGTGCGGAGAGCTTTGCCGAGTTCCACTCGGACAAGATCCGCGACACCTTCCGCGTCTTGCTGCAGATGGCCGTGGTGCTGACCTTCGGTGCGGCCATGCCGGTTGTCAAGGTGGGCCGCATGGCGGGCCAGTTCGCCAAACCGCGCTCCGCGCCGATGGAACAGATCGGCGACGTCGAGCTGCCGTCCTACCGCGGCGACATCATCAACGGGTTCGAGTTCGACGCGGAGACGCGGCGGCCGGACCCTGAGCGGCTGCTGCAAGCCTACGACCAGGCCGCGACCACGCTGAACTTGCTGCGCGCCTTCGCCCAGGGCGGCTATGCCGACCTGCATCAGGTCCACCGCTGGACCCTGGGCTTCGTCGCGCGCTCGCGCCAGGGCGAACGGTACGAGGATCTGGCGAGCCGTATCGACGAGACGCTGCAGTTCATGGCCGCCTGTGGCATCACCGCCGCCACGACGCCACAGATCCGCGAGACCGAGGTCTACACCTCGCACGAGGCGCTGCTGCTGCCCTATGAAGAGGCGCTGACCCGCGTCGACAGCACCACGGGCGACTGGTACGACGTCTCGGCCCATATGCTGTGGATCGGCGACCGCACCCGCCAGATCGACGGCGCGCATGTGGAGTTCCTGCGCGGCGTGCGCAACCCGATCGGGCTGAAATGCGGCCCCAGCCTGTCGGCGGACGACCTGATGCGGCTGATCGATATCCTGAGCCCAGACGACGAGCCCGGACGGCTGACCCTGATTTCGCGCATGGGTGCGGGCAAGGTGGACCAGCACCTGCCGGCGCTGATGGCCCGCGTGAAGGCCGAGGGCCGCAGCGTTGTCTGGTCTTGCGACCCCATGCACGGCAACACGGTGAAATCCTCCACCGGCTTCAAGACGCGCCCCTTCGACCGCATCCTGGCCGAGGTACGGGAGTTCTTCGCGGTCGCCCACGCCGAGGGTGTCCATCCGGGCGGCGTGCATTTCGAGTTGACGGGCGAAGACGTCACGGAGTGCACGGGCGGCGCCCAGCAGATCACGGACGAAGCGCTGTCTTCGCGCTATCACACCGCCTGTGATCCGCGGCTGAATGCCAACCAGGCGTTGGAGCTGGCCTTCCTGATCGCGGAGAAGCTGAAAGAGGAACGGCTGGAAAGCGACCGGGCGCGGCGGTCCGCCGCAGCGGCGGAGTAGCCCCTCGCCCGACGGATCGTTTCGAGGGCCGGGACCGACCGGCAAGGACGGATATTGGTACGATGGCCATGAAGCCGAGTGTCGACGAGATCGAGGCCTGGACCGACACGTACTTCAAACGGTCCAAGGCGACCGTCGGCCGCTTTGGCGACAAGCGCGCGACCTACGCCGTGTTCATGCGGCGCCCGGTGCTCGCCGCCCCGCGGCTGGCGCTGGAATGGCTCCAGGCCGTGGCCCGCGCCCGCGAGACGGAGCTGGAGATCGACCTCTGCTATGCCGAGGGCAAATGGGTCGGCGCCGGCGAGCCCATGATGTACGTCACCGGCTCGCTTTATCATCTGCTGGATACGGAAACGATCCTCTTGCAGAAGATCGGGCCGGCCTGTGTTGCCGCCTACAACGCCTACACCATGTGCACCGACCTGCCGCGCACAGCCTTCCTGGCCATGGATGCACGGCACTGCGCTGGGCTGGAGATGACGGAGCTGATGGCCTACGCCGCCAGCGTCGGTTCCGCCCGCGCCCAGCGCAAGCACGGCGCCGTCGGCTTCATCGGCAACGCCACGGACGCGACGGCTCACTTCTTCAACCAGCCCGAAGGGCTGGGCACCATGCCGCATGCCCTGATCGGCTATGCCGGCTCCACCGTGCGCGCGGCGGAGATGTTCCACGAAGCCCATCCCGACAGGGCGCTGACCGTGCTGGTCGACTATTTCGGCCGCGAGGTGACGGATGCGCTCGCCGTCTGCACCCGGTTCCCCGAACTTGCCCATTCCGGCCGCCTGGCCGTGCGCGTCGACACGCCGGGCGGACGGTATATGGAGACGCTGGACCCGCCCAGCGCCTATGCGGTGCTGGAACGCCATGCCCCGGAATCCATCCGCGGCTACCGTGACGACACCGAGCTGCGGTACCTACTGGGCACCGGCGTGTCGGCCGCCGCGGTCCACCGCTTGCGCGACCGGCTGGACGAAGCCGGCTTCAACAAGGTGCGGATCGTGGCTTCCTCGGGCTTTAACCCGGCCAAGTGCCGGGTGATGGCAACGGCCCGGGCCCCGATCGACGTGATCGGCACGGGCAGCTATCTGCCGGAGAAGTGGGCCGAGACCTATACCACGGCCGATATCGTGGAATACGACGGCAAGCCGCAGGTGAAGGTCGGCCGCGAATTCCTGCTGCGCCGCCCGGACCGCAAACCGCCCGAGACGGCCGAAGACTGAAGCCGGTTGACGTCGGCGCTACCCGGCGCCGTCCCGGATCTGATGGCTGCGCCAGATCCACGGCCGCTCCGCGCGGCCTTCCCAGAACCCTGCGCGGGCCGCCTGCGCCCGGCCCTCGGCCCCCTCATAGCGGTGAGAGAAGGCGCGATAGGCAAAAGCCCAGCCGCGCAGCACCACAGCGCGGCCCACATCGGCCCCGGCGATGAAGCAGCGCGCCGTTTCCAGCCCGTCGATGGTCTGGCCATAGACGGCACAGTCCATCTCCCGATCCTGGATCAGCATAGTCAGGATGTTGCGGGCTGCCGCGCCGCAGTCGTATTCGCGGCCCCGCCGGTCCGTGCAGGTCTGGCCCAGTTCCGGTGCATCGATGCCGTAGAGCCGGATGGTCCGGCCGCCGACGCTCACGATGTCGCCTTCCAGCGCCGTGCCCGTGCCGGTCACGGTCTGATAGGGGTCGAACTGCGTCTGGCCCGCCGCCGGCGTGGCATACGCCATCGCCAACAGGGCGGACCAGACCCAGGCCCATAGGGAAAGAGAGCGTCGATCCATGTCGCCGATGGTAACCGCCGCCACGTTTCCTTTACCTTAATGGCGAGGCTCCGCCGGGCGGCTCGGCGCTGGACCCGCGCGCCGATTTGGGCAAAATGGTCCTCAGGCAAGGGGTTCTTCTTTTAGGGGACGGCAACAGCAACGGCATGAACCACATCGTCCGGCTTACCGATTACCGGCGGGATGCCCGCCGGCGCAAAGGGCGGGTCTATTTCACCCGCCAGGAATTGTCCCAGCTTCTGTCCCTCTATTCCCCGCGCGTCGCCAGCGGCGAATGGCGCGACTACGCGATCGACCATGTGGAAGGCATGGCCGTGTTCAGCATCTTCCGCCATACGGCAGAGCGGCCGATCTATGCCATCGCCAAGCAGACAACGCCCAAGGGCGCCAGCTACACCGTGTTCGAAGACCGCAGCCGGGTCGCCAGCAGCCTCTCGCTGGCCGAAGCTTTGGCCGTGTTCCCGCCGGCGCTGATGCTGGTCAGCAGCTGAGGCGGTCGGCCAGCTCCTCTATCGTTTCCACGGCGAGATCCGCGCCCGGCTCGGCCTCAAGGTCGATGGTCTGGCCCGGCCCCCATTCGGTCGCCCGGCGCACGAATGCTGTACGCAGGCCGAGTGCGCGCGCCGCTGCGAGGTCGCTGTTATGCGCGGCCACCATCAGGATCTCGTTCGTAGAAAGCCCCAGCAAGTCTGCCGCCGTCAGATAGACGGTCGGGTCGGGCTTGTAGGCGCGTGCCGGCTCCGCCCCCAGCACCACATCCCAGGGCAGGCCTGTCCGCTTCGCCATGTTGACGATCAACGCCACATGCCCGTTCGAGAGCGGTGCCACGACGTACCGTTGCTTCAGCCGCGTCAGCCCAGCCACGGCATCCGGCCATGGGTCCAGCCTGTGCCACACCGTGTTGATCCGCCCTACCGCGTCCGGGTCCAGCCCCTCCAGCCCGAATTCGGGCAGGATCTTCTCCAGCGCCATGCGGTGCAGGTCGTCGAGCCGTGTCCAAGGCAGTTCGCCGTTTCGCACCTTCGACATGGTCGGCTGGTAGAGCATCCGCCAGGCATCAGCGAACGCCGCCCAATCGGCCTCAACGCCATAGTCGCGCGCCCATACTTCGCCTTCGCGGATAATGCTGCTGCGCCAGTCGACCACCGTGCCGAAGACATCGAAGGTCAGCGCCCGGATCGCCGCCGGATCGACCATGGAATTGCTCCCCTAGTAGGACCGCGGCAGCCCCAGCACATGCTCAGCCAGATAGGCCAGGATCAGGTTGGTCGACACAGGCGCCACCTGATAGAGCCGCGTCTCGCGGAACTTGCGTTCCACATCGTAGTCTTCGGCAAAGCCGAAGCCGCCATGGGTCTGCAGGCACATGTCCGCCGCCTGCCACGACGCATCGGCCGACAGCAGCTTGGCCATGTTCGCTTCGGCCCCGCAAGCTTGGCCGCCGTCGAACAGCGCTGCCGCCTCGCGGACCATCAGCTTGGCCGACCGCATGGCGGCATAGGCCCGCGCGATCGGGAACTGCACGCCCTGGTTCTGCCCGATCGGCCGGCCGAACACGACCCGCTCGCCGGCATACGCCGTCGCCTTGTCGATGAACCAGCGTGCATCGCCCACGCATTCCGACGCGATCAGAATGCGCTCGGCATTCATCCCGTCCAGGATATAGCGGAAGCCCTTGTCCTGTTCCCCGATCAGGTTTTCCGCCGGCACCCGCAGGTCGTCGAAGAATACCTCGGTCGTCGCATGGTTCAGCATGGCGCGGATCGGCCGGATGGTGATCCCGTTGCCCACCGCCTCGCGCAGGTCGACCACGAACACCGACAGCCCCTCGCCCTTGCGCTGGACCTGGTCCTTCGCCGTGGTGCGCGCCAGCAGCACCATCAGGTCCGACTGCTCCGCCCGGCTGGTCCACACCTTCTGCCCGTTGACCACATAGTGGTCTCCATCGCGCACCGCCGTGGTCGCAATCCCCAGCGTATCAGTGCCCGAGGTCGGCTCGGTCACGCCGAAGGCCTGCAGCCGCAGCTTGCCCGCCGCGATCCCCGGCAGCCAGCGACGCTTCTGCGCCTCGCTGCCGTGGCGCAGGATCGTGCCCATGGTGTACATCTGCGCATGGCACGCACCGCCATTGCATCCGGCCGCCTGGATCTCCTCCAGGATCGCCGCGGCCGCCGCAATCGGCAGCCCACTGCCGCCATAGTCTTCGGGGATCAGTGCCGCCAGAAACCCGGCCTCGGTCAGCGCCTCTACGAACGCCGTCGGGTACGCCCGCTCCCGATCCAGCTCGCGCCAATACTCGCCGGGAAACCCACCACACAACGCCGACACCGCTTCCCGGATATCGGCGAATTCTTCTTCGGGCATAACCGTTTCGCTCCTGCATGGCGTGCTGCCGACCGCCGCGTCGGCTGCCCGTCGGGTCTCGCCCTGCTCGACCCGACCTACGGCGCCGTAGGTCGGGTTGAACGAATGTGAAACCCGACATTCCCGGCCGCGGCGATCCTAGCGGACTGCGGGGCCCTCAGTCGACGACCCGCAGCCAGTGCAGCCGGCCGAGAGCATCGCCGGCGATCAGCCGCCAGCCATCTCCGTCCGGATCGGGAAGGAAAGCAAGGCTATGGACGGTGCCGTCGAGTTCCAGCCGGCATAGCTCAACCCCCGTCGCCGGGTCCCACAGCCGCACGGTGTTGTCAGCGGAGCCCGAAGCGAGGCGGCCATCCGCCAGCACCGCCAGCGCCCTGACCCAGTCCGTGTGCCCTTCCAGGCGAACGGTTTCCGCACCCGTCGCCGGGTCCCACAGTCGCACCGTCTTGTCATAAGACCCCGAGGCGAGGCGACCGTCCGTCAGCACCGTCAGCGCCATGACCCAGTCCGTGTGCCCCTCCAGGCGGGCGGTTTCCGCACCCGTCGCCGGGTCCCACAGCCGCACGGTGTTGTCAGCGGAGCCCGAGGCGAGGCGGCCGTCCGCCAGCACCGCCAGCGCCATGACCGCGCCGCAGTGCCCCTCCAGGCGGGCGGTTTCCCTCCCCGTCTCAGGATCCCACAGCCGCACCGTCTTGTCATGAGACCCCGAGGCGAGGCGGCCGTCCGCCAGCACCGCCAGCGCCATGACCCAGTCCGTGTGCCCCTCCGGGCGGGCGGTTTCCGCACTCGTCACCGGGTCCCACAGCCGCACAATCCCGTCATAAGACCCCGAGGCGAGGCGGCCGTCCGCCAGCACCGCCAGCGCCCTGACCCAGTCCGTGTGCTCCTCCCGGAGGGCGGTTTCCGCACCCGTCGCCGGGTCCCACAGCCGCACCGTCTTGTCCGAAGACCCCGAGGCGAGGCGACCGTCCGCCAGCACCGCCAGCGCCCTGACCGGGCCGCCGTGTCCCTTCAGGCGGGCGGTTACCGCACCCGGTGGCGTCAGGCTGGGTTGATCAGTCAACAGGGCCGGCCGGTCGGCCAAGCGGCGCGCGGACGCCAAGAAAACGCTCGCTAGCGGATCGTCCACCGCCATCAAGCGACCCAGAAGCTGTGGTAGCAGCTGCCGCCGGTCATGCACCAAGATGCCACTGGTCAGCTGTAGCGTTCTGCCGATCAACTCCTGCATCCGGCCATGCCCATGCTGATAGTCGGCGACGAGGCCCTGCGCGCCGCTGGCCGCCAGCTTCGCCTTCAGCCAGCCCGGATCGAGCAGCAGTGCATCCAGCGCCTCGCGATCCCCAAGTTCGGCCAGATGATGCGGCAGGGTCTGGAAGAAATACCCGTCGTCCGGGCCGCGCTCCCATCCTTCGGGACACTCCGCCTGATAGGCATTGATCAACGAACGATGCAACGCGACCCGGCCACCCCCGTCCGGAGGCAGCAGATAGGTGCGGATGACATCGTGCAGCCGCAGGCTGCGGCGCGCGAGGTCCAGATCCAGCAACAGCGACAGCCCGAAGAGCTTGCGGGCCAGATCGTCGCTGTCGAGATCGTCAAGACCCCCGGTCGCCGCCCACAGCGTCTGCACCGTGGCCAACGGTACAACGGCATCCTCAGGAAACACCGCCAGCTCGGCGAAGCGCTGCCGCTCGTCCTCGCTCAGCAGGGACAGGCTCGCCTCCAGCGTGGCTGCGACGCCCTGATCCCGCTCGGTGGGGTTCTCGATGTCGAACGCGGTCAGTCCGCGCTTGGTCAGAGCACGACCGACCCACTCAAGGGCCCTGTCCACAGGTTCGTTCAAGCGGCAAACCCGTTCGCGCAACTGCGCACCCAGCAGCTTCAGCATCAGCGGCCAGTCCCCCAGCCGCTCCGCCAACGCCGCCAATTCTTCCAGGCGCTCTGCCGCAAGGCCGGCGCTCTGCAGCAACAGCGCCGTCGCCTCGTCCGGCTGCATCGCATCAACCCTGACGGTCGCGGCCATGGCTGGCACTGTCGCCTGGTTGCGCGTGGTCACCATCCGGGCGCAGTTCGGGCCACCGTCCAGGAAGGGCCGCAGATGGGCTGCATCCCACACATCGTCGATGACGATCAGCATCCGCCGCTCGCCCAGCGCCTTTGCCAGCTCGGCGATCGCCGTCTGCAGTTCGTCGACCGGCGGCCGCTGGCCGGTCACGGCGAAGATCAGGTCGAAGATCCGGCCCTTAAGGTCGCCCGGCTGCTCCCCCAGCGTCACCCACAGGATGCCGTCGTCGAACGCCTCCTCGACTCGAGGGTGATGGCACAGCGCCTTGGCCAGCGCCGTCTTGCCGAAGCCGCCCGCCCCCTGCAGCACGCCGGTGATGGCCACCGGATCGTTGCGGTCGTCCAGCACCAGATGGCCGATCACCGCCTCCATCTCCCGCGGCCGGTCGACGAAGCCCTCGGGCGGATCGCCGGCCATGAACGGCACCCGCCGCACTTCGCATGGGCCCTCCAGGGTGCGGACCAGCCGCGTCCACTGTTCGGTATTGCTGGTGTCGACGAAATGCACCCGCCGCATCCATCCCGGGAACGCGCGGAAAGTCTCGCTGCCGGTCAATCCGGCACCCGCGAGCACCGGGATCACGCAGGTTCCCTCTTGCCGGGCGAACCGCCATTCCCTGCGGACATAGTCAGACTTCAGCGCCGCTTCGCTGATCACCAGGATCAGGTATTCGACCGCCCGGATCGCCTCCTCGATCTGCTGCCACCAGTCGCGCCCGCCTTCCATATCCGCCAAGTCGCGCCAAAGGGAAAACCCTGCCACCTGCAAGCGCGCGCTCAGCGCCTTGGCGAACACCCGGCCGTCGCTGCGGGCGTAGGAAACAAAGATCCGGGGACCGGACATGCGCAGGGCTGCCCCTTTGGATTACCGAAGGTATCCTACGCAGCCCCGCCACTGTCGCAAACGTCGATATCACCCGCCCCCCGTAGGTCGGATTGAACGCAAGTGAAATCCGACATCGCCTGCCGGCCGCCGACGCCGTGTCGGGTTTCGCTTCGCTCAACACGACCTACGACTTGGCCTCTCTACGATAGGACATGGACCCCACTTCCCCGATCGCCGCGGCATGCGTCCGCTGGCGCAGCGGGGTCGTTCGGGCGTATTCTCCGGCGCCATGAGCCAGCCGCCCCTTCGCAAGCACACCGATGTCATGCGCGCCCTTCTGCCGCTTGACGGCCGGGCCGTCGTAGAGGTCGGGTGCGGCGGCGGTGCGCTGTTGCGGTTCATGGCGCATCAGGGCGCGTTGCCGGCAATCGGCATCGACCCCAACACAGGCGTGCTGGCGCGCGCGCATACCGACGATCGCCAGGGCGCGGAGGTCTATGCCGTGGGCCTGGCCCAGGCGCTGCCGATCGGCGACCATGCGGTTGACGCAGTGGTCTACGCCAATTCGCTGCACCACGTGCCCGTCGAGGTCATGGGGCCCGCACTTGCAGAGGCTGCGCGCGTGCTCAAACCCGGCGGGCAGCTCTATGTGACGGAGCCGATTGCCGAGGGTGACTATTTCGAGCTCGTCCGCCCCATCGAAGACGAAACCGAGGTGCGGCAGGCGGCACTCGACGCCCTGCACGCCGCCGCCGCGACCGCCGATTTCACGCTCGCGCAGGAGTTCGTCTATATCGCCCCGATCTCGGTGGCCGGGTTCGCCGCCTTCCGTCAGCGCATGATCGATGCGGCACCGGAGCGGGCGGACCGCGTCGCCGCCCTGGAAGACAGCCTGAAGGCCGGCTTCGACGCCACGGCAGAAGCGCGCGACGGCGCCCACTGGTTCGAGCTGCCGAGCCGGCTGACCCTGCTGCAGCGCTGTTGAACAGCGCTCCCCCTCCCCCCATCTGCTAAGTGTCGGAAAGAACTGTAAAGGGGGTATCGAGATGCCGCCACTGATCGGTCTGTTTGCCGCGGCCACGGTCGCCGGCATCGGCGCCACTTTGGGCCACCGGCTGGCCAAGGATCATGTGATCCCGTGGATCGAGCGCCAGGCCAAGGCGGCCGAAGACGCCGCCGACCGCGTCTCCCGCTGGGCGGAAACCAACCGCCGCAAGGAATATGAAGAATTCGCCGATCCCGGCAACGGCGGCAACGGCGACGCGCCGGCCGAGCAGCCGGCGGCGTAGTCGAAGGAGACAGATCCCCTAGGCGCTGGCTTGCCTGGATGTATGCGGGTCAGCGTCCGGAAGAGTGGCCCCGGACGGGCGAAAGATGCCGGCTTCGCGGGCATGACGGTTGCTTCTTTCTTCTTTGACTTCCCACCCAGTCCGCCGTCCTCGCGCAGGCGAGGACCTTTCTGGCACGGAGAACCGACGGTCCTCTGAGCGCCAAGGGGGTCAGCTCCACCTCTCAAATGATGCGCCGTCCGCGTCGGCCAGCCGGCGCTTGAGACGGGCGATCAGGATCTTCGACAGCACGATCGCGGCAGTGAAGAGATAGAGGCCCGCATGGACCTCCACGCCGCTGATCACCGTCAGGTTCAGCGACGCCACGATCACCGCGATCACCAGCACGTCCAGCATCGACCATTTGGCCGTGGCGTCGAGAAACGCCATCAGCCGCATCGGTTGGCGGCGCTGAAGGTCCGCGAATTGCCAGACCCACAAGGCCAGCAGCAGTTTGGCCGTGGGGAACAGCACCGAGAAGACCAGCAGTACCGCGAACAGGAAGTACTGGTCGTCGTCCCACAACACGCCCAGGCCCTCCCAGATCGAGACACTGTCTTCGATCAGCGGGAAGGTCTCCACGGACAGGGTGGGCAGCGCGATGCCGGCTGCCAGCATTCCAAGTGCCAGCAGCAAGGCCGGCGCCATGGTCCAGCGCAGGCGGCGCTCGCTGCGGCGGGCCAGCGTGTCCGTCGCCGGGCGCTGCCGCTTCGGCTCACGCGGCGTCCGCGACTGCCGTTGCCGCGGCCTTCTTGGTGCGCGGGATCGCAGGCGCAATCTCATGCAGGCTGAAAGCCGATCAGCTCCACGCCTTCCTCCACCTGCTCACCGGCCGCGAACGGCAGGCCGGTGACAGTGCCGTCGGTGGGGGCCACCACGGTGTGCTCCATCTTCATGGCCTCCAAGACGATCATCGGCGTGCCCTTTTCCACCGCCTGGCCGGCCTCGACCAGCACGCCGACGACCTTGCCCGGCATCGGCGCAGTCAGCCGCCCGCCCGCCGCCTCCACCGCCTCGGCCTCGGCCACCGGGTCGACCAGCGACAGCCGATGCGTGCCGCCATGGGTCAGCACCGCCAGCTCCAGCCCGTGGCGCACCACGGTGGCGGGGCGGCGCACGCCGTCAAGCTCGGCATCCAGCCGGCCGTCTTCGCCGATCTCGGCCGTGGCGGACACGGTTCCGCCCGGCAGATCCAGGCGATAACTGGAATCGCGGCGGTAATGCACGACGACGGTGATCCGCTCTCCGGCGTCGCGGAAGGTCAGATGCTCCTGCGCCTCGTCGTTCAGCCGCCAGCCGTTCGCCAGGTGCCAGGGCGAGTACGGATCGCCCGACCATGGCGCCCGCTCCGCCGAGCCGCGCCGGCGCTGCGCCAGCACCCCCAGCGTCGCCAGCGCCAGCGTCTCGTCCGACGCCGGCTGCGTGCGCGGCAGCAGGTCCGCGCCGTACCGGTCGATGAAGCGCGTGTCGAGATCCGCCGCGGCGAAGGCCGGGTGCCGCGCGATCGCGCTCAGGAAATCGAGATTGCTGGCCACGCCCAGGATATGGCTTTCCTCCAGCGCCCGCCTGAGGCGCGCCACCGCGGCCGGGCGGTCGCGGTCCCACACCACGAGCTTGGCAATCATCGGGTCGTAATGGATGGTGATGGCGTCGCCCCGGCGCACGCCCGTATCCACCCGCATATGCAGGCTGTCGGCCGGCAGGCTCAGATGGCGCAGCACGCCCGTGGAGGGCAGGAAGCTGCGCGCCGGGTCTTCGGCATAAAGCCGCGCCTCGATCGCGTGCCCGTCGACCGCCAGCTGATCCTGGGCAAACGGCAGCCGCTCGCCCGACGCGATGCGCAGCTGCCATTCCACCAAATCGAGCCCGGAGATGTACTCCGTCACCGCATGCTCCACCTGCAGGCGCGTGTTCATCTCCATGAAATAGAATGCGCCGTCTTCATCCAGCAGGAACTCGCAGGTGCCGGCGTTGACATAGCCGATGGCGTTGGCCGCGGCGACGGCTGCCTCGCCCATGGCGCGGCGGGTGGCGTGGTCCAGCCCCGGGGCCGGCGCTTCCTCCACTACCTTCTGGTGGCGCCGCTGGATGGAACAGTCGCGCTCGAACAGGTGCAGGCAGGTGCCGTGGGCATCGGCCAGCACCTGGATCTCCACATGGCGGGGCCGGGCCAGGTACTTCTCCACCAGCATGGTGGCGTCGCCGAAGGCGGCCGTGGCCTCACGCCGGGCGCCGGCCAGCTGCTCGTCGAATCCCGCAGCCGTCTCCACCACGCGCATGCCCTTGCCGCCGCCGCCGGCCGACGCCTTGATCAGCACCGGAAAGCCGATCGTCTCCGCCTCGGCGAACAATCGGCCGTCCGACTGGTCGTCGCCGTGATAGCCGGGTACCAGCGGCACGCCGGCGGCCCCCAGCAGCGCCTTGGCCGCACTCTTGCCGCCCATGGCCTCGATCGCGGCGGGGGGCGGGCCGACGAAGGTGATGCCGGCCTCCGCACACGCAGCAGCAAATCCGGCATTCTCCGACAGGAAGCCATAGCCCGGATGCACGGCATCGGCCCCGGCGCGGCGCGCCACCTCGATGATCCGGGCGCCGTTCAGATAGCTCTCTGCCGCCGGCGGCGGGCCGATCAGATAGGCCTCGTCGGCCGCTTGCACATGCAGGGCCCGGGCGTCGGCCTCGGAATAGACGGCCACGGTGCGCAGGCCCATGCGGCGGGCCGTGCGCATCACGCGGCACGCAATCTCCCCCCGATTGGCAATCAGAAGCTTGGCGACCATGGGAACCCGGCAACGAGTTGGCGAAGACGGCAACGGAGCTGCAACGATAGCCGGGCGGGTCCGGTCAAGCCAGGGCGACGATCGGCATCGCCGGCGCTGCCGCCGTCAGCCTGCATCCGGTTCTGAGTCGTCTTCGATCCAGCCCGGCTTGCGCCGCTCCAAAAAGGCGCTGACGCCCTCACGCCCCTGCTCACTGGCGCGTACCCGGGCGATTCGCGCGGCGGTGTCGTCCAGCACCGTGGCGGGCGGGCGGTCGGCGACCGCGGCGATCAGCGCCTTGGCCTCGGCCTGCGCTTGCGGCCCGCATTCCAACAGACGCTCCAGCACCTTCGACAACGCACCGTCCAGCATGTGTTCCGGCACAACCTCGTGCACCAGCCCCAGGCGCTGTGCCTCCAACGCGCTGAACCGCTCGGCGGACAGGAAGTATCGGCGCCCGGCGCGCACGCCGATCGCCTGCAGCACGAAGGGCGAGATCACGGCCGGGATCAGCCCCAGCTTGACCTCGCTCAGCGAGAACGCGGCACCGTCGGCCGCGATCGCGATATCGCAGCAGGCGACCAGCCCGACGCCGCCGCCATAAGCCGCGCCCTGCACCAGCGCGACCGTGGGTTTCGGCAAATCGTTCAGCACGTGCATGAGTCGGGCGAGAGCCCCGGCGTCGGCCAGGTTCTCCGCCTCGCCATAGTCGGCCATGCGCCGCATCCAGCCGAGATCGGCGCCGGCGGAAAAGCTCTTGCCGTTGGCACGCAGCACCACCGCGCGCACCCCGTCATCGCCGCCTAGGTCTTCCAGCACGGACGTCAGCTCGGAGATGACGGCATCGTTGAAGGAATTGTGCACGGCCGGCCGGTTCAGCGTGATCGTGCCGACGCCGCGGCTGCGCCCCACCAGGATCGCCTGATCGCTCACGGATTGAACCTCCCCCGGGTCTTGGCGCCCAGTCCCCACCTGGACCCACACGCGCCGTTATCCGCGGGATGACCGCAGACGCCAAGCAGAACCGACGGACCGCAGGGCCTGCAAAACGAACGGCGCGCCGGACATCACCCGTCCGGCGCGCCTTGCATGCTCAACTCGCTGTGGAAAGGGGGCAGCCCTCTTAGAATCGGGTCAACTGCACTGCGGGCATTTCATCTTGGGTATCGGCGTCGCAGACTTCCGCGATCTCCAACAGCCGATCGGCCACGCAGGACGGCCCATGCAGGCAACGCCCGTCGATGGAGAAGGTATCGCACTCGCTGCACAGATCAGCCGCATGCTGGCGCATGCAGCCGGCCAAGTTGCCATTGTCTTCGTACGCCATCGGCATACTCCCACCCCGGGGCTGCCAAGCCGCGGGGCCGTGCGGTCACCATGGGCGACCTGGTTTCACAGTCATCCGGCCATACGGTTCAAAAACCCTACACCGAGTATGTCTAAACCAGGCCATATCATCGTCTCGCATCATGCATCTCCCGCGTAAGACCATGATGAGCCAAGAAGCGGGAAATTGTGAGAAAGTGTAACCGCGAAATCGTTAGCCTTCTATAGAAGTCAAAGTACCGGTTAACTATCCATTGAGACGGACGTGGTCCATATTGTCGCAATCGTTACTCGCTGCACTGCACAAACGATCGCTCGCGCGGAAGAAAATCTGTCACATCCTGAACACGCCGAACCGCGTCTCTGGGATCGGCGCGTTCAGCGCCGCCGATAGGCCGAGGCCCAGGACCATGCGCGTATCCGCCGGGTCGATCACGCCGTCGTCCCACAGCCGGGCACTGGCATAGTACGGATGGCCCTGGTGCTCGTACTGCGCCAGCACCGGGGCCTTGAAGCGATCCTCGTCCTCCTTCGGCCAAGTCTTGCCGTCGGCTTCGATATTGTCGCGGCGCACCTGGGCCAGCACGTTGGCCGCCTGCTCGCCCCCCATCACCGAGATGCGGGCGTTCGGCCACATCCACAAGAAGCGGGGATTGTAAGCGCGCCCGCACATGCCGTAATTGCCGGCCCCGAAGCTGCCGCCGATCAGCACGGTCAGCTTCGGCACGGCAGCACAGGACACGGCGGTGACCATCTTCGCCCCGTCCTTGGCGATGCCGCCCGCCTCATATTTCCGCCCCACCATGAAGCCCGTGATGTTCTGCAGGAACACCAGCGGAATGCGGCGCTGGCTGCAGATCTCGATGAAATGCGCACCCTTCAAGGCACTCTCGCTGAACAGGATGCCGTTGTTGGCGACGATGCCGACCGGATAGCCGAAGATGCGCGCGAAGCCGGTCACCAGCGTGGTGCCGTAAAGCTGCTTGAACTCGTCGAACTCGCTGTCGTCGACGATGCGGGCGATCACCTCGCGCACATCGAAAGGCTTACGCAGGTCGGTGCCGACGATGCCGTAGAGGTCTTCGATGGCGTGGCGCGGGTCGCGCGGCGGCTCGACGACGCCGTCCAGCCGCTTCGGCCGGTTCAGGTTGGCGACGACGTGCCGGCAGATGGCGAGCGCATGGGCATCGTTCTGGGCATAGTGGTCGGTGACGCCGCTGGTACGCGAATGCACGTCGGCCCCGCCCAGGTCTTCCGCCGACACCACCTCGCCCGTCGCCGCCTTCACCAAGGGCGGGCCGCCCAAGAAGATCGTGCCCTGACGGCGCACGATGATGCTCTCGTCCGACATCGCCGGCACATAGGCACCACCCGCGGTGCACGACCCCATCACCACGGCGATCTGCGGGATGCCGGCCGCCGACAGCGTCGCCTGATTGTAGAAGATGCGCCCGAAATGGTCGCGATCGGGGAACACCTCGTCCTGGCGCGGCAGGTTGGCGCCGCCGCTGTCGACCAGATAGATGCAGGGCAGCGAATTCTCGCGCGCCACGTCCTGCGCGCGCAGGTGCTTCTTCACCGTCAGCGGATAATAGGTGCCGCCCTTGACCGTAGCGTCGTTGGCCACCACCACGCATTCGCGGCCTGCGACGCGGCCGATGCCCGTGATGATACCGGCGGCCGGCACGTCGTCGTCATAGACCTCATGCGCCGCCATCTGCGACAGCTCCAGGAACGGCGCGCCCGGGTCCAGCAGCGCGCGCACCCGCTCGCGCGGCAAAAGCTTGCCGCGGGACAGATGCCGCGCCCGCGCCTTGTCGCCGCCGCCCAGCTTGATGCGCGCCACTTGCGCGCGCAGGTCGCCGACCAGCCCGCGCATGGCCTCGGCATTCTCTCGGAACTGCGGGGATCTTAAGTCGACGGCGCTCTTGAGGATTGTCATGGCGGAACGCTAGGGTCGCTGGGCATCGGTCCGAAACCATGCGCCGCGCCACGCCCCACGGCAAGAGTGTCCGTGACCGGCAGGCGCCGGCGGACGCCAGCGAAAGCACACCCATGACCACTCTGCCCACCCTCGCCGAAATCGACGCGGCCGCCGCGCTGATCGGCGGCAGCATCGCGCCGACGCCGCAATACTGCTGGCCCCTGATCAGCGAACGGGTCGGCACAGAGGTCTGGGTAAAGCACGAGAACCACACGCCCACCGGCGCGTTCAAGGTCCGCGGCGGTCTGGTCTATATGGACTGGCTGAAATCGGCCCGGCCGGACGTGACCGGCGTGGTCGCCGCCACCCGCGGCAACCATGGCCAGTCGATCGCCTTCGCGGCGAAGCGCGCGGGCCTCGCCTGCGTCATCTGCGTGCCCCACGGCAACAGCGTGGAGAAGAACAGGGCCATGGCGGCCTTAGGCGCGGAGCTGATCGAGCACGGCCACGACTTCCAAGCGTCGCTGGAGTACGCCATCGGCCTGGCGGACGCCCGCGGCCTCTATGCCACACCGTCCTTCGATCCGCTCTTGGTGCGCGGTGTCGCCACCTACGGCGTGGAGTTCTTCCGCGCTGCGCCAGCGCTCGACATCGTCTATGTGCCCATCGGCCTCGGCTCGGGCATCTGCGCCATGGCCGCGGCGCGCGAGGCGCTGGGATTGACGACGGAGATCGTGGGCGTGGTCTCGGCCGAGGCACCGGCCTACGCGCAATCCTTCGCCGAACGACGTTCGGTCGACGCGCCGGTGACGACGGTATTGGCCGACGGCATGGCCTGCCGCACGCCGAACCCGGACGCGCTCGACCTGATCCTGCGTCATGTTGCCCGCGTCGTCACGGTGACGGATGCCGAGATCGCCGCGGCCATGCGGGCCTATTTCGGCGACACGCACAATGTTGCCGAAGGGGCGGGTGCTGCCGGCCTCGCGGCAGCGTTGCAAGAGCGCGAGCGTGTTCGCGGCCGCCGCATCGGGTTGGTGCTGTGCGGCGGCAATGTCGACACGGACGTCTTCGCCCGCGTGCTGCGCCCAGAGGCGTCAGTCGCAGAAATGGCGGCAGACTGACGCAACTTTGCCTGTTTGGTGTCAGGTGCAACAAGAAAGCAGTGAATACGAAACAATTGCTGCATGTGCGAAAGAGTAGGCAAGATTTTCTCTATGTGATTTCTTGAAGAACGTGTATCATCCTTCCTAACATTACGGGCAAAGAGCTTCGGTGACGATGCAATTTCTGACCGAGCGGCAGCCCTGGCGGTGGACCGTCGAATTCGGCGTCTCCCCGCAGTTTGACGATACGCTGGATCTGATAGCGCTCTGGCGTACCGCCCGACATGGTGGGCTGCCTCGCCGACAGGACATGAACGCACGGGCCCTCGGCCCGTACCTGAAGAATGTCTTCACGGTGGCCTTCGACCCCAAGGCCGGCGACTATCTCTATCGCACCATCGGCTCGGCGATCGTCTCGGCCTTCGGTGTTGACGCGTTCCGCGTGCCGGTCGGCAGCCTCTTCGCCGACCCGCAGGATGCCGCGGGTGCCCGCACGCTCTACAAATACGTGCTCCGCCGCCGCCGCCCGATGGTTGCTGCCGGCCACGTCCAGGGCCTGGGCGGCGCATGGGCCACCTTCGAGGCCGTCCACCTGCCCCTGCGCGAACCCCAGGTCGGCGGCATGATCCTGGGCGGCTTGTTCTTCGTCGACGCCATCGACGACGGGCAGTAAATCGGCCGCTGCAATCCAAGCCGCGGTGAATGCGATAGCATCTTCAATGGGGTCAGGTCTTTCGTTGGCATATAGCGGCAGCAGAGCCGGTGCCGTTGAACGACGTAGGTCGACGAGGCACCCATCAATAAGTAGTCGATATGGCAGTGCAAGACGCGACCCCAAGACTGCGACCCCAAGACTGCCGACCCAGCTTCCTTACACATCGTTTCATCCTCCATCGTCCCCTAGTGCGCATAGAAGACGATCAGGATCCACAGCGACCAGCTGAGCGCCGCGGTGCTTCCCAGGATGGCCGCGATTGCCAGACCCACTCTGCCAGGGCGTTCACGGGGTCTGTCTATGGGCGACGCCTCAGCCACGGTGCCTGGAGCATTGGACCGAGGCCACTCCGTTTCCCGATCGGCAGATGTCTTCCGCCGCGGCCGGTCAATAGCCGGCTCGGCATCCGGTGAACGCCACCGGCCGTCTTGTCCTGCCGCGCCGGGTACCGGCTTGCTGAACTCGACAGGGCGGGCCGGTGCAGTGTCCAGCGCGCTAGCGGAGCTTACGGCCGAAGGCCCCGGCGGGCACAACTGCTCAGCCTCCTGCGGCAAAGAACAGGTGCCTCGTGAAGGAGGTGTGTTCCGACTCAAAGGCCATGATGCCGACGAACACGAGCACCGCAATCGGCGGCAGCAGGATAGCGTACACCATGGCCAACCGTTCCCACATCATGTGCATGAAGACTGAGACGATCAAACCCGCCTTGAGCATCATGAAGACAAGGATGAGGGACCATCTGAGATATCCCTCCAACTGGTAGTAATCGACCATGTAAGAGAAAAGGCTGAGGATGAACAGCCAGCCCCAGACTACCAGATACACCTTGATCGGGTGTTGCTGGCCCTCCGCATGGGCGGTCGGTTTTGCCATCTCCCCTCCCCTCACCAAAGGTAGAAGAACGCGAAAATGAACACCCAGACTAGGTCCACGAAGTGCCAGTACAGGCCCGTGACCTCGACGGCCTCGTAGTCCCACGGCCGGCCGGTGATATAGCCTGGTCGCTCCGCGTCGAGATCGCCCCGCCAAACCTTCCGCGCAACAATGAGCAGCAGGATCACGCCGATGGTCACGTGCGTGCCGTGGAACCCGGTGATCATGAAGAAGGTGGAGCCGAACTGCGGTGCGCCCCAGGGGTTGCCCCAAGGTCGCACTCCATCGTGGATCAGCTTGTACCACTCGAAGGCCTGCATGCCGACGAAGGTGGCGCCCAGAGCCGCGGTCGCCAGCAAAAGCCACATGGTCATCTTGCGGTTTCGGCGATAGCCGGCATTGACGGCCATGGCCATGGTGCCGCTGCTGCTGATCAGCACGAAGGTCATGATCGCAATCAGGATCAGCGGGATCGGCTCACCGCCCAGAGACAGCGCGAACACCTCGCTGGCGTTGGGCCAGGGCTCCACGGTCGACATCCGCACGGTCATGTACGAGATCAGGAAGCAGCTGAAGATGAAGGTGTCGCTGAGCAGGAAGATCCACATCATGGCCTTCCCCCAGGGCACCTTCTTGAACGCTCGCTGATCGGACGCCCAGTCGGCGGTGAAGCCTCGCCAT
>JANQIX010000069.1 GCA_028281925.1 Alphaproteobacteria bacterium
CCGTCGAACACGGTGTTGACGGCGTTGCGGGCATAGAGGGTTGTGGTCGCACCGTCGTTCTGGACCAGGTGGAAGCCCCATTCGTCGCCGCCTTCGTCATCGCCATGCAGGTCGATGAAGCGGGCATGCAGGTCTGCGTCCGACCGGATGAAGCGGTTGACGTCGTAGAGGTCGGCGGCGTTCAGGGTGCCGTCATTGGCGACGCCCGTTGCCTTGATGGCATCGACGATGATGTGGTTGATGCCGTCGGCCGCCTCCGCACCGCCGGAGATATCCTCCAGCGGGACGCGATGGTTCAAACCCGGATCCTGCACGATCACAGACACCCATGCATCCAGCCCCGTGCCCGTGGTGCCCACCACCGGCGACTGTTCGGCAAAAAGGGGACTCTCTTGCGAAGTCGTCATGAGCTGACCTCTTCCTGGCGCGTGAGTCCGCAGCCCCGGAGACCACGTCTCCAGGCACTCGGAGTTCTGTTGCAAAGGCTCGGGCGGTCAGCGGGTGCTTGGGTCCTGCGCGCTAAGCGCGATTGAGTGCAGGTAAATCCACTGCCAACCTCGAGGCACGTCGCGGAACCGGCTGGTCTTTCTTGACGTAACCTCAGCTCCAAACGAGCAGCAATTGCAATATTGCGGTAAGTAGTAACGAGTGCAACAGATTTTTATTTAAGAACTTCTCAACAAAAGTCGATACAGCATTTTATATTATCAATTTGTATTTTCGAATACATCAGTTATATTTTTGAGTACATTTCAGATTGTCCGGAAGTCCGAAGATGGTCGGTTGAATCTTCACGCATTTAGGTAAACATGGCGGCCTGCCGGCGAGGATTGTTTGGGCGACTCGGCTCCGCGGGTAAGGGCGAGCGCGCGCGCCGGCCTAAGCGGTTGAGCCGAAAGTGGGTCGCGGCCACAGCCGCAGCGAATGCCCACACGATGCATGCGTTCTCTCGTGACATGTTGCCCCTTCCCCGGACATACTTGTTGTCAGTCGGCGCCCCGTACCCCATGGTTCCGGCCGACAAGATGAGGGCGTGGCGACTGCCGGTCGGCGCGGGGCGCCGAGGCGGCAAATAGGAGACTCAACTATCTTGTCGCTGTCGCTGCCCGCCACTACGCTGCGGCGGCTTGTCGCGAGCATTCAAGGCGGTGCACTGTCAAGCTTGCGACGTACGGTTGACTCAAGGGAGCGCGCTGCACCCATGACATTGATCCGCTCACGGGGCCGGACATTAGGTGGTGTCGGCTTTCTTGCCTTGCTGCTTACGCTTACGCTGGCCGCATGCGACGAAGCCCAGCAGGCCGGAGGTCCGGCCGCGGCACCGCCGCCGGCCGTCACCGTCCAGCCGGTTGAGCGGCGCGAGATTCTGGAGACCGTGGAGTTCTTGGGCAAGGTCGACGCCATCGACCGGGTGGAACTGCGCGCCCGCGTTCAGGGCGAACTGATGGAGCGGCGGTTCACCGAAGGTGCCGCCGTCCAGCAGGGACAGATCGTCTTCATCATCGATCCGGCCCCGTTCCAGGCGAGCGTGGATCTGGCGCAAGCCAACCTTTCCAGCGCCCAGGCGGTTCAGGTGGAAACCGCGGCCGCGCTGGCGCGGGCGGAGACGCTGATCGCCCGCGGCAATATCAGCGAGGCGGCGCTGGATGAGGCGCGGGCGGCCGCCCTGCAGGCCGATGCCAGCGTTCAGGCGCGCCAGGCGGAGATCGCGACGGCGGAGATCCAGCTGGGATATACCCGCATCATCGCCCCGATCGCCGGCTTGATGGGCCGGTCGGAGTTCAGCGTCGGCAACCTGATCGGCCCCGAAAGCGATGTGCTGGCCACCGTGACCTCCATGGACCCGATCTACGTGCTGTTCACGGTGAGCGAGCGTGACATCGTCACCTGGCGCCAGCAGGCGGTTGCCGAGCAGCAGGAGCAGCATCTGGGCGATATCCGCGTGCGCTTGCGTCTCAACAACGGCACCCTGTTCGAACAGGAAGGCCAGCTGAACTTCGTCGCCAGCGAGGTCGATGCGACCACGGGCACCGTGGAGGTGCGGGCGGAGTTCCCCAACCCCAACCGCATCCTGTTGCCCGACCAGTTCGTCACTGTGCTGATCAGCGGGCAAGAGCCGGAAGACCGGCTGGTGGTGCCGCAGGCTGCGATCCAGCAGGACCAGCAAGGTCGGTTCGTGTTGTCCGTCGACGCCGACAACCTGGTGCAGGTGCGGCGCGTCACCATGGGCACGCGCGACGGCTCCGACTGGGTGGTCGAGGGCGGCCTGGACGAGGGCGAGCTGATCATCGTGGAGGGGATGCAGCGGGTGCGGCCCGGCGCGGAGGTGACGCCGACGGGCACGGGCGCCCAGGCCGGCACACCGGGTTAGACGGCCATGCTCTCCGCCTTCTTCATCGACCGGCCGAAATTCGCCTTCGTCATCTCCATCGTGCTGACGATTGCGGGGCTGGTTGCCCTGTCGGTCTTGCCGGTGTCGGAGTTCCCGGATATCTCGCCGCCGCAGGTGTCGGTCACCGCAAACTATCCGGGCGCCAACGCCGAGGTGGTCGAGCAGTCGGTGGCCCAGCCCATCGAGGCGCAGGTGAACGGCGTCGACGACATGATCTACATGTCGTCCACCAGCTCCAACAACGGCACCTACAGCCTGACCGTGACCTTCGAGGTGGGGACCGACCCGGACATCGCCTCGGTCAACGTGCAGAACCGGGTGACGCGCGCACTCTCGTCGCTGCCGGAAGAGGTGCAGCGCCAGGGCGTGACGACGAAGAAGCAGTCGTCATCCATGCTGATGGTGATCGCGCTCTTTTCGCCGCAAAACACCTTCGACGACATCTTCATCAGCAACTACGCCAGCATCAACATTCGCGACGAGGTGCTGCGCATCAACGGCGTGGGCGAGGCGGAAGCCCTGGGCGTGTCCGACTATGGAATGCGCATCTGGATCGACCCCGACCGGCTGACCAGCCTGGGTCTGACGTCCGGCGATGTGGTCAGCGCCATCCGCAGCCAGAACATCCAGGCCGCCGCCGGCCAGATCGGCGCCGCTCCGGCGCTGCCGGAGCAGCAATACCAGTACACCATCCAGGCCCGTGGCCGGCTTGTGGATGCGGAGGAGTTCGGCCGCATCATCATCCGCGCCAATCCCGACGGATCGCTGGTGCGCATCAGCGACGTCGCGGATGTGGAGTTGGGAGCGGCGACCTATTCGGCCGCGGCCCGGGTGAACGGCGGCGCCGGCGCGCTGATTGCGGTCTATCAGGCCCCGGACGCCAACGCGATTGCCGTGGCGGAGGCGGTCTATCAGACCGTCGAACGCCTTTCGGAACGGTTCCCCGACGATCTGGAATACTCGATCTTCTACGACACGACCCGGTTCGTGAACGAAACGATCGAAGAGGTCGTGATCACACTGGTCATGGCCTTCGTGCTGGTCGTGCTCGTCGTCTTCCTCTTCCTGCAGGACTGGCGGTCGACGCTGATCCCGACCCTGGCCATTCCGGTCTCGCTGATCGGCACCTTTGCCGTCCTCTTGGCGCTGGGTTTCAGCGCCAACACGATCTCGCTGTTCGCGCTGATCCTGGCCATCGGGCTGGTGGTCGACGACGCCATCGTGGTTGTGGAGAACGTGCAGCGGATCATGGCCGAAGAGGGCCTGGATTCCCGCGCTGCGACCCGCAAGGCGATGAAACAGGTGACCGGGCCGGTGATCGCCACGACGCTGGTGCTGCTGGCCGTGTTCGTGCCCACCGGCTTCCTGCCGGGCCTGACGGGGCGCATGTATCTGCAGTTCGCGGTAACGATCTCGGTGGCCGTGGTCATCTCCTCCATCAACGCGCTGACTTTGAGCCCGGCGCTCTGCGCCACGCTGTTGAAGCCACCCAGCGGCAAGACATCGCCGGTGTTCCGGCCGTTCGAATGGACGCTCAACCGCAGCCGGTCGGGCTATCTCGGCGCCGTGGGGCTGCTGACGCGCCGGGCCGTCTTCTCGGTGGTGCTGTTGGGCGGTGTCCTGGGCGGCACATACGTGCTGTTCGGCGCCGTGCCAACCGGGTTCGTGCCCTATGAGGACCGCGGCGCCTTCTTCATCGATGTCCGTCTGCCGGACGCCGCATCGCTCAACCGCACCGAAGAGGTGCTGATCCAGGTGGAGGACATCCTGGCCGAGACGCCGGGGGTTGAGAACGTGCTGTCTGTCGCCGGCTACAGCCTGTTGGGCGGCGGTGTCCAGTCCAATGGCGCGCTGGTGATCGTCGTGCTGGAGGAATGGGACGAGCGGGATTCGCCGGAACTGGGCATCAATGCGATCCTGCAACGATTGCGCGGCCAGCTCTGGGGGATCGCCGCGGCGAACGCGGTGCCGTTCAACATTCCACCGATTCCGGGACTGGGGGCGACGGGCGGGTTCGAACTCGTGCTTCAGGACCGTGGGGGGCGAACGCCGCAGGATCTGGCGGCTACGTCGCGCGGCCTCATTCTGGCGATGAACCAGAACCCGGTGACCGACAATGTGTTCACCACCTTCAGCGCGGATGTGCCGCAAATCCTGGTCGACGTGAACCGGGACCTGACCCAGACCTATGGCATCCCGGTTTCGACCGTGTTCGAGACGCTGCAGACCAATCTGGGGTCTCTGTATGTCAACGATTTCAACCTGTTCGGCCGGGTCTACCGTGTCTTGGTGCAGGCGGAGCCGCAATACCGCACGCGGCCCGAAGACGTCGACCGCCTATATGTGCGCTCCGCGGCCGGGGAGATGGTGCCCGTCCGCAGCCTGATCGATATCGAGCCCATCCTGGGGCCCGAAGTTCTCAAGCGTTACAACATGTTCCGGTCCGTCACCGTGAACGGCGAGGCGGCCCCGGGCTTCAGTTCCGGCCAGGCGATCGCGGCGGCCAACCAGGTGGCGGGCGCCACCTTGCCCGAGGGCTACACCACCGAGTGGACCGGCCAGTCCCTTCAGGAAATCCAGGCGACGGGCCAGACCGGCATGATCCTCGCCTTCGCCGTCTTGTTCGCCTACCTGTTCCTGGTGGCG
>JANQIX010000017.1 GCA_028281925.1 Alphaproteobacteria bacterium
CGTCCTCACGGCCCTTTTCGCCGCCGTGGGGGCGCTCGGGGGATTCTGGATCGCCTATGCCCTGAACGCTGCCACCTCCGCGTCCATGGCGGTGTTCTATGGGCTGTTGTTCATCGCCGTCGCGTTCATCGACTCGCTGGCGACACGGGTCCGCCGATATCGCCGGCGCAGCGTCTCCCTGCCAGCGGCGAGGCACTGAACCGTGTCAGCCCGGGCCGTCGGTCCGGCTGGAGCCCCAACCGATCCACGAAGAGCCGTCACGCAACACCAACCAAGTGCGGTCGGAACGCCAACCGACGCTCATCCGTCTGCATCGCCGTCGCTGGGACAGATCGACCAAGGCAGCACATAGCGGCGACCCTCGTGCCGTCCCTCGATGGCCGATACGCCATAGGCCCGACGTACGATATCGCTGGAGAGAGCGGTGTCCGGCGGGCCGTCGGCCAGTACGCCGCCTTCCGCAACCACCACGATCCGGTCGCAGAACCGGCTTGCTAGCGGCAGGTCGTGCAGCACGACCACGATGCAGTCGCCACGCGCTGCCGCCTGGTGGAGGATCTGCATGGTTGCGATCTGATGATATGGATCGAGAGCGGCGACCGGCTCGTCCGCCATCAAGACCGGCGCCTTGACCGCAAGCGCACGCGCAAGCATGGCCCGCGCGCGTTCACCGCCGGAAAGTGTCGTGCAATCCCGTTCCAAGAGATGCCCGATCCGGGTGCGGCGGACGGCGTCCTCTATCGCCTTGTCGTCCTCCGGCGCCAGTCGATGCCAAGCGCCGATATGGGGAATGCGTCCGAGTTCCACCACGCGGCGCACAGACACCGGCCATTGGATCGACTGGCCCTGCGGGTGATAGGCCAGGTTTCGGGCCAAAGCCCGCCGGTCCCAGCGGTCGAGAGATCGGCCTTCCAGCATGACGCTGCCGCTGGCGAGCGGCTGCAGACCTGCCAGAGCGCGAACCAGTGTCGTCTTGCCCGAGCCGTTGGGCCCGACGATGCCGACCATCTCCCTGCGGCGGAGCGTCAGTGAAACGCTGCGGAAGAAGGGCTTCGCGCCGAGCGTGACCGCCAGGTTCCGAGCCTCGACAATGACGTTGTCGTCCGCCTTGGTCATTGCGGTTTGCCGGCTCACAGCGGTGCGCCCCGTCCGGTCTTGAGGATCAGCCAGAAGAAGAAGGGGGCTCCGACCAGCGCGGTGATCACGCCCAGCATCAGCTCTTGCCCGGTGGCAATCAGCCGAACCACGATGTCCGCGCTGACCAGCAGCACGGCCCCCGCAAGGGCGCTGGGCAGCAGCACGTGGCGGGGCTGATGGCGCACTAGCGGCCGCACGAGATGCGGACAGACGAGGCCGACGAAGCCGATGCCGCCGGACACAGCAACGCCGGAGCCGACGGCCAGCGCGGTGCCGACGATGATCTGCATCCGAAGACGCCGCAAGCTGATGCCCAGGCTACGCGCGCTGTCTTCCCCCAGCGTCAGCGCATCCAACCCGCGGCCCGAGGTGAGCAGGATCAGCCCCCCGGCCAGCATGAACGGAAGCACAAGGGTGACGTCGGCGAAGCTGCGGTCCTTGACTGATCCCAACAGCCAGTCGACCAGTTCGGCAAGCGCGAACGGATTGGGGGAGAGGTTCATCGCCAACGATGTCAGCGCGATGGTAAGGCCGGATATCGCTACGCCGGCCAGCACGACGGTCAGCGTGGTCGCGTTGCGGGCGGCCAGCCCGTACAGCACCAGTGTCGCAAGCCCCGCTCCGGCCATGGCCGCAACGGGCAGGGCCAGCGGCCACAGCGCGGACAGGCCGAAATAGAGGGCGATCACGGCGCCAAGCGACGCGCTTGAGGTGACGCCGACGATGCCCGGATCGACCAGCGGATTGCGGAACAGTGCCTGCAGTGCAGCGCCCGCCAGCCCGCTGGCGGCCCCGATCAGCGCTGCCAGCACAATGCGCGGTGCTCGAACTTCGTGGACGATCGCCGTTACCCTGGGGTCACCCGCACCGAATAGGCCGCCGGTCACCTGGCCGAGATCGAGCGGCGTATAGCCTATGAACAGCGACGCAAACGCGGTCGCGCACAAGAGTCCCAGCAATGCCAGCGAGACGGTTACGACGATGGACGGACGCGCCTTGGCCGTTGCCACTGCTGACCGGGCGGCATGGTGTGTCATGGCGTTTGCCCGGCGAGGCCGAGATTGGCGATCTCGGCGGAGAGATGATCGATTGCGTCGATCAAATGCGGGCCCGTGCAGGGCCAGAATTCCCCCGGGACCCCGATCATGGGGATGTCGCGGCTCAACCGACGGAACACCGGGTGGCGTGCAAGGGCACCGCGCACCGACGGAGACGCGGTATCGAAGTAGCTGACTACCATGAGGTCCGGCGGGTTCAAGAGCAGCGCTTCCAGATCGAGCCGCCCCCATCCCGACTCGCCCAGTTCCGCCTTCAGGTTCGCAAGTCCGGCTGCTGTCAGGATGTCGTCGACGAAGGTGCCGGCCCCGGCACTGCCGCCGTCGGGCCGGAAATAGGCGGCCACGGGCGCACCCTCGATGGGCGACCGAGCGGCATCCAGGCGGGACCGGAATTCGGCGACCAAGGCTGCCGCGGCGTCCGGCCGACCGATCGCCGCCCCGACGTCCTGGATCGAGGTGATCGCGTCTTCCAGCCGGAAGCCGGCGCCAACTCGCACCACTGGGATACCGAACCGCTCAAGCATCGCGACGGTCGGGGCCAGCCCCCAGGCGCGCAGGACCACGACGTCGGGTGACAGCATCATCAGTTCTTCCGCGCTGCCCCGGTTGGTGGGATAGCGGGCGGCCAGTGCGCGGTTGGGCGACAGTGGTCCGGCAGCCTGATGCGAGAGCGAGACGATCTGGTCGGGATGCGCCAGCGCAAGCACGTGATGATCGGCGCACAGGCCTACGGCTGCCACCGTGGGCAGGTCCGCCGACGCCTCGTCGGCTCGTGGCGCGGTCGGGTTTGCGATGATCGCCAGCAGCGACAGCAATCCCGCACATCCCCTGCGGCAGGTTCCCATCGGCCCTAGCCTCCGTGGGAGAAGCCCGCTCCCGTACGGTCCCGGCCGTCGGGCTCGCGGCCGAGATAGCGGCGCCCGAGATCTTCCCACAAGGCAAGCCGGCTCCAGTCCGGCTCGGTCAGGATGCTGTCGTCGTCGCCGAGGAAGGGGTTGGGAAAGAAGACAGTCATCTGCTGGTCGTCAGCCCCATTGAACAGCCGCAGGCCCCAGGTGCAGGGGCAGCCGGCATTATCCAGCCCGCGAAAGAACTCGGCGCGGGTGGTCTTGCGTTCGAGGCGTAGCGCAGCAGGCGTCGGCCGCGCCTCTGAGCCCCAGTTGTCGCCGATGCAGAGATGGAAATGCGACTTGCCGAAATGGATGGTCAGATAGCCGTCGTTCAGCGTGAGGCTGTGTGGTTCCTGTTCCGCTCGGATCTCGTAGGCGCCGCCCTGGATGATCGGCCCGAAGATGATCTTGTCCCAGTGGTTCCGGAACAGATCCTCCATCAGCGGATGCAGGAAGTCCTCGCGGGCCGGTATGGCGAAGACCTCCGTGACGCCGCCGTGTTTGCCCATCTCGATCACCGGCTCGCTGCTCGGACGGTCGACCATTGCATTGCCCTTCTGACAAGCGGGCAGCCGGGGTCTCGGAATTGAGGCGGCGGGCTGCCCGCGCGGCCGCCGCCTCGGTCCGTCACTCCACGCCGAACGTCACGCGCACACCGCCATAGGCGGCGATGCCCGGATTGGCGAAGCCGACCCGCGTCTCGTAATCCTGGTCCAAGAGGTTCTCCACCCGGCCGAATACCTCGACATTCTCGGTCACGGCATAGGAGGCGGCGACGTCGACCAGAGTGAACCCATCGAGCGCGACGCGGGGCGCGCCGGGCAGCGAGAAATCCTGGCTCAAGCGCCCGTACTCTCCCACCAGCGACGCCGACAGAGTCCCGTCCCCCTCCAGGAACCGCCAGATCGCGCTGGCGCCGACGGTGTGCCGGGGCACGTTGAGGAGGCGCTGGCCGTCGGCCTGGTCGGCGAAGGTATAGGTATAGTGGCCCACAAGGTCGATATCGTCGGTGATGGCGGCAGTAGCGCTCACCTCCACCCCCTCGCGCAGGCTCGTGCCCGGGATATTGACGATGAAGAACCGGGGAAAGGTGCCGCCGACCGCCGTCAGATTCTCTATCCAGTTCCGGAAGAAGGTGACGTCGATGCTCAGCTGGTCGTCGAAGAACGGCTGTTCGATGCCGATGTCGAAGCCGGTCGACCGTTCCTGCTCCAGGTCCGGGTTGCCGAAGAAAAAGAAGGTCGGGAAGTCCACGAAAAGGTCGTTAAGCGTCGGGTTCTTCACCCCGGTACCATAGCTGCCGTGCACGCGCGTGCCCCAGTCCGGGTTCACATAGGCGCCGGTGAACCGATAGGTCGTGGCATCGGGGAAGTCGCTGTTGAAGTCGTGCCGCAACGAAGCGGTGACGAAAAGCTGTTCGTCGAGGTTGAGCTGATAGTCACCGGCGATGCTGGTGTTGGTGATGCTCTCTTCCACTGCGGGAGCGCCGCGCGGCTCGAAATCGCCGTCTTCCGTCAGATGGGCGAAAGCAACGGTAAAGGTGTGCGCAGTGTTGGCTAGTTCCGGCGTCTCCACCAAGTAGCTGGATTGAAGGTCACCGCCGAAGCTGTTGGACCCGAACCGGCTATCGATGAAGCTGCCCGTCGTGTCGGATTGCGGGCGGTCGAAGCTCGTGTAGTTGAGCCCGCCCGTGGTCACCCACGCGCCGTCCAGGAAGGTCAGCGTGGTCTGCAGGCGCCCGCTGATCTCCTCATTCTCAAAGAAGTTGGCGCCGTCCAGGGGAGCCTGGTCGTCGAGTTCGCGCTCGCTGTCGATGTAGCGCGCAGTGAGGTCGACGCTCAGCCACTCGGTGGGTCGGACACCGCCGGAAAAGGTCAGCGACAGGTTCTCGTACCCGTCATCCTCGATGCCGTCGGACCCGATCGAGATGCCGTCGTTGCGGAAGTAGCTGACGCCGCCGCGCACGTCGACATCCTCGTCGCCGTATGACACGCTACCCGTCGTCAGGACGGTGCCGAAGGATCCGCCCTCGACGCTGGCCGTGACCGTCGGCGGCCCGTCGCCGCGCTTCGTGATGATGTTGATCACACCGCCGATGGCGTCGCTGGGATAGAGCGCGCTTTGCGGCCCCCGCAGGACTTCGACGCGTTCCACGTCGCTCGCCTGCAGATGGGCGAAATCATAGGCTGCCCCCACGCTGCTCGGGTCATTGACGCGTACGCCGTCTATCAAGACCAAGGTGTGATTGGTCTCCGCGCCGCGGATGCGCACCTCCGTCAATGATCCGTCGCCGCCGAACCCGCTTACCACGACGCCCGGCACCTGGCGAAGCACGTCGGAGAGCTGCTGGATCTGCTGTGCTTCGATCTGCTCGCTGGTAATGACCGTCACGGACGCCCCGACCGCCTGAAGCGGCGTCGGCGTCCGGTTGGCCGTCACCGAGACTTCACCCACATCCAACGTTGCCTCGCCTCCCGTGTCTTGCTCCGTTTCCGTGCCGCCGGTGTCTTCAACGGGCGCCTCTCCAGGCTGCTCCAACGGTACCTGTTCGTCTTCGCCGCCGGGCTGTGCGGCCGCCGGGCCGTTTGCCGCCGCGAGCCCCATCATGCAGATCAGGGCCACCAGATGCTTGCCGCGTATCTGATGGACCGACGTCGCATGAATGCCGGACAACGAAGCACGGACCGGCCGGCGACCGGCAAGGTGCCTTCTGTGCATGACCAAACCTCCAATTCCGGGAAGGACGGTCAGGTTTGTCAGGCACGAAGACGCAACGGCCGATCTGATCGACACGGCATGCGCACTGCTTTGGGCAAGGCGCTCCAGTCTCGGGGGATGGCATGGTAAGTTTCGACTCGTCCTGGAAACCTGTACCGAAGTTCGGTCGCCACGACGGATCTCCGCACCGCAAGGGCACCTCGCCTCACGGAAGGGCGACGTCGGCGGCAGGTTTCCTGGCTTGCGATCGACAGCGGGCGTCCGACCTTCCCAGGGCCCATTGGACCCAAGTGGTCATGAGACTGGACGCCGCCTTCCGCCTACAGTTGCGAGGTCAGCCGCGGAGTTGGCCCCTGTTGGGTACACCGCACCGCGTTCCCTTTTAACTCCCGTCCGGGGAGCACCACCACATCCCGTACTAGCCGGATCCGGGTCGGCCTTCATTGATGTGCCTCAATCGGCTCGCAACCCTCGCGTGCACAGCGTCAACGTATCGAGAAGGCGATCGGCACCGTGAGCGTAAGCCGTTCGACACCGAACGCGGGCGGCACGGGCGGCAGCGGCGATGCCCGTTGCACCATGTCTTCGGCGGCCCTGTCGAGCATGTGGCTGCCGCTGCCCGCATGGACCCGCTGGGACAAAACGGTCCCGTCGGCAGTGATGGTGAAGCTCATGACCACCACGCCCTCCACACCGCGTTGACGCGCTGCCATCGGGTAGCGCTTGTGGCGCTCGAGCCAGGCCTGCACCAGCGCGGCATAGCCCGGCGCACCGTCCTCCGCCGGTCCGCCGACATCCCCCCCGCCGACGCCCGGCGCGGACCCGGGGCCGTCGCTTCCCTGAGGTCCGCTTGGGGTCCCGTCCCCGGTGTCGGCAGCGGCAGCTTGGCCGGTCGCGCCCTCGCGCTCCGTATCCGCCCCAGACGCGGGATCGGCCGGGGGATTGGAGCCGTCGGCCACGGTCGCAGGCCCGACCTGTGGGGGAGGAGTGATAGGTGGCGTTACGGGCTCTGCGATCTGCGCCGCGACGGGTGCCGATGGCTGCGGCGGTGGCGCGGGACGCGCCGGTCGCAACGGGGTATGCACCGGCCGATGCGGCGCCAGAGGGGGCACGAAACCGACGCTCTCGGCGAAGCTCGGCTCCGCCGGCGCTTGCTCGGCAGGCATTGGGGGTTCGGTTTCGGCAACCTCCGCTGGTTCGAGCGTCGGCGCGGCTGCTGGATGGACCGCAGGCTCGGTTGGCTCTGTCTCGACCGGAGCACTTGGACCAACGATCAGGGCCTCCTCGTATGGGGCCTCTGGGACGCTGGCGATCTCCGGTTCGTCGGGAGGCGGTGGAGCCGATTCCGCCACCGCCTCTGCCACCGGATCCGATTGAGCAGGCTCGGACAGCGGTTCCAGAGCCTCCATGGGCGCGGCACCAAGGTGCTGCGAAGCCGGGGTCGGCTGGACGGGCTGTGCTGGCGGAGGTTCGACCACGAGCGTCGGTGGCTCGGGTGCCGCCGCTGCCGTTGGTGAGGGTTCGGGCAGCGGTTCCGGAGCCTCCGTCGGCGCAGCATCAGGGAGCTGCGAATTCGGCTGCGGCTGGACGAGCTGTGCCGGCGGTGGTTCGAACACGATCGGCGGAGGCTGGGGAGGCCCCGCCAGCGGCTCAAGAACCGGTGCGTCCAGGTTGGGTTCGGGAGACGGAGGGGGGATCAACGGCTCGGACCGATCCAGAAGAGCATCGGCCGGATCGGTCGCAGAATCAGTCTTCGGGCCTTCGGACGCGGCGCCGCCGGCCAACGCTTGCAGCGCATCGGCCGACACCACTGTTACGGCGATCGCAGCGCCGCTACCGTCGCCGGCGGCACCGCCGGCTCCGCCCCAACCGCCGCCACCGTCACCCCGGCTGGGCTCGGCTGGCCACAGCGCCGCGACGAATGCCAGATGCAGGGCGGCGGCCATGGCCTGTGCCCAATGGCCGATCCGTTCGTGAGCGTCGTCGCCGGGTTCGCGACGTTGGGTCGCCAGCAAATCCGCGATCGGCCTCGGTGGGTCGGCAACTTGGCCGACCAGGCATGCGAAGTCTCTTGAGCCGGTGCGCCTTGCGGATCGAGGTGAGCTTGCAAGCGTCGTAAGCCCGATGTCTCCGCTGAGCAGCCCCGTCCCGTCGGACGGATGTTCAGGCGGGCGCCCGACCGGCCCGACGGCGGCCGGGTGGAGTTGCCTATCGCGCGCATCGACCATGGCGCCGCTGCCCGCTAGCGCGGATCGGTGGGATCGAGAAGGATCGAGAGGCTTGAAACGTCCGGCGGCACGACGCGGGCGACGAGACCCTTGCGTACACGCTCGGGCCTTTCTGACCAAGGCGTGATGCCGTCCGCAGACCGGCCGTAGAGTGCGGCAAACCGCAGCACGTCCGCGCTGTCGTTCGGTGTCAGGTCACCATAGACATAAGAGACCTTGCCCGGCGCCCCGAACACGGCCGTACAGGCCCGGTTGCAGTTGCTGAGGCAGGCAACGGGCCGCACCACGACGCCCTCCGCGCCAGCGTGCCGCGCCATCACCGCATCGAACAGACGGCGGCCCGCACGCGTCTCGTCGTCTGCACTGCCTACAGCGCGGCAACGCACGCAGATATCGATTGTCGTGGTCTCGGTCGGCCCGGTCATCGGCATTGCGCCCCTCAGCCTCGACGGAGGACGGGGCGTTCGGCCGGATCGTTGACGGTCCGCCCGGCATTGCAGGGGCGCCAGTGATCCCTGGCCGGCGCACCCCGTCCGGCGGTCACAGATCGACTGTGATGGCAGGTCTCCTGGCTTGCAGGTCATCGCCTGGATCGCGCCTTCCCAACCCGTGAGGGGTCAGTGGCCT
>JANQIX010000073.1 GCA_028281925.1 Alphaproteobacteria bacterium
CTCGCCATGGGCGAGAACCTGCACACGATCCACGAATTCGGCTACGCTTTCGCCGATGCCAAGCTCTCCTACATCCAGCCCGACGCGTCCAACTGCGGCGGCATCACCGGCTGGCTGAAAGTGGCGGAGCGGTCGATCGCACGCGGGATCCCGGTCTGCAGCCACGGCATGCAAGAGCTGCATGTGAGCCTCGTCTCGGCCCGGCCGAATGCCGGATGGCTGGAGGTGCACAGCTTCCCGATCGACGCCTACACGACACGACCTCTGGTCATCGAAGACCATCTGGCCGTCGCACCCTCGACCCCGGGTATCGGCGTGGAGTTCGACTGGCCGAAACTTGAAGCTGCGCACAGGCGCGCAGCTTGAAGCCCGGCCTTGGCCGGTTCCAGCAGTGGGGAGGATGCGGCACGGGCCCCCGTGGCAAACCCTCTTCAAAGGCAACCTACAGCGAGTGGGAGGATCCAGGTGAAAATCAAGACCCTAACCCAGGGCATCGCGGTTGCGGCGATCGCCGCCGCCGTACCGTTGGCGGGCCAGGCTCAGGAGCAGCTCAGGTTTGCGCATGTCTATGAGACCAGCCATCCGCTGCACGAAGGCGCGCTGATGGCGGCCGAAGAGTTCGCGGCGCGCACCGACGGCCGCTACAGCATCGAAGTGTTCCCGGCTTCGTCGCTGGGCAGCGAAAGCGCGCTCAATGAGGCCATCTCGCTCGGCACCGTCGACATCATCTATACCGGTGCCGGCTTCGCCGGGTCGATTTTCGGCCCGATCTCCATGACCGATTATCCCTTCGTGTTCCGCGGTCTGGACCACTGGCGGGCCTACAGCGAAAGCGATCTCTTCCAGGAACTGGCAGCTGGCTGGGCCGATGCCACCGGCGGCAACACGATCGCGGCCATCAGCTATTACGGCACCCGCCACGTGACGTCGAACGGCGCGATCCTGACGCCGGCGGACATGGAGGATCTGAAGATCCGCGTGCCCGACGCGCCGGCCTATGTGCTGTTCCCGCAGGCCGTCGGCGCCAATCCAACGCCGATCGCGTTCGCTGAGGTCTATCTGGCGCTTCAGCAGGGCGTGGTCGACGCGCAGGAAAACCCGCTGCCCACGATCCAGGCCAAGCGGTTCTATGAGGTGCAGTCCGACATCAACCTGACCGGGCACATCACCAATTCCACCTTCACCGCGGTCTCCAGCATCCGCCTCGCCAGCCTGAGCGATGAGGACCGCGAGATCCTGTTCGAGGTGCTGCAGGAGTCGGCAGACTGGATCACGGAGGAGATCGTCAGCGCCGAAGACGAACTGGTGGTCTGGTTCCGCGACGAAGGCGTCACGGTCAACGAGGTCGACCGCACGCCGTTCATCAACGCTGTGCAGCCGGCGCTTACCAGCGGCGACCTGCCGTTCAGCAGCGAACTCTATGAGCGTCTGCAGGCGATCCCGGACGCCAACTGACTTCTCTGACATCGGACCATGCGCCGGCCTCCGCGCGGGGGCCGGCGCCCCGATCAATGGAGGCGGCCCATGTCGGATACCCCGAAAGCCGGCGGATCGGACGACCTCACGGCAGGGATCGAAGAGATCACCGACGATATCTCGGATGTCAGCTGGCTCGACATCCCCGTCCTGATCGTCTTTGCGGCCCTGTTCCTCATCGTCGCGCTACAGTTCTTCACCCGCTACGTCCTCAACGACAGCATGGGGTGGACGGAGGAGATCGCGCGTTACTTCCTGATCCTCCTCGGGTTCGTCGGCTCGATCACCTGTGTGCGCCGGCGCAAGCACATCTTCCTGGAGTTCTTCTTCCGGTACCTTTCGGCGCGCGTGATCAAGCCGATCGTGGTTGCCACCGAGGTGCTGGTTTTGGGGTTCTTCGGCTATGCCGGCGTGCTCGGCATCGAGCTGGCTGAGCGCACCACCAGCAACATGATCTCAGTCCCCCTGCCCAAGGCGATCATCTTCTACATCGTGGTGGTCTCGTGCTTCCTGATGGCCGTGTTCTCCATCATCAACATCGTCCGCCTCGTGCGGCAGCCTGCCGCCGAGATCGCGGCGGAAAGGCACAAATCCGCGGGCGCCTGAGCCTGCGACGGCCGGTCACGCCCAATAAAGAACGCACCCCTTCCAGGTTCATCCGCTTGGCTTTCAGTGCGCGTTTCGGAGGATTCGATGGCTTTGACGGTTCTCTTCGTCGTTCTCGCCGTTCTGCTGATCTTCGGCGTGCCCATTGCCGTGGCACTCGGCCTCGCCTCGCTCGCCTACATCATGATCGCCGGTCTGCCCGACGTCGTGCTGATCCACAACATGATCAACGGCATCGACAGCTTTCCGCTGTTGGCCATCCCCTTCTTCATCCTGGCCGGGCACCTGATGAACACGGGCGGGATCACGTCGCGCATCTTCGCCTTTGCTCGGGCGATGGTCGGGTGGATGAATGGCGGCCTGGGCCACGTGAACGTGGGCGCCAGCGTCATCTTCGCCGGCATGTCCGGAGCCGCCGTCGCCGATGCCGGCGGGCTCGGCAATGTGGAAATCAAGGCGATGCGGGATGCCGGATACGACACCGATTTCTCCGTCGGCATCACCGCGGCTTCGTCCACCATCGGGCCGATCATCCCGCCCTCGCTGCCGCTCGTGCTCTACGGCGTCATGGCGTCGGCTTCGATCGGCGAGCTGTTCATAGCCGGGCTGGTGCCGGGCCTGCTGATGGCCGTGTCCCTGATGATCATGGTGACGTGGTACGCCCGCCGCCGGAACTATCCGCGCGACGCCAGCTTCGAGCTGTGCCGCCTCTGGCATACGTTCAAGGGCGCGTTTCTGCCGCTTCTGACCCCGGCGATCATCGTCGGCGGCATCGCCACCGGCGCCTTTACGCCGACGGAGGCGGCCGTGGCGGCCGCCACCTACGCCCTCATCCTCGGCGTGGTCGTCTACCGCAGCCTGACCTGGAGGCACATCGTCCGCGTCTCGATGGACACGATCATCACCTCCGGCGCCATCCTGATGATCGTGGCCAGCGCCGCCGTCTTCGCCTGGATCCTGACGGCGAACCAGGTCGCGGTGATCCTGGGCGACGCGCTGCTGGGGCTGACCAGCAACAAGCAGATGCTGCTGTTGATCATGATGCTGATCGTGCTCGCCATCGGCCTGTTCATGGAAACCATCGCGGCGATCACCATCCTGGTGCCGGTGCTGCTGCCGATCGCCGTCAGCGTCGGGATCGACCCTGTTCACCTGGGCATCATCCTGATCATGAACCTGATGCTGGGCCTGCTGACGCCACCCGTCGGCATGGTGCTGTTCGTGCTGTCCGAAGTCTCCGGCGTGAAGTTCGAACGCTGCGTCGCCGCAACCATGCCCTTCCTGGTCCCGCTGGTGATCGTTCTGCTGGCCCTGACCTTCTGGTCCGACCTCGCCCTCTGGCTGCCGAGCCTGATCTACCGGTAGGGCGCCAACCACCTGCAGCCGGAACGCTCACCCGCCCCGGCTGACGGTGTGGTTCAGGTCCGCGATGCGGCGGGCGTCGATCTGCGGCCAGTCCCAGTCGATGCCCAGGCCCGGCGCGGATGATGCCAGCGCGTGGCCCTCGGTGACCTCCATCGGGCTTGCCGTTAGCTCGTCCAGCTGCGGGATGTATTCGACCCAGCGCGCATTGGGCACGGCGCAGCAGAGCGCGACATGCAGCTCCATCAGGAAATGCGGGCATATGGGCACGTTGAACGTCTCGGCCAGATGCGCGGTCTTCAGCCATGGCGTGATGCCGCCGATGCGCGCCACATCGGCCTGCACGATCGCGCAGGCCTCGCGCTGCAGGTATTCCCGGAAATGGCTGGTGCTGTAGAGGCTCTCGCCCACCGCGATCGGCACCGAAGTGCTGGCCGCGAGCCGCACATGCCCGCCCAGATCGTCCGCCGGCAGCGGCTCCTCGAACCAGGCGATGTCCAGCGCCTCGTAATGCCGCGCTCGGCGGATCGCTTCGTCCACGGTAAAGGCCTGGTTGGCGTCGACCATGATCTCGAAGCCGTCGCCCACCGCCTCGCGCACGGCGCGCAACCGGGCCACATCCTCCGACACATGCGGCCGCCCGACCTTGATCTTGCAGCCGCCGAACCCCTTGGCCTTGGCCGCCACCGCGTCTTCCACCAGCGCGTCGGCGGCCAGATGCAGCCAGCCGCCCTCGGTGGTGTAGAGCGGCGTGCGGTCCTTCGCCCCACCGGCGGCCCGGTGCAGCGGCAGGCCCGTGCGCCGGCAGCGCAGGTCCCACAGCGCCGTGTCGACGGCCGCCAACGCCAGCGAGGTGATGGCCCCCACTGTCGTGGCATGGGTCAGGAACATCAGGTCTCGCCAGATCCGTTCGATCTCATCCGCCTCGCGCCCGACCAGCGCCGAAGCAAAGGTGTGGCGCAACAGCTCAACGACGGACCGCCCACCGGTGCCGATGGTGTAGGTGTATCCCGTGCCCACCGCCCCGTCGGCATCGGTGAGGCGCACCATCGGCGTTTCCTGACTGACGAACGCCTGGATCGCATCCGACCGCGGCACCTGCGGCCGCAGATCCACCATCAGGATTTCCACCCTGTCGATAACCGCCAAGACCGTTTCCTTTTCTCTTCCGCTAGCACCTGGCATTGCGGCGGAGGCGCACCGACGCCCGCTCGCCGCGGCACGTTGGATGAGGTGCTTTGTATACGCCAACGCGGACCGCTTGCCGCGTCGCCTCTCCGCATCCCGTTACAGAATCACAAGAACGCGTTCGTGATCGCCGGCAGGTAGCTCACCAGCCCCAGCACCGCCAGACTGACCAGATAGAACGGCCCCAGTTCCAGCACCACGCGGCCGATCGAGGTCTGGGCGATGGTCGACGAGATGAACAGCGTCGTGCCCACCGGCGGCGTGTAGAGGCCGATGGACAGGTTCACCACCATCATCACGCCGAGCTGGATCGGGTCGAGACCGATGGAGCCGGAGACGCTGACGAAGAGCGGGCCGAGCAGCAGGATCGCGGCGGGCAGGTCGAGAAAGGTACCCACCACCAGCATGATCACGTTCATGCACAGCAAGACCATCCAGTCTTGGCTGAACGTGCCGATCAGCCAGTCCGATAGGGCCTGGGGCACGCGCTCCAGGGTCAGGATCCACTGCACCAGGCTTGAGGCCATGATCACCAGCATCACGGCCCCGGTCATGATGCCGGTCTGGATCAGGCATTTCAGGATATGGCGCCAAGTGAGGTCGCGGTAGACCACCTTGGCCACGAACAGCGCATAGGCCACGGCCATCACGCTGACCTCCGTCGGCGTGGCGATGCCCAGGCGAAGCGTCATCACCACGAACACCGGCATGATCAGAGCTGGCAGCGCATAGCCCAGATTGCGCACGAACGCGCGCACGCCGCCCGCGGGCGGTGTCAGTGGGAAGCCGCGCACGGTGCCGGAGATCCAGCAGACGCTGAGCAGGCCCACGGCCAGCATCAGCCCCGGGATGATGCCAGCGATGAACAGGTCCAGGATCGAGGCGTTGGAAACGAGGCCGAACAGGATCAGCGGGATCGACGGCGGGATCAGCACCGAAATGGTGGCCGACGAAGCATTGACCGCGGCGGCGAAACCGGCCGGATAGCCTTCGCGCTTGGTCATGGGGATCAGCGCGTTGCCCAGCGCCGAGGCATCCGCCACGGCGGAGCCAGACACACCGCCGAACATCACCGAGCCAACCACGCTGACCTGGCCCAGCCCGCCGCGCAGGCGCCCCACCAGCAGTTTCGCGAACTGGATCAGATAGTCGCCGAACCGGCCCGACATCATCAGGTTGCCGGCGAGGATGAAGAACGGGATCGCCAGCATCGGGAACGACTGCGTCGGTGTATAGAGGCGCTGGACGGACACGGCCAGCGGCCGGTCGGCGATCAACAGCGCCCCGCCAGCGGCGATCAGCAAGGCATGGGCGACGGGCACCGCCAGAAACAGCAGGATCGGAAACAGCCACGCCAGGGTCAGCGCCATGACACGTCCTCTACGCCTGGGCGCCCGGCACCCCTGCGGCGTCGGCATCGAAGATCAGCCGATAGCCGGTGGTCAAAGCCGTCAGGCCGATCATGACGAAGCCGTAAACCAGGCTGGCATAGCCGTAGGACTGCGCGATCCCCGTCTCCGCCAGACGGCTGGAATGGGCGGCCTTGATGATCGGCCACGCGGCCTCGACCACGAACACCGACGCAACGGCGATCAGCAGGTTGACGGCGATCAGCAACACCCGCTGCACGGCCCCCGGCAGCACCTTCAACAGCGCGACGACGGCGATGTGGCGGCCGGCCTGGGCGGCCATCACCGCACCGGCCACGACGATCCACGGGAACAGGATCGACGGGATCTCATACGCCCAGGTGATGCCCTCGGCGAACAGGTACCGCAGCAGCACATTGATGAAGATCGCAAGGAACAGGAACGTCAGCGCCGACACCACGATCGCCGCCGACGCCCAGTAGATCGCGCGGTCCACGACCGCGACGACCGAAGGGATGGGGCCGCCCGGCCCCATCCCGGTGCGGACGCTGGCAGACCCCGAAGGGTCCGGCAGGTCCGTCATTGCGCCGCCTCGTCGGCCGCGGCGCGCAGGCGGCTGACGAAGTCGCCCAGCTCGGCCTGCCAGGCGTCATAGACGCCGGCCGTGGCCGCCTTGAACGCCTCGGTGTCGACCTCGGCGAACTGCGCACCTTCGGACTCCAACGTGGCCACCAGGGTCACGGCATCGATCATGCTGCGGCCGCGCTGGTACCAGCCCGCCTCGGTCACTGCGCGCTGGATGACCGCACGCTCGTCATCGCTCAGGCCGTCCCACCAGTCGAGACTGGCGATGATGGGCGTGCCTTCGTACTTGTGGGCCGAGAGCGAGATATAGGGCGTGATCTCGTGCAGGCGTGCGGAATAGATGTTGGTCAGCGGGTTTTCCTGGCCCTCGAACGTGCCGTTGCGCAGCGCCGTGGGCAGCTCGCTCCACGCCAGCGGGGCCGGGTTGGCGCCCAGCGCCTCGAAGGCGTCGATGGTGGCCCGGTCCGGCGGGGTGCGGATCTTCATGCCCTCGATGTCCGCCGGGGTAGCCATATGGGCTTCCACATGGGTGATGTGGCGGATGCCGTTGTCCCACCAGCCGAGGATGACCATGCCATGCTCGCGGGCGAGGCCATCCAGCTCTTCCCCGATGGGGCCGTCGAGCACCGCCCACGCGGCGGGCAACTCGGCGAACAGGAAGGGCAGGCCCAGCGCGCCCACCTCGGGCACCACCTGCGAGAACGCGCCTTGCGAATTCGCCGTCATGTTGATGACACCGGCCTGCACCGAGGTGATCATTTCCGCATCATCGCCCAGTGTGGCACTGGGTGCCACGTTCACGGTCCAGGCACCGCCGGAATACTGCTCCACCAGGGCTGCGAACATGTCGGCGGCGTCATAGCGCGGATTGCCCGGATTGGCGCCGTGGGTAAACACGATCTCGTCGGCCGCGGCCGGCGCCGCAATGCCGGCGGCCAAGGCCAGCGCACTCGCCCAAGCCAGTTTACGGATATGGGTCATGGCATACCTCCCGTTGCCTGTTGTTGACGTTCGGGCGACTGACCTGATCGGGGCTTCCGGCTGGCGGCGCACGCCCGGCTCACCGCCGGCCGGGTCTCCTTCTCAGCCCTTCAGCTCTTCGCGGACGCGCTTGGCCACACCTTCGCCGTCCAGCCCATAGTGGTGGTAGAGGTGGGTCGGCGGCCCGAGGATGGAGTACTGGTCGGGCATGCCGATGCGCACCAGGCGGACACCTGCGCCTGCTTCCGCCAGCACCTCGGCCACCGCGGCACCGAAGCCGCCGGTGACGTTGTGCTCCTCCGCCGTGAACAGGACCTTCTGCCGGCCCGCCGCACTCAGGATCGCCTCGCGGTCGATCGGCCGGATCGAGTACATGTCGATCACACGCAGGCCGATGCCCTCGGCCTTCAAGAGATCGTGCGCCTCCAGGGCGGCACTCACCAGATTGCCGATGGCGAACACCGTGGCGTCATCGCCTTCGCGCAGGCTGTGCGAGCCGCCGACGCGCCAGTCCGGCGGCGCGTCATAGACCGGTGTCTCGCGCCCGCGCCCCACCCGGAAATAGACCGGGCCCGGATGGTCCATCATCGCCGGCAGGGCCGCCCGGATGGCGTTGCCGTCGCACGGGGCCATCAGCGTCAGATTGGCCATGGTGCGCAGCACACCGATGTCTTCGTTGCAGTGGTGGGAGGTTCCGTAGAACCCCATGGCGATGCCGGAATGGGTGCCCACCATGCGCACCGGCAGATTGGTGTAGCAGATATCGTTGCGGATGTTCTCGCAGGCCATCAGCGCCAGAAAGAACGAGTAGTTGGAGATAACCGGCGTGAGGCCGATGGTGGCGAGGCCCGCCGCGGCCCCCACCATGTTCCGCTCGGCAATGCCGAAGTTGAAGTAGCGCTCCGGATAGCGCTCTCCGAAGCCGTGCACCTGGGTCGGGCGGCCGAGATCGGCGGTACAGACCACGATGTCGTCGCGCCCATCCTCAGCCATGGCGATCAGCGCCGATCCGGTGGTGAGCTGGCGCGACAGGTTCAGCGATCCGACCATGTCCCATGACTTCTCGTCGAAGCCCTCGCGCACGGTCGTCTCGGGCGGAAAGTCGATCGTGGTCATGTCACGTCAGCTCCCGTTCCAGCTCGGCATAGGCGCGATCGCGATCCGCGGGCCCGAGGAAGCCCAGGTGCCACTGCCAGGTCCCTTCCATGAAGCTCACCCCCTTGCCGGCAACGGTATCGGCCAGCACCACGGTCGGCTGATCGGTGGGCGCGTTCAGAGCCGTGTTCAGGGCATCGAAGACCTGATCCAGATCATGCCCGTCGACGAGGTTCAGAACCCGCCAGCCGAAAGCGCGCCACTTATCGTCAAGCGGGGCGGTGTCCATGATCTCTCTGGTCGCGCCGTCTGAGCCCACCTTGTTGATGTCGACGATGCCGACAAGGTTCGACAGCTTCCAATGGCCGGCGGCGATTGCAGCTTCCCACACCTGCCCCTCGGTCTGCTCGCCATCGCCCATCATGCAGACCACACGGCCCGGCGAGCCCTTCAGGCGCAGGCCCGACGCCATGCCGACGGAGACGGACAGGTTGTGCCCGATGGAGCCGGAGGAGAAGTCCGCCCCCTTCACCTTGCGCATGTCCGGGTGATCGCCCAGCGGGCTGCCCAGGCGCGTGTAGTGGTCGAGATCGCGGGTCGGGAAGAAGCCGAGATCGGCCAGCACCGGATAGAGCCCGATCGCCGCGTGGCCCTTGCCCATGGTGAACCGGTCGCGGTCCGCCCAATGGGGGTCGTCCGGCCGCACATGCAGCAGCTGGTAATAGAGAACCGCCAGCAGCTCCGCGATGGAGAAGGCCGAACCGTAGTGGCCCGAGCCGCAGATATCCGTCAGCCGCACGACTTCCTTCCGGATCATGCGGGCTTTCTCTTTCAGCTCATCCTTCGGCACGTTGCGCACGGGCCGGCTGGTGTGAGCCATGCCAAATCTCCCTGTAAGCTCAGTGGATATGGGAACCGCCATTGATGTCGATGGTGGCTCCGGTCACGTAGGCGGCGAGGTCGGACGCCAGGAAGACGCAGACCCCGGCGACATCGCTCGCCTCGCCCAGCCGGCCCAAGGGCACACCTTCCAAAATCTGCGCCTTCATCGCGTCGGTCAGCTTGCCGCCGGTGATATCCGTCTGGATCATGCCCGGAGTGACCGAGTTGACGCGGATGCCGTCCGGCGCCAGCTCGCGCGCCATAGCACGGGCGAGCCCAAGGACGCCCGCCTTGGCGGCGCTATAGTGCGGGCCGCCGAAGATGCCGCCGCCGCGCTGGGCGGATACGGACGACATGCAGATGATCGAGCCGGAGCGCTGTGCCCGCATCGCCGGGATGACGGCCTGGGACATCTGCAGCGTGCCGCGCAGGCTGACGTCCAAGACGGCGTCATAATCCGCCGGCGAAATGTCCATCACCTTCAGCGGCTGGGTGATGCCGGCATTGTTGAACAGCACATCGATGCGGCCACAGACCTCAAGCACCCTGGCTGCCGCTGCCTCGCACTGATGCCGATCGGTCACATTGCAGGCGAAACCCAGATGGTCCGGGCCGAGATCGGCCGCAGCCGCCGCCGCCTCTTCGCCGTTGAGATCGAGGATGACGGTGCGGGCCCCGTGATCGGCCATGGCAGCGGCCGTGGCCTTGCCCAGCCCGCGCGCCGACGACGCACCCGTAATGACGCAAACCTTGCCGTGCAGAAGCATGGGCAGCGTCCTCCCCCGTTGAGCTGACTGTGGTGCCGGTTGATCCGGCCCGGTTCGGTGGGGCGTCCGCCGCCGTCGGCAAGCATGGCGCCCTCTTTAGAACTTCTGTTGCGATTTGACTGTTGACAAACGAATAAAATTGCTCACTCAAGTGAACTGAATTCACTCGAGAACCACGATGGACAAATTGCCATCACTTCGCGCATTGCGCGCGTTCGAAGCCTCGGTCCGGTGCGGTGGCTTCGCGCTGGCCGCGGCGCAGCTGCGGCTGACGCCCTCTGCCGTCAGCCACCAGATCAAGCTGCTGGAGGAGGAACTGGGCGTGCAGCTCTTCCACCGGCGCCACCGCAAGGTCGAACCCACGGCGGCCGGCCGCCGCTATTTCGCGGAGATCGAGGCGGCGTTCGAGCGCATCGCCCGCGCCACGTCGCAGGTGCGTTCGGCGACGCGGGAACTGTTGGCCGTGCATTCCGCGCCCAGCTTTGCCACCTTGTGGCTGATGCCGCGGCTGAAGCAATTCTTCTCCGCCCATCCGGAGATCGATGTCAGGGTTAGCGCCAGCGCGGAATTCATCGATCTGGCCGACAGCGCCTTCGACGTCGCCATCCAGTACGGTACGCGCCCCGGCTCCCCCCTGCAGGCGATCACGCTGATGGGCGAACGCGTGACGCCGATGGCCAGCCCCACCCTGCTCGACGGCCCGGTCGCGCTCTCCGCACCCGACGATCTGGGCCACCATCTGCTGATCCATTCCGACAACTGCATGGTGCAGTGGTCGGACTGGCTTCGGGAGTACCAAGTGCCTCCCCTTGACCTCAGTCGCGGCCCACATTTCGACCGTTCGTACATGTCCATCGCCGTGGCGGTGGAGGGGCTGGGCGTGTGCCTGGAAAGCACGCTCTTGGCCCAGCGCGAGCTGGCCGCGGGCCGGCTGGTCGCGCCCTTTGCCGACCGGATTATGGCGGTCGCCGGGCACCATGTGGTCGTCCACCGCTCGAAGGCCGGGCTGCAGAAGATCCGAACCTTCGTCGACTGGATCACGCGACAGACGGCCGCGGCGGCGGCGTAACACTGCGGCGACTGGCTTCGGATCATCATCGATTGCCGGTCGGCCGTCAGGGATGCCAGGCCGCCGGCGGCACCTAACGCCGGATGTCCGCAACCTCGCGAACTGCCTCGGAAAGAGACCCCACGTTTTGAAGATGCGAAAATGAAGGGCGCAGAATATGGAGATGGCACTTGATTTACGAGCATCAATTGACATTCGTCTCTAACATCAATCAAATGTTCATGCGATTGGCGTCGACTGAAACACTACCATCCTGGGGCGAGACGCCATAAAATTATCTCGGAGTCGAAGTGTTTGATTATGGACAATTCGAAAGATATCGCAGGAAGTGTTACGTTTTTGACATCATTGGTCTCTGCAAGCGCACTAAGCGACGCGCAACTCGAACAGTCGCTTGGTGTCGAAACCGTCAGGCAAGGCGGGTCTTACCGACACTCTCTGAACGCGGCCTTCTTTGACTGGTGGTCCACGATCAATGCGGGAGACTGCCCTTTCAGACGCCAATTCGACATCGTCGACCATCCCACCTGGGCACCGCACATTTTCCTAATCGGCGTCGAATCCAGGCATCCCTGGATGTATCGGTTCCGGCTGATCGGCGAAGAGGTGAAGATCCTTCTCGGCCGCAACGATGTCGGCCTAACCCTGGCGGAATCGAACTGGGACCTTGAGGACGATCTGGCGTCGAAGGCCTATGACGAAATGATGGTTCACCGGCAGCCCTTGCGGTTCCACGGCTCGCTCAGCGTCTATCAAAAGCACTACGCGGAGTTCGAGAGCATCGACGCGCCGTTCCTTGGCGAAGACGGCGCGGTGGATTACGTGATCGGCCTGATCTGCCGGCTTTAGGCGACCCCAAGAACGGTGCCGCGGACCACCGCGACCGGTTCACTGCCCGTTGTTTACTCTGCCGGATTATTAGCAATAACCAAGGCCCAGAACCGGTCGACGATCGGGCGGCTCTTCTCGATCGACCGGTAGATTCTGATATCCATCTCGATTTCCCAGGGCGGTCCGCCGGCCGGCACCAGCCGCTCGCCTCCGGCCCCCTCGCCTGCCGCCATCCCGGGCAGCCACACCAGGCCGTGGGATTTCTGGGCCAGCGCCTTCAGCACCAGGGCGATGGAATTCTCGATGCGCGGAACCAGGCACGCCTGTTCGCCGGCCCGTTCCAGGATGATCGACACCAGGCGCCCGTAGAACGACTGGGCCGTGTAGGCGAGATAGGGCAGCGGCGCGTCCGCCGAGCCGGGCAGCCGAAAGCGGGCATCACCGCCCTCGGTCGCCGCGGACAGGGGCAAGAGCCGGTCGGTCCCCAGACGGACGGAGGGAAACAGCCTGGGGTCCAATTCGAACGTGATCTCAGGATGCGCATAGCAGAACAGGAAGTCGCAATCGCCGTCGGTCAACGCCTGCACGCAGTCCAGCAGGTTGTCGGCCACCAGCCGTGTCTTGAACTCGCCCATGCCGTCTTCGAACTGGCGCAGCCAGCCCGGCAGGAAGCACTGCGCCAGGGTGTGCAGCGCTGCAAAGCTCAAGGTCGCCTGCGCCGCCCTCTCCCGGTTGCGAAGATGATCGCGCTGGTCGCGCAGCGTGCGGACCATCTCCTGCGCCGTGGTCAGGAACGCCTGTCCGGCCGGCGTCAGATGCGTGGGATACGAACTGCGGTCGACCAGCGGCACGCCGACCCAGATTTCAAGGGATTTGATGCGGCGGCTGAACGCCGGCTGGGTGACATGGCGCTCCTCCGCCGACCGGGAGAAGCTGCCGGTCCGGGCCAGGCTCAGAAAATCCTCCAGCCACTTAAGTTCCACTTGGGCTCTACCTCAACGGCCGGCGACACATGGCTTTCGATACACCACGGTAACCGGCTGTGACCCAGCCGTCACGCTGCGGACGATCTTCGCTGCCCACATGTCAGCCCAAGCCCGCCGCCGGGTTGTGCCGTCGGGCAGGCGGCCAAAAATGAGAACTATAAAGAAAACGCATAGAGCTAAACGCGGCAAACATACTATGCCGCACCCTCATGAACACGAGCGACATCGGCATTGGAAGGCTTAAATCATCTCCGATACAATTACAGACACCCTCTAAGAGATGACAGAATTGGATTGCGAAGCATTGTGATTGGCTTTGACGGCTGATCACAGCATGCGCAGCCTTGGTCGGGAGATGCCTGATGAATACTCTTGATCTCATCCGCAAACTGGAAGTGTTTGCGGATCTCGAGAACCATCAGCTTAGCTCCCTTGCCGAAGCCGGCCGCGGGCAAACCTGCGCCGCCGGCCAATACCTGTTCCGGCAGGGCGAACAACGGGATCGGCTTTTCGTTATCCGGTCGGGCGAGGTCGAGACCCTGGGCCATCTCGGGGCCGAGTCAGTGACGCTCGCGCGGCTTGGAGGCGGCCAGTGCATCGGCGGCGCGCTGGACGACGGTCTTCCGCCTGACGCGTCCTGCAGGGCCGTCGTAGACACCGACGTTGTCGCGTGGCCGTGGGCGGAAGTCGACGCAGTCTTCCGGCAGGCACCGGGCGCCGCCCGCAGCGCCCTGGCCCGGCTTGCGGAGAAGTCCGCGTCCCGCCCTCCTCAGCCAGATGCGTGCAAGAGCGCGGAGCAGCGCCTGGAGCATGATCTGCTGGGTGACCGCGCGGTACCGGCCAACGCCTATTTCGGGCTGCAGACCCTGCGGGCGGTCGAGAACTTCCAGATCACGGGTACACCGCTCAGCCAGTACCCGACCTTCGTCAGGGCCATCGCCATGGTCAAGAAGGCCGCTGCGCGCAGCAATCGCGCCCTCGGCCTCTTGAAGCCCGAGATCGCGGAGGCCATCGCCCAGGCCTGCGACGAGATCATTGCCGGACGGCTGATGGATGAATTCGTCGTCGACATGATCCAGGGCGGAGCCGGCACGTCGACCAACATGAACGCCAATGAGGTGATCGCAAACCGCGCCCTGGAACTGATGGGCCACGGCAAGGGCGATTATCGGGTCGTCCACCCCAACAACCATGTGAACCTGTCGCAGTCCACGAACGACGCCTATCCGACAGCCATCCGCCTGGCGATCCTGCTCAGCTACGAAGACCTCGTCCGCGCAATGGACGACCTCTGTTACGAGCTGAAGCAGAAGGCCGTCGAATTCTCCGACGTCATCAAGATGGGCCGCACCCAGCTGCAGGACGCGGTACCGATGACGCTGGGCCAGGAGTTTGATGCGTTCTACGCCACCGTGAAGGAGGACATCGCCCGCATCCGCGACCTCGTCGCCCTGTTCCGCGAGATCAATCTGGGCGCGACCGCGATCGGCACGGGCATCAACACCCATCCCGACTATGCCAATCTGGCGGTGGAGGAACTCTCACACATCTCCGGCATCGAACTGGTGCCGGCGTCCAACCTGGTGGAGGCGACGTCGGACACCGGCGCGTTCGTCACCTTCTCCGGCGTGCTGAAGCGGGTCGCCGTCAAGATCTCCAAGATATGCAACGACCTGCGCCTGTTGAGCAGCGGCCCCAGGGCGGGCTTGGGCGAGATCAACCTGCCGCCGATGCAGCCCGGCTCCTCCATCATGCCCGGCAAGGTCAATCCGGTGATCCCTGAGGTCGTCAACCAGGTCGCCTATCAGGTGATCGGCAATGATCTGACGGTGACCATGGCGGCGGAGGCCGGGCAGCTTCAGCTCAACGTCATGGAGCCGCTGATCGCGTTCAACGTGCTGCAGTCCATCCGCATGCTGACCCAGGCCATGACGGTTCTGGGCAGCCGCTGCGTCAAAGGCATCTCCGCCAACCGCGAGCGGTGCCGCGAGCTGGTCAACAGCAGCATCGGCATCATCACCGCGCTGAACCCCTACATCGGATACGAGAATTCCTCCCGCGTGGCCAAGGAGGCACTGCGGCGGGGATGCGGTGTCACCGAACTGATCCTCGAAGAAGGCCTGCTCACGGCCGAGCAGCTCGAGGACATCCTGAAGCCGGAGAACATGATCCGGCCCCGTCGCGTGTCCGCACCCGCGACGGCACACGCGGTGGGTGCCTGACTGCGACCGGCATTCGCTGCTCCCATGCCCCTAAGTCGGGAGGAACGAAAATGACAACGCAAGAAACGGGTACAGGGAAGAAGCGACACTTCTTGTCCTTCTGGACCGGCATGAAGCTCTGGCAGCAGATCTTCATCGGCCTGATCGCCGGCCTGATCGTCGGCGCGATCCTTGGGCCGTCGGCCGCGGCGATCAAACCGATCGGCACCGTCTTCATCAATCTGATCAAGATGCTGATCGTGCCGCTGATCTTCGTGTCGCTGGTCTGCGGCGTCACGGCGATGCACGACGCCAACAAGATGGGCCGCATCGCGCTGAAGACCATCGTGATCTACCTCATGACCACGGCGGTCGCGATCACCATCGGGCTGGGGCTCGGCACGCTGCTGCAGCCGGGGGCCGGCATCGACATCACCGCGGCATCGACGGTGGAAGCCAGAGAAGCGCCGACCCTGGTCGACACTCTGATCGGCCTGTTCCCGACCAACCCCATCGCCGCGATGGCCAACGGCAGTGTCCTGCAGATCATCGTATTCGCCATTTTGTTCGGTATCGCCATCAACCTCGCCGGCGAAGCCGGCGCGAAGATCCGGCAGTTCTTCGAGTGGATGGCAGAGGTCATCTACAAGCTGACGGGTGTCATCGTTGCGCTGGCGCCCTATGGCGTGTTCGCGCTGATGGCCTGGGTCGCCGGCACCTACGGGATGGACGTGCTGCTGCCGCTGGGGATGGTCATCCTTGCGGTCTATCTGGGCTGCGTCATCCACGCGATCGTCGTCTATGGCGGTGCGATCTCGCTGGTCGCCAAGCTCAATCCCATCCGGTACTTCCAGGGGATCGCCGAGGCGCAGGCCGTGGCGTTCACCACAACCAGCAGCTCCGGCACGCTGCCGGTGACGATGAGCTGCACCCAGAAGAACCTCGGCGTGTCGCGGGGCGTGTCCAGCTTCGTGCTGCCGCTGGGGGCGACCATCAACATGGACGGCACGGCCCTCTATCAGGGCGTGTGCGCCCTGTTCGTGGCCCAGGCCTTCGGCATCAGCCTCGGCTTCGACCAGTATGTGACCATCATCCTGACCGCCACGCTGGCCTCGATCGGCACGGCGGGCGTGCCGGGCGCCGGTCTGATCATGCTGTCGCTGGTGCTGACCTCCGTCGGCCTGCCGCTGGAAGGTGTCGCCATCATCGCCGGCATCGACCGCATCCTCGACATGGCGCGCACGGCGCTGAACGTGACCGGTGACGGCATGGTCTCGGTCGTGGTGGCCAAGAGCGAGGGCGAGCTGGACGAGGCAACCTACGGCAAGCCACACGTCCTGGGAGCCGAGGACGGGGCCGAGGAAGCGGCCGCCCATTAGGCGGCAGTTGGGGGCGTCGGCTGCGCGGCCGGCGCCCCTGCCCCTTCCGCCAACCGAGACGAAACCGATGGAAAAGCAGAGGCTCGGCATTGTCGGCGGGCTGGGCCCCCTTGCCGGGGCCGACATCTTCTTCAAGCTGGTGAAGTCCACGCCCGCCGCCAGCGACCGCGAGCATCTGGACATCATCTTCGAGCAGCACCCGTTCGATGACGGCCACGCGGCCGCGGACGAAACGTTCAGCCCGAATGCTCGGAAGTTCTACATCTACGACACGATCCGGCAGCTGGAGAAGCGGGACGTCGGCGCCATCGTGCTGACCTGCTTCATCAGCCACACCTTCCTCGATGAGATCCAGTCGGAGATCAAGCCGCCCATCATCAGCATCATGAACGCTCTGACGGCGTATTGCCGGCGCGACTACCCGACGGTCCGGAGGCTGGGCATTCTCACCTCCACCTACGCGAGCCGGAAGCGGCTGTTCGAAAACGCGTTCGGCGCCGGTGTCGACCTGATCTATCCGAACGACCAGGTCCAGCGAGACTGCCTGATGGAAGCCGTCTACGGCCCGCGCGGCATCAAGGCGGGGCATCTGCGCGGCCGGTCCATCGATCTTATCCACCGCGCCTGCCGCGACGTCATCGACCAGGGGGCCGAGCTGATCCTGCCCGGTTTCACCGAGATCCCAATCGTCATCGACCAACTGCGCCAGGCGTTCAACGTGCCGATCATCGACTGCAACCAGGTCTATGCCGACCACGCCATCGCCTTCCACGGGCTTGCCGCTGCTCGGCCGTACAAGATCGGGGTCGTCGGCGGCGTCGGCCCAGCAGCGACGGTCGACTTCATGAACAAGGTGGTCGCGCACACGCCGGCCGACCGCGATCAGGACCACATCAAGATGATCGTGGACCACAATCCGCAGATCCCCGACCGCACCGCCAACCTGATCGGCGACGGCGCCGACCCGACGATCCCGCTCTATTCGGCCTGCAAGACGCTGGAGGCTGAAGGCGCGGACATGATCGCGATCCCCTGCAACACGGCGCATGCCTATGTGGAGCGGATCCAGCGGTACCTGGCGATCCCCATCGTCAACATGCTGTTCGAAACCGTCGCCCATATCCGGCGCGCTCACACGGACTGCCGCACGGTCGGCCTGCTGGCGACGGCGGGAACGGTCGCCAGCCGCGTCTATCACGAGATGCTGGATGCAGGCGGGCTGCGGACCGTCGCACCCGATCAGGCCCAGCAGGATCTGGTGATGCGCGCGATCTACGGCGAACGGGGCGTCAAGGCCGGCTATACCGACGGGCAGTGCCGGGAGGATCTGCTGCAGGCGCTTGAAAACGTCGTCGACAAGGGCGCCGAAGTAGCGATCCTCGGCTGCACCGAACTGCCGCTGATCCTGCCGCAGTCGAGCGCATTCGAGATCGCCGGCAAGACCGTCGCCCTGATCGACCCCACGGACATCCTGGCCCGCAAGACCGTCGATCTCTCAGGGCAACGGTCTCAGTAAGGGATTCCGAGCGTCACTCCACGGGCATCGGCGGCATGCCCTCGAAGCTCATCAGAGCGGCATCGCTGACGGCCCAGGGCGCGGCACTTCTCGTGTACAGGTTCATTTGCGGGCGGACAGCGGTCGGATCGTCGAGGCTGAGCAGGCTGATCGACATCAGATCCGGAGCCAGGTCGGGCTTGCCGAACAGCCGCGTGCCGCAGCGCGGGCAGAAACCGCGGTTCACTATCTTGCCGCTGTCGCCGGGACTCGAATACCAGCTCAACTCGCCGGTCACGCTCACCGTATCGCGGGCAACCGCAACGGCCGAGGCCCCGGCCGCGCCGCTGATGCGGGCGCAATCGGTACAGTGGCAGGTTGCTGAGATTACGGGCTCGCCAGAGCACTCGTAACGGACGGCGCCGCAATGGCAGCCGCCGGTCAGATGCATGTTGGTGGACATGGATCACCTCCAAAGGCCAAGGACTGGGGTCGAGGGTTCAGGCGGCTTCGCGCCAGTGCGGCGGATAGGCGCCGTCGTATCCCGGCAGGGCCTGGATCCGCTGCCGCCAAGCGGCGAGCGCCGGATGGGTCTTCTCAAAAGGCAGCAGCCGCAGGTCCAGCGGCTGCGCTTCGGGCTTGCCCGCCGCCCGCATCAGAACCTCGATCGACGGATAGACGGCGATGTCGGCGGCCGACAGCGTGTCGCCGGCAAGCCAAGGGCTGCGGCTGAGCGCCGCTTCTAACGCGGCAAGCTCGGCTCGGACGGCCTCAAGGGCGACAGTCATCTGCTCCCGCGGCTCTGCCACGCGGCCAAAGAAGATAGGCAGGATCAGGTCGGTGAAGTGGTCGGCGACGTTGTTGTCGAAATCGAGCGCGAGGCGCCAGATGCGCGCCGTCTCCTCCGCCGTGCGGCCGAACAGCGGCGGCTCCGGGAAGCGGCGGTCGAGATAGGCGAGGATCGCCATCGACTCCGTCACCACCACGTCGCCGTCGCGCAAGACCGGCACCTTGCCGCGCGGGTTCATCGCCAGGAACTCCGGCGTGCGATGGTCCCCGGCCGAGGCTTCGATCAGCCGGGACGTGTAGGGCACGCCCTTCAACTCTGCGGCCAGCACGGCTCGCCAGGCGAAACCGCTGCCGCTAAACCAAAAGATCTCGAGTGCCATGGGTCTCCTCCCTCAGCGCCACAATATGTGCACTATGACACACGTGTCTCTTGCATCAACATAAACTTGCAGGCATGATGCGACCATGACGAAGGCGATCGAACTCCCAGGCGACGACAGGGACAAGGCGTGGAAGGCGCTGGCCGAGCCGGCGCGCAGGCACATTCTGGCGATGCTGCGCGAAAGCCCGCGGACCACCGGCGAGCTCTGCGATGCGTTCGGGGAGCTCACGCGGTTCGGCGTGATGAACCATATCGGCGTGCTGAAAGACGCCGGGCTTGTGCGGGTCGAAAAGCGGGGCCGGGAGAGGATCAACAGCCTCGATCCGGAGCCCCTGCGCGACCTCTATGAGAGCTGGATGCGGCACTACGAGGTGACCTGGGCGGGCCGGCTGGGCCGGCTGAAGCGCCAGGCGGAACGACTGGAAAGGACGAAGACGATGGATACGCATTGGACCGGTGCGCCACTGGCGAGCCTGCATATCCGCCAGACGGTCGATATCGACGCATCTCCCGCCACGGTGTTCGAAGCCCTGACGGAAGACCTCTCCGCCTGGTGGGGCGCACCCTATCTGTTGACCGGGGAGGACGCCGCGGATGTCGTTCTGGAGCCGCGCCCGGGCGGCCTGTTCAAGGAAGTGACGGCAACCGGCGACGGCTATGTCTGGTGCATGGTCGAGCAGATCCGCCACGCCCGCCTGCTGACGCTTGCGGGCCGCATGGGCATGCGCGAGGCCATCACCGGCAACATCCGCTTCGAGCTGGAAGACCAGGGCGGCGGCACAAGGCTGACCTTGGAGCATGCGGCCATCGGCCGGCTGACGGCGGAAACCGAGGCTGACTTCTCCGCCGGCTGGCAGGACCTTTTGGGCAATCGGCTGAAAGCGTTCGTCGAGCGCGGCGAGCGCCTGGGATTGAAGGGAGCGACGGCCTGATGTCTGCGATCGACGAGACCCACCACAGCGTCCGCTGGCCCAACGAGAGCCCAGAGTACCGGACGGCGCGTGACCGGTTGCTCGAGGCCGAGATGGCGCTCAGGCGCCAGATCGAGGAGGTGGCGGCGCTACGCCGCGCCCTGCCCCCAGGCGGCTTTCTGCTTGAGGACTATGTCTTCGAGGAAGGGCCGGAAGACCTTGCCCAGGACGGCCCCACGCGGCCCGTACGCCTCTCCGAGCTGTTTGCCGAGGGGCAGGATACGCTGGTCCTCTACGGCCTCATGTACCGGGCCGATGGCAACCCCTGCCCCGGCTGCACCGGGCTGCTCGACGGCCTTTCGGGCAGTCTGCGCCAGATCACCGAGCGTGTGAGCTTCGCCGTTATCGGCAAGGCGCCGGTGGCGATGCTGCGGCGCTGGGCCGTGCTCAGGCGCTGGCCGCTGCCGCGCCTGCTCTCGTCCGCCGGCAACACCTACAACCGCGACTACCACACCGAAACGGCGGAGGGCGAACAGCAGCCGATCCTGAACGTCTTCCGCCGTGGTGCCGATGGCATACGCCATGTCTGGGCGTCGGAGCTGTTCTTCGTGCCGCCATGGCCCGCCCAGCATCCCCGCCACCTCGACGCGCTATGGCCGCTATGGCCGCTGCTTGACTTCACGCCGGGGGGCCGTGGCGACGACATGCCGATGGCATCGTACCGCGAGAGCCTTGAGCAACTGCACGGCGGCGCGACTGCTTGAGCGGCGTTGTCAGCCTTCGGGGTAGGCCTGCCCGAACCTTTCGAACAGCGCTTCGAAGCTGTCCGGTTGTGCGCGGTAACGCAGACCTCCATCGGGCACCTGAATCCAAGGTTGGGCGGAGTCCAGCCACAGGTGGCCGATGGGCCGGAGCCACGAGGTGTCATCCAGCGTCCCGGGCTTCACGTTCACGACGTCCGGGTTCCTGGAAGGCTCGTGAAACAGCCGCGTCCCGCACCGTTGGCAGAACCGTGCCTTCACGATCCTGTCGCTTGCCGCCTTTCTTTCCCAGACCCCAAGATCATCGAGATCGCCGGTGAGCGCGTTCCTCAAAACCGGCATGGACAGTCCAAACGCGCTGCCGCTCTGCGTCTGGCAGTCGCGGCAATGGCAGGCGTACACCGTCAGCGGCGACGCGGAGATGGCGTAGCGATGGCGTCCGCATTGGCAGCCTCCGGTCAGTGGCAGCGTGAAGTGGCGCATGTGTCGGCTTCCGCGCAGATATTGGTCTCTCAGCGACCCGACGGTCAGTCAAACACCATGGACGGCACGGGCGCCACACCCCTTCAGCTCGACACGGGCTGACCACCTGAAACGGTTACGCAGCCGATGCGCTCCGTCGCAGCCCGTCGCACGCATCACCTCGTCGCTGACGATGATCTCGGCATCCATGCGGCGCGTCAGGCGTTCCAATCGATGGGCGATGTTCACCGTATCGCCGACGATCAGTCGGTCGGTTTCGCTCGCGCGGATCGCAACGGCACCGTAGTGAACGCCGATCCCGATGCCGATCGGCGCTTCACCGGCCTCTTGGCGATCGCGGTTCCAGAGCCGCATGCGCCAGGAGATCATCAGGGCCGCTTCAATGGCATGACGGGCGTCGCCGAGCTTGGATCTCCGGTCGCCGAAAACCGCCATGAACCCGTCGCCGAGTTGCTTGTGAATGGTGCCCCCTTTGGCGGCGACGGCTGTGCCGAGACGGCTCTGCATCGCCTCGATCAGCCCGATTGCCTGATCGGGCGGCCACGTCGCGACCAGCCTTGAGTATCCCTTGATGTCGGCGAACAGGACGGCCGCCGGACGGACCGAGAGTTGCCGGCCGAGGCGCAGCTGCGAGTCCGCATCCGGCTTGCACAGCTTGCAGGGCCGGAACCCGGCGCGTTCGGCTTCCGTAGCCCCCGCATAGAACCGGACGTTCTCCACCCGCGGCTTCCTGGCATGGCAGACGGGGCGGCAATAGACGCCGGTCGTGCGGACCGCATAGACGAACATGCCGTCGGCGCGCGGGTCTCGGCAGAGAACCGCCTGCATGCGTGATCTGTCGTCCCCGAATGGGGCGTCGAACCGTTCATCGATCGCGCCGGCTGCTGCGATCGCCATGGCTCCCTCCTGGATGTGGCCGGTGAGGTGCGATCGCTCGATCCGCCCGCCCGGCACTGAACCTGATCGGACAGGTAGCGCCACCGGCACCGCCATACGCTCCGGCTCTTGCGGCCAAATCGCGTGGCTCACGTCACCGCGCGTCGTGGAAGATGATGCCGGCCGTAAAGCGCTGGCCCTTGCGCACGCGGCTGACGCCGTGGCGCAGCGTGACCTTGTAGACACCGCGCTTGCCCATGGCCGGCCGGTGCTGGACGGCGAAGATTGCAGCCTCGCCGCAGCTGAGCGGCACGACCTCCGGCCGCGACTGCATGCGCGGCCGCTGTTCCACAATCGTGAACTCCCCGCCTTCGAAATCGCTGCCCGGCTGCGACAGCAGGATCACCATCTGGAACGGAAAGAACAGGTCGCCATAGAGATCCTGGTGCAGGCAGTTGAAGTCGCCGGGCCCGTATTTCAGCATCAGCGGCGTCGGCCGGGTCTGCCCCTGCGCGTGGCACTCGGCGAGGAAACGATCCAGCGAGGCCGGATAGCGGCGATCGATGCCCAGGGCCGCGTTCCAGCGATTTGCTATGGGCGCAAGCCGGGCATAAACGGCGTGCCGCAGGTCTTCGATCACGGGCGGCAGGGGCCGCGCGAAGTACTGGTATTCCCCCTGCCCGAAACCATGGCGAGCCATCACGATACGGCTGCGGAAACTGGTGTCGTCGTCGTAGAGCGCGGCCAGCGCCCCACAGTCTCGTTCACTCAGAATCGGCCCGGCGAGGCCGACGCCGAAGGCGTCGAGCTCCGCCTCAATACGGCGCCAGTCCAGCGTCTCAATCGGGTCCGCAAGGCAGGCTTCTGCAGCCGTCATCGCGCGCCCTCCCGCGCCAGCAGTGCTTGCTTACGTTCGACACCCCAACGATAGCCGGACAGCGCACCGTCGGACCGCACGACGCGGTGGCACGGAATTGCCACGGCGGTCGGATTCTGGGCGCAGGCCTGGGCAACGCCCCGCACGGCCTTGGGCTGGCCGATCGCCTCGGCAATGGCGGCATAGCTGGCGGTCTTGCCAACCGGGATCGCCCGCAGCGCCTGCCAGACGCGTTCCTGGAACGCCGTGCCGCGCACGTCCAGCGGCAGGGCGTGACCCCGGCCGGGCCGCTCTATCAAATCCACCACGCTCTCGACCGTCGCCGTCAGGTCGTTGTCGTTCGATACCAGGTCCGCCTTGGGAAATCGCTGGTGAAGCTCCTCCACCAGCGCCGCCCTCTCCTCGCCGAAGCTGATGGCGCAGACACCCTTGTCGGTGGATGCCACCAGCACCAGCCCCAGCGAGCAGGAGGCGACGGCATAGCGGATCGCCTCCCCTTCCCCACCGCGGCGGTGCGTGCTGGGCGCCATGCCCAGGCGCGCGGCGGCAGCCTCATAGAACCGGCTGCTGGAGGAATAGCCCGCGCCATAGATTGCGTCGGTCACCGAGGTGCCGTCGCGCAGCTCCGCCTCCATGCGCCGGCTGCGCGCGGCAGCGCCATAAGCCTTCGGCGTCACGCCCAGCGCGCGCTTGAACATGCGGTGGAAGTGGAACTTTGAGAACCCGGCCCGGTCGGCCAAGGCCTCAAGCGGCGGCACCGGCTCGTTGGCCGCCACGGCCTCGTCGATCAGCCGCGCCGCTGCCGTCACCGCCTGCACCTCCAGCGCATCTTCCGCCGCCTCGCCCGGGCGACAGCGCTTGCAGGGCCGAAAGCCGAGCCGCCGGGCCTCCTCCTCCGTCTCGACAAAGATGACATTGGCCCGCTTCGGCGTGCGTGCCGGGCAGGCCGGCCGGCAATAGACCCCGGTCGTCCGCACGGCGAACAGGAACACGCCGTCGGCGCGCTTGTCCCGCGTCGCAACGGCCTGCCAGCGGGCGTCCGGCGTATCGTAGGCGTGGTCGGCCATGGGCGTTGAGTCGTTGGCAAGAGCTCTGTGCGTCAGCATAGCCGGTCCCTTCCCGAGATCGAGTGGTGCTGGTGGAGAGAATAGAGATTGCCGGTTCCGAAGAAGCTCCGGTGCTTGCGGTCAAACTCGGGGCCGAGGTGCGGCCCGCGATCGCTTCCACCGACGGCCCCGATCCTCTACGTTCGCCGACATATCTCCCAATCGCACATCGCCGGGCCGCGCACAGCGATGAACCGCCTCCAGCGACGACGCCAGCAGCGCATGACGGCCACGCGGCCTTCGGACAAGGCGACCCGTGCGGCAACCTTGCAGTTGGAAGGGCTTACCGCGCTGCAGGCGGGCCGCGCTCGGGACGCCGTGGCGCTGCTGTCGCGCGCCGCAGCGCTGGCGCCCGGTGACGGCGGCCTGCTGGTCAATCTCGGCATTGCGTCGGACCGTGCCGGCGATGCTGCGGCGGCTGAAGCGGCATTTCGGAAAGCCTGCCGGTCGGCCCCGAACCTGGCGCCAGCGCACTACAATCTGGGGGCCCTGCTGCGGCGTCGCGGTGACGGCGACGGCGCCTCGGCGGCGCTGCGCCAAGCAACGGGGCTTCAGCCCGGATACGTCAAGGCTTGGGCGGAGCTGGCCCGCCTGGCAGCGGATGCGCGCGACTTCGACACGGCGCTCTCGGCTGCCGATCAGGGCCTGGCGCACGCCCCCGGTGATCCGGCCCTGCTGCAGGAAGCGGCCCAGGCCGCCCAGTCCCTGGGCGACTATGCTCGAGCGGCCGAGGCCTATCGCGCCTGCCTGGCCGCAACACCCGAGAGACCAGAGACCAGGGTCAATCTCGGCTTCTGCCTACAGGAACTGGGGCGGTTGGACGACGCGATGGCTGCGTATCGCTCCGCCCTCGCCGCCGACAACCGCCTCTACGCCGCGGTTGTGAAAAACCTCACGACCGCATCGCATGGGCGCCTGCCTCTAAACCCGCGGGCGCTGCGGCAGATGCTGATGGCCTAGCGACCACGATTTGATAACGACAGGATCGAGTGCCATGAAGATCGGCGTCGTGACAGCCGGCGTTCTGGACGTCACCTACCACGAATATGGCCCCCCCAACGGTTGGCCGTGCGTCCTGGGTCATGGCTTTCCCTATGACGTCCACGCCTATGTCGACGCGGCTACCATACTGGCGGAGGCCGGAGCACGGGTGGTCGTGCCCTATCTGCGCGGCTATGGTCCGACCCGGTTTCTTTCAGAGGATACGCCGCGGTCGGGAGAGCAGGCAGCCCTCGGCGCGGACATGCTGGCCCTGATGGACGCGTTGGGCATCGAGCGAGCGGTTGTCGGCGGCTATGACTGGGGCGGGCGCGCCGCCTGCATCGTCTCGGCACTGTGGCAGGACCGCGTCGAGGCCCTGGTCTCCGGCAGTTCCTACAACATTCAGGACATCGCGCAGTCGTGGGAGCCGGGACCGCCGGAAGAGGAAGCCGCCTATTGGTACCAGTACTATTTCCATGCCGAGCGCGGGCGCCGAGGATTGGCCAAGGACCGCCGCGGCATCACCCATCTGCTCTGGCAGATGTGGTCGCCCACATGGGCGTTCGACGAAGAGACTTTCGGCCAGACTGCTGCCGCGTTCGACAACCCGGATTTCGTCGATGTCGTGATCCACTCCTACCGCCACCGCTACGGACTGGTGCCCGGAGACCCTGCGGTCGCGCATATCGAGACGCAGCTTACCGCACAGCCGGACATCTCCGTCCCGTCGATCACGATCGACGGCGACAAGGACGGTGTCGCCGGCCTCACCCACCACCAAGCAAAGAAATTCACCGGCCCCCACGAACACCGGATCTTCAGGCAGGTGGGCCATAACCTGCCGCAGGAGGATCCGCTGGGCTGGGCCCAGGCGGTCGTCGACGCACGGGCTATGGCAGAATCCGCCGGGCCCTAGGCTGCCGACCCTAATAGCGCGCGCCTAAGACCTCAAAGGCCGACAGCGCATCAAGGGCGCTGATCTCACTCGGCGTCAGGGTGATCTGAGCGGCCGCGCAGTTCTGCTCCAGGTAGCGGATCCGCCGCGTGCCCGGGATGACAGCGACGTTCGGGCCTTTCGACAGCACCCAGGCGAGGGCAATCTGAGCGGGTGCCACGTCCTTATCGGCGGCGATCTCCCCGATGCCCTCGACGATCTTCCGGTTTGCCGCCATGGCCTCAGGAGAGAAACGGGGATTGCCGAGCCGCCAGTCGCCGTCCTGCAGATCGTCTCGCGAGGCAATCGCCCCGGTCAGAAAGCCGCGGCCGAGCGGGCTGTAGGCGACGAAGCCGATCCCAAGGCGGTTGACGGTGGGCAGGATGTCCGTCTCGACATCCCGCGACCACAGCGACAGCTCAGTCTGAAGCGCGGTAATCGGGTGAACGCTGTGGGCGCGCTCGATCGTCTCGGCGTCCGCCTCTGAAAGGCCGATGTGGCGGACCTTTCCCTCCGCAACCAGCTGCGCCATGGCGCCGACGGTCTCTTCGATCGGAGTCTGGGAATCGACCCGGTGCTGATAGTAGAGGTCGATGTGGTCGGTGCCGAGCCGGCGCAGCGAAGCCTCGCAGGCAGCCTTCACATAGTCGGCCCGCCCGTCGATCGAGCGATCGGAGAGCTTGGGGTCACGAATGACCCCGAACTTCGTCGCCAGCACCACACGGTCTCGGCGCCCCTTGAGCGCAGAGCCGACCAGTTCCTCATTGGTGAAGGGACCATAGATATCGGCCGTATCCCAGAACGAGCAGCCCAGCTCAAGCGCATGGTCGAGCACCCGCAGATTGTCGGCCCCGTCGCTGTCGCCGTAGAACTCGGACATCCCCATGCAACCGAGGCCGACGGCGCTGACCTCAAGACCCTGCCCCAATGTCGCGTTTCGCATCTCTCGCTCCTCCACGGTGTCAGGGTCGCGCCTGCTGGCTTCGTCATACAGCGGCTTCACATTTTCGGTTCGATCGGTGACCACCACCGAAGACCAGTAGGACGCCCCTAACGAAGTTGCTTCACCGCAACTGGCAACGCACCAGAATGCAGGGAACAGGCTCTAGTCTTCAGCAGAAATTCGCACCAGACGCCTGTATGCCCCCGGCGCTTCGGCCAGTGCCCGTTCCGTCTCGGTGAATCCGGCCATCGCCTCGCCCTCCAGCGGCCCGCAGACCAGCTCCAGCGGCTGGCGCGGGACGGGCACGCATTGCGCGACCGGCGTGCCCGCCGGCAGCACACCGTCGAAATCCGGATCGGTCCACTGCGCCGGAAAGTGGACCAGCCCGTGGGCATAGGCGTCGGCATGCACCAGGCCGGTCATGGTGCGGAAGGGCAGATCGGCGCGGTTTACGGGGTGAGTACACAACAGCGACCAGCCTTCGGGCAGCGCGATCGTCCAGAAATTCATGAACTTCAAGATCATGGCTTCCGCATCGAACAGCGGCGTGCCAACGGCCTGGCTGTTGGTATGGACGCCGATGGGCGCGCGGCCGAAGGTGCCGCTGGGGGTGGCCCCCGGCGCCCAATCCCATTCGAAGGCGCCGGCCCGCATCCGAACATCCGCTGCCAGCGGCATCAGGAAGCCGCACGACATGGCGTCGACAAAGGGCGGGCACTGCTTGACGGTGCGCACCTCGAAGCCGAGATCTTCGTCCGGCGCCGTCATCGCCATGGTCTTCAGCCAGTCGGGCAGGCCGCGCTTGGCCGGTTGGGGTCGCGGCAGCAGCCCCTCCAGCTCCGGCGGGCAGCGGAAGACGACGCGCATCGGCGTTCCCGGCCGGCCGGTCACGCGGTCGCCGGTTGGGTCGCCGGCGCCGCGTCGTCGACGCCGGTAGTTTCCTCCGTCGCGATGCGGGCGTCGGCGGCCTTGGCCAGTTCCTTCTGCACCTCCGCCCGCGCCCGTTCCGCGCGCCGCTTCAGCTCGTAGGCCACGGCGATCGTCACCGTGGCGACGATGAAGATCACCGCCAGCGCATTCACCTCCGGGCTCAGGCCGAGCCGCACCATGGAGGCGATCTGGATCGTCAGCGTCGATTCCGGCCCGATGGCGAAAACTGTGGTGTTGAAGTTCTCGAAAGACTGCAGAAAGGCCAGCACACCGGCCGTCAGGATGGTGGGCCGCAGGAAGGGCACCAGGATCTTCCAGAACACCTGCTGGTGCGAGGCACCGAGATCAAGCGCGGCCTCTTCCAATGCCGGATCGAAGCGCTGCAGCCGGGCCATGAACAAGAGCATGGCAAAGGCGGAGATGAAGGTGCTCTGCGCCACGATCGCCAGGAAGATCCCGCCGCCGATGCCGAGATTGTTCCAGAACACCAGCGTGGAGATGCCGAGGATGATGCCCGGCGTCAGCAGCGGCGACACCAGCACGGCGTAGATGAAGGTGCGCGCGCGGGTGTGCAGCCGGGTGAGCACCAGCGCGCCGCCCAGGCCAAGCGGCACCGTCAGGCAGATCACGCCGATGCCGATGATCACGCTGTTCAGCGCCGCTTCCCAAAGCTGGCTGTTGCCGAATAGCTCACCGAACCAGCCGAAGGTGATCTCGCGGATCGGAAAGGCCGTGGGGATGGTCGGCGAATTGAACGCCGCGATCATCATGAAGATCAGCGGCAGAAACATGTAGGCGAAGAAGATCACCAGATAGATGTTGGTGCCCAGCTTGATGATCTGGCCGCTGGTCAGGCCCAGGAAGCCGGTGGCCGCGCGTGTGGTGCGCATGGCGACCTCCGCCCGCTCCGGCCCCAGCCGCTGAACCAGCAAGAGTTGGCTGGTGTTGCGGTGGATGCCGAGCGCCAAGAGCGCAAGCCCGAACACCAGGGTGGCCACCACCAGCCCCAGCACCAGGCCCCCGACCACGCCCAGGAAGACGCTCTCGTTGCCGATGCCCCAGCGCCAGCCCCAATAGGTGAAGGCGAGGATCAGCACGAGATAGCCGATGCTGCTGAGCGACTCCAGCGAACGGATGATGAAGTCCTTCATGGCCGAACCCCGCCAGCGCCTATCGTGAGATGTCGTCGAGGCCGACCTTGAACACCCGCATCATCGTCAGGATGAAGATCACGCAGATGGCCAGCAGCAGGAAGGCATAGGCCGATCCCACATTCCAGTCGCCGCCCTCGAAGAACCAGTTGTAGATGATCTGGGTGAACCACAGGCTGGACGTACCGCCCAGAATCTGCGGCACGGCGTACGAGCCCGCAGCCAGCATGAAGGTCATGATGCACCCCACCGCAATGCCCGGCTTGGCGTGCGGAATGACAATGCGCCAATGGATGCGCCACCAGGGCGAGCCAAGGTCGCGCGCCGCCTCCAGCTGGTTCTTATCGAGCGTGTCGATGGTGTTGTAGATCGGGAAGACCATGAACAGGATGTACGTGTAGGTCATGCCGATGACGACGCCGATATTCTGATTCAGGAAGTCGATCGGCTCTTCGATCACGCCCAGGCCCGTGAACGCCTGATTGAAGATCCCGTTGTACGACAGGATCATCAGCCAGGCGAAGGTGCGCAGGATCTCGTTGATCCAATAGGGGATGATCAGCGCCAGCATCAGCAGTGCCGCCCGCTCGCCCGGTGCCACCTTGGCCAGATAGAATGCGATCGGATAGCACATCAAGAGGGCGATGAAGGTGACCAGAGCACTAGCCCAGATGGTCTTCAGGAAGATCGCCCGGTGCAGCGAGTTGGTGAACAGGTATTCGTAATTGGCGAAGCTGTAGACGGGTTCAGCTTCGACGAAGGTGTTCTCAAGCTCGGTGATCAAGCCTTCGATCTGCTCGATCTCCCGCTCCCGTTCGCCGATCTGGGTCTCGATCGCCGGGCGATCCGCCTCTGCGGCCGCCTCCAGGTCGCGATTCAGGCCGCGCAGGCCCGACTGGGCCCGCTGCAGTTCGATGTATTGCTGCTCGATCTGCTGATCGATCCGCGATTCCTCGCTGCGATCCAGATGCTGCAGCGAATAGTCGACCATCAAGAGCTGCGGCATGATGATCATGCCGACCATCCACACGCCGCAGGCGACGACCATGTACGAGGTCATGATCATGCCGTAGCGGCGGGCGAAGTCCTTCAGCGCGCCCATTCATCTGCCCCCGATCACGGGCTACCCGCCGGCGGTCATTGCCGCGACAGCCCGCTTTCCTGCAACACCAGCGCGTCGTCGGCGTCAAAGCCGACGTTGATCCGCTGCCCTGGCATCAGATCGCCGATCATGCCGTCATTCGTCTGGTGCACGACGATGTCGCGCGATCCCTCGCCCCGCACGAACAGGTTGCGGAATGCGCCCTCCAGATCGATCCGGTCGACGGAGGACGCGATCACGTTGTCCAGCTCTTCGCCATTGGCCAGGCGGCAGCGCTCCGGCCGCACGAACAGGATTGCCCGGTCCCCGACGATCAGCCGCTGCTTGTTGCGGCCGCGCAGCGGCCCTAGCATGGAATCGATCACGGCATAGGGCCCGTCGGTGGACATGACGCGGCCGTAGAACGGGTTGTTTTCGCCCACGAAGGTGGCGACGAAGGCGGTCGCCGGCTCGTCATAGATCTTCTCGCCGCTGTCCACCTGCTCGATCACGCCTTGGGACATCACGGCGATGCGGTCCGACATGGTCAGCGCTTCGCCCTGGTCATGCGTGATGTAGATGAAGGTGACACCGGTGCGCTTCTGGATCGCCCGCAGCTCCGCGCGCATGTGCTGGCGCAGCTTCAGGTCCAGGGCCGACAGCGGCTCGTCCAACAGCAGCACGGCCGGCTCCACGGCAAGGGCGCGGGCGATGGCGACACGCTGGCGCTGGCCGCCCGACAGCTCGGTCACCAGCTTATCCCCCTGGCCCTGCAGCGCCACCAGATCGATCAGTTCCTCCGCCCGGCGCCGCCGTTCACCTTTAGAGATGCCGCGCACTTCCAGCCCGAAGGCGATGTTCTCCCAGACCTTCATCAGCGGGAACAGCGCCAGGTTCTGGAAGATCAGCGCCGTCGGCCGCCGATTGGGACCAATGCCGCGCATGTCCTGCCCGCCGATGCGGATGGCCCCTTCCGTCGGCTCCAGAAAGCCGGAGACCATGCGCAGGATCGTCGTCTTGCCGCAGCCGGACGGGCCCAGGAAGCTGAAGAACTCTCCGGCCGGGATCTGCAGGCTGGTCTGCTTGACCGCGGTGAAGTCGCCGAACTGCATGGAGACGTTGTCGATATCAATATCCATGCTCTGACACTCAGGCAGCGGGAATATGCGATCGTTCCAAAACCGGTGGGGGCGGCCGGGCTTCCGCTGCGGCCACCCCCACCCGACTCAGGTCAAGCGGCTTCGTAGCGCTCGATGTATTCCTGGCGAAGCTGCTGGAACCACTGCGGCTCCGGCTTCCACCAATAGAGGTTCGCGATCAACTCGCCGTTATTGTAGGCGTAGTTGAACTTCTCCTGAGCGTCCGCCTCCAGGAAATCGGCAGCACCCGAGGCCGCGGAGTTGTAGCCGGAGTGGTTGGCGTGGGCCGCGCCCATTTCCGAGGTCGTCACGAAGTTGATGAATTCGTAAGCCTCATCAACATGCGCTGCACCCGACGGGATGCACATGGTGTCCAGCCAGGTCAGCGCGCCTTCGTTCGGCGACAGATACTTGATCCGGCCGTCGGTCTCGCGCCACAGGTTCAATGACGGACCGTCCCAGCAGATGCCCACCAGGGCGCCGTTCTGCAGGAATGCGTTCTGGATCGCCGGCGTGTCCTTCCAGAACTGGCGGATCCAGCTCTTGTGCTCCATGGCGAATTCCAGCGCCTGGTCCAGCACCTCGCGGGCCACGCCCTCTTCCTGGTGGGCCTGGTCCATCATCTCGCCGGTGCCGTCGAGCATCACGCCCATGGCGGTCAGGGCCGAGCGCGGGCGCACGGTCACGACGCCGGAGTTCTCGTCCGACCAGACATCGTTCCACGAGGTGCTGCCGGGCGCATAGTCGCGCTCGGTGCTGTCGAAGGCGACGCCCTCGGTGCCCCAGTTGAAGGGCACGGCATAGCGCTGGCCACGGCGGGTGGCGCCGAGGTCGAGCGACCGCTCCCAGATCGCCGGGACGATGTTGTCCACCGCCACACGGCCTTCGTCGATCGGCTGCAGCAGGTCGCCGGCATCGTACCAGGCTTGCAGCGTCGTCACCGACGGGAAGACCACGTCGTAGCCGGCACCCTGCGAGGCGCGCAGCACGTTCAGCACTTCGTTGTTGGTGCCATAGACGGACAGGTTCACCCGAATGCCGGTCGCCTCGGTGAAGGCATTGGTCATCTCTTCGGTGACGTAGTCGTTCCAGACATAAACGTCGACCTCACGCTCCTGCGCCACCGCGCGGCGCGCGAAAGCCGGGGCGACGGTAGCCAGAGCACCGGCAGCGCCGGCCTTCAACAGGGTACGACGCCGGAATTCTCCCGCGGCCAATGCCGTCGGGTGATTTGCTTTCGTCTCCACGAATGCCTCCCGATTGATCGGTGTTCGGTAAGTGAGAATGGGAATTGTTCGCCCAGCCGGACTTTAACCGGCATTCGTGGCATTATTGTTACATTATTGCTTCAGATTAGAAAACCTCGCAAGAAACTTAACTGTCACATTCTTGTCCACGCGCGCCGAACCGTCACTGCGCCCAGATGTTGACCTCGCCGAGATAGTCGCGGGTCGAGCGGTCGAGCGGATAGACCAGGGCGCCGTCACGCCCGAACCAGCGCTCGTAGACTTCGACATACCGGCCCCGATAGTCGCCAATGCCCTGGTAGAGGCTGACCAATGTCTGGTTGACCATGTCGCGCCAGGCGCTGTCATCCTCCGGCACAACGCAGGCCAGCGCTTCGGTGCCCAGCGGCGCGGTTCGCGGCAGCAGCACCACGCTGCGGCGGGGCTCTGCACGCTGGGCCATTCCCAGCAGCACCACGCCGATGTTGGCGATGCCATCCACCTCACCTGCTTCCATCGCAGCCATGGCCGATTCCATATCGCTGAACGTCTGGATTTCCGATGTCGGCAGGTCGTCTGCAACAATGTCCCGAGTAATCGTGCCGGCGACCACGCCGATACGCATGTAATCAATGCCGATGCCGCTCTCGACCGTTTCGCGGTAGCTCAGCACGCGGGTGCCGTCACGAAAGAACGGGATCGTGAAGTCCACCTGTTGCTCGCGCTCCCAGGTCGGGGTGGTGATCCCGCAGACGATGTCGAGTTCGCCCGATTCGATCCTGTCCAGCCGGTCGGCCGCCGTCACCACCTTCAGCTGCAATTCTACCGGGCGGCCCAGGGTCTCCTCCACCGATCCCCGGATGATCTCAAGCAGGTCGATGGAAAAGCCCTCGATGCTGCCATCGGCCTGCATCATCGCAAACGGGCGGGCGTCCGCGCGCGTCCCGGCGGTCAACTGCCCGGTTTCGGCAATCCGCTCCAGCACGCCCGCCGACGCCGCCGACATCGTGGAACACGCCCAGATCCCGGCAAATGCGACCGCTGCCGTCAGCCGAGCGCCAGTCTTGCACAAGGAATTGATCGTCCGAAGGTCGATGCGCATCAATGTCCCCTTAGCCATTTATTCAGATCCTGCGACAATGATCGCGGCGAGAACCCGTCGATACGCTCACATGTGATTGTCGGCAAATCGAAATACCGATCATCGATCTGCTCGGGTCTAGGGCCAACCGCGGAAACAGGATTATGGACGGATTCTGCTCGCTGCCATCATTGCCGGCTGAAGCGGCCGACGTCGAGGCGGCTCTCCGTCCGGACATTGCCCGCAGCTATGACCAGTACATCGCATCCGGCCTTTATGACAGCCGGTACCCCAAGCCGAACAGGCGCGTATTGCGCCAGGCGCTGCAGATGCTGCCCGCAGGCGGCACGTTCCTGGACTTCGGTGCCGGAACCGGGCGGTACACGCTGCCTCTCCTGGCGCTCAGCGGCGCTACCGGCGTCGCCTATGATATCTGTCGCGCGGCCTGCAGCACGCTTACCTCGCGCGCCCGGGATTATGTGGCGGCCGGTCGCCTGAAGATCGTCGATGGCCCCATCGGCGCCATCCACCATACCGCCGATCCGCCGTTCGATCTCGCCCTGCTGGCCTTCGGCGTGCTCGGCCACATCGCGGGACGCAGGGAACGTCTTTCGGTGCTCAGGGCCGTGCGCGAAATGCTGCACCCCGATGGGCGCATCCTGCTGGGCTTGCCCAATGCCCGCCGCCGGTTCCTGGCGGAACAGATCGCCGCCAGGCCACTGATCCGCGATGGCGAACTGGAGCCCGGGGATATCCTGTACCACCGGGTCTCAGACGAGGAGCGGATTGAGCTCTTCTATCACCTCTACACGGCGGCGGAGGCCCGGCGCGATCTCGCCGAGGCCGGGTTCCGTGTCGACCGGATCGGGCCGGAGAGCATCCTGCCGGAGAGCGACGCCGTCGGGCGACGTTCCACCGGCATTCTGGACGACGTCCTTTCAGGCCTGGTCCCCACATGGCTGGCTTACGGACTTCTTGTCGCGGCCAGGCCGGCCGGCAGCGAGAATCGGTAATGGCCCGGGCGCCGGGATCCGCGCTCCGTCATTTGTTCCCGCTGCTCGCAGGCTTTCTTCTGATCATCGCGTCCCCGCCGGCCGTCGCCGATCGGCTGGCCGAGATCCTTGAGCGCGGCATCCTGATCGCGGGCGTGAAGTCGGACTACGCGCCCTTCGGCTCGCGCGATCCCGACGGCTCCATCGTGGGCTTCGATGTCGACGTCGCCCGCGGTTTCGCGGACCGGCTGGAGGTGGACCTGGAACTGGTGCCCGTCACAAGCACCGACCGATTGCAGCGGCTGCAGCGTGGCGATATCGACGTTGTGGTGGCCACGCTGGGCGACACGCGCGAACGACGCGCGCTCGTCACCATGGTCGAGCCGCAATACTACGGCGACGGCGCCAACCTGCTACTGCGCCCCGGCAGCCCTGTGACGACCTGGAATGACCTGCGCGGCCAGACCGTCTGCGGCGTGCAGGGATCGCTGTGGAACCGGCCGGCCGCCGAGCGCCTGCTGGTCGACGTCATCTCGTTCAACACCACGCGCGAGACGCGGCTGGCGTTGCGCGACGGCCAGTGCGCCGGCTGGCTCTATGACGAGGTCGCCCTGCTGCATGAGCTGGAGACGGGGGCGTGGCCGGATTACACGGTCAACCTGCCGACGATGATGATGCTGCCCTGGGCCGTGGCCGTCACCAAGCAAGAGGCCGGCGGGCCGCTGGACCGGTTCCTCGGCGACACCATTGCCGAGTGGCATGAAACCGGATGGCTGCGGGACCTGGAACAGCGCTGGGACCTACCGCCGTCGCCGTTTCTGCGCGAGGCGCACGAACTCTGGCGCGAGACGGATGAAGCCGGCGAACGAGCCTGTGGCCGAGACAACACGGGGATGTGGCCGGTCGAGTGCCGGGAGCTCGCGCTGGTCACGTCGACCGAGGTGGGCGGCCTGACCGGCCTGTCGCTGCTGATCCGCGAAACGACGGGACTGGACATCAGTGTCCTGCACGATCCCTTCGATCGATCTCTGTTCCTGGTCGGTTTGGCCCAGACCGTGGCACTCACCGTGGCCTGCACGGTCGCCAGCGTCGTTCTGGGCATAGGGCTCGGCTGGCTGATCCACCGCCGCGTTGCCGTTGTGAGGCCCGTGCTGCTGGGGGCTGCTGCACTGCTGCGCATGACGCCACCACTTCTGCAGCTCTATGTGGTCTTCTTCGGCGTCGGCGCTCTGCTGGCGACGGCCGGCTTCACGATCGACGGGTTCGCCGTCGCCGTCCTGATCCTCTCGTTCTATGCCGGATCGGCCAATGCGGTGGCGTTTGCAGAGGCGGCCGATGTCGAAGCCAGGGACGAACATCGCCGGCTTCGCTTCAACCTCCACGACGTAAAGGGAGCATTCGCGCTGGCTTACGCCACGATCATGGGCAATTCGGTCAACGTCGTGAAGGCGACAGGCCTTGCAAGTACCATTGCCGTGCCTGAGCTGATCCACGCCAGCACCTCCATCGTCGCCGACAAGGGCAACTCGGTCGCGATGATGAACATTCTGCTGGTCTGCTACTTCGCGCTGATCCTCATGACGGTGAAGGCGTTCCAGTTCCTGCAGAAGCGGGCGGTCAACCCGTGACGGCGGCAGAGATCGCGGATGTCCTGTGGACATGGACGCCCTACATGGCGGCCGGCTTCGTCTGGAACATCGTCCTGTCGGTGACCACCATGGCGATCGGCACGCCGGTCGGACTGATGCTGGCCTTCATGCGGGCATCGCCCCGCCGCCGCATCAGCCGTTCGGGAGAGCTGGCCACTGGGCTTGCGCGCAATCTGCCGACCTTCGTGATGCTGTTCTATCTGGCCTATGTGCTACCGCCGGAGTTCAAGGTTCTCGGAGAGACGGTCACGATCGCACCGTGGCTGAAGGCCTCTCTGGCGCTGGCGATCGCGGTGGCCGGCTTCGTCTCCGACAACGCGCTGCCGGCGATCCGCCATCTGCGTGCGCATGACACGCCGGCCGCCCTGCTGTTCGTGCCGGCCTGGACCAATTATTTCCTGATCATCGTAATGGCCTCCAGCACGGCCTCGGTGATTGGCGTGCCGGAGATCGTGCAGCGTGCCAACACGGTCGTGGGCGCCGTCGGCAACGTCGATGTGATGCTCTGGGTCTATCTCTATGCGATGGTCTGGTTCTTTGCGGCGTGCTGGCCGCTGGCGCGGGCGATGCATGTGGTCCGCCGCCGGCTCAAGCACCATGCCGATGCAAGGCAGTCTCGCATCGCTGGCGATGCGCCGTCCGCAGACGACGGATCGGGCGGCAATGGCGCGCGCGCCACACCAACATCTACCGTTCCGGCCGGTCACGCGCCATAGTGGCAAGGTGGTCGAGCGACGGGCCGGCCATAACCTGAATTCGTCCCACGGCAACAACCGTATGGACCCATGACGACACTGACCGCACGGCTGATCACGATCCTCACGGTGTGCCTGGGCCTCGCAATTGCCGGCGTCACCTTCGCCCTCGGCTATCTCGCCCGTAGCGCGCTGATCGAACAGGCGGAGGACCGCGCCCGGCTGGTGGCCGGGCTGATCTCGGAAAGCGCAAATCGGGCAGAGGTGGCGACGGCGGAGATCTATCGCATTCTTCGCCAAGAGCGGGAGGCGACGGCCGTCGCCATCACGCACCTGTCGGAAGCGATGGCCGACATCCCCAATCCCGCGGTGCCATTGACGACCCATCTGGCGGAGATCGACGCGCGATCCGTGATCGACGATATCTGGGTCGTCAACCGCTTCGAAGGCGTCGTTGCCCGCACGATCGGCGGATTGGGTGAGCCTGTTCTGGGCGACCTGTGGTCCGCCGGCATCAACCCGCGCGTGGCGGATCTGCTGACGTCCGGACAAAAATTCTCCATCGCCACCACGGCCGCCCCGCAGGGGGCGCTGGAAGAACCGATGCGGTATGTCGGTGTTCGCGGTGCCGAGGGCGAGGCCGTGCTTGTCGGCCGGCGGTCGGACCAGTACCGGGCGGTCCGCGATGCCGTCGGACTGCACACGACGCTGGAGTCGCTGTCCGGTATCGGGGCCTTCAACGGTGTCTGGGTCGTCAACGACCGCATGCGGGTGACCGCCTCTACGGACGACGCCGGCGAGCTTGACCACGAAGAGATCGAGCTTGCCGCTGACTCCATCCGGGAAGAAGAGGCGACGTCCAGCCTCGCGCCGAATGCGCTGCTTGTGGCAGCCCCAGTGCTGGACGGCAACGGCATCCCGATTGGCGCGTCTGTCATCAGCATGCCGCGGTCCTCGCTCGATACGCTGGTCAATGACACCCTGAAAGCGGGTGGCATCGCGGCCCTAGTAGCATTCCTCCTGGGCTCGCTGGTTGCCGCCCTGTTCGCCCGCCGGATCACCCGCCCCGTGGCGGCGCTCACACAGGCCGCTGCGGAGATCGATGCCCGCGCCTTCGAGCCGGACTCTCTGAACACGATTTGCCGACGGAGCGACGAGCTGGGACATCTGGCGAGCGTGTTCCAGACCATGGCCCGCGACATGCAGGCCCGCGAAGACCACCTGGAAGGGCTGGTGCAGCAGCGCACGCAGGACCTGCAGGACAAGAACGCCCTCTTGGCCGAGGCGAACAACCGCATGGAAGCGGAACTGCAAATCGCCCGGTCTATGCAAGCGGCGATCCTGCCCCAGACCATGCCGAGCCATCCCAGCTATGCCGGCCGCGCCTTCATGACCCCGGCACTGGAGATGGCCGGGGACTTCTATGACTTTTTCAGCATTACCGAAGACCGCCTTGGTCTGGTCATTGCCGATGTGTCGGGAAAGGGCGTCTCGGCGGCCTTCTTCATGGCGATCTGCCGCACCGTGCTGCAGTCGAGTGCCCGCGAACATATGTCGGCGGGCGAATGCCTGCGCGCGGTGAACGACATCCTATGCGAACAGAACCCCCTGACGCTGTTCGTGACCGTGTTCTATGGGATTCTCGATGTGCAGACCGGCAAGGTCACCTATGCCAATGCCGGGCATAACCCGCCCTTGCGTGTGAAGCCCGACGGCACCGTGAACACGCTGCCGCTGACGGGCGGCATGGCCATGGGGATCATGCCCGATCTCGACTATCACGAAGCCTCCATCGAACTGGAGCCCGGCGACACGATCTTCCTCTATACCGACGGCCTTTCAGAGGCGATGGACCGCGAGGGGCACGAGTTCACCGACGCCCGCCTCATGCAGTCGCTGTCGGCAAGTCACCGCCAGTCGCTGGACGTCATGTTGGAAACGGTGACGGGTGCGGTGCACGACTTCGTCGGTGACGCACCGCAGTCCGACGACATCACCTGTCTGGTGCTGCGCTACCGCGGCGCGCCGACCCAAGAAGCCGACCAGCTCGAACCCATCGACTCGGCCGCCTGATGACCGGCACGCGACTGCTCTTTGACGAGACGCGGATCGCCGAGCGCGTCGACGTGTTGGCCCGCGATGTGGTCGCCCAGGTCGGCACCAGCTTCGTCGTCGTTGGCCTATTGAAGGGCAGCTTCGTCTTCGTGGCCGACTTGGTGCGCGCACTGGACCGGGCAGGAGCCGAGCCGCGCGTAGAGTTCATGCGGCTTTCCAGCTACGGCCTCGAGCGGCAGAGCTCCGGCGAGGTGCATCTGCTGGGTGACATTCCCACCCACGTGGCGGGCAAGCGCATCCTATTGGTCGACGACATCGTCGATACTGGCCGATCGATCGCCTATGCCGTGGCCCTGCTACGCCAGCGTGATGTTGCGGGCCTCTGGACCTGCGCCCTAGTCGATAAGCCCAGCCGGCGGGAGGTCGACATGACCACCGACTTCGTCGGCTTCACCGTCGACGACGTGTTCATCGCCGGGTACGGCATCGATTATGCAGAGAAGTACCGTCACCTGCCCCATATCTGCGCGGTGGAGGATTGACCCAACCAACCTTGAGATATTACCTCAGAAAAATTCCCTATCTGTCTATTTTATAACAATATTTTTCGTGTTGTTCAAACATCAGATACCCGCGCCAGGATCGCATCCAGCACCGGATTCAGTGTCTCGAACCAGCCAGTATCGGTCAGCGTCCGCAACGCCTGCTCGTTGAGGCCGCCCGGCGTCTGAGCTTCCGCGATCAGTGGTGCAAAGTCGTCCGCACCGTCCAATGCCTGTGCGATTGAGTGATAGAATCCCGCCGCATAGCTCCGCGCCGCACCGGGTTCGACGCCATGCCCCTCCGCCCAGGTCGCCGAGCGCTGCACCAGGGCATAGTATGGGGCAATCATCGCCGTCATCGCCCAGAGAACCTCAAACTGCCGCTCGTCGGGGACGGTCACCGGAGTGCCCAACGCACCCAGGAACGCCGCGAACTCCTCGTTGCCCGGGCAGACCAGAACCGGCCCGGACCGCCCAGCAACGGAGGGAAGCGTCAACGCTCGTACGAAAGAGCGTGCCGGGGCGGCAAGGCGCTGCAGCGCCGCCAACGGCACCATGGCCATGACGCTGATCACCCGGTGCTCTGCTCGGAACAGCAGGCCAGAGACCACGTCCTCCGCCATCGGCGGCCGGAGCGACAGTACCACCCAATCGCTGCCGTCCAGCACCGACTGGTTGTCCGGAGCGACCGAGACCTGGGGAAAACGGTCCGTCAGCCGCGCCGCCACCTCCGCATTGCGTGGCGAAATCAGAATCGAACGCGGTGACAGTCCCGCCGAACACAATCCGGTCACCAGGGCTGAAGCAATCCGCCCCGTCCCAACAAACCCGATACGCACTGATACCTCTCTGCGCCAACCGCCCGATCAACAAACCCTGTCTAGGCCATCCGATCCGGCGGCGACAAGGAAAGGCGCCGACTACTCCACCGCCGCGTCGGTGAAGTTGCCCAGTGCACCGGTGATCCGTGCCAACACCTCGTCCTGGCCCTCAAGGCCATGGCGCTCTGCGAGGTAAGCAGGGTCGTTGTAGGCCAGGAAGACGTTGCCGTTCTCATCTTCGTAGGCCAGCGCCTTCTGCGGCAGATCGATGGCGACCGTCGGCGCCCCGTTCATCAGCGGCGTTCCCAGGTTCGGATTGCCGAAGATCAGCACCGTTGTCGGCCGCAGGCTCAGACCCGCGCTCTCAGCCCCGGCCGCGTGGTCGATGCGGGCAAAGATCGTCAAACCGGCTTCCGACAAGGCACTTTCCAGTCTGTCGATCGTCTCGGTGACGGAATGATTGCTCTCTTTGACGATCACCCCCTCTGCGGCTTGCGCGCCGGCTGGCAGAAGAATGACGGCTGCAGTCAGCAGGATCGCGGCAAGTCTCGACATCGGTGGTCTCCCTCGTCGTCCGGGTGGCAGGTCTTGGCACCGCTAGATCTGGCGCGGCAGCCCGGCCGCCGCAAGCCTGAACAGCAAAGACGCACAACCGGCGCTCTTGACGGCACCCCGGATGCGATCCGATGTTGTCGGAGGGCCGAGGCCGCACATTGCCTCGCACCGTTCCCCGGCCGGCCCCGCATTGCCAGAGATGCCGCCGCTCTTCGCCGATCTGCCCGTTGCACAGTTTGCCAATCCTACTGCGGCCGCGGGAAACCCCTATCTCGACCGCCATCGGGAGATCATCGACCGCCGCAAGTTCGAGAGCGCGTTCAGTCAGATCGCCGCATGGCCGGGCTATGTTCCAACGCCGCTGATCCAGCTTGAAGGGCTGGCCAGCGAGCTTGGCATTCGCGACCTCTGGTACAAGGACGAAAGCGCACGCTTCGGCCTCGGCAGCTTCAAGGCCCTGGGCGGCGCCTATGCCGTGCTGCGGCAGTTGACCCGGATCGCGGAAGAGCGTCTCGGCCACGCGGTCGACGCCGCTGGTCTGGCTGCGGGCGAAGACAGCGGCGTGGTCGGCGATGTCACAGTCGCCTGCGCTACCGACGGCAACCATGGCCTATCCGTTGCCTGGGGCGCCCAGATCTTCGGCTGCCGCGCCGTCATTCTGGTGCATGAAAATGTCAGCGAGGCCCGCATGGCCGCCATCCGGCGGTACGGGGCGGAGGTCCGGCGTGTCCCGGGCAACTACGACGACAGCGTGCGGATGGCCGATCGACAGGCCAGCGCCAACAACTGGATCGTCGTGTCCGACACATCGTATCCCGGCTATGTCGAGATCCCGAAAGACGTCATGCAGGGTTACACCGTCATGGCGGACGAGATCCTGTCGCAACTCCCGGCCGCCACCCTGCCGACGCATGTCTTCGTGCAGGCCGGGGTCGGCGGCTTGGCCGCCGCCGTGTGCGGCCATTTCTGGGAGGCTTTGGGGCCGCGGCGCCCGCGCCTGATCGTGGTGGAGCCCGACCATGCGGCCTGCCTGTTCGCCAGCGCGCGCGCCAGCCGCCCGACGCGCATAAGGGGCGCGCTCGATACGGTCATGGCGGGGCTGGCCTGCGGCGACCCGTCACGGCTTGCCTGGGATATCCTTCACGACGGTGCCGACCACTTTCTGACCCTTCCCGATGCCGCGGTGGCACCGGTGATGAGGCTCCTGTTCGACGGTGTTGCCGGGGGGCCGCGCATCGTGGCCGGGGAAAGTGCCGTTGCCGGGCTGGCCGCCCTGATCGCCGCCACTGCGCAACCGACCCTCACCGATCAACTCGGCTTGGCGCCTGACAGCCGTGTGCTGGTTCTGGGTACGGAGGGCGCGACGGACCCGGAACAGTTCCAGCGCCTGACTGGCCGGCAGGCGAGCGAAAGATAGATCCCAGGCCTCAACGCAAGGGGTGCGGTTCAGCTTGTCGCCCCCTGGGCCGCGGTGGTAGGACAGTGCCGGCAAGCCGGGTACATCGGATTTAGTCGGCGCCGGCGGCCGAAACGAACGCGACCGCACATTTCAGTCGCACTTCGGCAAGGGGTTGGAGAGGGTTTCGTGCTTTCGGAAGCGTTGTCGGCGAAGTTTCTGCTGCTCTACACGTTCATCCTCTCCGCTGTGTTTGTTCACTACCGGGGAAAGGAACGGCATAAGTTCACGCGCCAGTTGACCGACCATTCCACCTTCATGGCGCCGATCAACTGCTTCATGTACCTGTTCTCTGCGGTTCCGAACAAGCCGATCCTGGATATGGCCGGGTTTCCGGACATCAAGCCCCTGCGGGACAACTGGCAGACGATCCGTGACGAGGCCCTTGCTCTCTTTGAAGAAGGCGAAATCAAGCGGTCAGAGAGTTATGACGATCTTGCATTTAATTCTTTCTTCAAGAAGGGATGGACGCGCTATTATTTGAAATGGTATGAGGAGTTTTATCCTTCCGCCGTCGAATCTTGCCCGAAGACTATTGAACTTCTGAAGCAAGTTCCTTCGCTGAACGCGGCAATGTTCACCGTTCTGCCGCCGGGCAGCGAGCTGGTGCGCCATCGCGACCCCTATGCCGGATCGCTGCGGTACCATCTGGGCTTGGTCACGCCAAACGACGATGCTTGCCGCATCTACATCGACGGCACGCCCTATAGCTGGCGCGACGGCGAAGACATCGTGTTCGATGAGACCTATATCCACCGCGCGATGAACGAGACCGATCAGCATCGGCTGATCCTGTTCTGCGACATCACCCGGCCGATGCGGTACCGCTTCGCCGATGCGGTCAATCGCTTCTTCTGCCGCCGCCTGCTGCGGGCCGCTGCGACGAAGAACCAGAGCGGTGAGCGCGTCGGCATGCTGAACCGGCTGTTCGGATACATTTATCCGCTACGACTCAAGGCGAAGGCCCTGAAGAAGAGAAATCGCAAGCTTTATTATGCGTTGAAATATCTCCAATTCGGCTCGATCTTCTTTCTCATCTTCTACTTCCTCTGATCCGTTGACGCGGTGATCGGTATTGCATGAAAGTCGGCCACGTTCATTGGCGTCGCGGCACCTAGTGTTGTCCCTGATCTGCGTCATCTTGGTCGCCGCGGGCCCGGCCCTGGTACTGGGCCCGCGGGGCTCGTGGATCATGCTGGTGGTGTTGGCCGTGTTGGGCATCACCTGGCAGCTTTGGCGCGAGCGCCGGCTGCCGCGACCGTACGGGTTGATCGGTCTCGCGGTCCTGCCCCTGCTGGGCTATTCGGCCGTGACGATCGCCTGGACGCCCGTCCCGGCGGATGCGCTGCAGCGAATTGCCGAACTCTGCGGATTCTTTCTCGCTTTGATGATCCTGGCCAACGTGTTGCCGCGACTCCAAGACCGGACACGGCGCTGGCTCGGCACCTCCATGACTATTGCTGTGACCTTGGGCCTGGCGGCGCTGGCCATCGAGGTTTTCCTGGATCAGCCTCTCCGCCGCTTCACCCATGACTTGTCGCCCCAGGACACAATCCCGGACGCCGTTTTGAACCGGCCGTCGGTGCTCTATGCGGCTTTTGTCTGGCCGGCGGCACTTTGGCACTGGCAGTACGGGCGGCGCTGGATTGCGGCGGCTCTGTTGGGGGCAACGGCGATCATCCTGGCGGACTCGTCAAGTCAGTCGGCGATGATGGGATTGGCGGTCGGATTGGCCGGCTTCTGTGTTGCCCTGATGTCGCCCCGGTGGGCACGCCGGATGGCGGTGGCGACGGTGTTGATCGCCATTCTGGGCATCCTTCCCATCGCTCGCACACTCTATTCCGCCGGTGGCACCGACTGGGAAACGCTCGGCGTCACGGCGCGCCACCGGGTGGAGATCTGGTACTTCACTACCGAGTTCGTAGCCGAGCGACCCGTATTCGGACATGGAATGGCGGCGTCTCGGGCGATCGAGAATGATGGCATACAATCTCAGTTCCAAGAGCCCGGGCAGCCGGTAATCCCGCTGCATCCCCACAACGTGTTCCTTCAGGTCTGGCTGGAGCTTGGGATCATAGGCGCAGCCGCCGCGCTGGCGTTCGGCTTGGCCGTCGTCCGGGTCATGCTTCGCCTGCCAGCGCCGACCCAGACATTCGCCATCGGGCAATTCATGGCGACGATGGCAATGCTGTCCGTGGCCTATGGCGCCTGGCAATCCTGGTGGGTCGCCGGCCTACTGTCGGCAGCCCTGGCCACGACATTGGCCGCCCCGAAGCCGGACGCCGACTGAGCGCAGTGTCCTTAAGCCCTTGTCGTCCGGCCGGCCGGACCGACATCCCTGGGACCGACCGCCGTCAGGAACCGAACTGCAGCCATGGACACGCTCGCCCAGGCAGACCGCTACGCCCGCTTCTGGGAGAACCTGTCGGCGAACACGCTCGATGGGCTCGCCGATGTCATGGCGCCCGGCGTGCGCTTCCGGGACCCGTTCAACGACGTCCGCGGGATCGCGCGCGTCCGGGAAGTGTTCGCGGAGACGTATCGCCGGCTTCGAGACGTGGAGGTTCGGGTCACCGATGTCGCCGCGGGGCAGGAGGCCTGCTATCTGCGCTGGTCGTTCGCCTACCGCATCGGCCGCAGCCGTCGGCGCTGGCAACTGGACGGGATGACCGAAGTCCAATTCGACGATGATGGGCGGGTGACCGCCCATATCGATCACTGGGACGCAGCAACGCAGGTCTATGAGAAGCTGCCCGTCATCGGCGGCGTGCTCAGACTGCTGCGGGCGAAAATCGCCGCGTGACGGCACGCGGCATACACCTGCCGCCGTAAGTTACCTATTGAGTGGCTCTCTATTGCGCGGCGATGCCGTAGGCGCCAGCGCCGTCCTCTTCGTTCCAGTCGGATTGGCCGCTTCGAAAGGGCGAGAAGAAGATCGTCGCCTCGCCGATGGTCAGCCCCCACTTCCGCACGGTCGCGCGGTTGATCATCACGCCGCCGGGCTGCAGCAGCATCCAGTCGTCGAAATGGACCTGGAACGTGCGCCCGCCGACCCGAAGCTCAAAATCGTATTGCCAGTTCAGCGCATTGCCGTAGCTGCGGCCGGTCGCAAGCCCGACCACACCTTGGGCCTCTCCCTCATAGCGATGCTCGTCCAGCTTGCGAACGTGCCACACGCGCTGCTCTGTCTCGCCATCGCTATAGGTGAAGTCCTCCACCAGCGTGAGCGTCCGCCCATCCCAGGTGCCGTGGATGTCGACGGAGAACTGCCGCCGCACACGGCCGAACCGGTCCTGGAAGATGCCCCAGGCCCGAGTCCGCCCAGCGAAGAATTCTTCGAGGACGAAGCGTGGCTCATTTCCGGCGAAATCTTCGGCTCTCATGTTGTCCTATCCGGTCAACGATACTCTACGGTCCACTGTCCAGATAACCACCCCAAGTCACGCAACCCTCGCCGGAGCCGTTCCATTGTCCACCAACTTGCGCCGGAGAGCGTCCTGCTGCTGTGCGGTTATCGGATAGTTGACCATCAGTACGATAGCGGCCGCCTTGAAGATCACCGGTGCCAGGCTGTACAGCGCGGTGAGCGCAAATAGCGCACCCCCGTCGTTGCCACCGTCCTGATCGAAGCCGGCCAGATCCAAGAGCGGGAAGGCGATGCCGACGGCTAGCGCGAGCGCGAGCTTGGTCGCCATGCCCCAGAGCGCGAAGTAAAGCCCTGTGCGCTGGGCGCCGCTGGCCGACGTATCCAGATCGACCACATCCGCCTGCATGGACGATGGCAGGACGAGATCCGCCCCCAGGCAGAGACCGGTCAAAACACAGACGGCCACAAACCACAGAACGTCCCCAGGGCCGAGCAGTGGCACCATCACAAAGATCACACAGGCAAACACCATGGCCGCCGACCAGACACGGTGCTTGCCGAAGCGGTACGAGAGCCGAACCCAGACCGGCAGCGCCAGAAAGCCGGACAGGAAGTAGATCACCAAGAGGACGCCCACCATCTCTGGCGCCTGCAACACATGCGATGCAAACAAGAGGAACAGTGTTGCCGGAAGGCCGTTGGCGATGCCGTTCAACAGATAGGCGACCACCAGCCGGCGGAACGGGCCATTGCCCGCTAGCACGGACCAGCTGCGACGGATCGTCAGCGGCTGCCACGCGACGACGCGGGGCTCGGGCGTTGCGCGCAACAGCGCCGCCACAGTGATGGGCACGAGGCAGACAAGAACCCAGGCCAAGAGCGCCAGGGCGTCCTTCGCCGCCTCCAACCCCGAATAGCCGAAGGCCGCCGGCAGGCCGAGCGCCACCAGCGTGCCGACCAGCACCGCCGCCTCCCGATACCCGGCAATACGGCTGCGTTCGTTGTAGTCGAACGAAAGCTCCGCCCCCCAGGCGCTGAGCGGCAGGATCATCATCGTCCAGCCGAGATAGAGCACCAGGCTCCAAATCAGCAGATAGGCCCCGCCCGCATCGTCACCCGGCCGGAAGAGGAACCATACGCCCACCATCACCAGCGGCGCCCCGGCGGCGACCCACGGCCGGCGGCGCCCGAACCGGCCGCGCCAGCGGTCGCTCAGACTGCCGATCAGCGGGTCGGTGACGACGTCCCACAGCCGGGCCGCCAGCAACAGGGCACCGACCAAGCCCAGCCCGAGCCCTAGTCCGGTGGCATAGACCGTCGGCAGGTAGATGTAGACGGGCAGCGTCAGAGCCGCCAGCGGCAGCGCCGGCGCGCCATAGGCCAACAGCGCGCCGCGCCCGAGAGGCGCGTTAGCGCCCGCCGTAGTGGCTGAGACGGACATGGGGAAGATGGGCCCTTCCGGTCAGTCGCGAGCGATCGCCAGTTGCTGCACGTCGATATGGCCGACACGGAAACCGGCCGCGCAATAGTGCAGGTACTGCTCCCACATGCGCTTGAAGCGCCGGTCGAACCCCATGGCCTGGATCTCCGGCCACGCAGCCTGAAAGCGCCGGTTCCAGTCGCGCAGCGTCATGGCGTAGTGCGCGCCATAGCCGGCCATGTCCTTAAGCATCAGGCCAGCCTGTGCCAGCTCCGCTTTCAGCGCCGAAGGCGATGGCAGCATGCCGCCGGGGAAGATGTAGCGCTGGATGTAGTCGGCACTGCGCCGATAGGCGTCGAAATGGCGGTCTTCGATGGTGATCACTTGCAGCGCCGCCTGGCCACCGCTCACCAGCCGATCGCGCACGGAGGCGAAGAACCGCGGCCAGTAGCGCTCACCGACGGCCTCGAACATCTCGATGGAGGCGATGCGATCAAAATCGCCTTCGACATCGCGATAGTCCTGCAGGCGTACGCTGACCCGGTCGCCCAGTCCCGCCTCATGGATCCGCCGGCTTGCGAATTCGTGCTGGGACGGGCTGATCGTGATCGCCGTCACGTCCGCTCCGACCTCTGCCGCTGCGAATTCGGCAAACCCGCCCCAACCGCAACCGATCTCAAGCACGCGGTGGCCGGGCTTCAGCCCCATGCGTGTCGCCAGCAGCTCGTACTTCCGGCGCTGGGCCAGCGCCAAATCGGTCTCATCTCCGGCGTAGACCGCTGACGAATAGGTCATGGTCCGGTCCAGCCAGGCCTCGTAGAAGGCGTTGCCGAGATCATAATGCTCCGCGATGTTGCGCTTCGCGCCGCTGCGATTGTTCGCCCGCAACTGATGGCGCAGCCAGCCCAGCGCCCGCGTCCACCGCTTGCCGGCCATGGCTTCGCTCAACCGGTCCTGGTTCATGAGGAAGAAGACGAACAGCGCCTCGATATCCGGGCTCGACCAGTCGCCTTCCAGATAGCCTTCGCAGAACCCGAGATTGCCGCGGATCAGGAACCGACGGGCCAGGCGCTCACGGTGGATCGTCAGGAACGCATCCGGCCCGGGCGCCCTGCCGCCGAACCGGCGCTGGCTGCCGTCCGGCAGCGTCACCGTCAGCGTGCCGCACTCCAGCATCTCGCCCATCCTGAGGAACATCCGGAAGAAGCGGGACACCCTCACGGGCCGGTACGGCGATGCCAGGATCGGCCGCGGATAGACTTGCGTATCGGTCACAACACACGCTCCTCGAACCAAGAAACACCAGTAAGATCAACAGAGTCTGCCGTCTTGACGCCCTATACCGGACGCACCTTGGCGGCGGCCGCAGACCTGGGGTGGTATCGGGCACCCTTGCGCCACAGGCGCAGCGCCTGCCAGTGAATGGCGGCGATCACCTTCCACGTCATCATCGGGTGCGTGACGAAGGCCCGGGCCAAGGCGCCATCCGTCAGGTCCAGACGGCGCGCCGTCAGCGTTGCCAGCAACAGATCGCCGTCGGCGTCGGCCTGGCGGATCAGCATCGACAGCCTGTCGTCGGGTTGCGTCAGCCGGAAATGATAGGTCGCCGTCATGCCGATGAACGGCGAGACGTAGAAGTCTTTCTCGCAGCTCTGAACCACCGGCATCTGCGCCGGCTGTTTGTCGTCAACCGGCAGCACATAGCTGTGCTGCTCGCCGAAGGTGTTGGACACCTCATAGATGACCGCGGCCAGGTGCCCGTCGGCATGATGGCAGTAGTAGAGGCTCAGCGGATTGAAGACGTAGCCGAGAACCCGCGGAAAGGTCAGCAGTCGCACCGGCCCGCCGGCGATGTCGATGCCATGACGGCCGAGCAACCCTTCACACCACGGCCTGAGCGGGCTGCCGTCCCGCGGCCCGTGATCCCGGTCGTGAAAGCTGAACAGATTGAACCGATTGTGCGACAACAGGCGGTGCTGCCGGGCCGTCGTGGCCACCTTGTCGATGTCCAACCAGAGCGAAACCACGCGGTAGTCGAAGCGGTGCTGGAACGGCCGCAGGCGCTTGTGCATGACCCTCCCGAAATAGAGGGCCGCCGCCTGCGAGCCTGATTCCTGTTGGAAGATGTCCATCGCTATTCGGCCGCCGCTGCGAATTTCGGGAAGCGGGGACGCGCGTTGGTCCCGGCGGGCGAGACCTCCTGCACCGCCCAGGGTCGCCGGACGCCCAGTCCCTCTGCCACGGCAAGCCCCGAGGCCAGACCGTCTTCATGGAAACCGTGGCCGCAATAAGCACCGCAGAACCACAGACGGTCGCGGCCCTGGATATCGCCGAGAGCGGCTTGAGCCGCCGTCGCACCGGCGTCGAACACGGGATGCTCGTAGGTGAACGCCGCAATGGTCTGGCCCGGGTCCGGCTCTTGCAGCGGGTTCAGCGAGACGAATAGGGGAACCTCCGTGTCCAGCGACTGCAGCCGGTTCATCCAATAGGTTACGGATACCGACTGTGAGAGGTCGCCCTGCTTGCCGGCCAGATAGTTCCAGGACGACCACACCCGCCGGCGCCTCGGCATCAGGGCCTCGTCACGATGCAGGATGGCCCTGTTGGTCTGGTAGCGGAAGGCGGCCAGAACCTGGCGTTCCTCAGGCGTCGGATTGGCCATCATCGCCAACGCCTGGTCGGCATGGCAGGCCAGCACGACCTGATCGAACCGGTCCTCTTGTCCGGAGGCGTCGCGGACCATCACGCCATGCGCCAGACGGGTGACGCGCGCGACCGGGACACCCGACCGGATGCGACCCTCAAGCTGCCCCGTCAGCCGCCGCACATAGTCCCGGCTTCCCCCTTCGACGGTTCTCCATTGCGGGCGATTGCCGACGCTCAAGAGGCCATGGTTGTGGCAGAAGCTCACATAGCTCTGCAGCGGGAACCCGAGGATCTCGTCACACCCGCACGACCAGATGGCCGCCGACATCGGCAGCAGATGATCGTGGATGAAGGCGCGGCCGTAGCGCTCTTGCTCCAGATACTGGCCCAGCGTGACCGCGCTTGCGCTCGGATCCTGTAGCACCGCCGGTGCCTGTCGGTAGAAGCGCAGCAGGTCTGCCAGCATACGATAGTGGCCGGCGCGAATGAAGTTGTACCGCTGGGCAAACAGGCCACCGATGCCGTCGCCGCTGTATTCCAGCCGCCCATTGTCCACGCTGACGGCAAATGACATGGAGCTGGGCCGCCACTGCACGCCGATCTGCTGAAACAGCGCCAGCAGATTGGGGTAGGTACGGTCATTGAACACGATGAAGCCGGTATCGACGAGCTGGCTGCCGCCGCCGGGCGCGGGCGCATCGACGGTGTTGGAATGCCCGCCCAGCCGCCCCTCGGCTTCGTACAGCACGACCTCGTGCCGGCCGTTCAGCAGCCAGGCGGCCCCCAGTCCGGCAATGCCGGCCCCGATAACGGCTATCCTCATGAACTCCCCTCACAGTCCTGGGTGCGGACGCGTGCCTTCACGCAGCGTCCGTCTGTTTGATGCGCTCGAACGCGGCCAGCGCCCGTGCGCGAGCCTCGGAATGGTCGACAATCGGCCCGGGATAGGTTTCCCCCAGCCGGACCCCGGCTGCCTCGAGTACCTCGCCCGGCGCCTGCCACGGCCGATGCACGAAGCGATCGGGAAGGCGTGCCACCTCCGGCACCCAATGGCGGACATAGGCGCCGGCCGGATCGAACTTCTCGCCCTGAAGCACGGGGTTGAAAACGCGGAAATAGGGCGCAGCATCGGCACCGCAACCCGCAACCCATTGCCAGCTCGCCGAATTGCTGGCGAGGTCCGCATCGACCAGCGTGTCCCAGAACCAAGCCTCACCGGCCTGCCAGGGCAACAGCAGGTCTTTGACCAGGAACGAGGCGACCACCATGCGCACACGGTTGTGCATCCAACCGGTGGCCCAGAGCTGTCGCATCCCGGCGTCGACGATGGGATATCCAGTCCGGCCGCGCTGCCAGGCGGCCAAGTGTCCGGTCTCGTCGTCGGTCCAGGGGAAGTCCTCGAACCGGGCATTCAGCGGTCGGTGCGGCAGGTCCGGGTTGTGGAACAGCAGATGGTAGGAGAATTCACGCCAGACGATCTCTTTCAAGAAGGTCTCTGCCTGACCCTCTCGGCCCGCCACGGCGCCGGTCTCCAAACGGTCTGCCACCGCGGACCACACCTGTCGCGGGCCGATCTCACCCCAATGCAAGTGCGGCGAAAGCCCGGACGTCGCAGGCACACCGGGTTCGTTGCGTCGGTCCCGATACTGTCCGAGTGCCCGATCGAGAAACGCAATCAGCCGGTCGCGGGCCGCAGCCTCCCCCGGCGTCCAGGCTGTGCGGAGTCCACCCGACCAGTCCGGTGCGGTCGGCAACAGATGCCAATCGTTCAGGCGCTCGCTGTGCGGCCAGACTGCAGGCGCTTCCAGCCGGTCCGGTGCCGCTTCGGGCGCAGAGGGTCCGCCGGCGGCCCGGCAGGCCCGCCAAAACGGTGTGTAGACACGAAACGGTCCCCCAGCGCCGGACCTGATGGTCCAAGGCTCGAACAACAGGCTGGCGTTGAAGCTCTCCACCTGCAGACCGCGGGCCTTCAGGTCACCTTTGACCGCCCGGTCGCGTGCGATCGCCCAAGGCTCGTAGCACCGGTTCCAGACCACGCGGGAAACGCCCACCTCTGCAATCAGATCGTCCAGCACGGCCGGCGCAGAGCCGTGGCGAAGGATCAACCGGCTACCCAAGGCCTGCAGGTTTCGGTCCAGATCGGCGAGGCTATGGTGCAACCACCATTGCGCTGCGCCGCCCATGGCCCATTCGCCCGCGGCCTGTGGATCATGAATATAGACGGGAATGACACGCCCGCTGGCCGCAGCCTTCAGCGCCGGGTTGTCCGCCAAGCGAAGGTCCTGACGAAACCAGACCAATGTGATGTTGTCATTCATCGGTGAACGACCTGCCTACCCCACTCGAACGAACTCTATCGCATCTACGCACAAAGAACCGAAGTAGATCTGAAGTGTTTCCGATCAAAATCCCATTGGATCGACGTGAGCGACGAAAAAGAAAGATAGGGTGTGGCAGCAGGTCGCATCAAACTCTCAAGATCAGAAGCTTGCCACCAAGGCATATGCCCTGATGTCTGCCGCTATACGTGAACCTAAAGTCATCGGATCACTGGCTGATCAGAAATTTTTTCTAGAGTCCGGCGATTGATATGTGCACCGACCGTCATACGTCGGTGGCATTCGGTGGCCGGCCGGTTGCAGTGTTGAATGCCGGCTATCGCGAGCCCCAAAGAGAAGGCAACAGGAGGTCAGGAAAATGTCGAAAACCCTTACGCTTGCCAAGGCGTCCGTCGTGGCATTCGGCGTCGCATTCGGTGCCACCACCGCGCAGGCCGCCGATATCGTCGATACGGCCGTCGGCGCCGGCACCTTCAACACGCTTGTCGCGGCGGTCGAGGCCGCCGGCCTTGTCGAAACCCTGAAGGGCGAAGGCCCCTTCACCGTCTTCGCGCCGACCGATGAGGCATTCGCCGCCCTGCCGGAGGGCACGGTGGCCACCCTTCTGCAGCCGCAGAACCGTGACCAGCTGGTCGCCATCCTCACCTACCACGTCGTTCCGGGCGCGGTGACCGCGGAGCAGGTGGTCGGCATCACCTCTGCCGAAACGGTCCAGGGCGATACCATCGACATCAGCGTTGTCGATGGCCAAGTGATGATCGACGACGCCACCGTGGTCACCGCTGATGTGATGGCCGACAACGGCGTCATCCATGTGATCGACACGGTGATCATGCCCGACATGTAGGCCGGTTGGCACTTGATGGTGCCGCCATCCATGACCAGCCCGGCGGAGTCCAACACCGCCGGGCTGTGAGTATCGTCTTGATACAAGACTCCGAGGGTTGTCTCGGCATATGCCGGGCGGACGCCGCTGCGGATCCCGTCTTGCGGCTCATTGAGCGTGCACCGACGCCGTTTAGCAGGTTGTCGACGCCCTTGCTGCGCATACTGCAGCCCTGCCTCGGTGCCCATCCAATACTGGACCTAGACCCATTTTGGACGAAACTGGTTTGCCGACGGACGACAAGCACGCTGACCGGTATCGACCATCGATCGAATGGGCGGATAGATCTCCGCTACGGTATCGGCGGCTGAAAGCGGCTTTCAGTCGTAAGCTGCGATGCGTTGCCTTCTAGAAATTCTATTGTCAGCGCAAATACTGCCTCTCGATGCGGCCGTATCTTAAAGTTCCTTGCGGAACCAGGCAGGTGAACATGCCGGACCACCCGCTGACTTCTTTCCTAATTCACATTAACCATTACAAAGAAACTGTATCTCGAATATAGATACAATGCCACACGAAATCCCTTGACATATTTTTTTCTGTCGATTTATCTCCTCTTAACAAATTGCATTTAAACTGAGATGGATTAACGGATAGGACGTCGAGAGTACTTGAGAGAAGCGGGATGAAATTGATCGGCGGTACTCCGCATGTCGGATCAACGTCGTCACTGGCTATCCCCGCATCGAATGCAACGACGCTCTCGACGACGGCACAGGAGGTGGAAATGGTGGCATTTGCAGCAGCAGCAGCGGCGTCGGCAGCAGCGTCGGCCGCGGCAGTGACAGCTTCGGCAGCTTCAGCGGCGGCCGCGGCGGCGGCGGCAGCAAGCACCTCAGTGCGGATGAGGGCCGAGGCACGGCGGGCCGGCGCGGCACCGACGAAATCGGCAGGTGCGGCTGTGAATTCGGTTGTCGTGCGGCCAGAGCTCGCTGTGGTCGTATGGCTTCCACAGAAGCCAAAGGCTCGCATCTGACTGTCGGACCGATGATGGCCGGCGAAATCGATCTGAGTACCGCCTGCTGGTGACGGTGTGGAGAGATTAGGCGAGAGCCCGACAACTCTCGTTACGTACCCTCCGCTCTTCGGGCAAGTCGCCAGCCGGCGCTTCCCAGCTTGCAGGCTTGCCCCGGTTAGACGTTGCTTGCGCCGTGTCCCCGGCGCATCTCTCCCTCGCGATCGACTTGCAGAGGGGCTCAACGAAATCCGCTGCCGGGACGCAGGCAGATGCCCCACCCGGCGCTGGAGAGGTTAGCGGCTTGTCAATCAATTTCATCTAGTGTTCGCCGAGGGACACCTGAGTCCGAGTTCCAACGGTCGACAAGTTCACCATGAACGTTCAGCCAACATCGGAGACGCAGAAAGGGCAACGCGACCTCGCTCAAGTTGGCATCCCTCTCGGAGAGAACCCGCTCGCCGAGTCACGTCAGCAAGTAATAGTTGCAACAAACCAGGAAGCTTCCTTCAAGGATTTCTTGGATTTCCTCTCCCATGATTATGATGTGGTTTTGACTGATACAAGGCGATCTGTACTCGACGAACCCCAAAGATCGAGAACAGCTGCCATCATTCTGTCTGAATATCCAAGCGACCTCGACGCGCGTGACTTCCTGAGGAGATTGAAACAGCCCGGCCACTGCCACCCGATCGTAATCGCCATGGGACGCCAATGGTCGCCATGGCTAACGTTCGTTGAACGTCAGACCAGTATCGACGGCGTCATCTATTACGAATCCCCTGTCGAACACCAAATCCGGACATTCGGCCTGCTGGCGAGTCGCGGCGTCGATTACTGTATAGACGAACTTGGCGATCGGGCTCAGGCCATCTGGCGCTTGGCAAAGGATCTTGTCGGACACATTGAAGCGCACATGAAGACTGGCCAACCGGTGCCACGAATGGCTGTTCGAGTGCTGGCACAGTCCGCGGTCGAAGGACCCGATGAGATACTCCTGATGGACTTCCTATCAAAGTTGCGAAGCCATCATCATGAGACTTTGGTACATTCACTTGATGTCGCGCTGACAGCACTACTTTTGGGTCGTCACGTCGGTATTCGCATGAAAGGCGACCAATACCTCCTGTTCGAGGCTGGCCTGCTGCACGATATCGGCAAGACCAAGGTACCGCAGAGCATTTTGAGCAAACCCGGGAAACTGCTGCCCCATGAACTCGCGGCGATGCGACAGCATCCTGAAGCCGGTGAACGCATGCTGCTGGAGAGTGGGGATTACGACAAACAGGTCATCTTTGCCGCTGGACAGCATCACGAAAAAAACGACGGCACCGGCTATCCTAGAGGGCTTTTCGGTCCGCAGCTCTCCGAGATCGGCCGATTCATGGCGGTCTGTGATGTGTTCTGCGCACTCACAGAGCGTCGCTCGTACCGATCGAAGTCATCGGCGATACAAGCGTGCGCCCTCCTCCGGCCACTAGTAGACAACCATCTCGACGGAGTACTCGTGGAGCGCCTTGTCGAGATGGTCTATGGCTATATGGCTGCCCGCCAGTTTTCGCGAGATGATTGGGCAGTTACAACCTAGACTGCTTCGCCATCGACTACCACCTGCCCCAAGATCGTCTCGGGGTTTCAAGACGAGAAGGAGGCTTTCTCGTCAAATCGGCCAACTCCCTCACTCAATACAAAGGGCAAACACAAGGAAACTAATCCATGTATCACGAAGGAGTCCTGCCAGATTGCTTGCTATATCTGATCTCTTGCCCTGATGCTCGGCGACTTCACGCGATCCGTTAACGTGATTTTAGGCGCCAACCCTCACAATTCACCTGTTGCGATGAGATATCTTCATTCTTCGGACTCTGAAATCCATGACCCGATCGACGAGAGATATCCCAACGACTGTGGCGCGCACTGAGGCCGGTCGGATGCATCCGCCAACACCGTCCGCTGGGACCCAAGGCAGCCCAGTTTCCGGTCTCCCTATCTTTCCCGATCGCCCGGCGAAGGATCTGCCGAATTGGCACAGCTGGCATACGGCCGTCCCGTCGACCGCGACGACGGCAGCATTCGCCAAACCTTCCTGTCGGATCCGCGTCTCGCGGACACGCGCCGGCCAGACGGCAGACATGGCGACCGCAGCATCTCGCGCCATGACGCAATCCCGGTCGTCAGTTGCGAACCAACACCTTGGCAGGTCGGCAAGATCGCGAAGTCCGGCAGCGTCCGGGCCCGTTACGAAACGGTCAACCGGTCACCACGCGGAACGACCGCCATGTTGCGTCACCGTTGGCCAACTCTGTGTCGACAACCTCTCACTAGTGAATGGAACGCTATAGTGGGGGCGTTATCGTCGGTATCCAGTCACTACTGGTAGATCCAATGACAATGAACGGATGCGATATCGTCGAAGGTGCTTCGACCCCGATACTCACCGAGCTGAGTGCGGATTGGGACCTGCCGGACCAGCTACCGATGCCGGATCCGATCCGTGTCATCCAGATCGACGATGACGAGGACGAATACCTGCTGCTCGCCGACTTGCTGAGCGACCTCGGCGATAAGCCTATCGAGTTGTCATGGATCGGGAATTATCGGGACGGCGTGAAGGCGGTTGCTGGCAACCAGGCCGACCTGTTCCTGGTCGACTACCGTCTTGGCGCCAAGACGGGGCTCGAACTGCTGGAGGAAGGCCGGGCGATGGGCGGCCATCGTCCGGCCATCCTGCTTACCGGCGCCGGAAGCCGCGATATCGATCTCCGAGGCATGGCGCTCGGCGCTGCCGACTACCTGGAGAAGGGGTCGCTGTCTGCGGAGAAGGTTGAGCGTTCCGTCCGGTACGCGGTGCAACACTGGTTGATGATGTCGGCGCTCAGGGATGCCAATCGAGAGCTGATGCTGCTGCGCGACCAGCTTGAGGCTGAGAAGGTGGCGCTGGCAAGGACGGCGGCCGATCTTGCCGAGGCAAGGAACCAGTGCGATGCGCAGCGTCAGGAGATGGAAAGGTTGGCGATGACCGACGCGCTGACGGGCGTCTCTAACCGTCGGCACTTTGAGGAAGTCGCCGCGATGGAGGTTGGCCGTGCCCTGCGCTATGGCCATGCCCTCGGCATCCTCTCCCTTGACGTTGATCACTTCAAGTCGATCAACGACCGCTTCGGACACAGCGTCGGCGACCAGGTGCTGAGGCGAATTGCCGATGCGGTGCGGATCCAGCTTCGACGAAGCGACATGTTTGCCCGCATTGGGGGCGAAGAGTTCGCGGTGCTACTGCCGCAGTCCGAGCTTGCAGCGGCTTCGGCCCTTGGTGAGCGGTTGCGCGTAATCATCAATCGATTGCCCATACCCGAGGCTGAGGATGGCTCACGCGTCAGCATCAGCATCGGCGCCACCACTTGGCATCCGTCGGAAACGCAGATTGACATCGCCTTGGAGCGCGCGGATCAGGCGATGTACGAGGCTAAGAAAACCGGCCGGAATCGAGTCTGCGCAATCGCTGCTGATGAGACAGACAGTCTGCTAACGGCCTGAAAGCCAGCTCTGCAAGCCAACTCTAGAGCGCTTTCACCTTCGGTGAAAACGGTTCCGGCCCGCTTCCCTGCCCGGCTATCCAACGACAGTATGCTTGGGGTCGCCGGGCGGGGGAGCGAGCCCGGAACGACCGTGGATCTGAAAACGCTCTAACAGAGATATGTCTTTGATTAGCGGCGCCTCGCCAGGCTGACCGGGCGCATCCCGGTCTCTTGGCAGATGCCCCGTCAGGAGACGAGGGCCGCACCGCGGCTGGGAGCCTGCTCAACCATCGGCCGACACCGGTTTGGCGGAATGGAAACCGTGACCCGCGTGCCCTCGTCCACCACGCTGCTGATCTCAAGCGAGCCGTCGTGAAGCTCGATAAGGCGTTTCACGATCGGCAGCCCCAATCCCATACCTTCCCAGCGCCGCACCGAGCCGCTGTCGACCTGCTCGAACGGTTCCATGATGCGCTGAACTGCATCCGAGGGGATACCTATTCCGGTGTCGGAAACTGATAGCGCAATTCCGTCACCTGGCCGAAGTTCCAATCCCACTTTCACTTGGCCGCCCGATCCAGTGAACTTCACCGCATTCGAAAGCAGGTTGATAATGATCTTCTTCATGGCATTTGCATCGGCATAGACCAGCCCGATGCCCGCTTCCATCTTGAGCTGGAGATCGACATCCGACGTCTCGGCCTGCGATGTCACCAAGGCGACGGCCATCCGCACGACATGACAAAGGTCGAGCGGTTCCTCTTCAAGCTCCCACCTGCCCGCCTCGATTTCCGAGAGATCGAGGATATTGTTGATCAGACCGAGAAGGTGGTCGGCGCTCTGCCGGATATGTCCCACATATCCGCGATGCGTCTCATTTGACCGGGAATCCGCCAGGTCGCTCTCAATCAGGTCGCTGAAGCCGATGATCGAGTTGAGCGGTGTACGCAACTCGTGGCTTATGCTGGCGATGAAGTTGGACTTGGCCTGACTGGCGGCTTCCGCCTGTTCCTTCGCCGCTACGAGGTGGTTCTGGAACACAATGCGTTCACTGACGTCGATGCAGACGACAACCCGCCCCCCGTCAGGGCAGCCTTCGACCCGCACTTCCGTGACATCGCCGCCGCTTCGCCTCAGCTCAAAGGGGCGCCTTCCATGCTCGATGAGATCTCCAAGACGTTTGCGGACCAAGGCTTCGAACTCTGAGGCCGGTTCCGCTGCGTCGAGATCCAACAGGCTTGCGAAGCGCGAGTTCCAATTGACCAGATTGCCGGCGCGATTAAACAGGGCAATACCTGCGCTGGCACTGTTAAGTGTGGTCTCAAGCAGCGCCGACTTCTCGGAAAGTTCCGACCGCGCCCCGGCGGCCTGCATCGCGTACCGGATCGACCGGTCCAGCAAGCTCGAAGAGAGGCTTCCCTTTTCCAGATAGTCATACGCGCCGGCCTGCATGGCGGCGAAGTCGACATCTTCACTGCCTAGACCCGTGAGCAGAATTGCCGGTGTCTCTACGCCGGCATCGACAGCCCGAGTGAGAATCTCAACGCCGGTAGTGCCGCTCACATAATAGTCGACCAGGGCGACGTCGAATGCTTGGCTGCAGAGCGCCTGAAGGCCCTCGGCCGGCTCGCGCTCCCAGGTCACGTCATATTGCCGTGCCTTGACTTCCTGCAGGAGCTCACGCGTCAGGTACAAATCGTCTTCATCATCTTCGATGACGAGAACGCGTATCACATCACCCGATTGCATGTCTCCGGATCCACGCCCGAGCTAAGCCGCGATGATCTCAAAACGGGGTAGTTCGACAATCTGCAGCCAGTAACTGCCCAGCACATTGACGACGTCCACCAAGCCGTCGAACGTTACCGGCTTGGAGATGAACGAATTGACCCCAAGATTGTAGCTGCGAAGGATGTCTTCCTCCGCCTTCGACGTTGTCAGGACGATAACCGGAATCTGTCGATGGTACGGATCGGCCTTGATCGCAGCTAGCGCCTCGCGACCATCCATTCGCGGCATATTCAGATCCAACAGAATGACACCCGGCCGCGGCGCTTTCTCCGGGTCGCTGTACTCGCCCTTGTGCTGGAGGTACTCGATGAGCTCTACGCCGTCGTTCACGTAGCGGCGCTCGTTCTGCAGCTTGCTCTCAATGAACGCATCCTCAATAAGCATGCGGTCGTCAGGATCGTCATCGACGACAAGGATTATGATCGGCTTTCCGCTGCTCATTTCATGACCCCATTCAGCTTTCGGTATGGCTCATCGGGAGCCTGACGATGAACGTCGAACCTTCGTCGGGCACGCTCTCGGCGCGAATGGTCCCCCGGTGCCTTTCGACGATCTTCCGGCACGTCGCCAGCCCGATGCCCGTACCGCTGATCTCCTGATGATTGTGAAGGCGTTGGAAGATGGCGAAAATCCGCTCGGCATAGGTCATTTCAAAACCGACGCCATTATCGGTCACTCGGATCTCACAGACCGCCCTGCGTGTGTCGGTCGGCAGGTTTGCGCTGATTACCACGTGCGGCGGAACATCGCTCTTGCGGTACTTCAGCGAGTTGCTGATCAGGTTCTGAAACAGCTGACGCATCTGCAGGCCGTCGGCTTCGATTATCGGAATTTCACCGATTTCGACCTCTGCGCCAGTTTCCTCAAGCGGCAGCTGCAGGTCGCCAAGAACCTCGCTGATGATCTTCTGCAGACTGCATTCCTCAAACGGGCGAGCCTTCGTAGTGACACGCGAATATGTCAGCAGATCGTTGATGAGCGTCCGCATGCGTCCGGAGGCGTTCTGCATCCGATCGAGATAGAACTGCCCCTGTTCCCCGAGTTGGTCGGCACAACGCGTGCGCAGGCGATCCCCGAAAGCTTCGATCTTTCTGAGCGGTTCTTGCAAGTCGTGTGAGGCGATGGAGGCAAAATCCTGCAGCTCCCGGTTCGACTTGGCGAGGTCCATCTCACGTTCTTTGAGCTTGGTGATCTCGGTGTAGAGGATCACCGTCTCGCCACCGGCAGCCTGGTGTTGTTGAACGAGAAGCCAGTTGCCGTTCCGCAGCTGCCGCTCCTGCGACCGCCCACTGGTCTCGTCGTCATCTTCGTGGACAATCTCTTCGCCATCGCCGACGAGGTCGCGTTCACGCTCCTCATCCAAGAATGCGTTGAGAGTCGTCCCTGGCACAGCAATGTCGGTGAGCTCGGGATAGTAGCTCTTCAGCCGCGAATTCGCGATGACGAGGTGGCCGTTGGCGTCGAAGAGCACCAATCCGTGATTGAGATTCTCTACGATCGCTTCGCGCGTCTGCACTTCCGCCGCAGCGGCGCGCATTTCCGCTTCCTTGATTCGCGTTGCGTCCAGGATCACACCGTTCCAGACGACGGTCCCGTCCGCCTGTTCAAGCGGTTTCGCAATAGCGTGGGTATACTTCCGCTCGCCATTCCGCTTGACGATCGTCGCTTCCACATCCCAGATCTTGAGATCACGCGATGCCTTGATAAGGCGCTCTCGGAAATCCTCTCGATATCCCTCACCATGGCAGTCGAACAGTGCGTTCGGATCAGCCAGGATCTCGTGCGGCGGGACTCCGAAGAGGTCCTCTGCCGCATTGCTGATATAGGTGTAGCGGATCTGGCCGTCCGGCGTGACAATGCGCTGGTAGACGACGCCGGGGATGCTGTCGACCAGAACGGCAAACCGCTCGTCTGAGACTCTCTTCGCTTCTCGGGTGTGGCTGTAGACGACGACGTGGTAGGTAAGATCGGCCAGCCATTCGAGAAGTTGCAGGTTCTCCGCAGACGCGTGCGTCGATTTATCGAAGTATAGCGTCAACGCGCCGAGCGCGCTTCCGGCCTCATCGACAATCGGCACGGACCACGTTGCCGTGATGCCCTGCGCAAGCAGCAGATCCTGCAACTCGGGGCCTATGACGCCTGGATTGTCGTCCAGATCGGTAACGATCAGCATGTGGCTTGCGGCGATCGACAGGGCGCCGACACTGCAGCCCTCGTTTACCACGCGGAACTTTCCGTGCCGCATTACCTCGGCCGGGACATTGTCCTGAGAAAGATGGTGCACAAGCTGCGATCGGTCGCTCTTGAGTTCAGCCCCAACAGCGATGCAGTTCAAACTCTCGCGCGCCAGCTCGAAAATCGGGGCGATCGTGCGACGCGCCGAGGACCGGCGGGTGATACGATGAAGCACTTGGCTCTGGCATCGCAACAGCTGCGACCACATGCCAACCGCAAGCGGTGGCCAGTCCGCGCCGTTCCCGTCCGCGACGTCGGCTCCGCAAAGGTCCTCATCGGCTGCGTCGGCTTCGCAAGAGCCGTCATCGACATCCACCGCCGTGACGTCGGATGCCGACGCTGCGCCGGCAGAAGCTGCGATTTCCATGTTTTGGGATCCCCAGTGATGCAGGGCTACGTGCCCAGCCAGAATGATCATGAGTCCTTAACATTGTATTGAAGCAAGGGTGCAGCTTCATAAGGGTTAACGCATTTTAGTCCTCTTTGACATGGGCAGACTCGGTTAAGAAACGCTTCACTGCCGGAACCCCCTATCGGTTGATTTATCGAAATTTAAGAGTTGACGCCTTACGGTCATGTCGCGCGCCGCCTCACGTCCTCTGCGGCCATCCTAACCACCATAAGAAGAGTGTCCCATGGATGCCCTGCTCGATATGCCCCCCGGCAGTGGAGACTTTCCGGTTCTGCGTGACATTGCCGGGGACAGACCGCCAAGGCGACGGAGCCGGGTCGAGAAGCTCGAGGCGCAAATCGCCGTCTTGAAAGAGCGGATGAACATCGCTGTCATCCATGGCGGCGACAAAGAAGAGCCCGGCGCGGTCATGTACCGCATTCCAAATACACGCCCCTGGAAGAGCTACCAGTCAGTCGCGGAACAGATCGCCGACTCCCTCCGGACACTCGGCTTCCGGTCTGTCCACGTTCTGGCGGAAAACATGCATCTTTCAGAGGAGATGCAGGCTCGGCAAATCCACCTTGCCTGGCTGAACACGGGCGGGGTTCAAGGCTTCAACCCTGTTGCCCATGCCCCTTCCATGCTTGAGCTGCTGGGCGTGCCCTATGTCGGGCACAACCCGCTGATTTCGAGCATTCTCGACAACAAACCGGTGTTCAAGCTCGAAGTCACGAAACTCGGCCTGAACACGGCCAGCTTCACGACCTGGCATCCGTCGCAGGGTCGCTTTGATCCGGCGAGCCATTCTGGGTTCCACCGCGCATTTCGTGGCCATGTCGGGCCATATGTCGTCAAGCCGGTGTCCGGGCGTGCCTCTCTTCATGTTCACGTGGTCGACGAGACGGCGGACTTGGCCGATTGCCTGCAAGAAGTGTTCGACGCCACGCAGAACCACGTGATGATCGAAGACTTTCTGCCCGGCCGCGAGTTCTGTATCGCAATCGCCGGTTCGGTGACGGCTCAGGGCCGATCATTGTCGCTTGGCGCGGAGCCGTTCATTTTCTCGCCGGTGGAGCGCGTTCTCGGCAACGAAGAGCGCATCTTCACATCGATGGACGTGCGTCCGATCTCAACCGATCGCATGCGCCTGCTATCACTCGACACGGACGGTGAGGTCATCTCCCGGCTCGAGAAGATCGCTCTGACTGTCTTCTCGGAACTGGGTCTCGAAACACTGATCCGCCTCGACCTTCGCATGTGCGACAACGGCGAGATCCATATTCTTGAGGCGAACCCGAAGCCAGATCTGAAAAGGCCTGAGGGGAACAAGACCAGTATCGTCAGTGTCGGCCTGGAACGGTGCGGCATGGACTATGACGACCTGATCCTCTCGCTGATCGCCGACCGAATCGACCTTCTGTTCAGCCAACGACGTGGCGCCCCTGATCATCTAAGTGCCCTGATCCAGGACTAGTGGATAGGGCTCTGCATGGAAACCTAGGACGCAGATCATGAGGCAGAACGCCGACCCAGTCGGGGCTACCACGAACGGCATTACGATGGCCGTCGTTACGGCTTTGTCACTGCTGCTTCTGATCTACGTTGGATTCGGGGAAGCGACGCGAACGTTCACGCATTTCCAGACGGAGAAGCTTGCCGCACAAGGTCGGCTGCTGCAGACGACGATCGAGCAGTTCCTGCGGCCCGGCCTTCCTCTGGAGCAATTCGTGGGCTTCCGCACCAAGGCGGAACCCATCATGGCTTCGGACGAGACGATCGCATCGATTGTCGCGTTTGATCGGGTCGGCAACCCGATATTCGTAACCGATGAGGCGGAGGTGACACCTCTCGCCGCGCAGCCGGAAGAACCGAACTTCGGCGAGTTCGGCAATGGCGACATCTTCGAGATCCGCAAGGACGACACGACGCTCCAGGTCATTCTGCCTCTAAGGAACCGGTTTGAACGGGTCGGCAGCTTGGCTATCCGAATGCCCCTTTCGGTCGTCGACGATCGGGTGTTGAGCAGCTTTACGCCTGTGCTCATCATTTCGGCGATCGCGGCCGTGGGCTTTGGCGTTCTTGTGGGCTTCACAGCACCACAACTGCAGGCTGGGCAGCAGCGGCGCTGGCTCCAAGTTGTGTATGGCGTCATATTTACGGCCATATCGGGAATCGTGATTGCGACGCTGGTCTCACTCTATTCAGGCGGCGCCCAGGCCAAGACCCAAGGTCTCGCCGATTCCTTGAGTCAAAGGGTGGCCAGCATTCTCAATCTCGGCCTGAACATCATGGAGATCGAAGGCCTGGAACGGGTCTTCTCGGACTACCAGCGGCTGAACCCCGATATCCATTCGGCCGGCCTCGTTGTCGACGACGTGATCCGTATTCACACCAACCCCCGCGCCATCGGCGAGCCGTGGACGACCGATCCGGGGACCTTCGAATATGTGGTCGACCTGGGAAGATCCGCCGGCCGCGCAGTTCGCGTTGCCGTCGCCGTCCCACAGGACATCGTCGTCCGCCAGACGGCACGCAGCGTCAAGAACTTCGCCGCGCTCTTCCTGGCATCGGCCTTTATGGCCGGGATCTTCCTGCAACTTGCCGGCACCATTCAGGTCAGGAAAGGCCAAACTGCGTCGGAGCAGCCTCCCAACGTCACACAGGCGCAAGATCCGTCAACGGCGAACGAACGCGCTCTCCTGCTCGTCAAGCCGGTGTTCTTCATCGCCGTGCTTGCCGAACATCTGACGTACGCGTTCTTGCCACAGTTCATCCATCGCACCGCGGAGAATGCGGGCTTTGCGGATGGCGCTGCGTCTTTCGTCTTTACGAGCTACTTCATCGCCTTCGCCATCACCCTGGTTCCCGCAGGCTTCTTCGCACAGCGCCGGGGTGCACGCGGGCCGATCTATGCCGGCCTCGCGCTCGCATGTCTCGGCATGGTCGTTCTCACCCTCCTGCCGGGGTTCTGGACCGTGATGCTGGCGCGAACCCTGTCAGGCGTCGGCCAAGGCCTTCTGTTCATCGGTGTGCAGTCTTACATCCTCGCGACGACCGGACCGGAGCGGCGAACACGCGGCGCGGCCATCATCGTCTACGGCTTCCAGGGAGGCATGATCTCGGGAATGGCGATCGGCTCGCTGCTGGTCTCGCAGCTCGGCACACAGGGCGTCTTCATCCTGTCCGGCAGCCTCGCTTTCGTGATGATGATCTACACCCTTGCGGCCGTGCCGGCGGTCAAGTCGAGCCAGCGGGTCAAGACCGCCATGACCGCCATCGGCAGCTTCCGCTCGATCGCCACCGATCTCGCCAACGTGCTGCGCAATCTGGAGTTCCTGAAGGCCATTCTCCTGATCGGCATCCCGGCGAAGGCGGTGCTTACCGGCGTTGTCATCTTCTCGCTCCCGCTGCTGATGCAGTCCGCCGGTTATCGGCAGGAAGATATCGGCCAAGTCCTGATGATCTATGCCCTGGCTGTCGTCGTTACCAACGCCTACGCATCGCGCCACACGGACCATACCGGCATTGCCGCGTTCGTCCTGGTTGACGGATCGCTCCTCAGCGGCTTGGGCATGACGATCATTGGGCTGACAGGCGTAACTGCAGTCCTGGCACTCCCGGAAAGCTCAACACTGCCGACAATCATGCTTATCGTCGGCGTGGTCATGGTCGGTATTGGACATGGCTTCATCAACGCTCCTGTCGTCACTCATGTCGTAAACTCTGAGCTTTCCAATCAGATTGGGGAAGCGCCCACGTCAGCGTCCTACCGTTTCCTTGAGCGCATCGGTCATGTATGCGGTCCTTTATTGGTCGGACAGCTATTCGCAGTCTTTGGTCAAAACCCGACCATCATCGGACAACTTGGTGTTGCCGTAGCAGTGATGGGTCTTTTGTTTGCTATCTGTGTAAAACCTTTGGCGCCTTTCGGAGGCCAGGAGGAGGGGGTCCGATGATTACTTCGATCAGATCGCTCCGGCGCGGAGCTATCGCAGCGGCGATGGCAGCGATGTTCGGTGCGGCCGTCGGTCAGCAAGCTGCAGCCGATGGTGCGGGATACTCGACATGGTTCCTCATTGATCCGGATATTGCGGAGCAGTGGGAGCTACGCGAGGTCCAGGGAGATCCGCGCCAAGTGCACGTGACACGGGTCGACGGTGAAGGTCCTGTCCGGCACATCTTCGTCCTCTATCCGAAGGCGTCGTCAGCTTATGACACAGCGATGTCGAAGATTCTGACGGTTCTGCACGAGCGCAACATCAACGCTCAGCTGACGGTCTATAATTTCCAATCGGATGCGGATCGCGGCGAATTGGCGATCCAGCTGGCCGACGAAGGCGATTACGAGCTGATCTTCTCCATGGGTTCACAGTCGACTGCGTTCCTTTGGGAGAATTACAACGGCGGCGATTTGCCGGTTGTGTCGGTGTGCTCGAAGGACCCTGTCATGCTCGGCCAGGTCGGGCGCTACGACCAAGGAACCGGGACGAACTTCGCGTTTACCTCGCTGAACATGCCCGTGGAAGTTCAGCTCGCCTATCTGACCGACTTCATGCCCGACCTGAAGAACATCGCCATTCTGGTCGACAGCACGAATGTGAGCGCGGTCGAAACACAGGCGCAGCCGATGGCCGCCCTCGCCCGCGAGCGCGCGCTCAACGTCATGATGGTCTCGCTTCAGGATCCCAGCGAGGCGCAGAGAGAGCTGCAGGACCTGGTGGCCACGGCAGTCGCGAACATGCGGCGGGCAGATCCGCTGTTGGAGCGCAGCGTCTTCTGGATCACCGGCAGCACCTCCGTCTTCAACGAGATCGCGACGATCAACGCCTTTGCCGACCGTGTGCCCGTCCTCAGCGTTGTGCCTGAGAACGTCATGGGGGGTCACAACAGCGCGCTGATGTCCATCGGGATCAGCTTCGAGAGCAACGCGCATCTGGCCGCAGTCTACGGGGTCAACGTACTGGAAGGCACCGCTGTCGTCGGCGATCTTCCCGTCGGCATCGTCTCGCCCCCCGACATCGCGATCAACTTCCTGCGGGCGCGCGAGATCGGCTTGGAGATCCCGTTCAACTTCATCGAGATCGCAAGCTCGATCTACGGGTACGACGGCCAGGCCGTCAGGCAGTCCGACTTCTGATAGGGGCTGTTCTGACGGACATGGCTGTGCAGGAACGGCGCAGCGGTTGAGATAGCAGCGTTCCGCGATGCGCGCCAGAGGGGTCAGCCTGCGAGATTGCGCAGGCTGACTTCGCGCTTCTTCACCCATTGTGGCGAAGTCTCCAGGATCACGTCTCGGAAGGGCGGTGGACAACCCGGCCCCGGCCCCCCTCAGCCTCGGCATTCCTCCAGTCGGTCCAATTGGCAAACCGGTGGAGCCGCCCTTGATACCGCGGTGATCACTATGTGAATTGGAACGCGAAAGCGGCCGATCGTGTCCGCATGGAATATGCGGGATCATGCGGGATTGGTGGAGCCGATCAGATAGGGGGCCGGTCGCGCCGGCACAAAGCCGCAAACTCCCTCCTGTAACGCGATCGAAGTTCTGTCGATGGCCTGAGCGTCGACCGACTCTCACAAGTCAGACTGGATCTCTTTTCTGATCAGATCCATCTCTCTGCGGAGCTCGTCGATCAGATGCATCGCGCTGTCTACCCTTTTGAGCAGTTGCGCTGCAATCTCCTCACGGCTACGGCCTTCGGCGCCGGGCTCTTCAAAATCGAGGAAGCTGACGCCGATCTCCAGGTTCTTCCTCCACACGACCTGACATTCGCGCGTTTCACCCATTGGCACCGCAAGCTTGAATTGGTCGGGCAGCTCGTGCCACAGGCGCAATTCCAAGCGCGCCCCGGACACCGAAATGTCCTTGATGCGGCATGGCACAACGCAAGCGCCGTCGCGAAAGACGATGTTGCCGCTCTTAAGCGTCGTCGAACGCTTGTGGCGCCTAAGTTCCCCCTCTGGCATGGTCGGCTGTGTCGTGATGCAGTGAGCGGCCGAACACGATCTACTCTCAAACGCGCGGCAGCTTCACGATCTGGAACCAATAACTGCTCAGTACCTTCACTATATCCACCAAGCCATCAAATGTCACAGGCTTGGTGATGAAGGAATTAACGCCAAGATCGTAAGTACGTAGAATGTCTTCCTCAGCCTTAGAGGTCGTCAGCACCACGACGGGGATGAGCTTTATATTCGGATCTGCCTTGATGATCGAAAGCGCTTCTCGCCCATCCATCCTCGGCATATTGAGATCCAAGAGGATGACGTCAGGACGGGGTGAATCGGCGGGATCAGCATAGGCACCACGACGCTGGAGATACTCCAGAAGTTCTATGCCATCCTTTACAAATCGGCGCTCATTCTGAAGCTTGCTTTCCTGGAAGGCATCTTCGATCAGCATGCGGTCGTCGGGGTCATCGTCCGCGACCAGGATCGTAATCGGTTCCGGCTTCTGCATTTGGCGCCACTCCTCTACTTTCTGCAGTCTGGGGCGAGCCTCAAATCAAGAGCTTCGAGCTATTCTCCAGCGTCACTCGAACTCCGATCACCATTGGCAATCTCCCTAGGGTTTCATGCCAATACCTGTCTTTCTCTGACAATGCCGTTTGTGGGCGCAACGGCACATGGTGAGATCCAGTCGGGAAGTGTCATCGCGATGACGGCGCCCGCGCCGGCTGTTCGGCTCCACGTGCCTGATCCGAAACTAGAAGACGCACGCTATTGAGGAACCTTGGTGTTATGGGCCGAAGGACATTAATAAGTCATTACACTAACAGGCATTATCGTGTTTGAAACGCGAAGGTGACGACACTTGACCTGTGCGCTGTTTAGAACGCAGGGATAGTGGAACTACCCGAAAGTCAGAGCGTCCCTGTACTCCCGTTGATATCCGTGAACCATCGCTGGCTCGGTTCCTTCGGAATTGCCACCGGTGCGAGCGTGCCTCGGGGAAGGCCCATCGCGCGTGACGACCGGATATCGGTCGACCCGGTCCGGCCGACCGTGCGCCCGGCCACGGGGCTTGAGGACGAAAGCGGGGGATACGCCATACCAAGTGGCGCCCGCGGCCGATGTTCGTCGTTCAGATGATCGTCACCAGCATCGCGGCGACCTCCGTCCTGTTCCGACAGCTGGTCTATCCAACTGCCCGCTGCCCCCGCCCATCCATCAACACCGCCAGGCTGCGTTGCCACCGCTCCACGCCTGCAAACAGGAAGGCGATGCCGTCATCGGCCAGCTCTTGCAGGATCGAGGCAGCGTCGGGACGATCCAGCCGGTAGTCCGTGAATATGGAGTCGTCCTCAAGGCTCGATCGGCCGTCGAACCGGCGGCCGATCTCCAGCATGCGGCCGTTGTTCGGCAGCGACGTCATCGCCACACAGGGCATCGCTCGGTTTCGTGCGACCAGCAGAGCCCGGCGGACCAGCTCCGTGCCGGCACCCTGCCCTTGATGGGAACCCTCGACGCTGACAGCGAGTTCCGCAAAGACCGGCGCGTCCGGGTTGGAGATCGACCGCAGTTCAACGGCCCCACGCAGGTCGCCGTCGGCAAAGCAGCCGATCAGCCGATCAGTCGGCCAGCGCAGCTTCCGGCAATGCCGCCTGATCGCTTCGTCCGTCAGACCGGCGTGAAAGCGTGCGGCCCGGTCTGCGGCCGACAGGCGCAGAAGATGCGATTCATAGTCTGCGTATTCATACGGCAGCAGTTTCCTGAAGCTTGGCCGCATCGTCGTACCCTCGCGGATGTCGGGAACAACTGGCCGTCCTGGCGCCCGCAACGACAACTGGGCATCGCGAGCGTCAGGACGCCGATGGTTCAGGAGGCAACCGGGGTGTGCCGTCCTCCCGTCATTTGCGGTAGACGGGCGTGCCGCAGTCGGCCCCAGGGCAACAGCCGGCGCACGCCGGCAAAGGCCGCCTTCAGCATCTCGACGAACACCCGCGACCGTTCCTCGCGGGCCCGCATCAGGTAGTAGTTGACGACCTCAGGCCGTATCTCGATGTGGTAGGGACCGTAGGGGTGGTCTTCGGCACCCCGATGGTCTGTCTCGTATCCGTTCGTCATCGGACAACCTCCAGAGTATGGAGGGCGCCCTCCCACGGGCCATTACGGCCTCTGATATTGCACTGCAACATTTAGCGCGGGCCGAGTGATCCGCCAGTGAAGAAGATCACATTGAGGGGCCGCGGCTGTCGTTTGTGCGGCGATGTTGCAACGCAGCAACAGTTGTAACTAATTAGTTCGCAATTGAAGCTGCATGCCCGCCCGAGCGGCAAAGCTCCGTCGCGTCCACGTACTGCCCGGTCGCGGTCCAGTCTTCCTCAGCCAGCCGCACGAATGCTTCGGTGACCGTCGACGGCTCGGGCACCGCTTCCGGAGTCTCGCCGGGAAAGGCTGCCGCGCGCAACCGTGTACGTAACGGTCCGGGGTCGATCAGGTTCACTCGCACCGGGGACTTTGCCGTCTCCGCCGCATAGAGCTGCGCCAGCATGTCCAACGCCGCTTTGCTAACAGCATAGGCATTCCAATAGGCCTTCGGCTCTCGGCCCACCCCGCACGTCACGACGATCGCACGGCCCGCAGACGACTGCCGCAGCAGCGGATGGCAGACCTGCACCAGCCTGAGGACGGAAAACAGGTTGAGCTCCAGCGTCTCGCGCCAAAGCTTCGGGTTGCTGTGCGTGACGGGTCCCAGGGCACCAAGACCGGCGGCATTGGCCACCAGCACGTCGATGCGTCCGAACCGCTCCAGCATGGCCGCGCCCAACGCCTCGATCTGGCCTGCCGCCGTCAGATCGGACGGCACCAGCGTCGCCGTTCCGCCAACTTCGCGCACCCGGTCGTCGACCGCTTCGAGCCCGCCCACGGTGCGCGCAACCAGCACGACATGCGCGCCTTCGGCCGCATACCGCTCAGCCACCGCAGCCCCGAGGCCGCGTGACGCACCGGTGATCAGGGCGACTCGGCCGGCCAGGCGGTCGCCTTCAGCGTTGGTGGTGCCGCTCACCCGCGGCGGACGCGGCGCTCGCGACCAAAGGCCGTGCGCTCGGCAAGGAACGACAGCTCCGGCTGCTTCACCGCTTCATCGCGGTCCGGAAGTTCGGTCGGGTAGTCGCCGGTGAAGCAGGCGTCGCAGAATTGCGGCTGCAGCGGGTTGCGGCCGGGCTTGCCCATGGCCCGATAGAGGCCGTCGATGGTGATGAAGGCCAGGCTGTCGACCCCGATCCGCTCCGCCATGCCGTCGACGGTGTGCTTGTGGGCCAGCAGTTCCCCCTCTTCCGGCGTGTCGATGCCGTAGAAGCAGGGATGCGCGGTCGGCGGGCTGGAAATCCTGAGATGCACCTCACTAGCGCCCGCCTGGCGCACCATCTGCACGATTTTCTGTGAGGTGGTGCCGCGCACGATGCTGTCGTCCACCAGCACCACGCGTTTGCCCGCGATCAGCGAGCGATTGGCGTTGTGCTTCAGCCGGACGCCGAGATGGCGGATCCGGTCGGTCGGCTCGATGAAAGTGCGGCCGACATAGTGGTTGCGGATGATGCCGAGTTCGAACGGAATTCCGCTCTCGGCTGCGTATCCGATCGATGCAGGAACGCCGCTGTCCGGCACGGGGATGATCACGTCGGCCTCGACCGGCGCCTCGCGCGCCAGTTCAATGCCGATCTGGCGCCGCGCCTCGTAGACCGACACGCCCTCCAGCACGCTGTCCGGGCGAGCGAAATAGATGTACTCGAACACGCAGAAGCGCGAACGCACCTTGCGGAACGGATGATAGGACCGCACGCCCTCTTCCGACAGCACCACCATCTCGCCCGGCTCCACATCGCGGACGAGTTCGGCCCCGATGATGTCGAGCGCGCAGGTCTCCGACGTCAGGACATGGGCGGGCTTGCCGCCGGGGGCATCGATACGGCCCAGCACCAGCGGCCGCACGCCCAGGGGGTCACGCACGCCGACCACGCATTCCTTGGCCAGCGCCACTAGCGTGTAGGCGCCCTCCACCTGACGCAGTGCCTCCACCAGCCGGTCCAGAACGTCGCCGCCGCGGCTGAACGCCATCAGATGGACGAACACCTCGGTATCCGTCGTCGACTGGAAGATCGACCCGCGGCGCACAAGCTGCCGGCGCAGCTGATAGGCGTTGGTCAGGTTGCCGTTGTGGCAGACGGCGAAGCCGCCGAAGTCGAAATCGGCGAACAGCGGCTGCACGTTGCGCATCAGCGTGCCGCCGGTCGTGGCATATCGGTTGTGCCCGATGGCGGCATGGCCCCGCAGCGAGCCGATCACCGATTCGGAGCTGAAATTGTCGCCAACCTGGCCGAGAGCACGATGCGCGTGGAAATGCTCGCCATCGTAGCTGACTATGCCGCTCGCCTCCTGCCCGCGATGCTGCAGGGCGTGCAGCCCAAGGGCCGTGTGGGCGGCCGCATCAGGGTGTCCGTAGACGCCGAAGATGCCGCATTCCTCATGGAACTTGTCGGCATCAGCGCTATCGACGACGAAGGGATGCGTGGTGCGCATGGAACGCGTGGCCTCCGTGAGGCTGGCGCCGACCGCCCGGCTCATCCGTCGATTGTTCGCGCCGACACTTATATAGCTTGGGTTACTGTTTATGACACCGCCAAACCTTGGTTAACGGGCGCCCGTCCGATTTATCCGGTTCCTGCCTTCACTGCCGCTCCTGCAAAGACTCGATCATGCGGTCGAGATCGCCCGTCTGGTCATCCTGATACCCCTCGTCTCCAGGCGACTCGGGGGCCGCCGGCTGCGGCCTTGACAGGCCGCGCAGATCCAGCGTGCCCGATCCGCCCTCCTCCCCGTCCTCGCCGCCGGCGGTTCGCGCCCGAACCGCGCCCAGCGCGTCGGCCATGACGTCCTCCGGCACAAGGGAAACCAGAATGCCTGAACTTCGCTCCACCCACGGACGGGAATGGGCCTGCTCGAACCACTCCGGCTCCTGCCCTTCAGGGAACACCTGGGCCATGATCAGATAGGCCAGGGACACCAGAACGACGCCGCGCACGAGCCCGAACAGAAAGCCCAGAGACCGGTCGACCGCACTCAGCGTGGTGCCGCGCACGAGTTTGGCGATCAGGCTGCCGATCAGCCCGAACGCGATCAGCGCAATGATGAAGATCCCAGCACCGGCAACGACGCTGGCCGCCGTTTCGTTGTCGATATGCTGCTCGACATACGGCCGGGCGTGCGGCAGGCCCAGAATGGCGACATAGACGGCCCCCACCCAGCCGGCGATGGACAGCCCTTCACGGACGAAGCCCCGGAAGAACGCCATCAGACCGGACAGCAGGATAACGGCGATGACAACGATGTCGGCTGGATTCATGGACGGGCCGCCGTGTTTCTGCCGGGTCGGTCAGATATGCGGGGGCGCACATCCGACGACTCCAGGAGGCTCAGAAGATCTTCAACCGAGGCAATGTCGCTTATCTGCAGCGCCGGGTTCAAGCCCGCCGCACCATCCCGCTTGCGTCTCGGTGCGATTGCGCGGGCAAACCCCAGCTTCGCGGCCTCCTTCAGGCGCAACTCGGTCTGCGGCACCGGCCTCACCTCACCCGACAGTCCGATCTCGCCGAACACCACTGCATCATGGGCCACGGGAACGCCCAGCTTGGACGAAACGATCGCCGCCGCCGCCGCGAGATCGGCCGCCGGCTCGCTGACCTTCAGCCCACCGGCCACGTTCAGGAAAATGTCGCTGCCGCCGACGGCAATGCCGCCCCGCGCCTCCAGCACTGCCAGCACCATTGCCAGGCGGTTCGCATCCCATCCCACCACGGCCCGGCGCGGCGAGCCGGGTGCCGTCGCGCCCACCAGCGCCTGCACCTCAACCAGCACCGGCCGCGTTCCCTCCAGGCCGGCAAAGACGACGCTTCCGGCGACATCCTCTCCGCGGCCTCCGGCCGACCGGTCGGCCAGGAACAGTTCCGACGGATTGGGGACCTCGCGCAGGCCCTGTCCGGTCATCTCGAAGACGCCGATTTCGTCCGTGGCGCCGTAGCGGTTCTTCACCGCCCTCAGAATGCGGAAATGGTGGCCCCGGTCGCCCTCGAAATAGAGCACGACGTCGACCATGTGCTCCAGCACCCTGGGCCCGGCTATCATGCCGTCCTTCGTGACATGCCCGACCAGCAACAGGGCGAGGCCGCGACGCTTCGCAAGCCGCACGAGTTCGCCGGCGCTTGCCCGGACCTGGGCCACCGTGCCCGGCGCACTGTCCAGCGTGTCCACAAACATGGTCTGGATGGAATCGATCACCACGACGGCCGGCGCATCGGCCCGATCGAGCGTCGCTAGAATATCCCGCACATCCGCCGCGGCGGCCAGTTCGACGGCAGAGCCGCTCAGGCCCAGGCGAGCGGCCCGCATGCGGATCTGCTCTACCGCCTCTTCGCCGGAGATGTAGAGGCAGGGTGCCTCCTGCCCAAGCGCGCAGACCGCTTGCAGCAGCAAGGTCGACTTGCCGATGCCAGGATCGCCGCCCACAAGCACGGCCGACCCGGCAACCAGCCCGCCGCCCAGCACGCGGTCCAGTTCCGCGATTCCGGTCGTCCGCCGGGGGGCATCTGGCCCGATCTCGTCCAGCCCGACAAGAGCGATGCGCCGGCCGCCACCGGCTGTGCCGATCGCTCGCGGCGGCGCCGTCTCCTCGGGCTCTTCGACAATCGAATTCCAGGCACCGCAGGCGTCGCACCGCCCTGCCCAGCGCGGGGTCACCGCCCCGCACTCCTGACAGACAAATCGGCTTTGGCTACGGCGTGCCACGGTCGCGCTTCCGCTCCGGCCCCAGGATCGGGCCGCCGGCCATGGTCGCGCCATCCGGCGACAATGTGAAGGCCGGCTAACCCTCTCGGATCTGCATCTGGATCGGGCCTTCGGCCCGTCCGTTGATGAACTGATCGACATAGTCGTTACCGGAACGGTCGATCTCAGAGACCGGGCCGGCCCAGATGATGCGCCCGCCATAGATCATGGCGATGCGGTCGGCGATCTTGCGGGCGCTGGCCATGTCATGGGTGATCGACAAGGCCGTCGCCCCAAGTTCGCGCACGCATTTGACGATCAGATCGTTGATCACGTCGCCCATGATGGGGTCGAGCCCGGTCGTCGGTTCGTCGAAGAAGATGATGTCGGGCTCCGTGGCGATGGCGCGGGCGAGGCCGACGCGCTTGCGCATGCCGCCGGAAAGCTCCGCCGGCGACAACTCGCCCACCTCGGGGCCAAGACCGACGGCGGCCAGTTTCGACAAGGCGATATCCTTGGCCTCAGCGCGCGCCAACCGCTTGGCCTGGGTCAGGCCGAAGGCCACGTTCTGCCAGACGGGTAGACTGTCGAACAGGGCGGCCCCCTGGAACAGCATGCCGAAATGGCGCATCAGCCGGTCGCGCTCGCTGCCGGAAAGATGCGTCGTGTCCCGGCCGTCGACATGGACCGATCCCGCATCAGGCTTCAGCAGGCCGAGGATGCACTTCATCATCACCGATTTGCCGGTGCCCGACCCGCCAATCACGACGACGGACTCGCCCTCGGCGATCGTCAGATCGACGCCATTGAGGACGTGCTTGCTGCCGAACGCCTTGTGTACGTCCCTAAGCTCGATCTTCGCCGGGCGGCCGGCGGCGGTCGCCTGAGGATCGGTCATCGCGAGAAGAACAGCTCGGTTATGACGTAGTTGAGGATCAGGATCAGGATCGAGGCCGAGACGACCGCATTGGTCGTCGCAGCACCAACACCCTGCGCCCCGCCCCGCGAGGTGTAGCCGTGATAGCATCCCATCACGGCGATCGTGAAACCAAAGGCGGCGGCCTTCACCAGCCCGGAGATCACGCCGATCGTCTCCAGCGCGTCCCAGGTGTTGGAAAGATAGGCCGACGCGTTGAACCCGAGCCTGTAGACGCCGATCAGATAGCCGCCGAAGGTGCCGATCACATCGCCCACCAGCACCAAGCAGGGCAGCATCAGGGCCCCGGCGATCAGGCGCGGCACGACCAGGTACTTCATCGGATTGGTCGACAGGGTGTTGAGCGCGTCGATCTGCTCGGTCACCCGCATGGTGCCGATTTCCGCCGCCATGGACGCACCGATGCGGCCCGCGACCATCAGCCCGGCCAGAACCGGGGCCAATTCGCGCGTGACGGCCACGACAACGATCGTCGGGATCGCCACTTCCGCACCGACATCGGTGATGCCGCTATAGGCCTGGATGGCCAGCACCATCCCGGTGAACAGGGTGGTCATGCCGACGACGGGCAACGAGTAATAGCCGATATCGATGACCTGCCGCAGGATCTGTCGGGGATAGAACGGTGGCCGCACGCAATGCGACAGCGCCTGCACGGCGAACACGGCGAAGTGCCCGACCCCATGCATGAACGCGATGAAGGCGCGGCCGATCGGTGCCAGCGGGTTCATGCCGCCGATCCGAAGGCAGAGCCGACATAGTGGCGGTGATAGCGCTGCCCGAGTGATGTCAGGATCTCGTAACCGATGGTTCCAGCCGCTGCTGCCACATCATCCACCGTTACCGTGGACCCGATGATCTCCACCCATTGGCCAGGACGAGCCTCGGCCTCAGGTACATCGCTCACATCCACGGTCGTCAGATCCATGGAGATGCGACCAACCACAGGCAGCGTCCGCCCCGCCAGGCAGACATGCACCTCTCCACCGAGGGAGCGCAGATATCCGTCGGCATAACCAACTGCAATTGTTGCTATTTTTCCGGGTTGGGCAATTTTGTACTGGGCACCGTAGCCAACGGTCATGGGGCTGTCAACGTCGCGAACCTGCAGGATCCGCGCCTGCAGGCGGACACAAGCGCACATGGGGTTTGTTGTCTCAGGCGTCGGATTGACGCCGTATAGCGCCACGCCGGGGCGCACCATGTCGCCATGCAGGCCGGCGCCGCGGAAGATGCCGGATGAGTTGGCGAGGCTTGTCGGTGCACGCGGCAGCTGGGCTGTGATCGCCCGAAAGGCGACAGCTTGCGCCTCGGTCATGGGATGCCCGACCTCATCGGCGCAGGCGAGATGGCTCATGACATAGCGCAGATCGAGGCCGGCCAGCCGCGAGGGGTCGGCCGCCAGACGGTCCACCTGATCGGCCGGCAGGCCGAGCCGATTCATGCCGGTGTCGACATGGACGATCGCGGCGAGCGGTCCTCCCCTTAATCGCGCATGTCGGGCCCACCGGTCGATCTCCGCCAGATCGTTCAGCACCGGGGTCAGCCGCACGCCCTCATAGTCGGCCTCGGCCCCCTTGGCCAGGCCGTTCAGAACGGCGATGTCAGCGTCGGGCAAGACCTCGCGCAGCCGCATCCCCTCTTCCGGCTGGGCGACGAAGAAGAGATCCGCACCCGCGGCGGCCAGGCAATGGGCCACCTGGGCGGCACCGAGGCCGTAGGCATCTGCCTTGACGACCGCGGCACACCGCGCCGGCTGCACCATGCCGGCGAGACGGCGGTAGTTCTCCGCAATCGCGCCCAGATCGATGGTGAGGACGGCGCTGGCCCAGGGCGGATCAGCCGTCAAACTCGTAGCGTTCTTCACGATCGGTAAAGCGGGTGAACTCGCCCTCGAAGTGCAGTCGCCGTGTGCCCGTCGGGCCGTGGCGTTGCTTGCCGACAATGACCTCCGCAAGGTTGTGCACCCGCTCCATCTCCTGCTGCCAAGAAGCGTGCTCCGGGGTTCCCATCGCCGGCTCTTTCTTAGACAGGTAATACTCCTCACGGAAGACGAACATGACCACGTCGGCATCCTGTTCGATCGAACCGCTTTCGCGCAGATCCGCAAGTTGCGGGCGTTTGTCCTCACGCTGCTCTGTCTGGCGCGAAAGCTGTGACAGGGCCAGGACGGGGACATCCAGGTCCTTGGCCACCATCTTCAGACCGCGCGTGATCTCAGAGATCTCCTGCACACGGTTGTCGGTTCGCTGAACGCCGCCGCCCTGCATGAGCTGCAGATAGTCGACGACGATCATGCCCAGGTCGTGCTTGCGCTTCAGCCGCATGGCGCGGGTCCGTAATTGCTGCACGCTCAGCGCCCCGCCGTCGTCGACGAACAGGGGCATGCGGGCGATCAGCTGCGCAGCCTCCGCCAGATCGGTCAGCTCATGCTTTCGGATCTCGCCCTTGCGGATACGTTCGGACGGGATTCGGGCCTGATCGGCCAGGATACGGGTTGCGAGCTGCTCAGCCGACATTTCAAGTGAGAAGAATCCGACCACAGCGCCTTCGCGCCCCGCCTTGTCCAGATAGGTGCGGGCCGCATTGCAGGCCATGTTGGTGGCCAGCGCCGTCTTACCCATGGACGGGCGACCGGCGAGAATGATCAGGTCCGATGGCTGCAGCCCGCCGAGCATCCGGTTCAGCTCTGTCAGGCCGGTCGTGACACCGGTCAGCGGCGTGTCCCGGTGTAGCGCCTTAGTCGCGCTCTCCAGGGCGGCATTGACCACCGACTCGAAGTCTCTGAACCCGCCTTGAGCCCCTTGTGCACTGGCCAGGCGGTAGAGCTTCTCCTCCGCCTCGCGGATCTGTTCGGCGGCGCCGAGCTCCAGGTCGTGGCGGTAGGCATCGTTGACGACGGCCTCGCCAATCTCGATCAGCTCCCGGCGGACATGCAGGTCGCGGATTAGCTCCGCATAGTCCCGAGGGTTGACGACGGAGACGATGCCCGCTGCGAGATCCGCCAGATACCGCGCCCCGCCCACCTCGGCCAGATCGCCGTCGGCCTCGAAGAACGCGCTCAGCGTCACCGGGTCCGCGGTGCGGCCCCGCTCGCGCAGGCTCAGGCAGGCCTTGAAGATGCGGCCATGAGCGGGGAAGTAGAAATGCTCCGACTCGAGCATGTCGCCGGCGACGTCGAGCGCGGCGTTGTTGACCAGAATGGCGCCGAGCAGGGCCTGCTCGGCTGCCTCACTGGCCGGAATGACGCGGTAGTCGGGCGATGCCGGATTGGCGGTGTCCATTGCCTCTGGACCGTTCCCTCGGTTTGAACTCGGAGAACCGTCAAGCTATCAGGCGGAAAGCTTCGATCTAAAGAACCGAAGAGTCCGGCCAGCTGTGGATAGCCAGGATAAGGTTGGACAGCTCTGTGGAAAGCCCCCGTAAGCGCCTGAGAACTCTGGGGAAATGCCGCTGAAGGTCAGGCCGGCTCTGCGGCCTGCTCAGGCTCGCCTTCCCCTGCCGATCCCTCGAAGGCTTCAGCAGCTTCAGCAGCTTCAGCCGCTGCCTCCGCCTCTTCCTGTGCAGCCTCGGCCATTTCTGCGGTCACCATGCCGCCGACCTTCTTCTGCATCTCCGCCTCGTCCTGCGAGCGAGCGATGTTCACCTCGACGAACACCGAAACCTCCGCATGCAGAGCCACCCGCACCTGGAAGAGGCCGAGGTTCTTCATCGGCCGATCGATCATCACCTGGCTGCGGGCGACGGAGAATCCTGCTTCGTCCAGCGCGTCGGCGATGTCGCGAACGCTGACCGAGCCGTAAAGCTGTCCGCCTTCGCCGGCAGCGCGAATCAACACGACGCCGACGCCGTCCATCCGCGTGGCAACCGCTTGCGCCTCTTCCCGCAACTTAAGGTTACGGGTCTCCAGCTGCGCGCGCTGCTGCTCGAAATAGGTCATGTTGTCCTTGGTCGCGCGGATCGCCTTCTTCGTCGGCAGCAGGTAGTTGCGCGCATAGCCGGGTCGGACGCGCACCACGTCGCCCATCTGCCCCAGCTTCTCAATCCGCTCCAGCAGTATGACTTCCATCGATCGACTCCTTGCGCCTGCCGGCGGTTCGCCGCGGCGCGCCGGCCGCAGCGGCAGCCGCGGCCGGATCCGTTATGCCTGCGCCCGTGGCAGCCGGGCGGCTATTGCACGCTGTAAGGCAGCAGCGAGAGAAAGCGGGCACGCTTGATCGCCCGCGCCAGTTCGCGCTGCTTCTTCGCCGAAACCGCGGTGATCCGACTTGGCACGATCTTGCCGCGTTCCGACACGAACCGGCCCAGCAGCTTAATGTCCTTGTAGTCGATCTTCGGGGCATTCGCGCCGGAGAACGGGCAGGTCTTGCGCCGGCGGAAGAACGGCCGGCGGGCCATGGCAGCACACATCACTCGTCTCCAGCTTGGGTTGGGGCTTGGGCTTCAGCCGGGGCGTCCGCGCCGCTGGCCGCTTCGGGCCGCGGCTCGCGATCACGACGGTCCCGATCGCCACGGTCCCGGTCGCCACGATCGCCGCGGTCTCGATCCCGGTCCCGATCACCGCGGTCGCCTCGATCACGGCGGTCCCCGCGGCCGCCATCACGGCTGGCCCGGTTCTGCATCATGACCGACTGCCCTTCCTCAAGCGCGTCGACTCGGATCGTGAGGTGCCGCAGCACATCCTCGTGCAGGCGCATCCGGCGCTCCATCTCGGCGACCGCCGAATAGGGAGCGTCGATGTTCATCAGCACGTAGTGGCCTTTGCGGTTCTTCTTGATCCGGTAGGCGAGGGTCTTCAGCCCCCAGTACTCGGTCTTGGTGACGGTGCCGCCGTTTTCCGAGATGACGCCGGTGAAGGTGCCGGTCAGCCCTTCCACCTGCGCCGACGGCACGTCCTGGCGTGCGATCAGCACGCACTCATAGTACGCCATTCCCATCGGCTCCTTGTGGGTCTACGCGGCCCGCCGCTGTGCCAATCCGTCAAGACCGATGGCCAGCCGCACGGGCCAAGCCGATCCGAAGGGGTTCGACCCCGAAAGGATCGGCAAGGAGTTGCCTGCAGTAAAAATCAGCAGGCGCGGCACTATAAGGATTCTCATTGCCGCTGCAAGCGAGTCTCGTGTGTCGGCCCGAGAAAATCGCACGCCCCGGCTTGACTCGCTGGCGCGAGCCACTATCACTGACGGCCATTTTGCACTGCCGCGAAGCTGCAGACGGCCGTGTATCCGTAGCAGGAACGTTGTCTGGATGAGTCGGGCCTTTGTCTTCCCGGGTCAGGGAAGTCAATCCATCGGTATGGGAAAGGCGCTTGCCGAATCCTCCGCCACCGCCCGCGCGGTTTTCGACGAGGTCGACGACGCGCTGGGCGAGAAGCTCTCACGCTTGATGTTCGAGGGGGACGGCGATCGCCTGACATTGACGGAAAACGCCCAGCCCGCGCTGATGGCCGTATCGATCGCAGCACTACGTGTGCTGGAAGAGCGTGCCGGCGCGATGTTGGGCGAGATGGCCTCCTGCGTCGCCGGGCACAGCCTCGGCGAATACTCTGCCCTTGCGGCCAGCGGTGCGATCAGCGTTGCCGACGCCGCCCGGCTGCTGCGGCGCCGGGGCTTGGAGATGCAGAAGGCCGTTCCGGTCGGCATCGGCGCGATGGCCGCGCTGATCAACGTCGATCTGGAGACGGCGGAGGAGATTGTCGCCAGCGCCGCGCAAGGCGAGATCTGCACGGTCGCCAACGATAACGCGCATGGCCAGGTGGTCATCAGCGGTCACCGTTCTGCGATCAATCGTGCGGTTGCCATCGCGGCCGAACAAGGCGCGCGCCGCAGCGTCATCCTGCCGGTCAGCGCGCCCTTCCATTGCCCGCTGATGAAACCAGCCGCCGAAGCGATGAAGGGCGCGTTGTCCGAGGTCGCCATTGCCGCGCCTTGCGTACCGCTGGTGGCCAATGTCGTCGCGATGGCGGTCAGCGATCCGGCCGTGATCCGTGCCCTTCTGGTCGAGCAGATCACCGGCGATGTGCGATGGCGCGAAAGCGTGCTGGTGATGAAGGGAATGGGCGTGACGGAGCTGGTCGAGATCGGCGTCGGCAAGGTTCTGACCGGCCTGACGAGGCGTATCGACAAGGGCCTCCATGCCTATGCGATTCATACGCCGGATGATATCGAAGCCTATTTGGCGGCCCGCGCTGCCGAGAAACGATAGGCGGAAAGGCGGCCTGACATGTTCCAACTCGACGGCAAGACCGCGCTGGTGACCGGAGCATCCGGTGCCATCGGCGCCGCCGCCGCCCAAGCGCTGCACAGCCAGGGCGCGGTGGTCGCCCTGGCCGGCACCCGGCGCGACCGTTTGGAGGCGCTTGCCGAAGCGCTCGGCGAGCGTGCGCATGTGGTGACGGGCGATCTCTCGACGGCAGAGGGGGCGGAGACCGTGGCGAAGGCCGCCGACGCCGCGATGGGTCGCGTCGACGTCCTGATCAACAACGCCGGCATGACCCGGGACAACCTGGCCCTCAGGCTGAAAGACAGCGATTTCGAGACCGTCTTGCAGGTGAACCTCGTGTCGGGCTTCCGACTGGTGCGGGCCGTGCTGCGCGCCATGATGAAGCAGCGCTGGGGGCGCATCATCGGCATCACATCGGTCGTCGCGTTTACGGGCAATCCCGGCCAGGCCAACTATGCGGCCAGCAAGGCCGGCATGGTCGGCATGACCAAGTCGCTCGCTGCAGAGCTTGCGGGACGCGGGATCACGGCCAACTGCATTGCCCCCGGCTTCATCGAAAGCCCGATGACGGACGCGCTGAACGACGAACAGCGCCAGCGCATCAGTGCGCAGGTGCCGACCGGTCGCCTGGGCGATCCGAGTGACATCGCTGCGGCGGTGGTCTATCTGGCCAGCGACGAAGCCGCCTATGTCACCGGCCAGACCCTCCACGTGAACGGCGGGTTGGCCATGATCTGATGCTAGGCGCGGCAATCCCTCTTTGGCCGTGGACGACGAAGGGTCCGCCAATGCTGGCAACCCCCAAAGAGGTATGTTATGTGACGGCAGCCTTCGCCCGGGCGACGGGCGTGACAAGTCGTCGGACGCCGGGAACAGTGCCGTCAATGTTCTCCCGACAAACGATTGGCAAAGAAAAGGCAGGAGCCAATGAGTGATATCGCCGAACGGGTCAAGAAGATCGTTGTGGAGCATCTGGGGGTCGAGGAAGCGAAGGTGACGGACACCGCCAGCTTCATCGACGATCTGGGCGCCGACAGCTTGGACACCGTCGAACTGGTGATGGCGTTCGAAGAAGAGTTCGGATGCGAGATTCCGGATGACGCGGCAGAGAAGATTCTCACCGTGAAGGACGCCATCGAGTTCATCCAGAAGCATACTGCGGCCTAAGGTGCCAGAGGCATACTGCAGTTTAAGGTGATTGAGGGCACGACCGGGGCGGCGACGGCTGAAGTGGCCGCTCCGCCATCGTGCGTCTCTTGGGGAACATAATGCGACGCGTCGTGGTAACCGGCCTCGGTTTGGTGTCCCCTCTGGGGGTTGGCGTCCAGCACAATTGGGAGCGGCTGATCGGAGCCACGAGCGGTATCGGAGCGATCACGGACTTCGACGTCTCCGATCTGCCGTCCAAGATCGCCGGGATGGTGCCCCGGGGTCCAACCGAAGAAGGGCTGTTCAATCCGGACGACTTCTTCCCGCCCAAAGAGCAGCGAAAGAACGACGACTTCATCGTCTACGCCATCGCGGCAGCGCGCCAAGCGGTCGAAGATGCCGGGTGGATGCCGGAAGACGAGGAAAGCCGCTTCCGCACGGGCGTGATGATCGGATCGGGCATCGGCGGCCTGAAATGGATCGCCGATGGCGCCCTTTTGCTGGAGTCGCGGGGCGCACGGCGCGTGTCGCCGTTCTTCATTCCGGCCGCGCTGATCAACCTTGCCTCCGGTCAGGTCTCCATCCAGTACGGCTTCAAGGGGCCGAACCATGCGGTGGTGACGGCCTGCTCCACCGGCGCACACGCCATCGGCGACGCCGCACGCCTGATCGCCCTGGACGATGCCGATGTCATGGTGGCGGGCGGCGCAGAATCGGCGGTCTGTCGGCTCGGCGTTGCCGGCTTCGCCGCGGCACGGGCGCTCTCGACCGGCTACAACGACACGCCGGAGCAGGCGTCGAGACCGTACGACAAGGGTCGCGACGGGTTCGTCATGGGCGAAGGTGCCGGCATCCTGGTTCTTGAAGAGTTGGAGCACGCCAAGCGCCGAGGCGCCGATATCTATGCCGAGGTGGTAGGCTACGGGCTTTCCGGCGATGCTTATCACATCACAGCCCCGCCGGAAGACGGCAATGGCGGCCTCAGATCGATGCAGGCGGCGCTGAAGCGTGCCCAGCTTTCGCCTGAAGACGTCGACTACATCAACGCCCATGGCACGTCGACGCCGCTGGGTGATGAGATCGAGCTCGGCGCTGTGCGCAAGCTATTCGGCCCGGCCATCGAGACCATCTCCATGTCGTCGACCAAATCGGCCATCGGACATCTGCTGGGCGCCGCCGGCGCGGTGGAGGCGATCTTCTCGATCCTTGCGATCAACCGCGATATCGTGCCGCCGACTCTGAACCTGGACGACCCTTCCGAGAGCTGCACGGGCGTCGATCTTGTGCCGAAGGTCGCCAAGGAACGCCGCGTGCAGACCGCCCTGTCGAACAGCTTCGGCTTCGGTGGCACCAACGCGACGCTGATCTTCCGCGAATTCGCCTGACGCATGATCCGGTTCGCCGCATGGTTGTTTGCGGCCATCAGCGGGTTGGCGATCGTCGCGACGGCCGTCTTCGGAGCGGCAGTTTGGATGTACCGCGCTCCGGGCCCGCTGACGGAAGACGTCACCGTGCTGATCCCGACAGGGTCCGGCATGTCGACGATCGCCGCACTGCTTGAGCGTGCTGATGTCGTCGAAGACGGCTGGGTGTTCGAACTGGCCGCACGGATTACCGGACAGGATCGGGACCTGCAGGCCGGTGAATACGCGTTCCCGGCCGGGACAAGCACGGCGCTGGCCCTCAGCATCCTGGCCGAGGGGCGCACAATCTCCCACACGATCACCATCCCGGAAGGCCTTACCAGCCACGCCATCGCGGAACTGGTCTGGGATGAGCGGATCCTGACCGGGGAGATTGCGGGCGTTCCGCCGGAGGGATCGTTGCTGCCGGAGACCTATCAGATCCGCCGCGGCGACACGCGGCCGGCCGTGGTCGAGCGCATGCAGACCGCCATGGACGAAACGCTGGCGGAACTCTGGGCGACGCGGGCCGAAGGGCTGCCCTTCGAAACGCCTGAAGAGGCGCTGATCCTGGCATCGATCGTGGAGAAAGAGACGGGATTGCCGGAAGAACGCGCCCTGATCGCTGGCGTCTTTGTCAACCGGCTGAACCGCGGGATGCGACTTGAAACCGATCCGACGGTCATCTATGCGCTGACCGAAGGCCGCGGGCCGCTGGGCCGCGGCCTCACCCGCACCGACCTGCAGACCGACTCGCCCTACAACACCTACCGCAACGCAGGTCTGCCGCCGGGGCCCATCTGCAATCCAGGGCGCGCGGCGATTGCGGCCACCCTCAATCCCGAGACCACCGATTATCTCTTCTTCGTCGCCGACGGCACCGGCGGGCACGCCTTTGCCCGGACGCTGGACGAGCACAATCGAAACGTCGCCGCCTGGCGCCGCATCCAGAGGCAACAAGAGACAGAGCCCTGACGCGACGGAGAACGCCTATCGGCAGTTGGCGGCCGGCGGCGCGCGCAGTTTGCCCAGTGCCTCTTCCACCGCGTCAAAGGGAAGCAGCACCGATGCGTGACGGGTGGGAATGTCCGCCACAGGGGCCAGGATCGCCAAATCGGCCCACACGCCGCCGGGTGCCGGTCGGCGATGCTTCAGCATCTGGCGCAGCTGGTCCGCAGCCCCATGGATCTCATCCGCCGTCTGACCGATGACCACGTCCGCGAGAATTGCCGCGGATGCTCGCCCGAGCGCGCAGGCCTCGACCCGTTGTCCGAACGCGGCAACGCGGTCGTCGGCCATGGTCAGATCGACGGCAATGCGGCTACCGCACACCCGGCTGACCCGCTCAACCGTGACGTCGGGGTTGCTCAGCCGCTGCAGCCTTGAGACGCTGGCCGCCTTCCTCAGAATGGGCTCGTCATAGAGATCCGATTCGTCCATCGGAGATCCGCACGCCGCTTCCGTGATTGCGTGATCACGCAGCCTACTACGCGGGATACTCCACGTGATAGCCCCCGCCTTCGGCGGCCGGCAGCGGCCGGCAGTGAGAGATCGTGCCGCGCCGCCACGCATCGACCAGCCGGCGCCCGACGGGCACGAAAAGTGTTTCGCCCGCGCCAGGTACGGCCGGGTCCAGCCGGACCCAAAGCCAACGCAATCCGCTGTGCTTGCCGGTGCGCAACATCAACTCAAGACGGCTCATTGCCTGGCACCGCTCGACCCCGCGCAGATCCAGTTCGATCTCGCCCATAGACCGGTCTTCGCAAAGGGCCTCAGCACACCCACTGGTCACGGAACATATCCCTGCAGACGACGCATACGCTGCCGATAGCATTTTAATCATTAGCATACGAATTTCTCAAGCGCTGTCTCCGACAAGCGCCTAACAAAGATTCACAGAGTCGGAATCCGCGGATTTGAACCCTGGTGCCTTGCCGCTTAGTGGCCCGGCCCGGCCCGGCCCGGCTTACTCGGCGGGCAGTTCTTCGTCGCGCTCAAACAGAATCGGTGCCCCGGAGCGGGTCGCGCGCAACTGCTCCACATCCTCCACTGTCCGTCCCCACACGTTGCAAGGAACGGCAAGCGGAACCTCATTCCGCAGATGCGAGTCAGGCCCCAGTTCGATGGCCACAGCGTCTTTGTCCACCCAGAATGCAAGCTCGTTGGGCCTGACCGTCCGGCGGGCGTCGGCTTCGCGCCAACGTTGCACTGGCGTGGTGAACACGACTTCCTCCCCCCAGGTCATGGCCCGAGAGGTAAATGGCGCTGCGTCATAGAGCGCATCCGCCGTCGGCGTGTCGTACAGCTCGGCGTGGATCACCTTGCTGCCAATGGTCAGGCGCAGCCTGCGCATTTCAGTCCCCCAAAAACCCATGTCAGCGCACGAACGCACACCTGTCCCGCGGCTGCTCGCGCAACTCGGCGGCGTTCCTGCCCCACAACGCTCCGGTTATCCGGAGTCATCCATGTTGAAGTGGCCGACCTGCCTGATGCCCCCTTCCAAACGATGCCCCCGCGATCGTTTGGAAATCCTTATTGCAGTTCTGCGGCCAATGGATTCAATACAGCGAAACGTATAATGCTGCAATGCACAATCGGATGCGGTCCAGGGTCGCACTAACATATGCAGTGGATAATTCAGCCTCAAACATCCTTAGGTGGCCAAGCCTGTCATATGTGGCCGCGCGCTTGCATCTCGCACCGCAAAAATCGCAGTTTTGCGGTCTGAGATTGCCTGCATGAGGCACGAGAGGATGCCGCGAAACGGCGAGCCCGAGGGTAGCACCGACGCCCGATGCCCGATCTGCGAACGCCCGCTGATCGACGGCCCCAGTGTCGATCGCCACCACTGGGTGCCGCTGAGCCGCGGTGGCCGCGAGGCAGCGGTCCTGCACCGGATCTGTCACCGCATGCTGCACCGGCTGTTCACCGAGGCCGAGCTTGCGCGCAGCTACAGCACGGCCGATGCGGTTCTGGGCCACCCGGACATGCAGCGGTTCGTCGCCTGGGTCCGGCGCCAGCCGGCCGACTATGTCGGCTGGCCGCGGGCACCGCGAGGGTCGGGCAGGCGCCCAGCCAAGCGTCGAGGTTAGACGGTCCCCGCCACCACCAGATTGCGGACCGCCAGGAAATAGCTTCTCTGGTCAACCAGCATCAGGTCGTTGTGGCCCGCGCCCGGTACCTCGACCATGCGCTTCGGCCCTGGTGCCGCTTCATGCAGCGCATGTCCATCGGCGACGGGAATGATCCAGTCTTCGCTGCCGTGAATCAGCACCGTCGGGCACGCAACGCGGCCCATCTTCTCAAGGTTGCCGAAGCCGTCACGCCCCTCTTCCGCCCCGGTCAGGCGCATGCCGCCCAGCCTTTCGATCAGCGCCACCGTGAAAGCAAAGCCGCTTTCGATGATCAGGCCGGCCGGCGGCGACTCGGCTGTGGCAGCGATCTCCAGCGCCGCAGCGCTGCCGAGCGAACGCCCCATCAGGTATAAGCCGGACGGCGCCAGCCCCAGACCTTCCAGAATGGCCGGCGTCTGCCGGTAAGTGGCCATGGCGTCGGCCAGCAAGCTCGGACCGTCGGGCCGCCCCTGGCTGGTGCCATAGCCGCGGTAGTCGGCGACGAACAGCGTCATGCCGAGACGGTTGTAGAGCACCGACAGGTCGTCGTAGTCGGCCGCGATCTCGCCATTGCCGTGGAAATAGAGGATCGCCGGCGCCGACTGCGATGCCACGAACACCTTGCCGCCCAGCTTCGTGCCGTCGTCCGCCGTGATGGTCACGGGATGCGCCGTCTCGTCGGCGCGGCTGCCCGGCATCTCAGGGCGCGGATGAAACAGCACCCGCAGAACCTCTGGCCTGGCCAGCAAGGGAACAGACGTGCCTGTCATTGCGGATCTCCCGGCACCGGAACGGCCACGTGAAGAGGGGTGCCGGTCGACAAACTGCCAGCAGCAGCATTGGCAACGCCATTAGAAAACACGGGCATTCGCTTCCGGTGCGACGCGGCGCCGTTGCCCGATCGCACCTAAGCAAGCAAACTCCCTGCGCTGATTGCCCGAGCCGGCCCGAAACGGCCGCGCTTCGGGCCGTCCAGTCAGTCACAGGGAGGAAGGACGCATGGACGTTCGTGCCGCCGTCGCACATGCCGCAGGCCAGCCGTTGTCGCTCGAGACCGTTCAGTTGGAAGGCCCCAAAGCGGGCGAAGTCATGGTCGAGATCAAGGCGACCGGCATCTGCCACACCGACGCCTACACGCTGTCGGGCGAAGATCCGGAAGGCGCCTTTCCCGCCATCCTAGGCCATGAGGGCGCGGGCGTGGTGGTCGAGGTCGGCCCCGGCGTCACGTCGGTCAAGCCAGGCGACCATGTGATCCCGCTCTACACCCCGGAATGCCGGGAATGCGATTACTGCCTGCACCCCAAAACCAATCTGTGCCAGGCGATTCGCACTACCCAGGGTCAGGGCGTGATGCCGGACGGCACCAGCCGCTTTTCGCTCGGCGGCAAGCCGCTGCTGCACTACATGGGCACGTCCACCTTCGCCAACTTCACGGTGCTGCCCGAGATCTCGGTCGCCAAGATCCGGCCCGACGCGCCGTTCGACAAGGTCTGCTATATCGGCTGCGGGGTGACCACCGGCATCGGTGCGGTGATCCACACCGCGAAGGTGGAGCCGGGGTC
>JANQIX010000045.1 GCA_028281925.1 Alphaproteobacteria bacterium
GACCCCGTCCAGGCGATAGCGCCGCGCGATGCTTGCGTCGGTCATCAGGGTGTGGAGGATCGGGGCCGGATCCGCGAGCCCGGTGGTCTCGATCACCACTCGATCGAACCATAGCTTGCCGCCGCGCGCAAAGCGTCCGGGGGCCTCTCGCAAGGTCTTGGCCAAGTCGCCCCGGATCGTGCAGCAGAGGCAGCCGCTCGCCATTTCGATGACCACGTCATCCGTGCTGTGGGTCACGAGGTCGTGGTCGAGCCCGATCACCCCGAACTCGTTGATGAGCACCAGGGTCCGGCTCAGTGCGGGCTGTTGGATCAGATAGTTGAGGACAGTCGTCTTGCCGCTGCCAAGAAACCCGGTCAGCACCGAGACTGGCAGACGTGGCGATGACCCATCGAGGTTCCAGCTTTCCATGGGCTTCCCCTTACCCGTTCAGACCGCGCCAGCCGCGATACAACTGGCGCAGGTGCCCTCCACCTCGACCACGTGCCGCGTAGCGCGGAACCCCAGGACGGCAGCATTCTCGGACAGCAGGCGACCAACCCGCGGGTCCTCGATCTCGGCCGACGCCCCGCAGTTGCTGCAGACGAAGAACAGGCAGTCGTGCTGGCGCTCCGGATGGGCGCAGGGGACGTAAGCGTTTCGGCTTTCGATCTTCGAGACGAGCCCCTGGGACATCAGGAACTCGAGCGCCCGGTAGACGGTGGGTGGCCCGACCGGACGGGAGTCCCTGAGCTTCAGCGTTTCGATCAGTTCGTAAGCGCGCGTCGGGCGACCGCTCTCCCAGAGCAACTTTAGTATCTGGCGTCGCAGTTTAGTAAGTTGCGCTCCCCGCGCGTCGCAGAGGGACGTTGCCAGCGCAACCCGTTCGGCCGGCGCATGCTGATCCCGGCGATCGGGATCTGTGCAGGGCTGGGGCTGGATCGACGTGAGCGCCATGACCTTATCCCTTCTTGCGACTAGAGAAAGTAATGTTATAACGTTGCATTCCTTGATTACAACATCCAAGTGCCCCTGAAAGCCGGCCGTGGCTGCAGAAGAGGATTCGACATGGACACAGCGGTGATCGGAGGCCCCTGGGGCGGCTCCCATGGCGCCTGACAAGTCTGTTCCGGTAACAGCTGCCGCCTTCGCCGCCCGCATGACGGTCGAGCAGGTTGAAGAAGGCCTGGCCTTGGCGCCGAAATTCGACGCCGACGGACTGATCCCCTGTATCACGACCGACGCCAACACGGGCGAAGTGCTGATGCTTGGCTACATGAATGGCGAAGCTCTACGGCGAACGATCGCGACCGGCGAGGCGCACTACTGGAGCCGAAGCCGACAGTGTCTCTGGCACAAGGGCGCGACCAGTGGCCTCGTCCAAGGGGTTGTCGAGATGCGCATCGACGACGACCAGGACGCCGTCTGGCTGCGGGTCCAGGTCGCCGGTTCGGGCGCAAGCTGCCACGTCGGATACCGTTCCTGCTTCTATCGATCGGTTGAGCTCGGCGGCCCTTCCGGTGGACCCGCTCGGCTCGTGTTCACGGAGTCACGGAAATCCTTTGATCCGAAGGCCGTCTATGGCGACGCCCCGAACCCGACGCAGCTTTGAGAGATGGCGAGATGCCCTTCATGCGTCCGGCACAAGGTCTGCTTGAACCCGTCCATGACGCCTTCGGCCTCAAACTGCCGCCCAACTTCGCCGGGGCGCTGGAACATGCGCACCGCAATTGCACGTTGCGTCCGTGCCGGCATCCCCAGCTCTACGCCGCACTCGCACCCAATGCGCCCGGCTTCGTCGTAACGCTCTGAGGAATTGCCATGACCCAGGTCCTAGAACGACCAAAGCTGCCCGTTACGGTCCTGTCCGGATTCCTCGGAGCCGGCAAGACGACCTTGATGAACCACATCCTCAACAACCGCGAAGGCAAGCGCGTCGCGGTCATCGTCAACGACATGAGCGAGGTGAACATCGACGCC
>JANQIX010000087.1 GCA_028281925.1 Alphaproteobacteria bacterium
TCGATCCAAGGCGGAGGACCTAGGCCGAGATGCTCGACATCAACGATCTTGCAGTGAACTTCCGGACCCGGCGCGGCACGGTTCACGCGGTGCGCGGTGTCAGCCTGTCGCTTGCCAAAGGCGAGACGTTCGGCATCGTCGGCGAGAGTGGCTCAGGCAAGTCGGTCACCTCTTATGCGCTGATGCGGATCCTTGACGCCGGCGGCACGATCGCGGCAGGCGAGATCGTCTATGACGGCGTCGACCTGCGCCGGGCCGCTGAGCGAGACATGCTGGACATGCGCGGGCGCGAGATTTCGATGATCTTCCAGAACCCCCGCGAGGCACTGAACCCGATCCGCAAGGTCGGCAAGCAGATCGAAGACGTCTTGCGCCAGCACGGCCGGGCGACCCGTCATGATGCTCGCGCCAAGGCCATCAAGGCGCTGGAAGATGTGCGGATCAATGACGCCGCGGCACGCTACGACGCCTATCCGTTCGAGCTTTCTGGCGGGATGTGCCAGCGGGTTGTGATCGCCATTGCGCTGGCCTGTGACCCGCGCCTGCTGATCGCGGACGAGCCGACGACCGGCCTTGATATCACCACGCAGAAGGCGGTGATGGATCTCTGCCGTGACCTCATCCGTGACCGGGGCATGTCGTCGATCCTGATCACCCACGATCTGGGTCTGGCGGCGGAATACTGCGACCGGCTTGCCGTCATGAAAAACGGTGAGATCGTTGAGACCGGCCGGGCCGAAGAGGTCTTCGCCGAGCCCGCGCATCCCTACACGCGCAGGCTTGTCGACGCCACGCCACGACCTGGTGCCAGCATCCGCGACTTGCTGCCTGAATCGGCACGGACGCCGCTGCAGCCGCATCGGATTGACGACACGCCGCTTCTCGAAGTGCGCGGGCTGACAAAGACCTATGTCGGCAAGTCCGGCCCGGTTCATGCGGTCAAGGGGATCGACTTCACGATCCGCGCCGGCCAAAGCGTTGGACTGGTTGGCGAATCCGGCTGTGGCAAATCCACCACGTCGTCGATGATTGTTCGCCTATTCGATCCGACAAGCGGCGAAATCCGCTTTCGCGGTCAGGATATCGGCGCCATTCCCGCCAACGATTTCATCCGCGACGGCCGTCGTGGCGCCATTCAGATGGTGTTTCAGGACGCCACCGGCAGCCTCAATCCCCGCCATACTGCACGCGACGCAATCTCCGAACCCCTGCGGCGGATCGGCGGCATGGACAGGGCCGCATGTCGTGCACGCGTGGACAAGCTGGCTGACCTCACCGGACTGCCGCGGCCTCTGCTTGACCGATTCCCCCATCAGTTATCCGGCGGTCAGAAGGCGCGGGTCGGGATCGCGCGCGCCATTGCTCTCGACCCTGCGCTCTTGATCCTGGACGAGCCAACCGCCGCGCTCGACGTGTCCATTCAAGCCATCGTCCTGAACCTGCTGGCTGACCTTCGTGCCCGCCTTGGAATGACCTATCTGTTCGTCAGCCACGACCTGAACGTTGTCCGGCTTCTTTGCGACCATGTGATCGTGATGAAGGCAGGCGAAATCGTGGAACAGGGTCCGTCAGCCAGGGTCATGTCCGAACCTGACCACCCCTACACGCGCGAACTCTTGCGGGCGGCGCCGCATCCTCCGGCGGCCGCGCCGAAGACGCAAGCCGCCGAGTAACCCAACCACCACGACAGCCGACAAGAGACCGATGAGGGAACCGACTGGGCGACCACTTTCGGCGCTGCCTTTCAGCCTTTCCGATCTGCGGGCCGCCTATGCCCAGGGCGTGACGCCCGCCGAAGTGATCGTCGAATTTCTGACTCGACTGGCCGAAGTGAATGACACTGGCATCTTCATTCACTTGCCGGACAAGACAGTCCTGCTGGCGGAAGCCCAGGCCATGGGCCCGTTCGATCCCGAGAAGCCGCTTTGGGGCATGCCCTTCGCCGTGAAGGACAATATCGATGTGGCCGGCATGCCGACCACGGCCGCCTGCCCGGCCTACGCGTACAAGCCGGAGGAGGACGCCTTCGTCGTTGCGCGGCTGAAAGCGGCAGGTGCCGTTCCGGTCGGCAAGACCAATCTCGACCAATTCGCGACAGGCTTGGTCGGTGTGCGTAGCCCCTATCCCCCGCCGCGCAATGCGCTCGACCCTGAGATCGTACCGGGCGGCTCGTCGTCCGGATCCGCCGTTGCCGTTGCACATGGGCTGTTGCCCTTTGCGCTCGGCACCGACACAGCCGGTTCCGGTCGGGTTCCGGCCGCTCTCAATGGGATCGTGGGGCTTAAGCCATCCCTTGGCATTACATCCACGCGCGGCGTCGTACCTGCTTGCCGGACGCTCGATGCGGTCTCGATCTTCGCCACATCGGTGGCCGATGCATACTTGGTCTTGCGTGCGGCTGCGGCCTACGACGGCGATGACCCCTATTCGCGAAAACGTGCCATCGCTGCCTTGGGCGCCCCGTTGCCAGCGCCGAGAATTGCGGTGCCGGAGACGTCTGGCCTGAGGTTCTTCGGGGATCGTGTGCAAGGCGAATGGTTCGCCGAGACCTGCGCACAGTTGAGGGCAAGCGGGGCGCTCGTCGTCGAGATCGACTTCTCGCCGTTCCATGCGGTGGCTGAGATGCTTTATGACGGCGCCTGGGTCGCCGAGCGGTATGCGGTGGTCGAGGAACTTCTCAAACACCAACCCGACGCTCTGCATCCGGTCACCCGCGAGGTCGTGGGCCGTGCGGTGGGAATGACCGCCACGGACGCCTTTCGTGGGCACTATCGGCTCGCCGAACTCAAACGAGCGTGCGATGCGCTGATCGCGCCCTTCGACATGCTGTGCGTTCCAACAGTGCCAACCTTCTACTCGGTCGAGGATCTCGCTGAGGACCCGATAGCACCGAACGCCAATCTCGGAGCATACACAAACTTCGTGAACCTTCTTGACCTCTCGGCTTTGGCGGTCCCGACCGGACCGCGCGCCGATGGCCGGCCCGGAAGCGTGACCTTCGTTGGCCGCGCCGGAGCGGACGGGCGGCTGGCGTCGGAAGCGGCGCGGTTTTTTGGGTCGTCCGGGAGCAGTGCCGCCATGACGGCCGCACAACCCGACGAGATCGCAGTGGCGGTCTGTGGAGCCCATATGTCGGGCCTGCCACTGAACCCAGCGCTCACCGATCGTGGCGCGCGGTTCTTGTGCGCCGCCAAGACCGCTCCCGCATACAAGCTCTTCGCCTTGCCCGGCGGACCTCCGGAGCGTCCCGGTCTGGTCCGCATGGAAGGCGGCGACGCGGTCGAGCTAGAAGTATGGGCGATGCCCCGCGCCCGACTCGGCGATCTCATGGCAGAAATACCGGCACCACTGGGTCTGGGACAGGTTCTGCTGGAGGATGGCAGCGCCGTCACAGGGTTCTTGTGCGAGTGCGCGGGTATCGAGGGGGCTGTGGACATCACACCGCATGGCGGATGGCGTGCCTACCTTGCAGCGCGAACGTCGCGTACGATCGATGACGCAATAATGGGCCGCACCCATCAGCATTGACGACCCTAAGCGAGCATTTGTCGTTCGACTTCCGAAGTGGTGGAGCTAAGGGTCTACAACCGCCTCAGCCGACCTGCCGGGTCTCCGAAGCCGGTTTGGTGGAGTTCTGATCTCCGAATAGCAAGTTACGTTCGGGTTCTCGGAGGTCGGCAGTACTACGAGCCTGGCAATCCTCTGCGGCATGTCTGTCGGCTGTAGCCACGTAAGCGGACGACCAGAACACTTACCGTCCTCCCCGGCTCAGGGCCGATAGCTGCCGATCACCGACCGAAGGGTTGCGGACGCGGCCTCCACAAGCGGTACGGGCTCAACACGCCGGCCTAGACCCGTCACTTCGCCCGGATGCGCTCGTAGATGTCCAGGTAATGCTCGCCCGCCACGTTCCAGGAATAGTCCTGGGCCATGCCGGTCGCGGCCAGCTTGGCGAACGCCTTGGGCTTGTCGCGCCAGAGCTTCAGGGCGCGGGCCAGCGCGCTTTCGATCGCCGCGAAATCCACATCGTCGAAGACGAAGCCGTTGCGCTCGGCCTTCGGCCGGTCGCTGTTGTCCACATCGAACACCGTGTCCACCAGACCGCCGACACTGCGCACGATCGGCACCGTGCCGTAGCGCAGGCCGATCATCTGGGTCAGGCCGCAGGGCTCGTACATGCTGGGCACCACGATCATGTCCGCGCCGGCATAGATCTGGTGGGCGAGCTGCTCGCTGAATCCGATTTCCAGATGGCAGTCGGGGTTGTCGTTCAGCTGGCCCTTCAGGTGGCGGAAATGCGCCTGCGTGTCCGGCTCGGGGCTGGAGCCCAACAGCACGAACTGAGCGCCGTTCTCGATGCAATAGAACAGGGCATGGCGGACCAGATGCATGCCCTTTTGCGAGTCCAGCCGGCCGACGTAAGACACCAGCGGCACATCGGCGTCGCGCAGGAAGAAGCGTTGGCGCAGTGCCGCCTTGGCTTCCGCCTTGCCCGCCATGTCGTCGGCCGAGAAATGGGCGGCGATCCAGGGATCGGCCTCCGGGTTCCACTGCTCGTAATCGAGGCCGTTCAGGACACCGGAGAACTTGTCGCGATGCGTGTAGAGCGTGCCGCCCAGGCCGCAGTCCAGGTCCGTATTCCGCACCTCCCATGCATGGCGCGGCGACACCGTGGTGACGGCGTTGGAATAGACGATGCCGCCCTTCATCATGTTGATGGCCAGGAGGTTGAACGTGTCCTGCAGGCGCTCCTGCACGAAATAGCGGCCGGGGTCGCCCAGGCCCGTGCCCCACAGCACGTCTTCGCCGCAGGTGCCCTGGTGGCGGAAGTTGTGGATGGTATAGCAGGCCCGCTGACTGCCCATGCCGATATGCTGATAGATCTCATAGAGCAGCACCGGCACCAGGCCCGTCTGCCAGTCGTGGCAGTGGATCACGTCGGGGCGCTTGTCGGACTTGTACATGAACTCCAGCGCCGCCCGGCAGAAGAAGGCGAAGCGCTCAGGATCGTCGTAATGGCCGTAGAAGATGCCGCGGTTGAAGAAGTTGTCGTCGCTGTGCGGATCGATGAAGAAGCATTTGCGGCCGTGCACGAAGCCGAAATTGACGGTGCAGCGGATGGCCCCGCCATGCCACGGCACCCACAGATTCTCATAGGCGACCGTCAGCCCCCAGATCTGGTCATACCAGAGGCAGTCGTATTTCGGCAGGATGATCTCGACCGCGTTGCCGCGGATCTCAAGCTCCCGGCTCAGGCCGTACACCACATCGGCCAGGCCGCCCACCTTGGCCACGGGCGCACATTCGGATGCCACCACAACGACGTACATCGCCGGCTCCTGCTCAGGCTGTCGGGATCGACGGCTCACCTGCCGATGTCAGGAAGGCGGGAGACCTGCGGCTGCACGATCACGCCCACCGTTTCGCGGCGCGCATAATAATGATCCCGCGGGCCCTGTCAGCACCGCTTCGTGAAGTCCGGCCGTCAATTCTCGCGCGGGAGGAAGAAACCCGCGGCGCTCAAAGGCGCCACGCACACAGCCACCAGAGCGGCGGTAGCGCCGCTCGGTCAACGGCGGTCACCCATGTCTTGGGGGCGGTCAGGGATCTATCTGTCCGGAATGGACAAGCAGGTTGGTGCTGAAGCCGACGGAAGGGCGTTTGAACCGGTGCCATGCCAGCGGGAGCAAACCCTCGCGCTGTCGCGCTCGGGAAACCTTCCTATCGACCGTCCCCCGGACGCTCGATTTCGCTTCGCGAACCGGAAGGTTTGGTGGAGCCGATGGGAGTCGAACCCACGACCTCTAGAGTGCGATTCTAGCGCTCTCCCAACTGAGCTACGGCCCCACGCGTGGCCGGCGGGCGGTAACCCGCAGGCCGTATCCGGTCTTATGGGTCGCCGCGTTCCGGCTTGTCAAGCCGCACCCCGGCACGGCCGCGGTGCAGGTGGTGGGCCCGGCAGGATTCGAACCTGCGACAACGCCGTTATGAGCGGCGCGTTCTGACCGCTGAACTACAGGCCCACATCCGATTGATAGCAAGTCCGACCGAAGTGTGAAAACCCTCGCGACAAGATCCGCCATTGCGCTCGGCCCCCGTGGCATGCCGCCGCGAGAAAGGGGCGCCGTTTTACATCCCCATCGGCCGACGCCTATAGTCTTTGGTATGTCCGCGTCCGTAGCCCTTTGGGGGCTGAGCCCATGCTTGCCAAGCGCCTGATCCGCATCGCCGTCTTGTCCGTGTTTGCCCTGATCGCCGCCGCCGGGATCGCCTGGTACCAGGTGAACAATGCCGAGGGCCCGACCACACAGTACGTTCCCCCCGTTTCCGGCGCCGAGGTCGGTGGCCCCTTCACGCTGGTGGACCACACGGGACGCGAGGTGACGGACGAGACGTTTCACGGCCAATACACGTTGGTCTATTTCGGCTTCACCTTCTGTCCGGATGTCTGCCCCACGGAGCTCTGGACCATGACTCAGGCCATCGAGCTATTGGGCGAAGAGGGCGACCAGATCGCGCCGCTGTTCATCACCGTCGATCCTGAACGCGATACGGTCGAGGCGATGGCCAACTATGTGAGCCTGTTCCACCCGCGCATGATCGGCCTGACCGGCAGCATGGAGCAGGTCGCCGAAGCCGCGCGCAGCTATCGCGCCTATTACGCCAGGGTCGGGGGCGACGATCCGGACCATTATCTGATGGACCATTCCGCCTTCGTCTATCTGATGGGGCCGGACGGCCAGAACCTGATCCTGTTCGGCAGTGGAACATCGCCGGAGCGGATGGCCGAATCGATACGCGAGGCGTTTGGCGATGCATCGGTTGAGACATCCGGCCTCAGCACCGATCGTGGCTGACGGGGCGGACGCACCGCAGACAGTACCGCTTGCGGGCTACCCGTTACTCAACCCGGCCGAGGCCCTGGCGCGCGCCGAAGCCTTCCGCGGGGCGCTGGCGTTCCGCCGCTCGGTCCGTGATTTCGCACCGACACCGGTCGACCGCGCCGTCATTGCCGCCGCCATCCGTGCCGCGGCCTCAGCGCCGTCCGGCGCCAACATGCAGCCCTGGCACTTCGCGGCAGTGTCCGACGCCGCGATCAAGCGGCGCATCCGCGAGGCGGCCGAGGCGGAAGAGCAGGCCTTCTATCAGGACCGCGCGGGCGAGGAATGGCTGCGCGCGCTGGCGCCGCTGGGCACGGATTGGCGCAAACCCTTCCTGGAGGTGGCACCCTGGCTGGTTGTCGTGTTCCAGCAGACCTATGGCGTGGGCGACGAAGGCGAGCGCATCAAGCACTACTACGTGCCGGAGAGCGTGGGCATTGCCTGCGGCTTCCTCTTGGCCGCCCTGCACCATGCAGGGCTCGCGACGTTGACCCACACGCCCAGCCCCATGGGCTTCCTGCGCGAGATCCTTGGCCGGCCGCAGCATGAGCGGGCGGTGATGATCGTCGTCGCCGGCCATCCGGCCGTTGACGCGACCGTTCCGGCCATCGAAAAGAAGCCTTTCGACGCGATAGCTTCGTTCGTCTAGCCATGCCGATCCATTTCAGCGAACAGGAACTTGCCGATCGCCTGGCACGGGCTCGCGCGGCGATGACGGAGCGCGGCCTGGATGGTCTGCTGATCTTCCGGCAAGAGAGCCTCTATTACCTGACCGGTTTCGATACCTTCGGCTATGTCTATTTCCAGTGTCTGGTGCTGACGGCCGATGGCGGTATGACGCTGCTGACCCGTGCGCCGGATCTGCGTCAGGCCCGGTTCACGTCGATCATCGACGACATCCGCGTCTGGGTGGACGAACACGGTGCCGACCCGGTTGCCGTGCTGCGCGGCATTCTGTCGGAGCATGGCTGCCGAGAGGCGCGGCTGGGCGTCGAATGGGATGCCTACGGCCTGACCGCGAAGCTGGGCTTCCGGCTGGCCGAGGGTCTCGCCGGAACCTGCCGGCTGGAGGACGCATCGGACCTGGTGTCGCGGCTGCGGCTGGTGAAAAGCCCGGCGGAGCTCACTTACGTCCGCCGTGCGGCCGAACTGGTGGATGCCGCCTATGACGCGGCGTCGGAGCTGGCAGCCCCCGGCGCGTTCGAAGGCGACATCCTGGCCGCCATGCAGGCCGCCGTGTTCCGCGGCGGCGGCGATGATCCGGCGAACGAGACGATCATCGGCTCCGGCCCCGGCGCGCTGATGTGCCGGTATTTCACCGGGCGGCGGCACCTGTCGGCCGACGACCAGCTGACGCTGGAGTTTGCCGGCGTCTACCGCCACTACCACGCCTGCCTGATGCGCACGATCCGTATCGGTGAGCCGCCGCAGCGTCAGCGTGACATGCACCGCGCGGCCGTCGATGCGCTGGCGGCGGCGAAGGACGCGCTTGTGCCCGGGGCACCCCTGGGCGGGGTGTTCGATGCGCATGCCCGCGTGCTGGATGCGGCGGGCTTTGCGCCGCACCGGATGAATGCCTGCGGCTACAGCCTGGGGGCCACCTTCGCGCCCAACTGGATGGACTGGGCCGAGGGCAGCATGCTGTTCCATGGCAATCCGACGCCCGCAGCGCCGGGCATGGTGATCTTCATTCACATCATCGTGTTCGACAGCGATGCAGGCCTGGCCATGACCAGCGGCCAGACCGTGGAGGTAACGGCGAGCGGTTGCCGAGCCTTGACGCAGGCGCCGCTGGAGCTCTTGGTGAAGGCATGACCTGCCTGATATCCGACCGCGCCCGGTGGACGGTGCTGCAGGCGACGGTGGCGGAACATGGGCTGATCCTGCGCGGCGGCTTCCGGCCATGCGAAGGCGACAATGTCCCCGTCCTGCAGGACGGGCGGCCGGCGGCCGCGGTCATCCTGATCGGCAATGCCGGTGCGGCCATGTTCGAGCATTTCCGCCGGTCGCCGGAGGCGGCCGACGGTCTGGCGCATCCGCTCGACCGGTGGAGCGAGCGCGTGATCGGAGCCGTCGCCCGACATCTTGGAGCGTCTGCGCTGTTCCCCTTCGGCGGCCCGCCCTGGCATCCGTTCCAGCGATGGGCGCAAAGCGCGGAGGATGTCGCGCCGTCACCCACCGGCATGCTGATCCATCCGGACTACGGGCTGTGGCATGCCTACCGGGGCGCGCTGGCCTTTGCCGAGCCGGTGCCGTTTCCGCCGCGCGGGCAGCGGCGGCCGCCCTGTGCCGATTGCCCTGACCGGCCATGCCTGACCGCCTGCCCGGTCGGCGCTTTGACCGCCGTCGGCTATGATGTGGGGCGGTGCCGATCGCATGTGGTATCGCCGGATGGCGCAGCCTGCCGCGACGGCGGCTGCCAGGCGCGTGCGGCCTGTCCTGTCGGGCAGGCTTTTCGCTACGGCGCGGATCAGGCGGCCTTTCATATGGCGGCGTTTGCGGGCGGGCCGCCGGCCTGATTGTCCGGCGGGGCGTGGGGGTCAGGCGACCTCGCGGGCGCAGTAGATCTCGGTGAAGTCTTTCAGCAGCATCGGCTTGCCGTAGAGGTAGCCCTGTCCGCGGTCGACGCCGTGGCGCACCATGAAGGCATGCTGTTCCGGTGTTTCCACGCCTTCGCTCACCACCGTCAGCTTCAAGCCGTGGGCCATGGCAATGATGCTCTCCACGACAGCGGCGGCGCCGGCATCCTTGGTGACGTCGTTGACGAAGGCCCTGTCGATCTTCAACACGTTAACCGGGAACCGGCGAAGATAGCTGAGCGAGGAATACCCGGTGCCGAAATCGTCCAGCGACAGCTGGATGCCCAGGGCGGACAGCGCCTCCAGCGTCTCATAGGTCTGCTTCAGATCCGCCATCAGGACGCTCTCGGTGATCTCGAGCTCCAACGCACCGGCCGGCAGGCCGCTGACCGCAAGGGCATGCTGCACGGCTTCAAGCAGGCCGGGCGTCGTGAACTGTCGGCTCGACACATTGACGGCCAGGTTCAGCGGTGGGTGTCCCTTGGTCAGCTCCGCGATCTGGCGGCAGGCGGTTTCCAGCACCCAGGTGCCGATCGGCACGATCAGCCCCGAATCCTCCGCCAGGGCGATGAACTGCGGCGTCGGTACCTGGCCCAGCACCTCGTTCTCCCAGCGCAGCAGAGCCTCCACGCCGACGATCTCACGATCGCTGATGCGGATCTGCGGTTGATAGCAGAGGTACAGCTCGTCACGTTCCAGCGCGCGACGGAGCTGGGATTCCATCATCGTCCGCTCGCGCGATCGCTCGTTCAGCTCCGGCGTGAAGAACCGGAAATCGTTGCGGCCGCCGTCCTTGGCGCGGTAGAGCGCGGCATCGGCCTCGCGCATCAAGGCGTCCGCGCTGCGCGCGTTGTCGGGGAAGATCGCGATGCCGAGACTGGCCGAGACGTAGACTTCGCGGCGCTCAAGCACAAACGGCGCTTCGAAAGCCGAGATGATGCGGCGGGCGATCCTCTCCACATCGATCGGGTCGTCCAGGTCGTCCGTGATCACCGTGAATTCGTCGCCGCCCAGCCGCGCCACCACGTCCGCCGGACTGGTACAGCCCACGATCCTCTCGGCCGCAGCCGAGATCAGCTGGTCGCCGACCGTGTGGCCGAAGCTGTCGTTGACGCGCTTGAACTGGTCGAGATCGATGAACAACAGGGCGACCCGCCGGCCGGCGCTGTCGGCGTGGGTCAGCATGCGCTGCAGCCGGCTGTGGAAGAGCGCCCGGTTCGGAAGGTCCGTCAACGGATCGTGGCTGGCCTGCCACTGGATCGTCTTCTGGGCGTGGCGATGCTCGGTGACGTCGGTGGTGACGCCGAGATAGCCCGTGAAGTGTCCGGCAGCGTCCGTCAGCGGTACGCCGCTGCTGCGCAGCCAGCGCACCTCGCCCGCTGGCAGGCGGACGGCCCAGATGAGGTTGCGGAACGGCTCGCGGGCTTCGACGGCCTGCCGGCTGCGGGCAAAGTCGCCGTCGATGGTATCGACCAGAAGATGATCGCGGGGACGGCCCACGAATTCCGACTGATCGATGCCCAACACGTCATCGATGCGCGACGACAGATAGGTCAGACGGTCGTCCGCATCGGTTTCCCAGAACCAGTCATTGGACGTTTCCGCCAAGGCGCGCAACCGTTCGTCACGCTCTTGCAGCGACTTCTCCGCTGCCGTCTGGGCGTGTTCGCGGGCCAGCAGATTGGTGGTTGCGACCAGACACCCGGTGTAGAAGCAGGCTCCTGCCGCCAGATAGATCAGTCCGACATGGGTGGCCAGAGCCAGCGGCCACGAACCGATCATGCCGGCGAGGAACGCCGGTGCGGCGTTTCCCGCTGTCAGCAGCAGACCGAGCATGACCAAACGGCTGGTGGCCGGACGGATGCGGTCCACCGGCAGGTATCGGAGAAATGCCAGGCAGGCGAGCCATACCAGCAGGGCCTGGAGTGCGCCGAAGATGGCGCCATCTCCGCCCAAGAGCATCCGGGTTCCGCCGATGGCGGCGGCTGCCAGTGCAGCTGCCCAGGGGCCCGCAAACAGGCTTGCAACGGCTATGGCGACATTGCGCCCATCGATCAGAATGCCGTCCGCAACTTCCACGGAAACAAGCATCACGCCGATACCGGTCAGGCCGAAGCCCAGGCCCAGCAGGATGCGATATCGGGGGTTCGGTTTGATGGCCAGCCGGCGTACGATCGGGCTGACCGCGACCATCAGGCCGATCAGCGCCGCCGCGTTCACGGCAAGCGTGCCAAACATGCCCATCAGGTCCGTCATTGCCACTCACCGAGAATACCGGGTGCTCGGATTGTCCGGTAAATGCGCAAAGAAAGCGTAAAGCCGATACGATTTGCCCAATGAACGCGATGGCATCCGCCCTTGCCGGCAGCACCTCTCGGTATTGACATGCTGCCGCGGCTCATGCCACGGGGCTTAAGGTTCAGGCGCGGCAGAACGCGCATCAAGGGAGGATAGCGTGGCGGTTTTCACCACCCGACCGGAGCTGGCCGGCACCTTCGGCATGGTCACGTCGACCCACTGGCTCGCCTCGGCGGCCGGCATGGCGATGTTGGAGCGTGGCGGTAATGCCTTCGATGCGGCCGTTGCCGCCGGGTTCGTGCTGCAGGTCGTCGAGCCGCACATGAACGGGCCGGGCGGCGATTCCGTGTCGCTGCTGCACGATGCGCGCAAGGGGGAGACCCTGGTGCTGTGCGGCCAGGGCGGGGCGCCGGCCGCCGCGACCGTCGATGCCTATCGCGATCTCGGTCTCGGTCTGGTACCGGGCACCGGGCTGTTAGCGGCCGTCGTGCCGGGGGCGGTCGACGCCTGGCTCTTGATGCTGCGCGACCGCGGCACGCTGCCACTGCGCGACATTCTCGCGCCCGCAATCGGATACGCCGAAGCCGGCTACCCGGTGCTTGAACAGGTCAGCGGTGCCATCCACGCCGTGGCCGACCTGTTCCGCCAGTACTGGCCGACATCGGCCGCGCTCTACCTGCCCGGTGGCGAGCCGCCGCGGGCGGGGCAGCTGTTCCGCAACCCTGCCCTTGCCGCCACGTATCGTCGCCTCTTGATGGAGGCCGAGGCTGTCGGGCGCGACCGCGAAGGGGTCATCGAGGCGGCGCGCGGCGTCTACTACACCGGCTTCGTTGCCGAAGCGATCGACCGTTTCTGCCGTGCAACAGAAGCTATGGACAGCAGCGGGCGCCCCCATCGCGGCCTGTTGACCGGCGACGACATGGTGGGGTGGCGCGCCACCTACGAAGCCCCGGCCACGCTCGATTATCGCGATCTGGTGGTCTGCAAGGGGGCGGGCTGGGGACAGGGGCCGGTGTTCTTGCAGCAATTGGCGCTGCTGAAGCATTTCGACCTCGACGGCATGGACCCGGAGGGCCCGGACTTCGTCCACACCGTGGTGGAATGCGCCAAGCTGGCATTGGCCGACCGCGAGGCCTTTTATGGCGACCGACCGGGCGCCAAACCCTCCATGGACCAGCTGCTCGACCCCGCTTACAGCGCGGACCGGGCGCGGCTGGTCGATGGCCGGGCCAGTCCGGAGTTCCGCCCGGGCGAGCCGGGTGGGCGCGCGCCCTGGTGGCCGTCGGACGACGACATGCCGCTGAACCTGGCGGAATTGGAGGCAACCTTCGGCAGCGGCGAGCCGACGCTGCAGGTGCCGGGGCCGCCGCGCGGCGACACCTGCCATCTCGACGTCGTCGACCGCGAGGGCAACATGGTTTCCGCCACGCCGTCCGGTGGCTGGTTGCAGAGCTCACCGGTCATCCCGGAACTCGGCTTTGGCCTGACGACCCGGGCGCAGATGTTCCGCCTGGATCCGGAGAGCCCGGCCGCCATCGGCCCTGGCCGGCGGCCGCGCACCACGCTGTCGGCGACCCTGGCGCTGAGGGACGGCAAGCCTGCGCTGGCGCTGGGCACGCCGGGCGGCGACCAGCAGGATCAGTGGTCGCTGACCCTGTTCCTGCGGCTGGTCCATCACGGCCTGTCGCTGCAGCAGGCGATCGACATGCCTATGTTCCACACGAACCATGCGCCCGCCAGCTTCTGGCCGCGCCGCGCCTTCCCCGGCGAGGTGGAGGTGGAGACCCGGCTGCCGCAGCATACGTTGGACGAACTGGCAGCGCGCGGCCATCACCTGAAGAAGGCCGGCGACTGGGCATTGGGCCGCCTGTCGGCGGTGGCGCGCGAAGATACGCCCGAAGGTACCGTGCTGAAGGCGGGCGCCAACCCGCGGCGAATGCAGGGCTACGCCGTGGGACGCTGACGGGCTGGCTTCCCTTGTCCATGCGTCAACTCCAGACGCTGGTGGCGATCGCGGATCGCGGCAGCTTTCAGGCTGCGGCGGAAAGCTTGGGTCTGACGCAATCGGCCGTGAGCATGCAGATCAAGGCGCTGGAGGACGAGTTGCAGGCGCCGCTGTTCGATCGCACGAAGCGGCCGCCTGCGATCACGCCGCTTGGCCGGTCGATCCTGGACCGGGCGCGGGAGGTCGTGCGCCTCTATGAGACTCTGCGCGACACTGCAGCGCGGGATCTAGCCGGCAACCTGCGGCTGGGGGTCATCCCGACTGTGGCCACCGGCATCCTGCCAGACGCACTGGTGGACCTGAAGACGCTGCACCCGCGCCTGCAGATCACGATTACCAGCGGGCTCTCCGACGATCTCGCCCGATCGGTTGCCGCAGGTGATCTGGACGCCGCAGTGATCACCGGCCCGTCACCGCGCGGGGCATCGCTTGCCGTCCGCACGGTGGTGGAGGAGGCCCTGATCATCGTCGCGCACCGCGATCAGGCGGATGACACGGCGGCGGAGCTTCTGTCTCAGCGCCCCTTCGTGCGCTTCAACCGCCGCACCGGGGTTGGCCGCCTGATCGACGAAGGCTTGCGCGAGCGTGGCCTGCGCGTCACCACGGCGATGGAGCTGGATTCGCTTGAGGCCATCCTGTTGATGGTCACGCGGGGCCTGGGCGTCGCCATCGTCCCGGAAACCTGCCTCGGCACCCCGGCCGCCCGCCAACTCAGGATCATCCCTCTCGGCGATCCGCCACTGAAGCGGAGCATCGACCTGGTCTACCCGTCGGCGACGACGCGTCCGACGCTGATCGGCGCCCTCTATGACCGGCTGGCGCGGGTGGCCGCAGGATAGGCGACGCGGCGGGTCCGCAGGCGCGGCATCCGGATCGGCGTTAGAACAGCAGTAACGCCGCGGCAGCCCCGGCGGTGCCGATCAACGCGGTTTCCAGAACCAGGATGGCCACCGGACGGAAGCCCAAGAGGCGCATCTCGGCCAGCGGCGTCTTCATGCCGATCGCCGCCATGGCCACGATCAGGCACCAGCGTGACGCGTCGGCCAAGCTGGTGCCGACATCGGGCGGCATCACTCCGGTGCTGCCGAGAACCATCAGCAGGATGAAGCCGCCGAGGAACCAGGGCGGATCCATTCTGGCGGCGCGGCCCGACTCGGCGGACAGGCGCGCGACCACCGCGATGGCGATCACGGTGGGGATCAGCAGCGCCACGCGGAACAGCTTGACCACGACTGCCGCATCACCCGCTTCCACGGACACACTGAATCCAGCGCCGACGACCTGAGCGACGTCATGGATGGTCGCGCCGAAGAAGAACCCCGCGCCCTGGTCTTCCATGGCCAGTACGCCGGCCAGAATCGGATAGGCGATCATGGCGAGTGTGCTGAGCACCGTTACGCCGATCACGGTGAACGCCGTATCGGTTTCCGAGCGCCGGTCCGGCGGCAGCACGGACGAGATGGCTGCTGCAGCCGAGGCGCCGCAGATCGACACGGCGCCGCCGGTCAGCACGCCGAACCACGGGTTCAGGCCCAGGAGCCTTGCCAGCAAGACGCCGAACCCGATGACGGTGACCACGGCCACGGCCACGACGACGACCGGTCCCCAGCCGAGATCGACCACATGGTCGATGGTGATACGCGCTCCCAAAAGGGCGACGCCGATGCGCAGCACCGTCCGGCCGCAGAACGCGATACCGGGCTGGCATCGCGGCTCCTGCCCCAGGAACGTGACCGCCATGCCCAGCAGCAGTGCCAGTAGGAAGACGGGGCCACCGTAGTGCTCGGCGATGAAGATGGCACTCATCGCCGCCAGCAGGACCACCGCAACGCCGGGGAACAGCCGCCGAACCCATTGTACGACCGCGGGTCCGGCGCGCTCGTTCGTCTGCTCGGCGCCCGTCACGCTGCCTGTCGGCCTTGCGACCCCTTCACCTCGGCAACGGTGGCCTCAACCAGGCAGTCCAGCGTGTCGATCACGGGCACCTTGGCGGTGCGCGGCGGCGGCATGAACGACAGTTCCGTGCAGGCCACCAGATGCACGGCGGCGCCACGCGCTTCCAGGTGCTCGGTCGCCCGCTCGTAGGCTTCGATCAGAGGGTCCCGGACCTCTCCGGCCTTGATGGCGCGGATATAGGCCAGCATCGCGGCATCGTCCGCGCCCTCCGGGTAGAGGATCTCCATCCCGGCATCCGCACAGCGCCGCTCGAACAGGCCGGTCAGCCGCACCGCCGGTGAGGCCAGCATGCCGACCTTGTCGGGCTTTGGTGCCATGGTGGTGAGCCGCCGGATCGTCAGATCGATCATGTCGAAGACGGGGATCGACACCGCGGCCTGTGCGGCCCCCAGATAGTGGTGGGCCGTGTTGCAGGGGATCACCAGGAAGTCCGCCCCCGCCGTCTCCAGCCGCCGGGCCATGCCAGCGATCACCGGGCCGGGGTCTTCGCCGCCGCCTTCGATCAGCGCCTTGATGCGCGACGGGATCTTCGGGTTGTTGTCGGCGATCACGTGGATGTGGTCGGCGTCGTCTGCTGCCGGCGTTGCGGCGATGATGCGGCGCATCAGCTCAACCGTCGCCTCCGGCCCCATGCCGCCGATCACGCCGACGGTCTTTTCGGACTGCACGATAGCCCCCCTAATACCCCAAGAGTCGAGGCAGCCAGAGCACGAGATCGGGCACGAAGGCAAGCAGGATCACCACGGCGACGGCCGTGCCCACGAACAGCAGCGCGCGCACTGAGATCTCTTCGATCGTCGTCTTCGCGATGCTTGAGGCGATAAACATGTTCTCGCCCAAGGGTGGTGTTGAGAACCCGATCTCGCAGCACACCACCAGGATGATGCCGAAATGGATCGGGTGGACTCCGAATTCGGTCATCACCGGCAACAGCACCGGCGTCACGATCAGGATCGTCGCCAGCGTTTCCATGAACATGCCGACGACCAGCAGGAAGAAGATCACGACCAGCCAGATCAGCCACAGGCTGTCGGTCAGGCCGAGAATGCCCTGGGCGATCTGCGCGGGGATCTGGTTTTCCACCAGGATGCGCCCGAAGGCCGTGGCCGCGAACATGATGATCAGCACGCGGCCCGTCAGCCAGGTGGTGCTTGAGAGCGCGTCGGTGAAGCCCTTGAAGCTGCTCTCCCGGTGGATCACCACGCCGACGAACAGGGCATAGAAGACCGAAACCACGGCGGCTTCCGTCGGCGTGAACAGGCCGCTGTAGATACCGCCCAGGATCACCACGGGCGCCAATAGCGACCACACGCCTTCCTTCAGGGCCTTGCCGATGGGCACGCGGTGCTCAAGCTGTGAGCGATAGCCGTGGCGGCGCGCCAGCACGTAGTTGGTGCAGGCCAGGCCGCCTGCCAGCAAGAGGCCGGGGATGACGCCGGCCACGAACATCTCGGAGATCGAGACCGTCGCGGTGACGCCGTAGATCACCATGGGGATGCTGGGCGGAATCACCACGCCCAAGCCGCCGGCCGACGAGGTGATGGCGCCGGCATAGGGCCGGCTGTACCCGCGGTCGACCATGGCCGGGATCATCAGCATGCCGACCGCGGCCGTGGTCGCCGGGCCCGAACCGGAGATGGCACCGAAGAAGATGCAGGCGAGGATCGTCGAGGTGCCCAAGCCACCGGCCGCGTTGCCGGCCAGCGATTCCGCGATCACGATCAGCCGCCGCGAGATGCCGGCATCGCTCATCAGCGCGCCGGAGAGAATGAAGGCCGGCAGCGCCAGGATCGGAAAGCTGTCGATGGCGTTGAAGCCAAGCTCAACAAGGGACGAGAAATTCTCGCCGTTATAGATATAGACAGCCATCGCCGAGGCGCCGAGGGCGGCCATGATCGGTGCGCCCAGCAGCAGCAGGGCCACGAACACACCGAACAAGAGGAGGGCAGCATCCATGGCGCCTATCCTCTCGACTCGTGTTCGGAGGAAACGGCGCGCTTGGCCTCTTCGATCTCCTGCCGGTCGACATCCTCCGGCTCGATGCCGCGGGCGAGCTTCAGATAGCGCACCTGAAGCGCGCGGACGGACATCAGCGCAAAGCCGATCGGGATGATCAGGTAGACATAGGCCATGGACCAGCCGAGCGCCGGCGAGCGGTAGGGGAACCGCAGCATCAGCGAGATGACCTCATAGGCCTTCCACACCATGGCGAGGTTGAAGGCGACCCAGATCAGGTCGGCCACCAGCAGCATGCCGTCGGCCACTTTGGGCGGCAGCAGCTTCAAGTGCACGGAGACACGGTTGTGGGCGCCCAGGCGTGCTGCACGGGCGGCGCCCAGGAACACGAACCAGACGAAGGCGTATCGCGCCAGCTCCTCCACCCAGGCGACACCGGTGTTGAACACCACGCGCATGATCACCTGGAAGAACAGCAGGCTGACGACGGCCGTCAGCAACACGCCGCACAGATAGCCTTCGGCCTTGTCGATATACGCGCGCATGGGTGGCCCTCCCCAAGGCGAAAAGGGCGGGGGAGACGGCGCGGGCCCGCCTCCCCCGGTGCCGCTGGGGTCAGCGGCCGAGCTGGCTCATGACCTCTTCGAAGGCTTCCTGGCCGCCGATGTCGTCGTAGAACTGGGGCCAGACCTCTTCCATGGCGATCGCCATCCAGCGCTCTTCATCCTCGATCGAAAGCACCTCGACACCGCCGTCGATCATACCCTGGCGGGCGGCGTTGGCCTGTTCGACCTGGAACAGCAGCGCGTACATCTGCGCTTCAAGGCCGGCGCGGGTCAGGATGTCCTGCTCTTCCTCGCTGAGGCCGTTCCAGCTGTCGACGCCCATCACCAGTGGCTGCAGCGAATAGTTGTAGTGGACCTCGGTCAGGTAATCCTGAACCTCGTGGAAGTTCATCGTGTAGTTGACGATGTACGGGTTGTCTTGCCCGTCGATCACGCCCTGCTGCAGGGCGGTGAACACCTCCGGCCAGGCCATGGCGATCGGGCTGGCGCCCCAGGCCTCGTAGGTCGCGAGCATGATCGGGTTCTGCGGCACCCGGACCTTCAGGCCATCCAGGTCCTCCAGCGTCTGCACCGGGCGCTCGGAGTTGGTGAGGAACCGGAAGTTCGAATAGGTCCAGGCGACGATGTGCAGCCCGGCTTCCTCTTCGGCAATCGTGTTCCAGTGCAGGCCCAGGTCGCCGGTGGTCATCTTGACGGCGTCGGCGTGGCTGGTGATGGCATAGGGCATGGTCAGCGCGCCCAGCCGAGCCGCGAACGGCGTTACATTGCCGATGCCCACAAGCGCAAAATCAAGGGTGCCGAGGCGGGAGTTCTGGATCATCTCCGTCTCCGCGCCCAGCTGGCCGCCGGGGAACAGATCGACCACCATCGCGCCGTCGGAATACTGCTCCACCAGCTCCGCAAATCGGGATGCCAGCGCCCCCTGGTCGGATTCGATGGGATCGCCCATGCCCAGCCGCATGTTGTCGGCCAGGGCCGTGCCGGTGAGGCCGATCGTTACGGCAGCCGTCATCGACAGCAGGTTCGCATTCATTGTTTGCTCCTCCTTGTTGGGTCTATGCGGTTGTTGTTGTTGCCCCGATCGCGGCCAACGCCTCGGCGATGACATCGACGATCAGGCGGCAGTCCGCTTCGGTGAACGTCAGCGGGATGCGCATGTCGCAGGTCCTGGAAAGGACCGCGCGGGTCTGCGGCAGGTCCGGCAGGTCGCCAAGATAGCGCCAGCTGTCGAACCGGCTGGTGAAGCCCTTCGGCTCATCATCGCCGAACCATTTCAGCTCGACACCACGCTCCGCGGCCGCGGCGAGGAACGCCGGGATCCGCGACAGTTCCAGATCGGTCAACTGGAACTGGATGGAACTGCCGACGAAGGCTTCATGGGCGACGCGTTTGGGCAGGCGAAGCCCGGGAAGGCGGGAAAGGCCCGCTTCCAGCACCTCGTAGAGGTGCGTCCAGCGGGCGCAGTTGGTGCTGAGCGCAGCGATCTGGGGACGCAATAGGGCGGCGCGCAGGTTGTCCATGCGGCCGCTGTAGTTGGGCGTTTCCAGCCGGATCCGTCGGAACACGGACTCATCGGGTGCCGCACCATGGCGGTCGTACAGCATGTACGAGCCGGAATGGACGATCGCCCGCGCTGCGACGATGGCGTTGTCGGTGGTCAGCAGGCCACCTTCGCCGGCATTGACGTGCTTGTAGGTCTGGGCGCTGAAACAGGCGATCACGCCGAAGCTGCCGGACAGCCGGCCGCGCCAATGGGCCCCCATGGTGTGGGCGCAGTCTTCGATCAGGGTGATGCCGTGTTCGCGGCAGAGCGCCGTGACGGCGTCCATATCGGCGACGTGACCGCGCATATGGGACAAGAGCAGGAAGCGCGAGCGGCTGCGCACCGCCTTCGTCGCCAGATCCTCCAGGTCGACGTGATAGTCGGCATCGACCTCCACCAACACCGGCACACCGCCGGCATTGTGGATGGCGCCTGGTACTGGTGCCAGCGTGTACGCATTGGCCAGCACCGGCTCGCCCGGCTCCAGCCCCGCGGCCCTCAGCGCGATGTGCAGGGCATAGCCGCCGGAAGCACACGCCAGACAGTATCGGGCCCCCTGATAGTCCGCGAACTCCCGTTCCAGCGCCGACACCTCGGACTCTTCGCCCGGTGCCGTGTTGTACCGGTGCAGCCGGCCCGTGCGCATGATCTCGGCCGCGCGCGCAATGGCGGGCTCGGGGATCGGCTCCTGCTGGGTGAAGGATTTGGCGAACCGCTTCATGGCCCGCGCCTTCAGTCGTGCCGCACCTGGTCGTAGACGTCGAACGACCAGTTCGTGCCGGGGAAGTATTTGCGCAGGCGCCAGTCGCAGGCGCGGGCATGCCCCTCCATCCCCTCAACACGGGAAATGCGGGAGGCGACGGCGCTGAAGGTATGGTTCGCCTGCTCGTCGATCTGCTGGAAGGTCAGGACCTTGAGGAACTTGTGGACATTCAGGCCCCCGGTGTAGCGCGCGGCCCGCCGCGTCGGCAGGATGTGGTTGGTGCCGGAACACTTGTCACCGTGGGTCACCGTGCTGCCCTCGCCCAGGAACAGCGAGCCGTAGTTGCGCAGCCGACCCTTCCACCAGCCGAGATCCTCGGCGATCACCTGCAGATGCTCGCAGGCGTACCGGTCGCTGACCTCAGCAGCTTCATCCCGGTCGCCGCACAGGATGATCTCGCCGTGGTCACGCCAGGCCGTGTGCACGACCTCGGCATTGGGCATATCGTCGGCCACCTGCGGCACCAGCCGGTCCACCGCCTCCGCCACCTGGCGCGAGGTGGTGAACAGCCAGACCGGCGAATTGGTGCCGTGCTCGGCCTGGGATGCCAGATCGACGGCGAGTGTCATGGGGTCGGCTGTGTCGTCGGCGATGATCGCGCTTTCCGTAGGCCCGGCGAACACGTCGATACCCACGCGGCCGAACAGAAGCCGCTTGGCCTCGGCCACGTAGGCATTGCCCGGGCCCACCAGCATATCGGCCTCACGGCAGCCGAACAGGCCGTAGGCCATGGTGGCGACAGCGTGGACGCCACCCATCTCCAGGATCATGTCGGCGCCGGCCAGGTCCATGGCGAAGGCAACGGCGGGGTTGATCGACCCGCCCCGCGGTGGCGAGCAGGCGACGACGAAGCGCACGCCGGCCACCTTCGCCGTTGTCACGCTCATGATCGCCGAAGCGGCGTGGGCGTACCGCCCGCCGGGGACGTAGCAGCCGGCACAGTCCACCGGGACGATGCTCTGGCCCAGCCGCACGCCCGGTTCCGTCTCGATCTCGAACGCGTGCAGGCTGTCGCGTTGGGCTTCGGCGAAGCGGCGGACCTGGTCGTGTGCGAAGCGCAGGTCGTCCTTCACCTGCTCCGGCACGCTTTCGATCAGGCTCCGCTTGCGCGCGTCCGACAGAACGAAGTCGCCGGTCCAGCCATCGAGCTTGCGGGCATACTCCGCCACCGCCTCTTCCCGCCGGGCGCGGATGTCGCGCAGCATCCGCTCCACTGTCTCGGCCGCCTCGTGGTGGTCCGCCTCCGGGTCGCGGGCCGCCCGCTTGATGTGTTCCATGGACCGGCCTCCTCGCCGCAGCCGTCAGTCGACGTAGCCGGGCAGGTCGAAGGCGTCGCGATAGCCGAACAGGCCGGCCGCCCCGCCGGTGTGCAGGAACACGACGTTGCTGTCGGGCGCGAACTGGCCCTTGCCGATCAGGTCCATCAGGCCATCCATGCCCTTGCCCGAATAGACCGGGTCAAGAAGGATCCCCTCGCTCTGCGCCAGCATCTTGACTGCGTTCACCATGCCGGCGGTGGGAACGCCGTATCCGGGCCCCACATAGTCGCAGTTGGCGACTACGTCTTCGCGCTTGACCACGCCGGGCAGGCCCAGATGGTCGGCCGTCTCGCAGGCCAGCTTGAAGACCTTCTCTTCCTGCTTTTCGCGGGCGGCGTTCACACCGATGCCCAGCACCGGAATGCCGCTGTTGAGCGCCTTGAGCCCGGTCACCAGTCCGGCCTGTGTCCCGGCGCTGCCGGTCGCGTGCACCAGATGGTCGATGCGCAGTCCCTGATCGACGGCCTGGGCCAGCAGTTCCAGGGCCGCGTTGACATAGCCGAGCGCCCCAACCGTGTTCGATCCACCGCCGGGGATGATGTACGGCCGCTTGCCGGAGGCGCGGAGGCCTTCGGCAAGCGCGTCCATCTCCGCATCCATGTCGGCGCCGCCGGGGCGTTTGGAAACGCTGGCGCCGTGCAGGCGATCCAGCAACACGTTGCCGCTGAGGATGTAGTTCGGGTCGCTGCTGCCGGTGCGGTCTTCCAACAGAATGTGGCAATCCATGCCCAGCTTTGCGGCGATCGCGGCCGTCTGGCGGGCGTGGTTGGACTGGGTCGCGCCCTGGGTGATGATCGTGTCCGCCTCTTTGGCCTTGGCGTCGGCCATCAGGAATTCGAGCTTCCGAGTCTTGTTGCCCCCGGTGGACAGGCCCGTGCAGTCGTCGCGCTTGATCCACAAGCGCGGGCCGCCCAGGGCCTTGCTCAGGATGTCCATCGGCTCCAGCGGCGTCGGCAGATGCGCGAAACGCAGCCGCGGAAAGCGGGACAGGTTCATCTGAATGCTCCAGGTGCATGATGCCGGCGCGTCGCACGCCCCATGCGGTCGCGCGCCGGCACGCCTCGACGTGACCGGGAACGCTGACGATTGCGGGTTTCGCGTTCCCTTAGCTCCCTTATTGTGCGCACCGCTTTGGCGAAATTGCCAATACCGATTTCGATCGATATTTTAACATTTCTGCATAATTCCGGAGCGTCTCCGGCAATCATCAAAAAGCGGGAGGCTGCATGGAACTGAAGTGGCTTGAGGACTATCTGGCCCTCGCCGAGACGCGCAGCTTCTCAAAGGCGGCTCGGCGCAGGCATGTGAGCCAACCGGCCTTTTCCCGCCGCATCCAGGCGCTGGAAGACTGGCTTGGCGTTACACTGGTCGACCGTAGCCGCAAGCCGTTGCAGATCACGGCGCTGGCCGAACAGAACCAGGCGGAACTCCGTAGCATCGTGACGCGGTTTCACGAGCTGCGCAGCCAGCTACGCGCTGAGGAAGGCGGCGAGCCGCGCATCACCTTCGCCGTTCAGCACAGCCTTGCCGCGAACTTCCTTCCGCGCCTGCTGCGCCGCTTGCAGGACGCCGGGCTGCGTCATCCCTACCGCCTGCGATCCGCCAACAAGGAAGACTGCGTCGGCCTGCTGGTGAAGGGCGAGGCCGATCTTCTGGTCTGCTACGAGTCCACCTTGACGGGGACGCCGCTGCCCATGGCCTCGATGCGGCGTCTGGATCTCGGCCGAGACCGGCTGCTGCTGGTCGGCGCGGCAGATGCCCAAGGGCGGCCGCTGTTCGGCGCGGACGACGATCGCACCCGGCCACTGCCGTTGATCGCCTATCCGCAGGCCAATTTCCTCGGGAAGCTGTTATGGGACGAGCGCCTGCCCGACCTCGTGCGGCGGCACGCAGTCGAGACCGTGTGCATCTCGGCCTTCACCATTGCGGTGCGGGGCATGGCGCTGAACGGCCTCGGCGTCGCCTGGCTGCCGGAAAGCCTGATCGAAGACGACCTGAGGGCCGGTCTGCTGGTCCCGTTAAACGATGTGGCGCCGCCGTGTTCGATGAACATCGCCGTCTATGCCCAGCGCAGCGCGCCCAGCGCGTCGATCGACAGCCTGTGGTCGGTGCTGCCGATGTGCCGCGAAGACCTGGACCAGTCTAACTGCTGACAGCCGCCAGGCGGGCGGGATCGAAGGCTGCGACGTCCACGGTGCTGGCAGCGCCGTCGACGATCAGCTCCGCCATCGCCTCACCCGTGGCTGGCGCATTCAGCATCCCCCAGACACTGTGACCGGTCGCCACGAACGCCCGGGGGACACCGGGGACATGGCCGATCAACGGCAGACCGTCGGCCACGATGGGCCGGAAGCAGGCCTGGGCGCTCAGGATCTTCGCGTTGCCGAGCGTCGGCGCGATGTGGGCGGTCATCGCCTGAAGCCTCTCCGTCGCGCCGGGATCCGGTGCGACGTCCGCGGGATCGACCGGCAGCGCCGTCTGGCTGGAAAGGCCGCACACATAGGTGGTGCCGTCGGGCCGCGGAAAGATCTCAGGCGAGTAGATGGTCCCGTCGGCATCCTCGAATTCGGCGAATACGGCAGGCGGTGCCGCTTGCGCGTCGTGGTCGAAGACCAGACTGTGCCCCTTCAGGCCGTAGATCGGTGGCAGCGGCAGCCACTGCGCTGCAACGGCGGACCACGGTCCCATGGCAAGGACCACGACGTCCGCAGCGATGATCTCGTCGTCCACCATCACGCCGCTCGCCGCGCCGTCGTCCGCGAACGTCAGGCCGGTCACCGTGGCGATGCGCAAATCGGCGCCATGGGCGATGGCCGCATCCATCATCGCGCGGGTGAAGGCCGCCGGGTCGACCTGCGCCGTCGTCTCCGCGTTTCCCAGCCTGGCATGGACGGCACTCTCTTCAGCAAGCCAGTCCGGTGCGCTGAACCGGCTGAGATGCCCGAGGCCCCGCCGCCGGCTGGCGACCGCGGCGATGGTATCCAGGCGCCGATAGCCCCAATCGCGATCAAGGCTGGACGCAAGCTCAGCATGCAGCGCGAAGCTGCGGCGCGCGAGCGGGCCGACCGACGTGCCGTCGCACCAGTCCAACGCCAAAAAGCCGCCAGACTTGCCCGACGCCGCACAGGCAATACCGGTGCGTTCGAGGATGGTCACCCGGACCTGTCGCAAGCTGAGATAGTAGGCGACGCAAGCCCCGATGACGCCGCCGCCGCAGATCGCCACGCGCATTTCCGCCCCTTCGCTGCGAGACCGGGCGTAAGCAGTGCCTGCTCTGCTCCGGCCCGTCAAATCGGCAATGCCGTGGTCTCTTTGATGGTTTCCATCGACAGGCTGGAGGTGACGTTGAACAGGTCGATGCGCTCGATCATGCGCTTGTAGAAACGATCGAAGTCGCGCGTGCTGTCCACGCGCACCTTCAGGAGATAGTCGACCTCGCCGGTCAGGCGGTGCGCCTCCACGATCTCCGGCATCTCGGCGATCACCTCGGTGAAGCGGGCCAGCCAGGCATCGTTGTGCTGGGCGGTGCGAACCGCCACGAACACCGTCTCGCGGATGCCCAGGCTGTCGGCATCCAGGATGGCGACCTGCCGGCGGATCACGCCGTCGCGCTGCATACGCTGCACGCGGTTCCACACGGCGGTCTTGGAAAGGCCCAGTCGTTTGGCGATCCGATCGAACGACAGGCTGGCATCAGCCTGCATCAGCCGGAGGATGTTCCGGTCGGTCTCGTCAAGATCGGCCATTGTTCGCTCCGTGCGACGTGTTTGAGAACGAGGCTACCCCATGGCCACAGAAGGGAAAACAAATTCCTGAATTCTGCGCCCCATCTTGTACTGAGCGGAATTTTATTCACTCTATAAGGGGCGCGTAAACAGCGGTGAAGGACCCCCCTATGCCGGCCGTCGTATGGCCCGAAAGGGCAACCGGAATTCGACTCCGGCCGGTGTGGCGTCGTCCAGCCGTGGCCGCTTCGTGAGGGAGAGCATGCGCCATTTCCCCATCTTCCTCGACACCCGTGACGAGGTGGTGTCGGTCGTCGGCGGTGGCGAGACCGCCGTCTTTAAGCTGCGCCTGCTGCTGAAGACCGAGGCGCGGATCGTGGTGCATGCGGACGATCCGTGCGACGAGATCCGCCAGTGGCACGGCGCAGGTCGGCTGATCTGGAAGCCGCGCGCCTTCGATCATGAAGACGCTACGCGGTCCCGGCTGGTCTATGCGGCAACGGGCGATGCCGAAACCGATGCGGATGTGCGCCGCATTGCAGAAGCCGCCGGGGCGCTGGTCAATGTCGTCGACAATCTCGAGGCCTCCGCGTTCCTGACGCCGGCCATCGTCGACCGCGACCCGGTGACGGTTGCCATCGGCACCGAGGGTACGGCTCCCGTTTTGGCGCGCCAGATCAAAGCCGAGATGGAAGAGCGGCTGCCGCCGCTGCTGGGCGTGCTGGCCCGTGCCGCCTCGGGCTTCCGGGCGCGCGCCGAAGAGCTGCCGGCAGGCCGGAAGCGCCGCGCCTTCTGGACACGGTTCTTCCGTGGCGAGGGTGAACGTGCGTTCGCCGACGGGGGTGAGGCCGCGGTGCAGGCGCGGCTGGAATCGCTGTTTGAGGATGCGCAGGATCAGGCGCCGAACGTGGGCCGCGTGGTCCTGGTGGGCGCCGGCCCGGGCGATCCGGAACTGTTGACGCTGAGGGCCCGGCAGGCGCTGCACGAAGCCGATGTGGTGATCCACGACCGGCTGGTGGCGCCGGAGATCCTGGAACTGGCGCGCCGCGAGGCGCATCGCCTTGAGGTCGGCAAGACCCCGGGCGGGCCGGCTTGGTCGCAGGACGCCATCAACGCCGAGATGATCCAGCACGCCCACGCCGGTGCCGTCGTCGTCCGGCTGAAGGCGGGTGACCCGCTGGTGTTCGGCCGCGCGGATGAAGAGCTGGCGGCCCTGAGCGCCGCCGGCATCGAAACGGCGATCGTTCCGGGCATCACGGCCGCCACGGCCGCCGCGGCAGCGGCCGGCGTTTCGCTGACCAGGCGCGGCCGCAACGCGTCGATCGCCCTGATCACGGCACACGACGCCAAGGGCTTTGCAGAGCATGACTGGCGGTCGTTGGCCCGTGCCGATGCCGCCTTCGCAGTCTATATGGGCGTGCGCGCCAGCCGTTTCCTGCAGGGCCGGCTGCTGCTGCATGGTGCGGCCCGTGAGACCCCTGTCACGGTGGTGGAGAACGCCAGCCGGCCCGACCAGCGCATCGTTACCGGCACGCTGGGCAGCCTGGACCAGATGATGCAGTCGGGCGGCGTCAAGGGGCCGGCGATCATCTTTGTGGGCGTGCCTGCGGCGGATGCCGTGAAGGCCGCAAGCGAACCCGTAGTGGAATCGGCCATCGGCGCCGGTGGAGGCGCGTGATGCCCAAGATTTCCGGACCGCAGATCCTGACGGCCAACCACCTGCTGAGCGGCGAGGTGGTGTTCTGGACTGGCGACGGCTGGTCGCCGGATTACCGCGACGCAGAGGTGTTTCCCGAGGCGGCGGAGCAGCAGGCGGCCCTGAAGATGGCCGAAGCGGCATCAGACGTGGTGGTCGGTGCCTATCTGGCTGGGGTCACCGCCAACGACCCGACACCCACCCATTTCCGCGAGGCGATCCGCACCCGCGGCCCCACGGTCAGAAACGATCTCGGCAAGCAGGCGCAAGCGCAAGCGCTGCAGGAGCGTTGAGGCGATGTACCGGTACGATGATTTCGACGAGCGCTTCGTGCGGGAGCGTGTGGCCCAGTTCCGCGGGCAGGTGGAACGGCGCTTGTCGGGCGCACTGACGGAGGATGAGTTCAAGCCGCTCCGGCTGATGAACGGCCTCTATCTGCAGCTGCATGCTTATATGCTGCGCGTTGCCATCCCCTACGGCATGCTGTCGTCGCATCAGATGCGCCAGCTGGCGATGATCGCCGATCGCTGGGACCGCGGCTACGGCCATTTCACCACGCGTCAGAACATCCAGTACAACTGGCCGCAGCTTAAGGACGTGCCGGACATCCTTGAGGCGCTGGCGGATGTCGAGATGCACGCCATCCAGACCTCGGGCAACTGCATCCGCAACGTGACATCGGACCCGTTCGCGGGTGTGGCGGCGGACGAGATCGAAGATCCGCGCCCGACGGCAGAGATGCTGCGCCAGTGGTCCAGCCTGCACCCGGAATTCAGCTTCCTGCCGCGCAAGTTCAAGATCGCGATCACGGGCTCGCCGAATGACCGGGCGGCGACGCGGGTGCACGATATCGGCCTGCGCATGGTGCGCGATGCGGACGGCAATCCGGGCTTCGAGGTGATGGTCGGCGGCGGCCAGGGGCGTACGCCCATGATCGCCAAGGTCTTGCGCGACTTCGTGCCGAAGCAGCAGCTGATCGCCTATCTCGAAGCCACCATGCGCGTCTACAACCTGCACGGCCGGCGCGACAACAAGTTCAAGGCCCGCATCAAGATCCTGGTGCACGAACTGGGGATCGAGGAATTCACGCGCCAGGTTGAGGCGGAATTCGCCGCCATGGATCTGCCCGCCGTGTCGCCCGACCCGGCGGAATGGGCGCGGATCGAAGAGGCGTTTACGCCACCGACCTATGCTGCGCTGCCCGAGGTCTCGCCTCTGTTCGTGCGCGCCTATGAGACCATCCCAGAATTCGCCGCCTGGGCCGACATCAACCTGATGCCGCACAAGGCGCAGGGCTATGCCGGGGTGACCGTCAGCCTGAAGCCGATCGGCGGCATCCCGGGCGACGCCACATCGGACCAGATGCGCATCTTGGCCGATGCGGCGGACCGCTTCGGCTTCGGCCAGCTTCGGGTTGCGCACGAACAGAACATCGTGCTGCCGGACGTGCCGGTGAACGACCTGCCGGCGCTGTGGCGCATGCTGGCGGCGGCGGGCCTGGACACGCCGAACCGCGGCCTGATCACGGACATCATCGCCTGCCCCGGTCTCGACTATTGCTCGCTGGCCACCGCGCGCTCGATCCCCATCGCGCAGAGCATCTCAGAGCGGTTCGCCGACCTGAAGCGCCAGCGCGAGATCGGGCCGCTGGCCATCAAGATCTCCGGCTGCATCAACGCCTGCGGCCACCACCATGTGGGCCATATCGGCGTGCTGGGGCTGGAGAAGCACGGACAGGAATACTACCAGATCACGCTGGGTGGCACGCCGGAAGGCGATGCGGCCGTGGGCGTGAACGCCGGGCCGGGTCTGGCTGCCGAACAGGTGCCGGAGGCCATCGAGCGTCTGGTTGACCACTATCTGAATGAGCGGTTGGACGGGGAAACCTTCCTGAAAACCTACCGCCGTCTCGGGCACGATGCGTTTAAGGGAGCACTCTATGCCGCTGGTTGACGATCGCGGGTTCCACGGGGACCGCTGGCGCCACATCGCCGATGACGAAGCGCTGCCCGAGACGGGCGATGTGATCGTCTCGCAGGGCCGTATCGCCGAGGCGCTGGCACGCCCGTGTGGACGCGTGGGCACCGAGCTTGGCCCCGACGGCGACCCCGAGGCGCTGGTTCCCCATTTCGGCGACCTGGCCCTGATCGCCGTGACCTTCCGCAGCTTCGCCGACGGTCGCGGCTTCTCGCTCGCGCGGCGCCTGCGCGCGCTGGGATTCACCGGCGAACTGCGCGCGGCGGGCCACGTGATCTGCGACCAGTACCCCTACCTGCGCGCCTGCGGCTTCGACCATGCGGAGATCTCCACCGATCTCGCCAAGCGCCAGCCCGAGGCCTATTGGCTGCAGGCGGCCAAGTCGATCACGCTCGGCTACCAGCGCGGCATGGCCCGCAGTACCTCGATCTTCGACGGTCGCCACCCGGCGGAGCGGCGGTTGACGGCGTAAGGCCAGATCGCGACTACAGGCACTCTTTCAGCGCCTGCTCCAGGATCGCCAGGCCGCGGTCGATCTCGTCGGTCGTGATGACCGGCGTCGGCGCCACGCGCCAGACGGCGGCCAGGCCGCCGACTGAGACGATGTTCATGCTAAGGCCCAGCTCCATACAGCGGCGCGTCACAGCGCGGCCGAGTTCGGGGTTGGGCTCGCGCGTCTCGCGGTCCTTCACCAGTTCCACGCCCAAGAGCAGGCCGATGCCGCGGACATCGCCGATCGGCTCGATCTCCGCTTGCAGCGCTTCCAGCCCGCGGCGCAGATAGGCCCCCATCTCCAGCGCGCGATCGTTGATTGCCTCGGCCGCCAGCGTGCGCAGCACGGCCACGCCTACTTCCGCCGCCAGCGGGTCGGAGACGTGCGAGGTCACGTGGAGGAAGCCCTTCTCCGCACAATCCGCCTCGATGTCGTCGCTGGTGATCGTCGCGGCGATCGGCAGACCGCAGCCTAGCGTCTTCGACAGCGACAGGATGTCGGGCACGACGTCGAAGATCTCGAAGGCGAAGTTGGAGCCCAGCCGGCCGAGTGCGGTCTGCGCCTCGTCGAGGATCAGCAGCATGCCGCGCTTCTCGCATTCCGCTTTGAGGCGCTTCAGGTAACCGGGCGGCGGCACGATGACACCGGCGGAACTCAGCACCGGCTCGGCAATCACGGCGGCCAGGGAGCCGACCGACTGGGCATCGATCGTGGCGAAGCCGGCATCCAGACAGGTCATGTCGCAGGCATCGCGGCAATGCCGGATCGGGCAGCGGTAGCAGTTGGGCGCCGGCAGCGCCATCGACCCCGGCATGGCCGGGCCATAGCCCTTGTGCCCGGCGGCATAAGTGCTGGAGGCGGCGCCCGCCGTCATGCCGTGCCACGACCCGGTCAGTGCCACAACCTCGAACCGGCCGGTGTGCAGCTTGGCCATGCGCAATGCCGCCTCGTTCGCCTCCCCGCCGGTGCTCAGGAACATCATGCGCTGGAGGCCGTCGGGCAGGATCTCCGCCAGCGCTTCTGCCAGCTCGACGACGGACACGCTGACCATGCCGCTGTAGAGATGCAGCACGGTGCGGCAGGCCCGCTCCACTGCCGCCAGTATCTCCGGGTGGTTGTGGCCCAGTGTGGCGCACATCTGGCCCGAGGTGAAATCCAGAACCTCCCGCCCGTCGACATCGCGCACGACGGCGCCGCGGGCGGACTCGATCAACGTCGGAAAGAACTCGAACCCATAGCGGATCAGATGACGGTCGAAGGCGTTGTCTGCGGCACGCGGCTGGGTGTCGTTCATGACAGTGTCTCTCGACGAAGGCGTGTTCTCTACCTGCTGACCGGCTCGGGTGTGCGCGTGGGCGGAACTGCCCCCGGTGCCTTGTTGCCGAGCAACAACCCTCTGACGCTGACGTCTTCGTCGATATCGGGCCAATGTACTCCGAGCGGCATAAGCTCATAGCGCTCGCGCTCTGTCGGCGTCGCGGCGGCGAGTCGAGGATACCACCACAAAGGTGCGGAAATCTGCCGGCCGTCTTTCAGCGTCACCGTCAACTGGGTGTCGCTGCAGGCAACCGCAACCGGCTCGTTGCGTTCGTCCTCAGGATCGAAAGTAGTCATTCCAGGCGTCCATCAAGCTCTCGGTATGGTCGCTCACGATTTTCCTCACGATTTCGGCCTCCCGCAGCGAGAAGCCTTTGTTGATCGCAATTTCGGAACTCCGAAGCCAGATTTTCAGTTCCTTGCCGTCCTTGTAAACATGGACATGAGGTGGTTCGTCACCGTCGGCCGAGTAGAAGAAGATCCGGTATCCTCGGAGCTTCAGTACGGTCGGCATGCTTTCGTTGTGTCTTAGTGACTGCCGCCTTCGGATCGCGGCGAATCCCACCATTTCGTCAGGTGCGCGGACAGCATGCGGTCGGGCACGCCCTCGTAGTGGGAGACATCGTTGAACAGCATCAGGCGCGCGCGGACCGTGTCGCGGAAGTCCAGGATGTTCAGGCAGCAGGGCTGCTGGTCCAGCCGGTCGCGATAGCCGCGGGCGTCGAAGCCCAGCAGGCTGCTGATCAACAGCCGGATCGTCGCCTTGTGCGAGACCACCATCACCGTCTGGCCGTTGTGCTTCTCCACAATGTCGCGGACTACCGGCAGAGAGCGGGCCAGCACGTGGATGCCGGCTTCGCCGCCTTCGGGCGCGAAGGTGAAGGGGTCGGCTTCCCATTCGGCATATTCACCCGGAAAGCGGTCTTCCACCTCCGCCCGCGTCAGCCCCTCCCACCGGCCGTGGTCGATCTCGCGCAAGCCCGTATGCGCTTCAGGCGTCAGCCCCTGCGGCGCGCAGGCGATGGTCGCTGTATCGAACGTCCGCTTCAGCGTACTGCAATAGACCGCGGCAATGGGCTCCGCGGCCAGCCGTTCGGCCAGACTGCCGGCCTGGCGCCGCCCTTCGTCCGACAGATCCACGTTCGTCGCCCCGGCAAAGCGGTCTTCGGCCGACAGCACCGTGGCGCCATGGCGGACGAGAAAGAGCCTGGTCGTCATCGCCGTACCTCCCTGATTGGCGCGGCGGCGATGCCACCGGCCCGCCAGTTGATACTACGCGTCGGGCGGGACTCAAGCCGCTTTGTCGCCTGCGGCCGGCTCAGGCCACATTGGTCAGGCGAGACACCGTATGCCGGCCGGATCCATCCCAGCTGTAGGTGTAGTGATCGCCCTGGATTACGGGCACGAGCAGGCGCGGCCGGAAGATGGCGATGTTCTCTCCGCCGGACCGGCGGACACTGTCGAACAGGATGCCGTCGCTCCGGCTGCGGCGGAGTTCTTCGCCGAACCGCTGAGAGCCTCCATAGTGCGTCGGATCGGGATCGTAGAGCTCCGGCCGGTCGCTTTGCCGGCCACGCACGTCGTGGAGCCTGCAGTCCGGCGTGCTGAGCAGTTCGCGCATCTGAATGGTCGCCGGGAACCCGGCATCGGATGCGCGAAGGCGACGGGTGTGGTGATAGAGCGTTTCGTCGATCGCCGTGTCGGGGTCGCAGGAGGCGTACCACGCCCCGAGCCCATCGGAATTGAAGCGGCCGCCCCCCGGTGAGGGGTGGAGAAAGGCGGCCATCGCCAGCGTCGCGCCGGTTTGCCCCACGGCCCAATCGGTGCGCGGGATTGCGGCCAGGCGGCCGAGCGCGCCGGTCAGCCGGTCGTTGGTCAGGCTTTCCAGCTCCATCGCCGCTTCGGCATCGGCCGGGTCGACCAGATCGTCGAAGACCCCGATGGTGGGATGGCGGCTGGCAATCAGGCGGTGCGTGCGCCGATGAAACGGCACAACCGCCAAGTCTAGGGCCATACGCCCCGCCATCCGTCGAGGTAGCGCCGCACGGAATAGAGATCGTTGATGCTGCCGCGCAGCATGGTCTGCAAGGGCGAGGCCCCGGCAAAGGGCAGATCGGCGTTGCCGGCCTTCAGCCAGCGCAGGGCCGTCGCGTCATCGCTGAAGATCAGCCGCAGGCCCTTCCAGATGCCGAGAACGAGGGACACTCGCTCCAGCGCGTCATGGGATAGACTGGGTGCGCCCTTGGACTTCCAGTGATGGTAAGTCGCCGACGGAGTGCCACCCAAAAGCACGAGCTGCTGTGCGACTGTCAGGCCAAGGCGGTCGGCGATCGCCAGGAAGGTCCGGAAGCCGGGGCCCGACAACCGCTCGCGGGTGCCGCGGTCCGCCAGCAATCCCTCGGCTGGCGCGGCATCCTCCGAGATTTCCGATCGAGCGAGACTCATCCAAGCTCCAATCTCAAATCATCTCTCCAATATTAGAGTTGACCGCCATCAGAGTTCAAGGGCTACCGCCATCGGACACAAGCGCCGGCCTCACTCATTGTCGATAGCGAACCTGGCTTGCCGAAAGGGGATATGCCAGAGTCCGCGCCCGATGGGGGCCGCAAGAGACATAGCCGAGGCATATCTGGCGGCTCTGGCCGCCGGTGATCTGGACGGGCTGCTGTCCCTTTTCGCTGCGGATGCGACCGTCGTGTCCCCGGTCTACGGAACGCGGCAGGCCCCCGATTTCTTCACAGACCTGCTGGCTGACACCAGGGCCTCGTCCGTCACGCTGCGTGATGTGTTCAGCAGCGCCGACGACCCAACAAAGCTGGCGTTCGCGTTCCGCTATGACTGGGACTTGGCGACGGGTGGCAGGGTCTCGTTCCTCGTGGTCGACATCATGACGCTCGACGCCGCCGGCCGCATCGCGCGGCTTGAGATCGTCTACGACGCATCGGAAGCGAAGGCGCTGCTGGCGCCGTGACGGCAGGCGCGGGTCCTGGCGAACTGCCCGTCAACGGCCGTCCACCCACGGCAGCACGGTAAGGCCGGGCCAGCACTGCTGCCACCGCCGGACCTTCGCGTCATAGCTGGACGCGGTGCCCCGCACCGGGTTGGGGCGAACGATCATGCCGAACAGGTCGCCAAAGCCGAACGGTGCGTAGACATCGATGCCGTCCCCGGATCCGGGGAAGATGCCGAAGCAACAGACGGGGCTCAGGAAGGTGTCGATCGCGGCGCGTGATGAGCTGATCGGTGCGCAGTCGATGCCATGCTTCTCAGGGTACCAGAGATGTACGCGCGCCTGGTTGCGAACCTGAATTTCGATGTCCAGATCGGCGAAGGCTGCCGTACAGCGGCGGATCACGGCATCTTCCGCCTCCCACGACAGGTCGTCCGTGTCGCAATAGAAGATGTCGTAGTCGGCAATGCCGTGTGTCGGCGGCAACCCGCTGAGCGCATTCCACACGGTCTGGAACAGACAGCCGCTGACCAGGCAGCTGTCCGGCAGCCCCAATCCGGCGAGCCGCTGCAGCAATGTCGCATTGAAGGGATTGCCGAAGACGAGCTGCAGGAACCGCTCACGGTTGGCATCGGTCCGGATCATGAGGCCGATTTCACGCTCTCCACGGGTTGGCGCCGCGCCGCGACGGAGTGCCATACCGCAGGGCGTGCAATGCTCATTCGGGGCCTCTCGCGGCTGTAACATGATCGCAATGTCGTATCTGGCGCAGAAACGGCCTCTTCAGAGCAAGTGTATACCGCCGCCTGATCAGTACGGTGCCTAGTAGTCTCAATAGGTCGCGGTAAGGCACAAGCCAATGGCACGGCGGGAGCGGAAGATCAACCGGCAGCAGCGGTCCGCCGGCCTGGCTCAGCGCCCGTTCGCCAAGGTGCGCAACCCCTATCCGTACATGGAGATCCTGTCGTCGGACCAGATCGAGGCGATCCATGTCGCCTCGCTGAAGGTCCTACGCGACACAGGCATGAACTTCCTGCTGCCTGAAGCTGTGGAGATCCTGCGCGCGGCCGGCGCCGATGTGAACCCGGACGGCGTGCGCGTGCGCTTCGACCCCGCCTTCGTTGAAGAGAAGATCCGCACGGTCCCCAGCCGGTTCGAGCTGCATGCCCGCAACCCGGCGCACAACGTCACCGTCGGCGACGACTGGACCGTATTCATGCTGATGGGCAGCGCGCCCAATGCCACGGATATCGACAGCGGCCGCCGTACGGGGAACTTCGCAGACTATCTGAATTTCATCAGGCTCGGCCAGTCGATCAACATCTGCCACACCATCGGCGGCTATCCGGTGGAGCCGGTGGATCTGCCGGTGACGACCCGGCACCTCGACGCCATCGGCGCCATGATCCGGCTTTCCGACAAGGTGCTCTACGGCTACGCGCTGGGCACCGAACGGATGGCCGACGCCATCGAATTGGCGCGCATCGCCCGTGGCATCGACCACGAGACGCTGCAGCGCGAACCGTCGGTGATGACGGTGGTCAACACCAACTCGCCGCTGCAGCTCGACCGGCCGATGCTGCAGGGCATGATCGAGATGGCGCGGCACAACCAGCCGGTGATCCTGACGCCGTTCACCTTGGCCGGGGCCATGGCGCCCATCACCATCGCCGGCGCGCTCGTCCAGCAGAATGCCGAGGCTCTGGCCGGGATGGTGTTCTCGCAGGTCGTCAATCCGGGCGCGCCGATCATCTATGGCAGCTTCACCTCCAACGTCGACATGAAGTCGGGCGCGCCGGCCTTCGGCACGCCGGAGTTCGCCCGCTCGCTGTTAGCCAGTGGCCAGCTTGCCCGGCGCTATGGCGTGCCCTGGCGCGGGTCGAATGTGAACGCCAGCAACGCGGCCGACGAACAGGCGACGTACGAGTCCATGATGTCGATCTGGCCGTGCATGCTGGCGCATTGCAACATGGTCAAGCATTCCTTCGGCTGGCTGGAAGGCGGCCTGGCCGTGTCCTACGAGAAGGTCATTCTGGACGCGGAGATGCTGCAGATGATGGCGGCATTCTTCGAGCCCATCGAAACGGACGCGGACTCCCTGGCCATTGAGGCGATCGATCAGGTCGGCCCCGGCAACCACTTCTTCCAGAGCCCGCATACCATGTCGCGCTACGAAAGCGCGTTTTATGCGCCGATCCTGTCCGATTGGCAGAATTTCGAGAACTGGCAGGACGCCGGGTCGGTGGAGGCCACGCAGAGGGCCAACCGGATCTGGAAGAGCCTCTTGGAAACATACGAAGAACCCCCGATCGACCCGGCAATCCTCGCAGAAGTCGATGCGTTCATTGCCCGGCGAAAGGAAGAAGGGGGCGCGCCACCACTGTAGCCGACCGGCGGGGCACCGCCGCCTTTCCGAAGCCCTGCCGGCACGAGCCAGCCGGCACCCATGCAAAGGGGAGCGTAACCGAGATGAGTGAGGACCAGGAGCTCGACCTGCGCGAGCTGAGTAACGAAGACCTTGTGCAGCAGATGCACGACGACCTCTACGACGGCCTGAAGGACGAGATCGAAGAGGGCGTGCATATCCTGCTGGAGCGCGGGTGGGCACCGTACCAGATCCTGACCGATGCGCTGGTCGAGGGCATGCGCATCGTCGGCATCGACTTCCGCGACGGCATCCTGTTCGTGCCGGAAGTGCTGCTTTCGGCCAACGCGATGAAGGCGGGCATGGCCATCCTGCGCCCGCTTTTGGCCGAAACCGGCGCGCCGAAGATGGGCAAGATGGTGATTGGCACGGTCAAGGGTGACATCCACGACATCGGCAAGAATCTGGTCGGGATGATGATGGAAGGGGCCGGCTTCGAGGTGGTCGATATCGGGATCAACAACCCGGTGGAGAACTATCTGGCCGCGCTGGAGGAGCACAAGCCCGACATCCTGGGCATGTCCGCCCTGCTGACCACGACGATGCCCTACATGAAGGTCGTCATCGACACGCTGAACGAGAAGGGCATCCGCGACAACTACATCGTGCTGGTCGGCGGCGCGCCGCTGAACGAAGAGTTCGGCAAGGCGGTCGGCGCCGATGCCTATTGCCGGGATGCGGCCATCACGGTTGAGGTTGCCAAGGAGATGATGAAGCGGCGGCACAACAGCCTCGGCTGCGCCGCCGAGTAGTCTTCGCGATGACCCTCGATCGCTCCCTCGCCAACGCCGCAGCCGATCGCATCCTGCTGATCGGCTGCGGTGCGTTGGCACGGGAGATCCTGACGCTGATCGACCTGAACGGCTGGCGGCATATGGCGCTGCAGTGCCTGCCCGCACAGCTTCACAATACGCCGGACCGGATCCCCGACGCGGTGCGCCAGGCGATCCGGCAGGGCCGTGAGGGGTTCGACCGCGTGCTGGTGCTCTATGCCGATTGCGGCACCGGGGGACTGTTGGACCGTGTGATCGAGGAAGAAGGGGCGGAGCGGATCGACGGCCCCCATTGCTATAGCTTCTTCAGTGGCGTGGAAGCCTTCGCGACGACCGCGGAAACGGAATTCACGGCCTTCTACCTGACCGACTTCCTGGTGCGCCAGTTCGAGACCATGGTGATCCGCCCGCTGGGGCTGGATCGCCACCCCGAGCTGCGCGACATGTACTTCGCCCATTACGACCGGCTGGTCTATCTGGCCCAGACCGACGACGCCGATCTGCAAGCACAAGCGAGGTCGGCGGCGGACCGCCTGGGCCTTGCTTATGAGCATCGCTTCACCGGCTACGGCGATCTCGCCACCTTTCTGGGAAAGGCCGCATGACGCGCGAACGCCGCCGCGCCGCCAAGGTCGAAGGTCCTTCGTTGACCGTAGTCTATTGGCGCGACATCCCGGCCCAGGTGATTGCGAGCGCCGACGGCGCCACGGCGAAGCGCGAACTGAGCGCCCGCTTTCAGGAAGCGATCGACATTTCCGCCATGGTGTCCGGCGGGGAAGACACAGAAGCCTACCTCGCCGACTGGCGCCGCGGCGCGGCTACGCCCTGTGGCTCCGATATCGAAGCCGAAGCGGGTACGGCGGCAGAAAGCCTTGAAAGTGAGTACGACGCTGATCGGCTGGCCCAGCTGATCGCCAATGGCGGTCGCGACCGCACTGCCGACACCTAGACAACAACGGACCAGACATGACGCGCACTGTCCTCGCCTCGGCCACCAAAGAGGTGGTGATCGGTTTCGACCAACCCTTTTGCGTGATCGGCGAACGCATCAACCCGACCGGCCGCAAGAAGCTGGCCGAGGCCATGAAGGTTGGCGACTATTCCATGGTTCAGGCCGACGCCCTGGCCCAGGTCGCAGCCGGCGCGACGATGCTGGACGTCAACGCCGGCATTCCCCTGGCCGACGAGCCGCGGATCCTGGCAGAGACCATCCAGCTCGTGCAGTCACTGGTGGACGTGCCTTTGTCCATCGACAGCTCGATCATCGATGCGCTGGAGGCCGGGCTTGGCGTCTATCAGGGCCGCCCGCTGGTCAACTCCGTGACCGGGGAGGAGGAGTCGCTGGAACGCGTGCTGCCGCTGGTGAAGAAGCATGACGCCGCGGTGGTCGCCATCTCCAACGACGAAACCGGCATCTCCGAGGATCCCGAGGTGCGCTACGCCGTTGCCAAGAAGATCGCGGAGCGCGCCGAAGACCACGGCATCTCAAGGCAGGATGTCGTCGTCGACCCGCTGGTGATGCCGATCGGCGCCATGGGCACGGCCGGCACCCAGGCGTTCCGACTGATCCGCAAGCTGCGCGAAGAGCTAAAAGTGAACACGACCTGCGGTGCCTCGAACATCAGTTTCGGGCTCCCGAACCGGCATGTGGTCAACGCTCATTTCCTCTCCATGGCGGCGTGCGCCGGCATGACCTCGGCCATCATGAACCCGCTGCACAGCGAAGAGATGAACGGCATCCGTGCGGCCAACATGCTGAATGCGCTGGACCCGGACTGCCGTGCCTGGCTGTCCGCCAACCGCGAAGGCGGTGCCGGCGCGGGCGAAGCGCCGCGCGAAGGCCGCCGCGGCGGGCGCGAGGGACGCAGGCGCGGCGGCGCGGCCTGAGGCCGCCTGTTTTCGTGGCTGTGAGCGGCACGCACCGATTGCCACGAGAAACCAGAGTGTGGAGCGAACACCACGTCGTCCCCGCGAAGGCGGGGACCTCCCGATCTAAGGGCGCGGCCTCTGGTACGAGATGTCCGCCTTCGCGGACATGACGAAGTCTGTTCGGGGTCGGTTTCCGTTGGCACCGATCGCAAGGACACTGATGAACGCCGGCAAGCATGCGATGAAAGCAGCTGAGATGCCTGTCAGAGCCGAACCGGAAAGGCTGCCCTGAATGGCGGACACACCACCCTCCGGAGACGTCCAGGTCGTCTTCATGCCCAGCGGCCGGCGCGGCCGCTTTGCCGCCGGCACGACCGTACTGGACGCTGCGCGCTCGCTCGGCGTCTATATCGAAAGCGTCTGCGGCGGCCAGGGCCTGTGCGCCCGCTGCCAGGTGGAGGTCGCGGAAGGCGAGTTCGCCAAGCACAAACTGACCAGCCGGGCGGACCACCTGACGGGCTATACGGAGATCGAGGCGCGCTGGGCCGACCGCAACCGGCTGAAGACCGGCCGCCGCCTCAGCTGCCGCGCCGGCATGCTGGGCGATCTGGTAGTCGACGTGCCGGCGGACGCGCAGGTGAACCGCCAGGTGGTGCGCAAGCGGGCTGAAGCCCGGCGCGTCGCCGCCGAGCCTCGCGTGGCGCTCTACACCGTCGGTGTCGCCGAGCCCGACATGCACAAGCCGCAAGGCGACCTGGAGCGGCTCGCGGCGGCTTTGATCGAGCAGCACGGGTTGGCGGAGCCGGTCTGCGACCCGCGCCTGCTGCTGGACCTACAGCGCACGCTGCGCAACGGCGACTGGCAGGTGACGGCTGCCGTGCTCGACATTTCGCCCCGTCCGCAGATTGTTGCCCTTTGGCCGGGCGCGCAGCCACGGCTATGGGGTATCGCCGTCGATATCGGATCGACGACGATCGCCGCCCATCTCTGCGATCTTCGCACCGGCCGTGTGATCGGTTCGGCCGGAATGATGAACCCGCAGATCCGCTTCGGCGAAGACGTGATGAGCCGCGTCTCCTACGTGCAGATGAACGACGGCGCGCATGCCGAGATGGCCCGCGTCGTGCGCGAGGCTGTCAACGTTCTGATCGTGAAGGTGACGGGCGAAGCCGGCGTGGCGGCCGAGGATGTCGTCGAGGTGGTGATTGTCGGCAATCCGATCATGCACCACATCTTCCTAGGCCTGGATCCGCAGGAACTGGGCGGCGCGCCGTTCGCGCTCGCCACCGGGTCGGCGCAGGAACTGGCGGCGCGCGAGCTGGACGTCGCCATCGCGCCGGGCGGGCGGCTCTATGTACTGCCCTGTGTCGCCGGCCATGTGGGCGCCGATACCGCGGCCATGATCCTGGCCGAAGCCCCGCATAAGGCGGACCCGATCACGCTGCTGATCGATGTGGGCACCAATGCCGAGATCGTGCTGGGTAACCGTGAGCGCCTGTTGGCCGCCAGCTCCCCCACCGGGCCGGCATTCGAGGGGGCCGAGATCACCTGCGGGCAGCGCGCGGCACCGGGGGCCATCGAGCGCGTGCGCATCGATCCTGAGACGCTGGAACCGCGGTTCAAGGTGATCGGCTCAGACCTCTGGTCGGACGAGCCGGGGTTCGACACGGAAACGGAGATGCTGGGCGTGACCGGCATCTGCGGCTCCGGCATCATCGAGGTGATCGGCGAGATGCTGCTGGCCGGCCTGATCGACCGCAACGGCGTGGTTCAGGGTGCAATGGCCGCGCGCACGCCGAGAGTGCAGGCCGACGGCCGCACGTGGCGTTACCAGCTGCATGACGGCGACCCGCCCGTGCATGTCACACAATCCGACATCCGGGCGATCCAGCTGGCCAAGGCGGCGCTGAACGCCGGCGCGAAGCTGCTGATGGGCCGCTACGGCATCACCCAGGTCGACCGCATCCGGCTGGCGGGCGCGTTCGGCAGCCATATCGACCCGAAATACGCCATGCTGCTGGGCATGATCCCCGATTGTGCGCTGGACCAGGTGGAGGCCATCGGCAACGCCGCCGGCACCGGCGCGCGCATCGCGCTGGTCAACCGCACCGCGCGGGCGGAGATCGAGCAGGTCGTCCGCCAGATCGAGAAGATCGAAACGGCGGTGGAGCCCGACTTCCAGCGCCATTTCGTCGACGCCATGGCGATCCCGCACAAGACCGACGGTTATGAGAATCTCGGCCAAGCGGTCGACCTGCCGGCACCGCCGGAGGCGGAAACCGGCGGGCGCCGTCGTGGCCGCCGCCGCGCCGGTTGATCTTCAGGCGACGCCCAGGTCTTCCAGCATGATGTCGATGCGGTCGTGGCCCCAGTACTTGCCGCTTTCCGCCACCATGAACGGCACGCCGAACACCTGATCCTGTTCGTGCAGCGCGCGCTGGGCGGCGAAGGTCTCGGCGACAGCGTCATCGATCTGGGCTGTCTCAGCCAACGCGGGATCCAGGCCGACGACCGTGAGGCAATCCCGAAGTGTCACGAGGTCCGATATATTGTGGCCTTCACCCCAGCGGGCATTCGATACCGTAAGGGCGAACGCCATGCCCCTGCCGGCCGCATTCGCTGCAACGAAGGTCCGATCGGCGGGCGTGTAATCCACCTCGAATGGCTTGGGCGGTGTGAAGGGCAAGCCGGCGCGTGCCGTCATCCGCACGACGTCTTCACGGTAATAGGCAAGCTTGGCCTTGTTTTGCACCGGATCTTCGAACTGCGTGCCAACGGGCGGACCGGTAAATGTGATCAGCTCGGCCGCTACGCCAGCCTCCGCCAGCTTATGCAGAGCGAGGCGTGAGTACGGGCTGCGGAACGCGAAATAGACGCGGATCTGCGGCAACGGTTGTTCCTCCGGTGGACTGGGCGCCCGATCCCTGATCGTCATGGATCAGCATAACGCAGCCAGCGCCGGAGTGAACCGAAGCGTGCAGATACGCGTAAACATCGGCGACAATAGACAGCATGAAAGATGGGAAAACGCATGTTGCAGCGTGTGACCGCCGTTGTCGGCGCCGCCCTTGTGGCCGGCTGTTCCATGTTCGGGATCCGCTCCGGCACCGAGCAGCCGACCTATGACGTCGTCGAGCGTATGGGTGAGGATATCGAGATCCGCCGGTACGGGGAGCGGCTGGCCGCCGAGGTGACGGTTGAGGCGGCAGACGAGATGGAAGCGCGCAACGCAGCCTTCCGGATCCTTGCCGACTACATCTTCGGCGGCAACCAGGCGGCGGACGAGATCGCCATGACGGCCCCGGTGAGCGTCGAGCGCACGTCGGAAGAGATCGCCATGACCGCGCCGGTCGAAACGAGCGCGATGGGCAATGGCCAGTATGGCATGCGGTTCTTCCTGCCCGCGTCCTACAGCGCCGAGACCGTTCCGCAGCCGAACGACCCCCGTGTGCGCATCGTCAGCGTGCCGGAAGAGACGATCGCCGCAATCCGCTATACCGGGTCGCGCGACACGGATGAGGTGGGCGATCAGCAGACTCGGCTGCTCGCCATACTGCGCGGGTCTCGGTGGCAACCGGTGGCGTCGCCCGTCTCGTATTTCTACGACCCGCCCTGGACGATCGCCTTCCTGCGCCGTAACGAGGTCGTGGTCGTGGTCGAGGTCGCCGAGCGGCCCGCGAACTGACGGCTTTCTTTCGTGACGCTTCGTTAGTCGGGTCAAGCGGAAGCGCGACCCGACCTTTTACATTACGTCGTTGGTGCTGTCGGATTGCGGTTTCGCCTCTATCCGACCTTACGTCTTCCGCTTAGGCTAGCGTCTCGGCTGACAGGAATTCCTCGATCTCGGACCGGAACCGGTCCCAGGCCGGCTCATGGTCCAGAATGACGTGGTTGCGGCTGTCCAGCGGCACGAAGCGGGCATCGGGGATGGCCATGGCCAGTTCCCGACCGCACTCGAACGGGACCACGGCATCGCCACGGGAATGCAGGACCAGCGTCGGCACGTGGACCTGCGGCAGCAGGGATGAAACGTCGATGTCGCCGCAAGCCTGCTGCAGCCGGGCGGCATTCTCAGGCGACACGCAGGTCCGCTGCAGGTCGTTCCACGACTGCATCTGCTGGGGTGTGCCGTCGGGCATGTAGAGCGACGTGAAGACCTGGTGGAAGGCGGGGTTGTCGAGCGTCCAACCCGCGCGCGTCAGCGTCACCAGTGCCTCGCGCCGTTCGGCCTCACCTGGGATGCCCCGCTTGCGCCAGCCGCGGGCATAGCCGCCATGCAGCACCATTCGGCTCACCCGGCCCGGATGGCGCACGGCAAAGGCGATGGCGGCCGCGCAGCCCTGCGACAGGCCGAACAGAGCGAACCGCTCCAGCTTCATCGCATCGACCACCGCTTCCAGGTCGTGGACGAACGCGTCGAGCGAGATGTCTCCGGCCTCCCAGTCCGAAAGGCCGTTGCCGCGTTCATCGTAACGCACCAGTAGATGGTGGCGGGCCAGCCCTTCGGTTAGCGTGCGGCGGACCGGGCTCTCCCAATCGAATTCCAGGTGGTTCACCCAGTTGGCCGTCTGGATCAAGGGTGGGCCCTCGCCCGCGGCCGCGTAGGCGATCCGGACACCGTCTGCCGCCGTGCAGAACCGGATGACTTGGTGGGGCGGCTGATCCGCACTGGCCGCGGGAGAGTGGATTTCGAGCGGCGCTTCAGGCGGCTCCTCGGCTTGGATAAGCCGCATCGGCCGCCTTGCCAGCCAGTCGTCCAGGTCACGCGCCACCGTCTCCAACTCGATGACGTCGGTGTCCAGTTCCTTGAACAGGCGCCGGCCCGCCGCGAGCTGCTGTTCCGCTTCAGCCCGGCGGCCCTGCGCGGACAAGAGGCGCACCAGCGCCAGACGCGACGGGACGTCGTAGGGATCCAGATCGACCAGCTGCCGGGCATGCGGCAGCGCCGCTTCAGGTTCCGGCGCCAGTCGATCGATAAGCACCTTCAGGATGGCGGCGTGGTGGCGATTGGCTTCCTCCCGCTCGGCCACGCACCAGGCCTGGAATTCCGGACAGTTCGGCAGGTCCAGGCCTTCCAGGAACTCGCCCCGGTAGACCTCGGCCGCGGCCACGAGCTTGCCTGTCGACGCGCCGCCGGCCGCCCCGCTCGCCAGCTTTGCCACAACTAGTCTGTCGACATCCGTGGCCGGATCATCGAACACCACATCGTCCCGCGAGGCCTGAAGCCGCTGCTGATCCGGCTCGTCGACCAGTGCGCGGAGCTTCGACAGGCTCCAACGCAAGGCGCCCCGCGGGTCGTCCGGGACATCCCAGAACATGGTGCACAGCCGGTCCCGGCGATGGGCCCGGCCGGTGACGGCGAGATAGGCCAACAGCGCGCGCGTCTTCTTCGACTGGGGCAAGGCCAATGCCCTGCGGTCGCGAACGACCTCCATCGGCCCCAACAGCCTAAGGGACAACGCCCTCCTGGTTCCGGAGACCGGTTCTCGGCGCCGGTGAAACGAGCCGGGATGCGGCGCAATCGTCGGTTCCGGAACCTCAAGCAAAGCGCGTCTCATAACAATTTCCACGGGCTGACAAACGAAAGGCCGTTTCTTTCCACGGTTCCTCCAACGGCTCTCACCACGATCCGACGGCACTGTGGGGTCCGCATCGGGACGTCAGGTCCCGCAGGAGGATGGGAATATGAATGCAATACGATCGTCGATGACGGCATCTGCCGAAGCCGCGGCCGCAAGGCGCCCCGGGCCATGGCGGCGGGTGCTGAGGGTGTCGAGCAACGCGATGGCCAGGGCCGTGGGACGGCTCGGCCTGCAGTATCGGAAGCGGCGGGCGATGGAGCGCGTTCAGGCGCTCCCCAACCACGTCCTGAAGGACATCGGGATCGATCGGTCCGAAATCGCGTCGGTCGTCCATGGGCTGGGCCGGGATCCATCCCGCCACAACCGCATGGACTGAGGTGCTGCCTCACCCCCTCATCCTCACCCATTTGGGCATTCGCCCGTTATTGGGCGCGGACCCTACGCCGTGGAGGGGCGATCACCTGTGATGGCCATCACACCCCCTTCGGATGGGCCAGTCGGTCCGGCCCAAGGCAAGGGACATCGGCGAGGGCAAGAGGCGGGATTTCACGAGGCCGTTCCTGCCGAAGCCGTTCGTGAGGTTGAGACCGATCCATCGAAGGGAATGATCTGGTTCCGAGTTACCTCAGCTGGTCGGCATCATGCCTGCGGCCTCTGCAATCGCGATGAGGCCGCTGACCATGGCGTCTTCACCGTCGTCCTTCACTGCGAATCCCGCATGTCCGAGAGCGGAGCCATAAGCCCGCGCCAGAGCGGCGCCTCCGATCACGGTCAGGGTGTTCGGCATCGTTCCCAACCGGGCGGCGATCGCCCGCGAAGCCTCCGAAATCTCGGCACCGATCAAGAGACCGGACAGATAGCTGCGCAGGGCCTCGCCAGGCACGGTGTCGAACAGGCCCAGCGTGCGTACGCTGAACAGCTTGTGCAACAGGCCGGCACTGCGCGGGTCGTCGGATCGCCCGTGGTCGACGCCGCGCCGAAAGGCACCGGTGTCCGGCTGATCGCCGCGCATCAACCGGCCCAGGATGCTGTGCTCGCTCAAGACCGCGAAAGCTTCACCGGTCATGAAGGTGGCGAACCAGGTGACGCGGCCGCCTTCCGCCAGGATCCATTTGCTGTGCGTGCCGGGCACGACAACCAAGCCGCTGGCCCCGCGGTCGCGGATATGGGCACCGACCACCTGGGTTTCTTCGCCGCGGATGACATCCGGCACACCGTCTTCGCCGACCATGGCCACGCCCGGGACGATCGCCATGGTCCGGCCGTCACGGGTGCGCACATGGCCGAGAACCGAAGCGAACTCCGCCACGCCCGATGGTGGCGTCAGGTACGGCACCTCCAGCCATCCCTGCCGGCTGCCGATCATGCCGGCCGCAATCACCGGCACCGCTGCGTCGCCGGTCTGCCATGGCCCGAACATCTCCGCATAGACGGACTCGAAGTTTCCCCCCGGCACCTTGAGGATGCCGAGCGGCAGCGTGCTGCGCTCCGCCACCTGTCCGTCGGCCGCAATACGGTAGGCGCGCAGTGTCGTCGTGCCCCAGTCGGCCGCAATCAGCCGGGTGTCATCGGTCATGCCCATGCCTTCGTCGAGACTTTGCCGGACGCTGTCCGGGCGGGATATCGAAACACCAGCCTATCGCCCCAGCTTCGTTGCGATCGCCGCACCTACGCCGGCGCCGGGCTTGTGGGCAAACTTGCGAACATAGTCCTGCAAGGAACGGCCGGGCCGGTCGCCTTCGGGGACGGCCGGACCGGCTTCCTCACCATCGGCGGCGAACGCAACGACAACGACCTGGCCGCGGTGGCGCATCCGCATGGTGGCGCCGGCGCGTTCGAGGTGCACCTTCAAGCCCGGCAGCACGGTGATCGTGCCGCCCGGTGCGGCCTGATAGGCATAGTCGTCCCACGGGTTGGGGCCAAGACGCCGGTATCGCCCGACGATGCGGCCGGTGAACGACCGCCGTACGATGGCATTGGCCTTGAACACGTTGCGCGTGTCGACCCGTTTCTGGCGCTTCTCCATAGGCATGGTGCTGCCTCTCTTCGCACCGATCACATTCTCGACCGAATTCGCCCCTTCATTGCATGGTTGTCCGCCACCGGCACCGGCAGGCGCAACCGCTATTGCGCCAGCAGGGAAACACCCGAGACTGGGCAAGAATAAGGGGAGATGAAGCGCAATGCCGGTTCCGGCCCAGGTAAGACGGTCCCTCTTCCGGCTGCTGGCCCTCGCGGTGCTGGCCGGTGCACCCGGACCGGCCGCCGGTCAAGGCACGATGATGCCAGGGTCATCCGGTCTCGACGATCCGGTCTACCCGATGGCGGGGAACGGCGGCTATGAGGTGGACCGTTACGATGTCGACCTTGCCTGGGACCCCGAAACCGGCGTTATCACGGGCGACACGGTCGTCCACATGACCGTCACCCAGCCGCTGACGGCCTTCAACCTCGACTATTCCGGGCCTGAGATCTCGACCGTCACTGTTAACGGCAGACGCACGACCTGGAGCGCTGAAGATGACGAACTGAGCGTCCAGGTGCCGGGCCGCCGGGGCCTCAGGATCGGCAGCACGGCGGAGGTCCGCGTTCTCTACGAAGGGATAGCCCCGACCATGTGGCATCCCTGGCTGGGATATGTCGGGTGGCTGGCCACGGATGCCGGTGCCGCGGGCATCTCGGCTCCCGACGCCGCCCGCGCCTGGATGCCGGTGAATGGCCACCCGTCGGACAAGGCGCATTTCTCGTACAGCCTGACGGTGCCCGAGCCCTATGTGGCCGTCGCCAATGGCAGACCGGGCGAGGTGGAGCGGCACGATGGCCGGCAGCGCTTCACCTTTGAGACCATCGCGCCGCTCCAGCCCGCATCCGCCTTCGTCGCCTTCGGCCGGTTCGACTATTACGAGGCTGTCGGACCCTACGGCTTGCCATTGCGCTTCTGGCTGGACCGGGCGCTGCCGGAACATGACGAAGGCGACATTGAGCTGCTGGGCGATGTGATCCTGACGCTGGGCGCCTTTTTCGGGCCGTTCCCGTTTGATGAGACGGGGTCGATCGTGCTGGGGTCGGATGCCCATTACCGTCTGGAGGCGCAGCCTCGGCCGCTGCTGACCCTGTCCACCAGCGGCGAGGAGAGTGTGGTGGTGCACGAGGTCGCCCACCAGTGGTGGGGCAACTCGGTCACTCCGGCGACCTGGGGCGACATCTGGGTGCAAGAGGGACTGGCCACCTATGCGGAACTGCTATGGGTCGAAATCCGCCATGGTGAAGAGGCCGCCGATGCCCTGCTTCGGCAGTGGGTGGCTTCGGAGCGGGAGCGTCCCGGGGCGCCGCCGCTCAGCGTCGATGCGGACACGATGTTCGACCGCGCCACCTTCATAAGAGGGGCTCTGGCCGCCCATGCGTTGCGGCTCGACCTGGGGGACGAGGTATTCTTCCAGGTGCTGCAGACCTTTGCCCAGCGGTTTCGCCATGATGTGGCGTCGGTAGGCAACTTCATCGCGGTGGCGGAAGAGGTTGCGGGCCATCCGATCGACGGATGGCGGGACGACTGGCTGCTGGCCGAGAACATGCCCGACCTGCCTTGAGGCGGGCTCTGCGCGGGACACGTGACATTCCAATTCGCGCGTGTCAGTATTCAACAAAACTGTTCCATATATCGTAACGATTGAGGCCGACTGATCGCCGCGATTGGAAGAAAGCCCGGCCATTGACCACCCTGCCCGAAAGTCGAGACGGTGCCCCGCCCGCCCGACTGGATTCAACGCTCTCCAAAGGTCTGACCATTCTCGAAGCGTTGGCAAGGTCGCCCTCGGGCAGAGGGGTCAGCGAACTTTCCCGTGAGCTTGAGCTGACAAAATCCATGACCTTCCGCCTGCTGCAGACGCTGTCGGCGTTGGGCTATGTTCGGCATTCCGATGACAAGCTCTATTCGGCGACCATGAAGACTTGGCAGCTTGGCCAGGCCATCGTCGACACCCTCCATCTGCCCGAGATCGCAGCGCCGCAGCTGATGATGCTGTCGCAGGCCACGGGAGAGGCCGTCTATCTCGCCGTCCCCGACGGGCTCTCTGTGATCTATGTGGACAAGATCGAAAGCACCCAGCCGATTCAGTCTTTCACCCCGAAGGGCGGCAGCGCGCCCATGCACTGCGTGGCGACGGGCAAGGCGCTGTTGGCTGCGAGCTACGATCGTCTGCGCGATCGCATCCGCGATCACCTGATCCGCTACACCGACAGGACCATAACCTCGATCACGCAGCTGGACGCCGACATGGCGGCAACGCAAGACCGGGGATACGCCGTCGATGAGGGTGAGTATCGAGAGCGCGTTCACAGCTTCGGTGCCGCGATCCGCTTGCCTAATGGCGATCCGATCGCTGCCCTCGGCGTATCGGTCCCCGACGTCAATCTGCCGGACGGCCGCAGCGAAGAGATCTGCGGGCTCGTGCTGCGCGTGGCTGCGGAGGTGACGGCGACGCTGGCGCGAGGGTAAGAGTGTGACCCCAATGGTTTGGGTCGCAAACGTCCGCGAATGAAAACACGTCTGTCGATCCCGCGTGGCCAATTGCGGCCGGCGACCGCCGACAACCTCGATGACCTTGTGAAGCTGCTGCACGATGAGGGCGTGCGCCGCTATCTTTGCGACGGCATCGTCCTTCCTCGCGAGACGATCGCTGAGATGCTCGCACGCAGTGATCAGTTGGATCCGCACGGCCTCGGTCTATGGGTGATCGAGACCATGCATGAAGGCTTCGCCGGCATCGCCGGACTGCAGCCGGTCTCGGCAGAGGCGGGCGCAGCGCCTGCAATGGTCGGCGGCGTCGAGCCGCTCATCGCCCTCAGCCCCAAGTATTGGGGACGGGGCGTGGCCGGGCAGGCGCTCAACGCACTAATCCTCTACGCGCGCGGTACACTCGAGTTGCCGCGCCTTGTCGCCGCTGTCGATCACCCGAACGCGCCGTCGCACCGGCTTATGCGGCGCCTCGGATTTACGGCCATGGACAAGGTCAACGGGCGGGCCAACGAGCTGGTGCTGTACAAGTTGCTGCTACGGGAAGCAGAAGCGCCGAAACGGTGACACAGCTTCGGTGCAGCCATCCGGCTGCCCAATAGCGACCTGTTCGCTGCCATCGGCGTTTCGATCCGAGGCGCTTGGTATTCTTCGAGCAAGTCCCCGCCTGGCTTCGCCATTGGCCACCGTTGAACCGGAAGGTCAAGTGACAGGCAGAGCAGCCCCGCGACAGTCTTTGCTGCCACGCCAATCTTGCTTCGACACTATGGTACACATGCCTGCCTCTTGGTCGACTAGGCTCCAAGAATTGCCCTCTTCACTTCAAGAGCGATGGTCCCGCGTGCCACCATCGAGAGGCTGAAGAGCCAAGCCACTACGAGGATCGTTGCAGCTCACGCTCCGCCTGCTCGAACCAGCGGATTACACGCGCGTGATGGACCTCACCCCAGGTCGCAATGAACCGCTGCGTGCCGTTGTCAGCGGGGTCGCTAAGTGTCGCGAGACGTTCTTCGACATAGTCCAGGGTGAGCGGGATGCGGCAAAGCACTGTGATGCAATGCTTCCAGTCTTCGTAAGTCTTCAGAGATTGCATTGCGGTCACCCTCCTGCCACTTCTTCATGCTGTTCTTTGTTCTCGCTCGGACCCTCAACCGGCGGAAGGCTCACGGGAGAACATGGGCTGCGAGGCGCCTCGGTCTCGAACCGCGCGCCATGAGGCGTGAGTTGGCCGGCCACCTCACGGGCAGTGGAGCCGCCGTCGGAGGAGATCCCGCTTTCACGACTGACATGGATTGAGGCCCGTGGGAGCATAGCGCCATCGACCTATGCGGTTCTCTGCCAGGTCGAACCATCGGCCCGATCCTGGACCACGACGCCGAGGGCAGCGAGTTCGTCGCGGATCCGATCCGCGGTTGCGTAGTCTCGTTCTGATCGCGCGGCCAACCGCGCCTCAACCAAGCGCCGAATTCTTGCCGTCTCTGTATCTTCTCCGATGGGCTGCCCGAACCAGGCTGCCGGATCCTGCTGCAACAGGCCCAG
>JANQIX010000082.1 GCA_028281925.1 Alphaproteobacteria bacterium
ATAGATGTCGCCGTTCTCGCCACCGTCCAGCGTGTCCATTCCGGTGCCGCCGACCAGGGTGTCGTTGTTGGCGCCGCCGTTCAGGATGTCGTCCTTCGAGCCACCCTTCAGCGTGTCGTTGCCGCCACCGCCGTTCAGCGTGTCCTTGCCGTCGCCACCCTCGATCGTCTCGGCGCCGTTGGAGCCGGTGATGACATCGTCGCCGTTTTCGCCCTTGATCGTGGTGGTGTCGGTGAAAGTGACGGCGGAGAAGTCCCATTCATCGGCGCTGTTGTTGCCGATGATGTTCAGGCTGTTGCCGCCGTTGCGCTCGATCTGGTCGATGCCATTGGTGGTGGAGTCGAAATCGGTCTTGAGGCCGGCGAAGTCCTTCACCTGGCTCTCGATCGTGTCGGTGCCACCGGCGCCGGTGTCGTCATAGACATCGCGGCCGTCACCGGCGTTCCAGACATAGGTGTCGCCGTTGTCGCCGCCGTCCAGCGTGTCCATGCCCGTGCCGCCGACCAGCGTGTCGTTGCCGCCATCGCCGTTCAGGGTGTCGTCCTTGGCACCCCCCTTCAGCGTATCGTTGCCCCCGCCGCCGTTCAGCGTGTCCTTGCCGTCGCCGCCTTCGATCGTCTCACCGCCGTTGGAGCCGGTGATGATGTCGTCGCCGTTGCCCGCTTGGATCGTCGTGGTGTCGGCGAAGGTAACGGCCGAGAAATCCCATCTGTCGGCGGCATTGTTGCCGATGATGTTCAGGCTGCTGCCGCCGTCACGCTCAATCCGGTCGATGCCGTTATTGGCGTTGGAGCCGGTGTTGAATTCCGTCTTGAGACCGGCGAAGTCCTTCACCGTGCTCTTGATCACGTCGGTCCCGCTGGAGCCTGTGTCGTCGTAGATGTCGCGGTCGTCACCGGCGTTCCAGATGTAGGTATCGCCGTTCTCGCCGCCATCGAGGGTGTCCATGCCGTCGCCACCGATCAGGGTGTCGTTGCCCTCTTCACCCTTCAGGACGTCGTCGCCGCCCAGACCGGACAGCACGTCATTGCCTTCCCTGCCTTCGATGCACTCTCCGGCACCCGTGCCGGGTAGGATGTTGTCGGTCGCGTCCCCAATGATGTCAGCCATGATGCCCTCCCGATTCTTGCTGTCCTGTCGTGCCGTGCTTCGCTCAAGACGCTCGGGTCGGCGGTCGCTTCCGTCGAACCGGGGCAACACCCATGGGCCACCGGATTTGCCAGCCGAGCGCTGGATCTAACAAAAAGTAAACAATCCGTTAACACGGGCCCGCAAATTCCGATATACCCCGATTGGGGTATATCCCGTTTTTGTTGGTTAACTTCAGGGGGTTAACGAAGTATTTTTGAGCTCATAAAAGAAAATCAGCAATTTAGAATGATCTCTTGTGCTGGTACGTGTAATGAGGGTGGGAGATAGATAAATCGCTAAGATCAGGAGCATTCTGCGGCGCCAGCGAATTGCAGCAGCAGATCGCTGCGGCCGCGAACGCCCAGCCGCCGGTACAGATCCTTCTGATGGGTCCGCACAGTCTCAATTGAAAGGCCGAGTGTCACGGCCGTCTCCCGCGTCGATCTGCCTGCCAGAATCTCCGCGGCGATCTGCCGCTGTCTGGCGGTCAGAACGTCGGGCAGACAATCCGTCGCAGTGCGGCTGAGCACGGATCGCAGCGATCCCGGCAAGGCCGGTTCGCCGCACCACCGCATCAACGCGGAAATGATGCCCAGGCTCTCTGCGACCTGCGCGGCGGCGCGCCGGGCTTCGCCAAACGACTGATCGCGGGTCGCCGCCGTCTCCATCGGCATGAACGCGTGGAGCCTGGCGGTCGGCTCCTCGCATGCGTCCGGCAGTGCGGCGGTCGCCATCATGCAGGCCGTACTCTCCCCGTCGCTGCCGAGCATCCGGCAGGGGGCGCTTCCGGGCACGTCCTCCGCCGCCCGCGCCCGGTCAACCATCTCCACGATGTCTTCCAGCGGGTGATCGATGACGTCCTGAACAGCGAAACCCACCAGCGCGAGCAGGCGGACATTGGCATAGACGATCCGTCCATCGCCTCTGGTCAACGCCACGGCCGTCTCGAAGCTGTCGACCGCCGTCATGAGACGGGCGACCAGGGCATCACGTTCGCCCGGCAGTTCGAACGGCCTCAGCAGGCCGTGGAGCCGGACGGCAGATCCGACACCGGGCTGGGTCGCGCAGATCGGCATCTCAAGGAACAGCCGCTGGCCGGATGCGCTAAGGCCGGACACGATCAAGGGGTCATACCGCTGGCCCGCAATGGCATTGCCAAGCACCGTAGCCAGATCGCCCAAAAGCGGTGACGCGATCAGGTGCACCACTTCGGTTAGCTGCGTACCGGTTCCGCCGCCGCCCAAATCCGTCAAGAGGCCGGCTGTCTGCGGTGAGACATAGGTCAACCGCAGCGCGCCGTCGCAGGTCCACAGTCCGCCCCCGCTCAATTCGACAAGCTGGAGCAGATCGCTCTCCGAAGGTTGTGCCTGTGTTGCCGGCTGTGTCCGGGCGACCGAACCGGGAGATCTCGTCAGCGGTGTCGATGCCGGCCGCGCGATCGCTTCGGCCTGTGCGCCTTCGACCATGATCCCATCGCGCGATCGCTGCGGGTGGCGCGTCTTCGCAGCCGGCACCTTGCTGGCACGTCGCGGCGCTTCGGTTCCGGACGGCGTTCCGGTAGGGGTGACGATGTTGCTGCCGTCGAGCGTGCCCATGTAACCTCTGAGTTGATGGGAGTCGCTTTTTCGTTCAGCGCCTTGTTGAAATTCAGAGCCGAGTTGCCCTGCCGCGATGTCCGGGAGCAGTCAGTCGGAGACTGTGCGATCCGACGGTCCTGCAACCATAAGGTATGCTGACAATTAGCGCCACGCGGGACAGGAGTCATCTGAAAAATTTGTCACAAAAGCCAGATTTTGCGAATTGCTTAACGTGTCGCATCGGCCAATGGGGCATGAGGTCAGCCGGCGTAACGTGGGTGGATTGCCCTCAACCGGTGATGGCCCCAACCGGTGATGGCGTGGAAAAGCACCGCCGTTCCCAGGCAACCGGCGATCGGCGGCCCGGAAACGGCGGCAGTGGCGGAGGGGAGGCTACTCCGCCGGCGCCGGTTTCGGCGTTGCTTCCTCACCGGCGATGGCCTGCTGTCCGGCGTCCGTCCAAGCGGTCCGATCGATATTCAAATCCGGGAACTTGTCCGGGTCGAACACGGGACGGTCGATGCCGGCCTTCAACTGCGCCCGGAAGTCGTTCAGGACGCGCAACCCCACCGGGAACAGCATGGTGATCGCCAGCAGGTTGACGACCGCCAGGATGCCCATCATCGGGTCTGAGAAGAAGAAGACGTCCGTTGCCCCTTCGGCCATCGCGCCGAGGAAGACCAGACCCGCGATCAAGACCCGGAAGATATGCATCGATGCCGGGTGCTTGGTCAGGTTGGTCAGCGCATTCTCGCCCAGATAGTAGTTGTAGATGATGGAACTGAAGGCGAAGAGCAGGATCGCCGCCGTCAGGAAGTACTGGGTCCATGCACCCAGATGCGACACCAACGACTGCTGCGTCAGCACGATGCCGTCGATATCCGCGCCGGGCTCGTAGACATCGCCCAACAGGATCACGAAGGCCGTGCACGAGCAGATGATGATGGTGTCGATGAACACCGACAGCGACTGCACAATGCCCTGGCTGATTGGATGCCGGACATGGGCCACGGCCGCGACGTTGGGGGCGGAGCCGAGGCCGGCTTCGTTGGAGAACAAGCCGCGGCGCATGCCCTGCGCGATCGCCGCACCCATGCCGCCGCCCACGGCTTCCTCGAAGCCGAACGCGTTGGCGAAGATCGAGGCGAAGACGCCCGGCAGGCTGCCGATGTTCAGCACGATGATGATGATGGCGATGGCCATATAGCCGAGCGCCATGATCGGGACGATGACGTCGGCCGCCTTGGCGATCCGCTTGATGCCGCCATAGATGATGAACAGGGTCGCCACGCCCAAGAGGATGGCCGACCAGATGCGGTCGACGCCCAGGCTGTCCTGCACCGCGCCCGCCACCGTGTTGCCCTGGAAGGCGTTGAAGCCGAGGCCGAAGGCAGCGATCAGGCAGATGGCATAGACCACCGCCAGCCAGCGATAGGATGGCCCGAGGCCGAACATGATGTAGCGGGCAGGTCCGCCGCGATAGGACCCGTCCGGTTCCGTGCGCTTGAAGAGCTGGGCCAGCGAACATTCGAACAGGCTGGTCGCCATGCCGACCACCGCGATCGCCCACATCCAGAAGATCGCACCGGGTCCGCCAAGCGTAACGGCAACGGCCACGCCGGCAATGTTGCCGCCGCCTACCCGGCCGCCGACGCTGACCAGCAGGGCAGCGCGGGAACTGATGTGGCCTTCGACCTCCGGCCTGCTCTCGGTCAGCACCCGGAACATGCGCTTGAAGAACTCGAACTGGACGAAACCGGATGTCAGCGTGTGAAAGATGCCCAGCACGACAAGGAATGGGATCAACGACCATCCCCATGTCAGGTCGCCGATGACACCAAAGACGGATTGTAGGAATTCCACAGTAGACCTCCCTAGGATTCCCAAGGCTTACGGCCCGTTCGGAATTCAGACGGGCCGTGGGAAGATTGGATCGCTAGAAATCCTGTCGCCGGCACGACAGACAGGATCGGGCAGCGTTTTGGCCCGATTGTGTTCCTAGCTGTGCTTGTCTTGATTGGGCCGTATTGCGCCGCCCGACTTGGTTGGCGCTCTGCGCCTAGGCAGATCTTTCAGAAAACCGATCATGCGCCTCTCCCTTGTTTATCGCGCACCGTATTGGCCGGTGCGCTTTCCTGAGTGCTGACGATGCCCACGCCCGGTCTGCTTCGGATAACTTTCCGATCCGAAGCGAAGCATCAGTTAAATCCGACGCAAGCATTGATTGTGTATTCCGGCATACTAAGGAATGTACTGTCAACTCTGCTGGCGGATGCTTGGCGGTGCCGATCGGCGCTCAAACAGCGCCAGGTGGAGCCAGGCTTTCAATCCGTCCACGTTTCGGCCGTAGGACGTGTCGGCGCAGTGAGTTCGCCGCGCAGATCCCGCTGCATCTCATGCTTTATCTCGGCCACGGGAAGTTGCCGTCCCAGAAGGTAGAGCAGCTTGCCTAATGCCGCCTCGACCGTCATGTCGTATCCGCTGATCACGCCGGCGTCGGCCAGCCGCGAGCCGGCGGCGTAGCCGCTGAGATCGACGCTGCCCCGGATGCATTGCGTGACGTCGACGATGACTACGCCGCGGTCGTTCGCTTCCGTCAGCGCATCCAGGATACCGGGCCCGTGGCTCGGCGCATTGCCGACGCCATAGCATTCCAGCACCAGCCCCCTTAACGGGGGCTTCGCGATGTTGCGGATGACGTCGCCTGTGATGCCGGGAAACACGCGCAAGGCCGCCACGGGATCGGTACCGGACCGAACCAGGCGAAAGGGCTCGGCATTCGGCTTCAACAGGCGATCGGCATGGATGTCGAGGCCGATACCGATATCGCCGAGGGCGGGGTAGTTCGGTGACGTGAATGCGTCGAACCCGACGGAATGCACCTTGGTCGACCGGTTGCCGCGCAGCAGCAAGCCGTTGAAGTAGAGGCAGACTTCGCGGATATCGCGAGAGTCGGCCAGGATGAGCGAGGTGATCAGGTTGTTGCGCGCATCGTTGCGCACCTCGCAGATAGGGATCTGGGATCCCGTGAAAATGACGGGCTTGGCCAGACCTTCCAGCATGAAGGAGAGCGCCGATGCCGTGTAGGTCATGGTGTCCGTGCCGTGCAGGATGACGAAGCCGCCATAGGCGTCATAGTTTGCGGCAATGTCCTCGCCGATGGCGGTCCAGTCGGCTGGCGACATGTCGGCGCTGTCTTTCAGCGTGTCGTATTCCTTGACGACGAAGTCGGGCACCTGATCGCCGTATAGCTCGGGCAGCCTGCGCATCATGCGTTCCAGCAGACCCGGCTCCGGTGCATAGCCGTTCGCGGTCCGCGCCATGCCGATGGTGCCCCCGGTGTAGGCCACATAGACGGTGTTCTTCATCGTCGGACGAGCCTCCGTGCGGTCATTGTCCGATCGCCGGAGCGCCCTCAGCAGCAGTGGGCAAGGACGCTTGAGGCGGAGCTCTGCGATCTGCCGAATGTGACAGGCTCCAATTGCAGCAAAGGCCCGCCAATCGTTCAATTTGGCGTCGCGTCCGCATTCGGCGCGAGTTGATGCTTTGGTCGCATCACTTCGCGTCGCTTCCTTGTGCCGACGAAACCTGAATGATAGCGTTTCAGCTGACGGTATGCCTTAGATCCCAGCCGGTTGCCGTAAACGGACGCATGGGGATCTGGCCATTTCTGGATGGCCGGAGAGGCCGCAAACATCCGTCAATCGGACCGGATACCTTGGAAGTCGACCGGATCAATGAATGAGAACTTTGCAGAGAATCTCAAATTCCTCAGTTCCCATTACAAGTCCGTTGCGGAAGTGTGCCGGCGCCTGGACTTGAACCGGTCACAGTTCAACAAGTATCTGAGTGGACGGTCGACGCCCTCGCGACACGTATTCCGGTCCATCTGCGATTTCTTCGGTGTGGAGGAATACGAGATCCTATTACCCCATGCCGAATTCCAGAAGATCGTGAGCGTGAAATCGACGGGCGCGCCCGCGGACGGCACGCCTCGGCCCTATGTCGCCTATCTCGACCAGCTGGTGCGCCGGTCACGCAAGGATCTGGCCGAATACGAGGGCTACTACTTCGAATACAGCTATTCCATGACCTGCCCGGGCCTGATCCTCCGCTCTTTGATGAAGGTCTCGGACGAGGCGGGCGGCACGACCTATCAGCGCATGGAAAACATGGCCCGGGCCGGCACGGGCGAGCCGCGGGTCAAGTGCAAGTACAGAGGCATGGGGTTCTATCTGAACGACCGCATCTTCATGATCGACTATGACAGCCTGACCGGCAACGAGATCAGCCAGACGGTGCTCTACCCCAACTACCAGCACCGCTTGACCCGGCTTTCGGGCCTCAAGCTCGGTGTATCGACCGGCCATCGGCGCGAGCCGCTCTGTGCGCGCGTGTTGTGGGAAGCCCTCGGCCGCCGCATCAGCGTGAAGAAGGCGCTCAGGGTCTGCGGCCTTTTCGAACCGGACACCTCCGAGATCGAGCCGGACATCAAGGCGATGATCGAGAACCGCACGGAAGACAGCGGTTACCACTTCCGTGTCTTCGCGCGGGGGTGAGCGGCGGACAGTCCAAACCTCGGATGCCTCGCCTCCGGTCGACCATGGGTGCCGTCACGTCCGGTTGATCGAGATGCCGCCGTCCACCAACAGCGCCGCACCCGTCGTGAAACTGGAAGCATCCGTGGCAAGATAGAGCACTGTACGTGCGATCTCGTCCGGGCTCGCCAGCCGCTTCAGGGCGTGCAGGCCTTCAACGAAAGCGCGGTCTTCCGGCGTACCGTTCATGGCATGGGCCATGGGGGTATCCGTGCCCCCCGGCAGAATGGCGTTTGCGCGAATGCCGCGGGCGCCGAACTCGGCGGCGAGCACCTGCGTCAGGCCGATGATGCCGGCCTTGCTTGCCGCATAGGCGGCCGTGCCCGGCATTCCAGCGGTGTAGCCCACGAAGGTGGAGGTGAAGATGACCGAGCCGCCGCCCCTCGGCACCATCGCCGGGATCTGATGCTTTGCCCCGAGAAAGGCGCCCGTCAGATTGGTCTCGACCGTCTCATGCCAGTCTGCGAGCGACAGCTCGGTCGCGGTGCCTAGCGTGCCCATGGTGCCGGCATTGTTGAAGGCGACATCGAGACCGCCGAACCGCCCGGTGGCCAACGCGACCAGTTCGTGGGCATAGGTCTCGTCTCTGACGTCTCCGGCAAGCGCGACGGCCATGCCGCCGGCAGCCTTGATGTCGGCAACGAGAGCGTCCAACTCCTGCAGACGCCGCCCAGCGGCGACGACGCTTGCGCCTTCCTGCGCAAACAGTCTCGCGGTCGCATGGCCAATGCCGGAGCTTGCGCCGGTTACGATGGCGACCTTGCCCGCCAAAGCTTGCATATCATCTCTCCGTTCCACGGTCTGTCCCTGGCCGGAGAAGATCGCCAGGCAGGCGGTGATTGCGTCCCGTTTGTTGCGCTTGATTTCAAGGCAGGGGCCCTGGAGGATCGTGCGAGGGTGTCGTCGTCGAGGCGCTGCCGGCCTGAGTGGCAGCAGGCATGCGCGCCCGATCTCCCAACGGCGGGAATGGGTAACGCCGATCGACGGCAACGGAGGGCGGATTGGATCACCGCAGCTTCATTGCATCGTTGCCGGCGGCCGAACGCCAGCGATTGACCCGCCGGTTGAACGTGCCGGGGCTTGTGCGCCTGGCTCTGCATTGTGGCGGCATCGTCTGTGTGGCGTGGCTGATTGCCGAACGTGTGCCCTTCTGGCCGATCCTGATGCCGCTGCAGGGGATACTGATCGTCTTCCTGTTCACCACGATGCACGAAGCAATCCATCGGACCGCCTTTGCCACGCGCAGGCTCAACGACGTCGTTGCCGCCCTTTGTGGGTTCGTGGTCGCGCTACCGCCGGCATGGTTCCGGCATTTCCATTTCGCCCATCACCGCCACACCCAGGATCCTGAGCGGGACCCCGAACTGGCTCGGCCGAAGCCTGAGACGTGGGGGCAATACCTCTGGCACCTCTCCGGCCTGCCGATGTGGTGGAGCCATGGCCGAACGCTTGTCCGCAATGCTCTGGGCCGATGCGGCGACACCTTCGTGCCCGCCTTCGCGCGCTACGGGGTCCGCGCCGAGGCCCGTCTGATGATCGCGGGGTATCTGCTGGCCGTGGCCGGTTCGGCCGTCGCGGGATCTGCAGACCTGATGTTGCTATGGATCCTGCCGGCCTTCCTCGGGCAGCCGTTCCTGCGCCTCTACCTTATGGCCGAGCACGGTCGCTGTCCGTTCGTCTCGAACATGTTCGAGAACAGCCGGACGACCTTCACCAACGCTCCGGTGCGCTTTCTTGCGTGGAATATGCCGTTCCATGCGGAGCACCACGCCTATCCTGCGGTGCCCTTCTACCGACTGCCGGAACTGCATGCTCTTATCCGGCCGCATCTTCGGGTGACGGAACGGGGATACACGGCATTTCACCGTCGTTACGCAGCTGGGCTGCGGAGCTGATCACCCGCCGATCCTGATGCTCGCCTGTGGAATGGACCTTGCGTCCCCCGGTGAGGCCGTCAGCTTTCGACCACGCGTCGACGGGTGCGCCACTGGGCCTGGTCTTCGCGGCAAGCGATGCCCGTCACGGTGGCCGGCACGTTGTCGAGCATGGATGTCGCAGTGAACTCTCTGCAGTACTGGCCCTGGGCCGTCTGGAAGGTGCGTACAACCGTAATGGTACCGCTGTTGCCGGTGTCATCGTTGTGCCAGTCGGCGGTGGTGCCGCTCAACTGGTTCTCCAGAAGATTGACCAGGGCCGCCATCTCCACCTGACGGTCCGTCTTGACCGCCTGGTGGATCTGCGGCTGCCCCTCGACGGTCGGCGCCGTAAGATGGACCATCGAGGCGCCGAAGATGATCCCGGCAAGTCCGGCGGCCATCGCCATGTGCCAGGCGGCCCGCCGGGGAACGGAGGTTCGCTGGGGTGGGCGCTGCGCAGCCGGCAGCATGGTAGTTCGCGCGCCTTCGCCTTCTATCCTGAGCGGCGGCAACTGGTGATGCAGCATCGGCTCGAACGCCGCACGGACCAGGTCGGTGTCGGCCCTCAGCGCCCGGACCATCCGGTCAAGACCGGCATCCGACTTCATCGCCTCTTCGACGGCAGCAGCCGCTTCGGCGTCGAGCTCGTCATCGACATAGGCGACGAGCGTCGCATCATCAAAGCTGGTCATCAGCAGCCTCCCGCGGCGATCATGCCGCCCGTTGTCTGATGGGCGTCGTCGTCCAACGCGGCTCGCAACGCGATGCGCGCGCGGGCCAGACGACTGGTGACCGTGCCCACCGATACCTCCAGAATGTCCGCCGCTTCGCGGTACGACAGCCCCTCAACCACAATCAGCAGCAGCGCCATGCGCTGGTCGTGCGGCAGCTTCTCGATCAGCCGGCGCACCAGCGCCAGTGTGATGCGCGATTCCGCCGTCCGTACCCCATCCTCTTCGGTCGCCACCAGCGACAGCGCCGGGCGGTGCTGTCTCCTGACATTGTCCGCCGACAGCCTGTTCAGCCACAAATTGTGGACGATCTTGAACAGCCAGCTGTCGAGCCTGGTCCCCTCTTGCCACTGCTCATGGCGGGTCATCGCCCGTTCAAGCGCAGCCTGCGCCAGATCGTCGGCTTCATCCGGCGACCGCACCAACACATAGGCAAATCTGTACACGCGAGGACGAAGCGCCACGATCTGGTCCCACAGGCGCCGGCTCGGATCTATTGTTTCACCCATCCCCGCCTTTCTTTGGCCGGTGGTCCCATACTCTGGCCCCAGGATCACCACACACCCCACAGATAACAGGCGGGAGCGATCATACTTCCCGCACTGGCGCAAACAATCTCATGCGGCGTGCAAAATGGCATGGCGTACGGACCTATTTGACGCCGACGCGAAAGAATCGGGGGACTCGCCTGTTATCAGGTCGGGACTGATGAACAAAGCCGTCAACGGAACTCGATCGGGCCAACGAGATCGAGCCAACGACAAGGAGAATGCCGTGACCATACGGCGGAAGGGAAATCGGGTTGCCGTCTCGGCCGGCGTCAGCGTGGTTGCGCTGATGGCGGTCGTGGCTCCGGTGGCCGTGGATTTGGACGGTAACCATATCGCGCTTTCGCAGGCTCTCGCCGATGAGGGCGGAGGCGAGGGTGGCGGCGGCGGTGAAGGCGGTGGCGGTGGATCTGGCGGCGGCGAAGGCGGTGGCGGTGGATCCGGCGGTGGCGGCGGCGGTGCCGGCGGCGGCGGTGACAACGACGGCGGCGGTGACGGCGGAGGCGGGGGCCGCGGCGGCAATGACGACGATCGCGACGGTGTTGAAGCCCGCGGCGGCGGCCCGACCGGTGGGCCCAGTGCTGGATCGGGCCAGAATGCGGGAGGCGCATCGGGTCAGAGCGGTAGCGGTGCCGGCACAGGCGCAAGCGGTTCAGGAGATGGCTTTGGCCGCTCCGGCGGACTGGAGCAGGTCGGACCGGATCTCAGCCAGGATGAAGAAAGAGATATGATTTCAAGGGGTTGGGAGTGAGGAGATACAGTGCCGATCATCCGCGCAGTAGGCGTCCCGTATCCCAGGGCAGGCACGCGGAGCCGGTTTGCCGCAGTAGAGATAGCCGAGGTCCGGCGATGGCGTCGCGCCCAGGATTGACTCTGCTGATGGTGGCGGTGACCGCGATCGGGGCATGTGCATCCGCAGGAACTGTAGGAACGTCGGGAACGAACCGGTCGGCGGATCGTAGAGCACTTCCTCCGTTGATGACTGAGATAGACGTGCAGATGGCAGAGCGGACGCTGCAGACGGCTCTGGAAGCCGAGGTCAGCGACACCAGCCGCAGATGGCACAACCCCCAATCTGGCGCAGCCGGGAGCGTAACCCCGGTCAGGACCTACCGGACGGTCAGCGGTGTCTTCTGTCGGGAATTTGAAGAGACGATCACGACCAATGGCAACACTGAGACCCGCCGCGATACCGCCTGCCGCGACCGGCAGGGCGTTTGGCAACCCCTTTAGGGCGAGGGTCGACGGCATGACGCAAGAGATCGCACGCCCCCCCAGCGACGAAGACTTGACGCGTCATCGGTTGTGGACCGAGGGCGCCGAGGGCGGCGTGCGCGGCGATTTCTCCTTCGCCGACCTTAATGGCCGGGACCTGTCGCGCCGTGAACTGAGCGGCGCGAAGTTGACGGGTGCCCAGCTGGTGTCCGCCCGCCTGACGCATAGCCGGTTGAGGGGCTCGGACCTGTTCGGGGCCAATCTGAGGGATTGCGACCTTCAAGGCGCCGATCTGTCCGAGGCGGATTTGCGTGGGACGCTGCTCGCCGGTGCGCGGTTCCGGCATGCGCGGATGCGACGTGCCGATCTGCGAGCCGGCGCGCTGATGGACCGCAATGTCGACGATGCGGAGGTGCGCCACGGTCCCGCGGATGGGCGCGATGTCACCATCGTCGATGCCGATCTCGCCCATGCCAATCTGGCAGGAAGCCGCCTGTCTCACGCAACGGTCAGCGGCAGCGACCTGACGGGCGCACGGCTGCAGCGCATCGACCTGCGCGAGGCCGATCTTTCAGGCTGCGTTCTGCAGAACGCGGATTTGAGTAATGCCGATCTTCGCGGCGCCGATCTCTCCGGCGCGCGACTTATTGGCGCAATCCTCGACGATGCGAGCCTTGATGGCTGCTCGCTGCGGGATGCCGACCTGGTGGGCATCGATCGTTGGCGCTGCGATCTTTCCGGCGCCGACACCACGGGGGCACGCTTTGCCAAGCGCCTGGATACGATGGCCAGCGAGCTCTTGCGCACGATCTTCGATCACGAGCGCTGGATCTCAAGTCTTGGCCGTAAGGGCATGCGCGCGGATCTGGAAGGCAGCGATCTGAGTGAGGTCGACTTGCGCCACGCCAACTTGGCCGGGGCGAACCTGCGCGGCGCCCAATTGACGGGTGCCATGCTGGATGCGGCCAATCTCATGCTGGCCGACCTTTCCGGCGCCAATCTGGATGGGGCGAGCTTGCGCGGTACCGAACTGGCGGGCGCCAATCTGAGCTATGCCAGCCTGGTGGGCGCGGATCTGTCGGGTGCGCGGATGAACCCGGCGCCGTTGCGGACAGCGACGGGCAAGCCGACCGGCCGCTTCTGGTCAACGAACCTGCAGGGCGCGGGCCTCAGGCACGCCCACATGCCGGATTGCTCGCTGGTCGGCGCCAATCTGACCAACTCGGACCTTTCCCTCGCGGACCTGCATGGTGCCGACCTGCGGGCTGCCAATCTTGCCGGGGCGCGGTTCAACGAAAACGATATGGCTCACGCGATCCGTCCGGCATAGGACCTCCCATCGTCGGCCGCGGAGAGTGCCAGGCGGCGCCGGGTACCGGAGAGCGGGCGGTCATCAGGGTGTTATGGCCCGAACCTGAGAGAACCCACGACGCTGTCGAACACGGGGCGGAATTCGTCCAGACGCCGCACCACGGTGTTGCACGTGAACGTATAGACCGTTCCGTCGGCCGGCCTGAGCAGCATCCGGGAATAGACCGCCTGATCGGGCGCCTCGAAGGTGAATTCCAGCGAGGCCCAGTCGACGGCATTCACGGTGATGACCTCCCGTTCCTTCCAGTTGACGTCCGGCAGCACCGATTCCAGTCCCCGGGCGACTTCGTCGACGAAGCGGTCCAGATTTATGGGCTCCGTCCCGCCGAAGGGCAGCCGGCCCACCGCGATCGATATGCCCAGCGTGTCGTCCGCGGTGTAGGCGAACTCCGGCGGCGAACCATGGCGCGAATACTTCAAAGCCAGTTCCTGTGCCGTCATCGATCGGAACTGCGCCGGCAGAGCGAACGACACCCGGCCGCCATAGAAGCTCACCGCCTCCGTCCGCGCCGTCTCAGGCAGGCAGAGCATCGCAACCACGATCAGCGCCAGGGTCCATGCCCAGCGCATCACAGCGGCACACCGTCTGTCCCGGTTGATCGCCGAAGGCCGGGCCATGCTACCCCTCCGCGCTTCAGGGAACAGGTCGCGATCCCTGCTGGCGGGAGCCATGTGCCTTGCCGCTGCCACCCCGCAGAGCTACGCTACCAAAGTAATTTCGCCTGGTTGTCGCAAGCGCCCCATCGGGGCCCATGTAGCCGACCGACGGGACGAAGCCAACCACCATCTAAAATCAGGGAGACCGCCAATGAACACGCGCAGGCATATCGGCTTGGTGTTGACGGTCGCCGCATTGGCCGGTGCTTCCGTCGCGGCGGACGCCCAGCAATCCGCAATCTACAGCTCCCTGGATCGCTTCCATCCGGTGATCGCCGAGAATGGGATGGTGGCGACGCAAGAGGCGATAGCGACCGAAATCGGTGTCGACGTCCTGAGGCGCGGCGGCAATGCGGTCGACGCAGCCGTGGCGGTCGGATTTGCGCTGGCCGTGACCCTGCCGCGGGCCGGCAATCTCGGCGGTGGCGGTTTCATGATGGTGCATCTCGCCGAGACGGGAGAGACCGTCGCCATCGACTATCGCGAGCGCGCACCTTCCGCATCGTTCCGCGACATGTACCTGGATGCCGAAGGCAATGCCGATCCTGAGCTTTCCCGCTTCACGCAGCTTGCCGTCGGCGTGCCGGGCACGGTGGCGGGTCTGGCCCTGGCGTATGAGCGCTACGGCAGTGGTGCATTGACGCTGGCGGATCTGATCGAGCCTGCGATCGGCCTCGCCCAAGACGGCATCGTTGTCACGGGCGATCTGGCAAACTCCCTGTCCGGGCTGCGCGAACGGCTGACCCGCTGGCCCACCAGTGCCGCGATCTTCTATCGCGACGACGGTTCGGTTTTCGCCGTCGGCGACACCTTGATCCAGGCCGATCTTGCGGCTTCGCTCAGCCTGATTGCCGAGAACGGGCCGGAGGCCTTCTACGACGGGCCGATCGGCGAAGCGATCGTCGCCGAACTCGCCAAAGGCAACGGCATCATGACCATGGACGATCTGCGGGCCTACGAGCCTGTCGTGCGCGAGCCGGCAGAAGGCGACTACCGCGGCTACCGCATCGTCTCGATGCCGCCGCCCAGTTCCGGGGGCATTCACATCGTCCAGATCCTGAACATTCTGGAAGACGTGCCGATGGGCGAACTGGGGCACAACAGCGCGCAGGCGATCCACTGGATGGCCGAGGCGATGAAGCTGGCCTATGCCGACCGCAGCGAGTATCTCGGCGACCCGGATCACTGGGACGTGCCCATGGCCGGGCTGACGGCGCAGGAATACGCCGATGCTTTGCGGGCCGAAATCGACGCCGACAGCGCACGGCCGGCAGAAGAGATCGGGCCCGGGGACCCGGTCCCCTATGAGAGCGAAGAGACGACGCATTTCTCCATCGTCGACGCCGATCGCAATGCCGTGGCCAACACCTATACGCTGAACTTCAGCTATGGCACCGGACTGGTGGCGGATGGCACGGGCATCTTGCTGAACAACGAGTTGGACGACTTTTCCGCCAAGCCAGGCGTGCCCAATGCCTATGGCCTGATCGGTGGCGATGCCAATGCCGTGGGGCCCGACAAGCGGCCTCTAAGCTCGATGAGCCCGACCTTCGTCTTCGATCCCGAGGGCGGGCTGTTCCTTGTGACGGGCAGCCCCGGCGGCAGCCGCATCATCACGACGACCTTGCAGGTGATCATGAACGTAATCGATCACGGCATGAACATCGCCGAAGCGACGAATGCCGTCCGGATCCATCACCAATGGCTTCCCGACCAGCTTCGGATCGAAGAGGGACTGAGTCTCGATACCGTGCGGCTGTTGGAAGGGATGGGTCATGCCGTGGAGGTTCGCGATGCCATGGGCAGTACCCAGTCGATCCTGGTGACTGAGGGTGGTTTGACCGGTGCGTCCGACCCCCGCCGGGCCGGCGCGATGACCCTCGGCTATTGACGGGCCGCTCACGGCTCGGTTGATATGAGGCGCTGGCGCTTTCAGAAAAGGCCGACTGTGGCGCGCTGCGGCGCCGCACCTCACAACCACGTCCGGCATGATGCCCCAGCCGGCGGTCGACGGACGGTGTCGATGGCCAATGAAACAGGCTTCTGGGATGGCGAACTGCCGAAGGTCGCGGTCTCGGAGAAGATCCGGTCTTTCTATCGTCTGTGGCAGGACAAGCGCGGCGATCGGGTTGCGCCGGCCAGATCCGATTTCGAGGTCGAGGACTTCAGGCCGTGGATCGGCCGGCTCATCATCTATGAGGTGGTCGGTGAGGCTGAGGATTTCCGGTATCGACTGGTCGGCACCGATCTGGTTCGCGTTCATGGCCTCGATCTGACCGGCCGTGTCGTCAGCGAAGCCTGCTATACCGCCGGGAACGAACGGACGCTCGTCAATCTGGCCGAAGTCTGCCGCAAATGCGAACCCAGGTACCGCAATGATGGTCAGGTGACGGTCAAACAATGGGCGCGGGCGATGGAGCGCCTGTTTCTGCCGCTGTCCAGCGATGGACGGACGGTGGACAAGATCATCTGCTTCGTCGCCATGGAAGAAGAGCTTGTTCCCCGCTACGAACGCCCGGACGCATCCTCGATCTCGTGGCCGTTCGGATAGGGGCAGCGGGGCCGGCGGCGATAGACCGCCGGCCCTGGCACTGCAGATCGGCAGGGGCCACCGGCCTTTTGGCTATTGCCCTCTGACCAGGCTCTTCAACATCCACGCCGCCTTCTCGTGCTGCGCAATCCGGTCCACCGCCAAGCCCTCGGTCACCGCGTCCCCGGCTTCCCGCGCCGCGTCCATGACCGCACGGGCGGTGCCGATGACATTGTGCTGGCCTGCCAGCAGGTCGCCCACAAGCTCTGCGGCCGGCGCCTGCTGCAGCGGGGGGGCCAGCGTCCCGAGCCGCTGGAACTCCGCAAAGCTGCCGGGGGCCGGCGCCCCGAGCGCACGGATCCGCTCTGCGATCTCATCGACGGTGGTGGCTAGGTCGTTGTACTGCTCTTCGAACAGGCTGTGCAGCTGGGCGAACTGTGGACCCTCGACGTTCCAGTGGTAGTTCTGCGTCTTCAGATAGAGCGCATAAGTGTCGGCCAGAAACCGGGCGAGGGACTCCACGACGGGCCCGTGGCCATGGTTCGACCCTGCGTTCATGCTGTTCACGATGCTGTCCTCCGATAAGCGGTATGGCGGTAACGCCGGTTGCCCATAACGTGGACATGGCCGACCGCAGCGTCCAATCGCAAATCCGGATCGACGCAATAGGCCGCACCAATCGTAGGGTTATCGATCGCCGCAGCGCGCCTAAGGGGAAGTGCCGTCGTCGCCGCCGATCCATGTCCCGCTCACGCGCAGCGCGTCGTCCAGCAGCACGAGATCGGCCCGGTATCCGGGCGCTATGCGGCCGAGCTCGGTGTCGAGGCCAAGGAAGGCTGCAGGGACGCGTGACGCCATGCGCAGCGCCTCGTCAAGCGGCACCCCGCAATAGTCCACCACGTTGCGCAGGGCCGTGGCCATGTCCAGCACGGACCCGGCCAGCGTTCCGTCTTCGGTCAGGCACGCGCCGCCATCGACAAAGATCTCGTCGTCATAGAGCCGAAACTGCGCCTCGTCGGTCCCGACCGGCGGCATGGCGTCGGTCACCAGCATGACGCGCCCGCCTTTCGCCCTTATGGCTAGGGTGAGGCTGGCCGGATGGACATGGTGCATATCAGCGATGATGCCGGACCAGACGCTTGGGCCTTGCAGGGCGGCACCAACCGCACCCGGCTCCCGCGAGCCCAACTGGCTCATGGCGTTAAAGAGATGCGTGATACCGCTGGCCCCGGCGCGGAACGCCTCCAGCATCGTCGCGTACGAGGCCTCGGTGTGACCGAGGCTGACGATCACCCCGGCCTCGGCCAGCCGCTCGATGGTGCCGGGCCGCACCATTTCCGGGGCCAGTGTGACCAGCGTCTTGCCAGTCCGCGGCGCCGCCAGCAGATCCAGGTCGTCAGGCTCCGGCAGGCGAATGTGCCAGGCGGCGTGCACCCCGCGCCGGTCGGGGTTGAGGAACGGGCCTTCGACATGGATGCCCAGCACGCCCGGCACCCCGGCCTCGATAGCGGCCTCGGTCGCGGCAATGGCCGCCGCCGTCACCGACGGCTCGTCGCTGATCACCGTCGGCAGCAGCCCTGTCGTCCCGAACCGGCGATGGGCGGCGGCGATGCGCCGGATGCCATCCACCGTAGGCTCGGCGTTGAACAGCACGCCGCCACCGCCGTTCGCCTGCACGTCGATGAAGCCCGGCGCCAGCAGCCCGCCGCCGAGATCGATGCTGTTCGCATCCGCCGGCACATCCGATGCCATGACGACCGCGGCGATCCGGGTGCCGTCAATCAGCACCGCCGCATCGTCGCAGAACACATCGCCGGTGTAGATGCGGGCCCCTGTCAGCGCGCGCATGATCGCCGTGCCAGCAACAGGGCGCCCGACAGCGGATCGCCCATCGGTGCATCGAGGTTCTCCGTGAGGCTGTCCGGAAGCCAGGGGTCAATGGGCTCCGCCAGGCCGCCCAGCAGGGACAGGCGCGGCGCGCCGGTGGCCCGGAGGCGTTCCGCCATCTGTGCCACGTCCGTTGCCGCATCGCGCAGGATGGCCGCGGCCTCTGCATCTCCGGCACCCCCATGTTCGAAGACGAGAGGCGCCAGACGGCCATAGTCGGCCGGTCCTGCGGTCGACTGCCAAGCCACAGCCTGCTCCGGATCGTTGTCGAAGGTGGTCATCACCGCATTTATCAGTGCCGTAGGGTCCACAATGCCGTCATGGGCCAACAGAGCCCGGCGGACGGCTGAAAGGCCGATCCAGGCACCGCTTGCCTGATCGGAGACGGGGAAGCCCCAGCCACCGATGCGCGTGACCTGCCCCGCCACCATGGCGATGCCGCACGATCCGGTGCCCAGCACGATCACCGCACCGTCTTCGCCGCCATGGGCCCCGAGGCAGGCGATCTCCGCGTCGGTCATCAGGGCATAAGACTGGAACGGGTGCGCCCATTCCAGGAACTGGCGTCGATCCGCCGCCTGCCCGACGCCGGCCAGGCCGAGGCCGGCATGGACGCGGTCCACTGCCGTTGCCGTTAGGGCTGCCGCGTCCAGTGCATGGTGGGTCGCGGCCAGAATGGCCTGGCACGCCGCAGCCTGCCCATGGCGCGGGTTCGCCGGGCCCGCCAAGCCTTCGCCGATCGTCTCTCCGGCGGCCGTCTGCAGGCGCGCCCGGCATTGGGTCGCGCCGCCATCGATTCCCAGATAGAGCGCAGTGTCCGTCAAGGCCGCCGTACCAAAGTGACCGGGTGTGTCGACGACATTTGCCCGTGCCGTTCGGGGATGTAAACCTCTGCGGGCGCTCATGTGGAATGGAAGGACACTGCCCCTTGACGACCGAGAGCTGGAGCCCGCGCAGCCGCGGGCTGGACGCTTGGCCAGTGCGCGACGTGCTGGACGCCTTTCTCGACGCGCAGCTGGCGGGTGTTGCGGCCGTGCGCGCCGCCATGGACGAGGTCGAGCGGGCTGCCGACGGAGTTGCGGGCCGGCTGGCGGAGGGCGGCCGGCTCGCTTATGCCGGTGCCGGCACGTCCGGCCGCCTTGCCTTGCAGGATGGAGTGGAACTGACCCCCACCTTCAACTGGCCGCAGGACCGGCTGGTGTTCTTGCTGGCTGGCGGCGATGCGGCGCTCAGCCAGGCCGTGGAAGGGGCGGAAGACGATACGGGCGCGGCCGAGGCTGCCGTCGATGCTGCTGATTTGGGGGCGGCGGACGCGCTGATCGCCCTGAGCGCCAGCGGCGCCACGCCCTATACCGTGGCCGCGGTGAAACGGGCGCGGGCGCGGGGTGCCCTGACTGTGGGGGTAGCCAACAATCCCGATTCCCTGCTGTTGAATTCGGCCGATCTGCCGATCGCGCTGATCACGGGGGCGGAGGCCATCGCCGGGTCGACCCGCATGAAGGCCGGCACGGCGCAGCGCGCCCTGCTGACTGTGCTGTCTTCCGCCGTGATGGTCCGGCTGGGGCGTGTCTATGACGGCCTGATGGTCGATGTGCGCGCGACCAACGCCAAGCTGGTGCGACGCAGCCTCCGCATGCTGCAGAAGCTGACGGACTGCGATGAGGCGGCTGCGAAGGCCGCACTCGACGCCGCCGACGGCAACGTCAAACAGGCGGTGCTTGTGCTGCACGGCATGGCACCGGAGGACGCCGCAGAGGCGCTGGCGGCTGCCGCCGGCCATCTGCGCACCGTGCTGGCGACCCGCGGTTAGCCTCGCCAGAGCGCAGACAGGCGGTTCGACACGCTGCGCCGCAGATCCATGATCCCGGTCTCCTTGTGGCGGGTGGGGTGCACGCGGTTGGTCAGCAGCGTCCAGGCGATGCCCCGTTCCCGGTCGGTCCACAAACCCACGCCGGGAAAGCCGGTGTGCCCCAATGTGCCGGGCGAACAGAGGTTGCCGCCGGTCCAGGCGGCATGGCGGATCTGCCAACCCAGCGCCCGTTCCTCCCAGTGCGGCCGGCACATCTCCGCCATCGCGGCCGGGCTCAGCATCGAGCCGTCCAGTACCTTCGCCGCCTGGTCCAGCACGGCGTCGACCGTGCCGAACAGTCCGGCATGCCCGGCGACACCGCCCAGCGCGAACGCCGTTTCATCATGCACCTCGCCGCGCAGCAGGCGCCGGCGCCACGGGCAGTCTTCGGTCGCTGCGGTTGACTGCGGCGGTGGCGCGGTCGAAAGACCCGACGGGGTGAGGTCGGTGAGCGGCCGGCCATGCCGGCGCTCCAGTACCAGCCCCAACAAGATGAAGTTGATGTCGGAATAGACCGGTGGGCCTTCGGGCCACGGATGCCGCAGCACCATGGCCTTCAACCCCTCCGGCCCCTCGCCCCATTGCCAGATGGGCGCGACAGCGGGCAGGAAGGTCTGGTGCGTCAGGCATTGGCGCAAGGTCAGGCTGCGCACCGGCGCGTCGGCCTGATCGGCGGCGAGGTCGGGCAGGTGCTTGGCCAGCGGATCGTCGAGATCGGCGTCGCCATGTTCCACCAGCCGCAGCACCTCCGGCGTGGTCAGCAGCACCTTGGTGAGGCTCGCAATGTCGAACCAGGTGTCGCGCGTGAGCGGCTCCGGCGCCGGCATCAGTGTGGCATGCCCGGTCCATTCGACGGCTCGCGCCCCGTCCCGCGAGATTACGCCCAGGGCCGCACCGGGGATCCGACCCTCCGCCACGGCACCCGCCACCGGCTCGAACGCCCGGCGCGCCATCGCGTCGAGAATAGCCCCGGTCACGCGGCGTCCCTGGCCCGGAACAGGCGCCCGCCCGGCATCGGCCGCGGCACACCAGTGGTTGAGGGCAGACTGAGCGGCAGGCCCTTCAGCGAGCGCACGGCGAGGAAGGCAAACGCCTGCGCCTCCAGCGCATCGCCCTGCCAGCCGACGGCCTCGACAGGTTCGACGGGTACGGCAAGGATCTCGGCCAGCGCGGCCATGATCGTCGGATTGTGCCGTCCGCCCCCGGTCACCAGCCATCTGAGAGGCGCCTGCGGCAGGTGCTCCCGCACCCGCGCGACCGAGACGGCGACAGACGCTGCCAGCGTCGCGGCCCCGTCGGCCAGGGTCATCCCATCTGCCAGTTCGGCCGTGAAGTCGTTGCGGTCGAGCGATTTTGGCGGTGGTGCGGTGAAGAACGGATGGTCCAGCCATCGTGCCAGCCGCGCCTGATCGGGTATGCCGGCAGCGGAGATGCGCCCGTCGCGGTCGCAGTCTCCAACCCCATGCCGGCGCACCCAGTCATCCAGCGGGGCATTCGCCGGCCCGGTATCGCAGGCGATCACCGCGTCGTCGTCCCCCAGCCAGGTGATGTTGGCCACCCCACCGAGATTGAGAACACCCAAAGGCTTCGGCAGGCCCCGCGCCAGCGCCTGGTGGTAGAGCGGCGCAAAGGGTGCCCCTTGTCCGCCGGCCGACACATCGGCGCTGCGAAAATCCCCGACCACATCGATCCCCAGCCGCCGCGCCAGCCGCGCCCCGTCGCCGACCTGACAGGTCCGCCGCTCTTCCGGGCGGTGGTAGAGCGTGTGGCCGTGGAAGCCGACGACGGCGATATCGGTTCGGGAAATGGCATTGTCAGCGAGGAAGGCTCCCACCGTTCTTTCATGACTGTCCGTGAGCGCTCGCTCCAGCGCGGCCAAGTTGTTCGCTGCACCGCGGCCGGCCACCGCCTGGCCAAGCAGCGCGCGAACGGAGTCCTCATACGGTGTCGTGGTGCCGGGGCTCGTTTCGGCAATGCGTTCCCCATCGGTATCGATGCAGGCGATGTCGACACCGTCCATGGATGTCCCGCTCATAAGCCCCAAAGCCCTCATGTCGCTGCCATCCCATTGTTGCTACCCGCAGAGACGATGACAGCATGGTGCGCCCGCCTGCGGCAACGGCGCTGTGTTGCGGGCCGATATCGATCGGCGCGCAGCCTTGTCGGCGGCATGAGGGGCTCTCACTTAAAGATCGCGGCGTCGAACCGCCGGCCAACGAACCGGTTGTGGGGGCGACTCAATGAATCCAAGCGTTGCTGCAGCCGTCGCGCCATGGCGAATCGTTCCGGTCGCCATCGGTTTGATGATCGTCTCGGCTGCCTGCACCCAGCCGGCCCTGTCCGTCGATACTGTGATCCAAACCGAACAGGCAGCCGTCCGTGCCGAGACGGTGACCACCGGTCTCGTCCACCCATGGGCGATCGCGCTTCTGCCGGACGGCAGCGCGCTGGTGACGGAGCGGCCGGGGCGGCTCAGGCTGCTGGGCGCCGACGGCGCGCTCTCAGCCCCCATCGCCGGAGTGCCCACAGTGTTCGCGCGGGACCAGGGCGGGCTGCTCGACGTGGCGCTGGATCCCAACTTCAGCGCCAACCGGCTGATTTATCTCAGCTATGCAGAGCCGGGACCCGGCGACGTCAACGGCACGGCGGTGATGCGCGCGCGCCTGTCGGATGATGCGGCGAGCCTGGAAAATGGCGCGGTGATCTTCCGCCAGCAGCCGCAGGTGGACAGCACCAAGCATTTCGGCTCGCGCCTGGTGTTCGACGAAGCCGGATACCTGTTCATCGCCCTCGGCGAGCGGTCGGACCGGGAGTTTCGCGGCCAGTCCCAGGATCTCGACAGCCATCTCGGCAAGGTCGTGCGCCTGTGGCCCGACGGCACCGTTCCCGACGACAATCCGTTCGTCGGCCGGGCCGGTGCCCTGCCGGAGATCTGGTCGTACGGCCATCGCAACATCCAGGCGGCGGCCATCAATCCGGCGACTGGTGAGCTCTGGGAGATCGAGCATGGGCCCTGGGGCGGGGATGAGCTGAACATCGTGGAGCCCGCGGCGAATTATGGCTGGCCGCTGGTCTCCCACGGACGCAACTATATCGGCACACCCGTTGGCACCGGCGAACGGACCATGGAGGGCGTGACGGATCCGATCTATACGTGGTCGCCGGTCATCGCGCCGTCGGGCATGATCTTCTACACGGGCACGGCATTCCCCGAATGGCAGGGCGACCTGTTCGTTGGCGGCTTGGCCTCGACCGCGCTGGTACGCCTTGAGATCCATAACGGGCGTGTGATTGCGGAAGAACGCCTGCTTGAAGATTTCTCCCGCCGCATCCGCGATGTCGCCCAAGCGCCCGACGGATCCGTCTATGTCGTGACCGACCAGGCGGACGGCGAGGTCATCCGGATCAGCCCGGCGCCGTGACTCCGCAGATGGGATCAGACCATGGACCCAAGACCGATCGGATTGCTGACCGCGGGTGTTCTGTTGCTCTCGCCAAGCGTTGCGGCGGAGGAGCCCGCCCTTGCCGGCAGCGAATGGCGCCCGGTTGCGCTCGGCGAGGTGACGCTGCCGGACGATGTCGACGTCTTCGTTCAGTTCAGAGGCGAGGGGGAACTGGGCGGCTTCGGCGGCTGCAATCGGTTCTTCGGCACCTGGCAGATCGACGGCGACGCTATCGCGATTGGGCCGCTTGGCGCCACGCGCATGGCGTGTCCGCCGCCGCTGATGGTGCATGAAGCGGCGCTGTTCGCCGCGCTGGAGGCTGCCCGCAGATTTGAGAGGGATCGGATAGACCTGCGGTTGCTCGACGGGGAGGGGAACGAACTCGCGCGCTTCGCACAGACCGACGCGGATTGACGCGATCGCGCGGTAGCACTCAGCCGGGCAGAGTCGACGCTGCCAGGGACTTGGCACCCGCGACGGCCGCATCGGCCAGGTTGGAGACCGCGAGATCCACCGCCGCCTCATCGGGATCCGGGCCCAGCATGTCCCGCAGGCCGATGGCCACGGGCGGCGGCGGAAGGGTCGATGTCAGGAACCAGCGGGCCGTGAACGCCTTCTGCCGGACCGTCGCTTCCGGCCCGAACAGCGGCGACAACAGAACGATCAACGGCCCCTCGGCCGCCTCCATCTTCTTCTTCATCAGGGTCTTCATGCCCATGATGGGATTGACGATCTCCCACCCCAACAGTCGTGGCGGTTCGGACTTGAAGGTGGCGATGCCGGAACGGATGCGCGTCTTGGCAAAGGCGTGAATATGGGCCAGCGGATCGGTGGCATCGCCCAAATCGGCCACGATGGACTGAACGTCCGTCGCGAAATGGGATAGCGCCGCTTCCACCACTTCCTTGTACAGCGCTTCCTTGTTGCCGAAGTGGTAGTTCACCGATGCGATATTGGTTCCCGCCCTGCCGACGATCTGCCGAACGCTGGCACCGTTGTAGCCTGCCTCAGAGAACACCTCGTAGGCGGCATCCAGGATCCTCTTCCTAGTCTCTGACGTATAGGCGTCGTTCGCCATGCGGATCTTTCCCCTCGATAACGCTGTGGTCCGGGGCCCGTGACCGGACCACAGGCGTCCATGCACTGCGTGTTCCGCCGCTGTTTCAAACAGACGATTGAAACGATGCTGGCGCACGCACTGCGTGCATTTCAGCGGTGCCGGAGAGGCCGGCATCCATTCCCAAGGGGGGAATGCTGACACAGCCTGAAAGGATCAGAGTGATGTCAATTGGTGCAGTTTCGGGCGGTATGTCCGATTTCTCCAGCATGCAGGTCCGCATGCAGGACATGATGGCGCAGAAATTCGCTGCTGCCGACGCAGATGGCAGCGGCGGTGTCAGTCTCGATGAATTCGAAGGCATGCAGGCCGACAGCCCGATGGGATCGGCAAGACCTGCCGGGGCGCCGTCTGCGGCGGAAGCTTTTGCCCAGTTGGATGCCGACGGCGACGGGGAAGTGACCTCGGCGGAATTTGAGTCTGCAAGACCACCGTCGCCGGCCGGCAGCTTCTCGCCGGACATGCTCGCCAGCCTGCTGCAGACGCAGGAAGTGTCGGGTCAGGCGACGACGCTGGACAGTCTTGCTGCCACCGCCGAGACGGAGGTGAGCACGGAAGACGATCTGGTTGACGACCTCTTGGATCTTCTCACCGGATCAGAGGACGAGTCCGAGGCCGCCTAAGGTCGGACAAAGTTGACTTTTGGGAGCGCATCATCCGCCGCCCGGTTCGGAGAAGCCTCCGGGCGGCGCCATGGTTTGATGGACGCAACCGGGCTTCCGGCGCTTGCTGTCGGCGCTCCAGATCGGCCGCAGCGCAAATCGCCGCTATTCGCGGATGGGCGTTACGCGTAACGCCGACGATCGAAAATCAACCGACGGAAAAAATAGATTGGCGCCAGCACGGCCAAGCAGAAGAACTTGAACGCGACGAAAAGGAAGCCCAGCACGGCGCCGACGCGGTCAAGACTGCGAAGGCCGCGGCCACTGGCAAGCGTGGTCGCCGCCGCGGCGAGGCCGAATCCTGCGACCTCGTCGCCTTCCATGAAGTCGGCATATCGTGCGCCGTCGTCATACCGGAATGGGGCCATCGCGGCCTCGAGGGTCCGTCGCCCCTGGAAACGGCTGACGGGCCCGGCCCAGACTAGATGCGTCAGCCCACTTCTGGACAGCTTGAGCACGTTGCCCGTGACGTAATAGCTTCCGTTGCTGCTCAGATACCGCATTGCCCAATAGACCGCGTTTTCTTCTTCGTAGTATTCGGGCTCGAGGGCAAATCCCGCCAGATCCCCGGTGGGATAGTGCTGGCGTCGCCTTTCCTCGTTGGCGTTCTCCAATGTTTCCTGCGCCTTCTCAAGGACACCGGCCGTGTCGAGCTCCAGCCAATCGGCATCATCCACATGGCCCACATCGTAGTGTTCGATAACGATCTGGGTCTGATTGTAGATGTCCAGCGCCACAGCGGTGTCGTCCTGCCACTGGTCGCTGCCGGTGAGCAGAGTCATGGCCCTGACCGCGTTCTCGCCGGCGAGCCATCTCTCATCGCGCGACTGCCGGTAAGTTGCGCTTGCGCCTGGAACCGCTTGAACCGCCGGCCCCATGGCCCAGGGCAGCGACGTCAGTTCGGCTTCGATTTGGCGCAGGGTTGCCGGATCTTGTCCTACTGCTGGGACCGTCCAAACTAAGAGTGCCAGGATGATGACCGCACGATGGACAAGCGTATGCATTCGAAGCCTCCTGCTCGGCGATACTCGAAACTGAAGAAGGACGCACTAAGGTCGCGCAAATCGATTAAGAATGGATTTCTGTATGGGAATTTCTCGAGTATTCTTCATCTCATAGTATAGACTGTTTGCAAACGTCGCCCGATCCCGCCATTCGCGCATTGGTGCAATGCGATCTCGCCGCTACGCACGTCAGCGTGCACGGGTCGGTTGGCAAGAACACAAGCGAAGCCGCTGCCAATTGAGCGGTTTCGGCAAGGCGGAGCGCCCGGTTTGCTTGGTCCAGACGGTTGGTGCAGGGTCTTCATTGCATGCGATCTGCGCGACGTTCACCCGTGGGAGTCTTCGAGGCCGTGCGGCGGCACGGCGGGGGCCGCCGGGGACGCTGCGACAGTCTGAGATGCCGCGCCGGCGGCGGCAGACCAGGGCCAAGCTCCCGCGATGGTCACGGGCTGTTGATTTCTTGGATCGCGACCTAGCCTCTATTTCCGTGTCGGGCTTGGAGAATAGATGCGCGGCGAGACGGAGGAGTTTGGGCGATGCTGGTGAAGATCAAACGCGGCTGGGAACTGCCGGAGTCCGCAGTGACGCCGCAGAGCGTCTACCTCAACCGGCGGCGGTTCCTGCAGGGCGCGGGCTCCGTCGCGGCCGGTGCCATGGTCGCCGGTGGCCTGCCGACCAGGGCCCGCGCCTATGCGCCCGAGGATGATCCGACGGCCGACCTGTACCCCGTCGAACGCAATCCCCGCTATACGGTCGAGCGCCCACTGACGTCCTATGAGGACGCCGCAACCTATAACAACTTCTACGAGTTCGGATCGCACAAGCAGATCTGGCGCGCCGCACAGGACCTGCCGATCCGCCCCTGGACCGTGACCTTCGACGGGTTGGTCGAGGAAGAGCGCACGGTAGACATCGATACCCTGATCCGTGCCATGCCGCTGGAAGAGCGGGTGTACCGCCTGCGCTGCGTGGAAGCCTGGTCGATGGTGATCCCGTGGTCCGGCTTCCCCATGGCTGAGCTGGTGAACTATGCCCGACCGCTGGGCAGCGCACGCTATGTCCGCATGCAGACCTTCGGCGCCGACGAGTTTCCCGATGCGCCGGGCCTGCGCCAGTTCTGGTATCCCTGGCCCTATATCGAAGGTCTGACCATCGAAGAGGCGACGAACGAGCTCGCCTTCATGGTCACCGGGCTCTATGGCACTCCGGTACCGAAGCAGAACGGTGCACCGCTGCGCCTGCATACACCCTGGAAGTACGGATTCAAATCGGTCAAGTCGATCGTACGCTTCACCTTCACCGAAGAACGTCCGGTCAGCTTCTGGGAGGAGATCCAGGGCAGCGAGTACGGCTTCTGGGCGAATGTGAACCCCGAAGTGCCGCATCCGCGCTGGAGCCAGGCGACCGAACGCGTGATCGGCACTGACGAGCGCATCCCCACCCAGCTCTACAACGGCTATGGCGAATTCGTCTCTGGCCTGTACGAAGGCATGGAGGGCGAGCGGCTGTTCATGTGAGGGTTCGCAGGCTGGCGGCGGCGAAGGCTCGCCTGAGATGGGGTGAGCCGTCGCCGCTGCACGTGTGCCGCTTGAGGATCAAGCACCGTCCCTTGCGAGAGCCGGTGCGGTCTCGTGCCGTCGGATCGCGCGACTGCTTCGGGCTCTGCGCCGCCTGATCTCGTTTGCGCCGTTGCCGGGCCCACCGGCCGGATGGGCAGGCGGCCGCTCGATCGCCCTGGCCCTTTCCCATTGACAGACCCTGCGGAACCGCCCCGTGCCCTTGGTGCACTGCACCTATGCAACTGAAAAACGAATATGCTATACTAACATCCCGCCTATTTAGTGTCTTCCCAACTTAAGACGAAGCTCCTGGAGGCAAGATGGGCTGCCGGACCGTGATCGCTTGCCTGGCGATCCTGCCGATCGGACTGCTCTGTGCGTGCAGCGGGGACTCATCGGGACCACCACGATCGAGTCCCCATTTCATATCCTTCGATTCTTTTTCTGATATGGAGGTCGTTTCTCCCGACGCGTTGCCGTTTTCCATTGATTCGTCGTCAATGTTCACCACTCCGCTTCTCGCGGGATACGTACCGCTCCCGGGGGCCGTAGAGGGATATGCCCTCGGCCATGGCAGAGACGACAACGACCGCACCCTCCACATCGCCTATTTCGAGTTCCCGTCACCCATGCCCGAGGAATTCCGCCGTTCGATAGCGTCGCGCAGCCTCCTCAATTCCATGATGGACACCGCGCCGGAAGATCGTGCGGATGTCAGGGTCCTGAGCCGTGGACGGGCCAATCTGTGGAACGGGGAGGTCCGATATGAACAGGCTACCCAGCTCATGGATTTGAGCCCGGAGATACCGCCGATCAATGTTGATCCCAGCCAATACATGACGGGCCGCGGGATCGAACGCGAGCATTGTGTCATTTTCGCCTGGACGAATGAAATCGCGCTGCAGTTCATCAGCGGCCGGATATGCCAGTTCACGAACGCTAACCCACGTCCGATGTCGGACAACGAGATCGTGTCCATGCTTCAGCTGTTGGACATCCAGGTGCGGGGATAGCGCCACCTCGAACGGGGCGCCGGCGGGCCCGGCGCGGCGTCCGCGCATCTCGGGGCAGGTGCGCCGCCGCGACCTGTCCGCACATAACGGATGCACCCCCTTCACTGTGTCCACCCAGTTAAGATAGCTTCCCGTCTGCCGGAGCGAGGTCACGCTGCGATGCTGGCAGCATGGCGCGTCCGTCCGGTCGAAGGCACGTTGTTGCGGAGGACTGGATGGACCACCGGGCCAAGCGCGTCGGCGGCATGATGCTGGCGACCGCTCTGCTTGCGGGCTGTGTTGACGGAAGGGCGGGGTCGGCAGGCGGCAGCCGTCCGCTCGTCTCCTCGGCTGTTGGCAATGCATGGCTGGAGATCGCGCCGGCTGCGATGCCGCTGTCGATCGACCCCTTGCTGTTCACGAACGCGCCCGTCATTCAGCACCACCCGTCCAGGGGCGATTTCGAGGGGTACGGGCTCGCCCATTTCCGGGACGACAACGACCGCAGCATCCGGCTTGTCTACATCATCAACGACGAGCCCCTGCCGATTTCCGATCAGGAGCTGATGGACCCCAACGAGTACCAGGCCGTCGTCCTGAGAACGCAGCCGGACAATAACGATCACGTTCGCATCCTGAGCCGGGGGACGGCCCAGCTGTGGGGCCGGCCGCTGGAGTACCAGTTCACGACCGAGCGCATCTATTCGGGCCCTTTTCTGCCGCCCATCAACATCGGCACGGAAGACTACATGAGCCTTCCCGGGGCCGAGCTGAGGCAGTGCGTGAACTTCGTCTGGCACGATGCCGATTGGCTGACCATGCTGATCGGCAATATCTGTGAGTACGCGAACCAGGTTCCCGAGCCGGTCTCAGATGTCGACGTCACCCGGATCCTGCAGGTTCTCGATATCAGCATACGGTAGCCGCCGGTCTCTTTGCGGCCGCTCGGCCCGCTATCATATATCCCAGTTATCGTCATTGCGCGGAGCTTCAGTGATGCCCGTCCGTGTGACCGTCGTGTCCGATTTCATCTGCCCGTGGTGCTATATCGGCAAGGCGCGGCTGTCGGCCGCCCTGGCGGATCTGGGGGACGCGGTTCCGGCCCAGGTGCACTGGCGGCCTTTCGAACTGAACCCGGATCTGCCCCCCGGGGGCATCGACCGGCGGACGTACCGGACCCAGAAATTCGGCAGTTGGGAACGGTCACTGAAGCTCGACGCCCAGGTGATCGAAGCGGCCGCGGGCGACGGCATCGTCTTCGACTATGACCGGCAGCCGCGGACGCCGAACACACGGGCCGCCCATCGGCTGGTCTGGCTGGCGCAGCATGCGGTGGACGCCACGCCGCTGGCCGACGCGATCTTCCGCGCGTATTTCACCGAGGGGCGGGACATCGGAAGACACGAAGAGCTGGCGGCGATCGCCGGTGACATCGGCTACGAGGCCGACCAGGTGCTGGGCTTTCTCGCCAGCGGCGACGGCGCCGAAGCGGTGCACGAGTCTGAGTTGCAGGCAACGGCCAGCGGCATCGACGGTGTGCCCTATGTGCTGATCGATCGTGAGGCCCTGGTCGGCGCCCACCCCGCGGTCAGCTATCGTGATGCTCTGCTGCGGGCAGCAGGACGCGCTGCGGCCGAAGCGCTGGCTGACTAGCCCAGCGCTAACCTTCCTTCCCCGCCCCCTCGCCCGCCAGGTCATCCAGAATTGGGCAGTCGGGTCGGTCGTCGCCGTGGCAGGCCTCGACCAGATCGGCCAGGGTTGTGCGCATGCTTTCCAGTTCGGCGATCTTACGGTCGATATGCGCCAGCTTCTCCTTTGCCAGGGCGCGGACATCGGCGCTGGCGCGGCTGCGGTCCTGATAAAGCGATAACAGGCTGCGGCATTCTTCGACCGTAAAGCCCAGCCCCCGTGCCCGCGCCAGGAATCGCAGCAGGTGCACGTGACGGTCGCCATAGTCGCGATAGCCGTTGGCCTGCCGGTCGGCGACCAGCAGGCCGATGTCCTCGTAGTACCGGATGGTCTTGACCGGCAGGCCCGAGAGGTCTGCCGCTTGGCCGATGTTCAAGGGCGTGCCCCTGTCATGGATCTCACGGTGCCCTCCATGATGAACGCTCCGGTGACCTGTCTGTCAAAGGTCAGATTCGATCGTTGACAATTCGATAAATCTAGTTATATCGTCTTATGCGGATGGGAGATTACAGGTGAACGACGAACAGGCCAGCCAGCTGTTGTCCGCCCTCGGAAACCCGACGCGCATTCGGCTCTACCGGTTGCTGGTCCGCGCCGGCCCCGACGGGCTGACGGTGGGGGAGGTGCAGCGGCATCTGGAGGTGCCGGCTTCGACCTTGGCCCACCATTTCTCGGCGCTGGTTTCCGCCGGTCTCGTGCGACAGGCGCGCCATGGCCGGGAAGTGCTTTGTACGGCCGACTTCCCGGCCATGAACGGGCTGATCGCCTATCTGAGCGACGAGTGCTGCCTGGGCGTCGGTACGCTGGAGGAAGCGGCCGCCGAAAGCGGGGGTTGATTTTTTTTGCCCCAATAATTCGACAAACCTAGTGGAGTGGAGCGATGACCAGTCTTGAGCTTGCGCAGAGCCCCTGGCGCCGACGCTTCGCCGCGGTCGACCGCGTGTGGCTGGCCTTCGGCCTGCTCTTCTTAATCTTGGCGGCGGCCAGCCCAGACCAAGCCTGGGAAAGCGGCGTTTTCGTCGTCGACGCGGTGATTGCGACCGGCGCCTATCTGCTGCTGGCAGTTCTGATCGCGGCCTATGCCAAGGCCAGCGGCGCCGATGCCCTGATCGCCCGTGTGTTTCGCGGAAACATGGCCGGCATGACGGTGTTGGCCGCCCTGTTTGGCGCGCTCTCGCCGTTCTGTTCCTGCGGCGTCATCCCGCTGATCGCGGCCCTTCTGGCCATGGGCGTCCCATTGCCGCCGGTGATGGCATTCTGGCTCGCCTCGCCGATCATGGATCCGTCCATGTTCGTGCTTACGGCCGGCACGCTGGGCACCGATTTTGCCATCGCCAAGACTGTCGCGGCGATCGCCATGGGCCTGTTCGGCGGCTTCGGCGCGCTGGCGATGATGCGGCTTGGCCTGATCAACGGCGTGTTGCGCGAGGGCGTAGGCGACGGTGGCTGTGCGGGGTCGAAGATGCGCGCGCCAAAGCCGATCCTGTGGCCGTTCTGGCGCGAGCCGGCACGCCGCAGCACCTTCGTTGGCGAGACGCGGTCGGTCTTGCTGTTCCTCGGCAAATGGCTGGCGTTCGCCTTCCTCTTGGAGAGCCTGATGCTGGCCTATGTGCCGGCAGAGTGGATCGCATCGGCCCTGGGCAGCGAAGGTATCTGGGTGACGCTCCTGGCCGTGGTTACCGGCGTGCCCGCCTATCTGAACGGCTACGCCGCCCTTCCCTTGGTCGGTGGGCTGATCGAAGGCGGCATGAACCCCGGCGCGGGTATGGCGTTCCTGGTGGCGGGTGGCGTGACCAGCATCCCGGCGGCCATTGCGGTGTTCGCGCTGGCGCGGCCGCGGGTGTGCGCCGCCTATATCGGCTTCGCCCTGGTCGGCAGCGTGGCCGCTGGACTAGCCTACGGGACGCTGGCCTGAGGGGCGACGGCGAAGATCAAGGACGATCCGGATCGCGAGGGATCTGATTGCGGGTGGTATCGGGCGTCGTCTTGGGCCCGATACCACCCGCATGATTCTGAAAGAGAAGCCTGAAGGGGAGTGAAGACCTTAATCGAATCAAGGTCTTTGACCGAATGCATACGGTTATTCTAGTCTGGACCGGTTGGCGCACTACCGTCGTAGTGGGACCTGTCGGACAGGCAGCATGGCGATAATCGCCCCCGGTTCCTGGTTGAGACTCAGCAAGTCCGCGCCCCGCCGAACACCGCACGGCGTCGCGCATTGATGACCATGGCGGCGGCCTCGAAAATCCTTCTGGTGGAGGACACGCGCTCGCTGTCGGCACTCTATGTCGCTTGGCTGACGGCGGAGGGCTTCGACTGCACGGTGGTGGAAACCGGTACGGCGGCCCGTGAGACGCTGATGCGCGACCACTATCAACTCGTCCTGCTGGACCTGCAGTTGCCCGATATGGACGGCATGGAGATCCTGAAGCTGGTCGCGGACGACGCCCTGTCGGTCCCCGTCGTGGTGATCACGGCCCATGGATCGATCAACACGGCGATCGAAGCGATGCGCCTCGGCGCGCATGACTTCTTGGTGAAGCCCTTCAGCGAGAAGCGCCTGGTGACGACGGCGCGCAATGCGATCACCGTCGGCGAACTGCAGGAGCAGATGGATCGGTTGCGCGATGAATTCGGCCGCGACCGGTTCCATGGCTTCATCGGCCGGTCGCTGGCCATGCAGGGCGTCTATCGCACCATCCAGTCCGTCGCCAAATCCGTCGCCACCATCTTCATCACCGGCGAGAGCGGCACCGGCAAGGAGATCTGCGCCGAGGCGATCCACCAGGCTGGCCAGCGCCGCGATATGCCGTTCGTGCCGGTGAACTGTGCCGCGATCCCGCGCGACCTGATCGAGTCCGAGCTGTTCGGCCACCTGAAGGGCTCTTTCACCGGCGCCATCGCCGACCGGGACGGTGCCGTGACGCGGGCCGACGGCGGCACGCTGTTCCTGGACGAAATCTGCGAGATGGATGTGGCCCTGCAGACCAAGCTGCTGCGCTTCCTGCAGACGGGCCAGCTGCAGCGTGTCGGTGGCGACCGGCTGGAGACTGTGGACATCCGCGTGATCTGCGCCACCAACCGCGATCCGCGGGAAGAGGTGCGCGCGGGGCGTTTCCGGGAAGACCTGTTCTTCCGCCTCTATGTCGTACCCATCCAGCTGCCGCCGCTGCGCGAGCGCCAGGAAGACGTGCTGGAGATCGCGGAATCCCTGTTGGAGGATTATGGGCGGGAAGAGGGCAAGACCTTCACCGGCTTCACGCCGGAGGCCGCCGAAGCGCTGATGGCACATACCTGGCCCGGCAATGTCCGTGAGCTGCAGAACGCCGTGCGCAACATCGTCGTCCTGGGCGACGGGCCCGATGTGACGTTCGACATGCTGCCGGCGGCGATCACGGCAGGTCTGACGGTCCCTGACGCAGGGCGGCTGGCGAATGGCCGGCCGCGGCGGGATATGCCGGCCGACGCCCCGGTGATCTCGCTGGGGCGCGAGTTGTGGGAGATTGAGAAGGACGCAATCGAAGGCACGATCGCGCTGTGCGGCGGCAGCATTCCGAAGGCGGCACGTCTGCTCGGCATCAGCGCATCGACCATCTACCGCAAGCGCCAGGCTTGGGAGACGGGCGAGAAACTGCCGTCGTAGCCATGGGCAGAGCCGCCGGTGACCGCGTCTGCGGTGTCGTGAATGCGTGCCTTAAGACGGCCGCAGAATCGGCTATGGTGTCGGCCTCTTGAAATCGCAGGGCGGCACAGATGATCCTCAGCACACTCGAGTATGTACCGGGAAAGACCGTGACGAGCCATCTGGGCATCGTCCAGGGCAGTACCGTCCGCGCCAAGAATGTGGGGCGGGATATCCTGTCCGGTCTGAAGAACCTCGTCGGCGGCGAGCTGAAGGCCTACACGGAACTCCTGGGCGATGCGCGGGAGGAATCGCTGCAGCGCATGCAGCAGCAGGCCCAGTCCATCGGTGCGAATGCCGTGCTGAACGTCCGCTTCGCGACCTCTTCCGTCGCCCAGGGCGCGGCAGAGCTTCTGGCCTATGGCACGGCCGTGGTGGTGGAGTAGCCGGCCGATGCTCTCCAGTCCGCTCTTCTGGCAGCTCGCCATCCCGGTTCTGTTGATCGTGCTTGGCTTCCTGGTCGGCAGCGGGCGCGAACGGGCCCACTACCGGTCCATCCTGGCGCGGGAAGACGCGATGCGTGACCTGCCGATCATTTCCATCCGCCGCGTGCCGGAGGATCTGCCCGATCTGGGGCCGGCGCCCGATACCCGTATGGTGCGCGGCAACGCGGTCATCTCCGTCGACTATTTCAAACGCTTCCTCGCGGGCCTCAGGATGCTCTTCGGCGGCCGGGTGACGACCTATGAGAGCCTGGTCGACCGGGCCCGGCGCGAGGCTCTGTTGCGGATGCGCCAGCAAGCCCGGGACCTCGGCGCGCGCATGATCGTGAATGTCCGCATGGAAACGGCGTCCATCTCCAAAGGGGCCGGCGGTGCCGTCGGCTCGATCGAAGTGCTGGCCTACGGCACCGCCGCCATACCGGCCGGCGGCGGGCGCACATCCTGAGATACGACAACCCGAGGATCCCGGAGGGGATCAACGTCAGCCCCCGCAGCGTCTGGCGCGAACTGGCAGTCTTGACGGCGGGGGCCGCAGCCTTGTTCGCGGCGCTGTTTGCCGTCGCACTCTGGCTTGGCGGCCACATCGCGGCTTTGACCCCGTTCGCCTGGGAACGGGCGCTGGCGGACGCCGTGCTGGATCCGCCCGATCCCGAAGACCGGAGGGCGGTTGAACTGCAAGCGCTGGCTGACCGCCTGGCTGCACATATGGACCTGCCCGAAGGCATGACGTTGACGGTTCACTTCGTCGACGACCCTTTGGTCAACGCGCTCGCGACCTTGGGCGGGAACATCTACATGTTCCGCGGCCTGATCGACCGTCTGGACAGCGAGAATGCCCTGGCGACTGTGCTGGCACATGAGATCGCCCATGTCCGTTACCGTGACCCGGCGCGCGCCCTCGGCGGCGGTCTGCTGGCAGGTCTTGTCATGTCCGTGGTGTTGGGCAACACCTCCGGTTGGGGGGAAGAGGCGATCGGCGGCAGCGGCCGCCTGATCCAGCTGCGCCACGGGCGCGATGCCGAACGCCGGGCCGACAGGGCGGCGCTGGCAGCCGTCGCGGCGGAGTACGGCCATGTCAATGGCGCTACGCATCTGTTCGAAGCGCTGCTGTCCGTCTCCGCCGCCCGCGAGGAGGATACGCCGGCCATCCTGTCGACCCACCCGATGACGCGAGCGCGCATCGCCGCCGTGGAAGCGCTGGCGCAAGCCGAAGGATGGGCCACGACCGGGACCTTGACGCCGCTGGGACAGGCTCTTTCGGCATCCTCGCCCAACTGATGCCACGCTCTTCACAGTTGATGCAGTCCAGGCGGACGGCAGGAGCGTCGGCAATGAGACTTTCAGCAAAGGCATTTCTCGGCGCGGCAATCACCGCCGCGTGCGTTACCGCAGCCGTCGCACCCGCTGCCGGCCAGACGCTCACCCGGGAATACTTCGTCGGCCTCTGGAGCTTCGACGGCACCTGCGCCAGCGGTTGGGGGATGGGCCTGCAGGCGGACGGCGCGGTCTGGTACGACGAATGGGGCAGCGGCTTGTGGCTTCTTCAGGACGGTGCCATCCGCATGATCCTGCAGGAAAGCGAGATGGGCGTGGACGAGGTGCTGGGTGTGCTGCCTCTGACCATCGAGATCGAGACTGTGGAGAAGGATGGGTTCACGGGACGATACGTGGAGGACGGAGAGGCGGTTACCGCAACGCGGTGCGAGTGAACGTCTTCCGCGGGAAGGGGCCGCCGCGAGCGATCATCGAACCTCTTCTCATTTCCGCCACATCTTGATGGCGACTCTTCAGGATCGTTTGCCCTTCGCCCAAACATGGTGCTTTTCGGCTTCCGTGATTGGGAATCTCCAGCCCACTCAAGCGAACGGAACAATCCGCCATGACGCCGCCCCGATCCTGGACCGGACCAGCCTTGCTCGCAGCCGCGCTTGCGTTCTCCGCCACTCCGGCCGCGGGTCAGCCTGCCGGCTTCGAAGCCCTTGGCGGCATCTGGCATGAGAATGACTGGGTCTCCATCGAGATCGGGCCCGAGGTCGTGACGACCATTACGCCGGACAGTCGCTGGGTCATGGACGCGGCGTCCTGTCCCAACGCGTTCGAGCACCAATTTCAGGCGCGCACCCGTGCCGACTTTATGGAGTTCTTCGGCCTGGACAGCGGCGACCCGTATGCGGGCTTGATCGATGAGGACGGTGCCTCCATCAACGATCAGGTTCTGGCCGCATGGCCGGCCGGCGACGGGACCGTGAATACGCTGTGGTCGTACTGCGCCGCCGAACTGCATGGCGGCAGCCTCTATTTCCTGGACGACAGCGGTGGTCTGACCGCAGTGCGCTACGGCGACGGCATTGCGAAACTGGTGACCTTCAGCCGCGATGTACCGCCGCCATCGCACGACTCGCTGTCTTTCTATCAGCGTCAGGAGGTGCAGACAGCGCTGCAGCAGCGAGGTCTTTACGACGGCGCCATTGACGGCATCTTCGGTCCCGGCACGGAGGCAGCCATCATGGCTTATCAGAAGTCGATCGACGAGGAGGCGACAGGCATCCTCACCCGCCAGCAGATGGACGGACTACTGTACGGGCCGTGACCGTCGCAGCCATTCCCTAAAGGGTTCAGAGAAACTGGCCGCCACGATGGCCCGCATGGCTATCTTGGGAGAGGGCTTCCAGGTCGTCCGTCGATCGAACGCCGAGAGCCGAGAAATTGTGCGTCAGCCACTCATCCGCTGCCCGATAGCCGACATCGTGCAAGTGTTTCAGGAACGCCCATTCGGCGTTCATCTTTGACGAGACGCTGAGCGGCCTCAGGTCCTCTTCGGCGTGGATGCGGTGCACGCGCATGCGCCGGAATTCCTGCGACGGCAGTGCATCGCGGTCCAGCAGCCTGCCGATCTGGTCCAGCGCGCGAACGTCCCTCAGCAGGGCATCGTTGAAGGCGATTTCGTTGACGCGGTTCAGGATGTCGCGCGCCGATTTCGGCGTTTCCTGCCGCTGGATCGGGCCGACTTGAACGAGAACGATGTCCTCCGCGGCGCAGTCTTCCACCAGCGGAAACAAGCTCGGATTGCCGGTGAAGGCGCCGTCCCAATAGTCTTCGCCGTCGATCTCCACGGCCTTGAAGAGGAACGGCAGGCAGCCGGCGGCCAAGACCACATCGGCATTGATCTCGCCGTTGCGGAACACCCGTGGCCTGCCGGTGCGGACATTCGTGGCGTTCACGAACAGCTTCACGTCGGTGCAGGCGCGCACTGCCGCGAAGTCCACGTTCCGCAGCAACAGATCCCGCAACGGATTGATCGCGAAGGGATTGACCTCGTACGGGCTGACCATGCGCGAGACCAGATCGAACAGCACGAAGCCGGGCGAATGGTCCAGGCTCCAGCCGCCGGTCAGCAGATCGACCGGCGTGCGGCGCGTCGGGCTCCAGCTCGCGGCACGGCTGACCTCGTGCCAGAACCGGTCGAGTGCCGCGCGGGCGCCGGTACGCCCCCCCTTCGCCAGCCCCGCTGCCATGACCACGGCCGTCATGGCGCCACCGCTGGTGCTGGCCACCGCTTCGACGGTCAGCCGGTCTTCCTCCAGCAGCCGGTCCAGCACACCCCAGGAAAACGCTCCGTGTGCACCGCCGCCCTGCAACGCAAGGCTTACCGTCTTCCCCCCGCGGCTCTGCCCGGCCGCTTGGTCCTTTCGGGCCATCCCTTCCCCTCTCCGCCCGCGGCCCGGTTTCCGTCCGGGAAGGTCCGCGTGCACAAGGGATCTAGTTTGGCCCCCGCAGACGGCCTCTGCCAAGCAAATGAACAATCATTTGCCGACAATTGAAACTATCTGAGACGAATGCGGACGTCCGGGGCGCCGGCCGGCGTCGTCGCCGGGCCCGCGCCCCGCTTCGTCCGGTTGCCGCCGCAGGGATTGGCGGCAGACGATGCCGACTCAGCCGGCCTGGCCGAACAGCTCGGCCACATACTCCCAGTTCACGAGGCTGTTGACCCAGGCCTCGAGGTATTTCGGGCGCGCGTTGCGGTAGTCGAGGTAGTACGAGTGCTCCCACACATCGCAGCCCAACAGCGCGACGCTGCCATAGGCGATCGGGCTCTCGCCGTTGGGGGTCTTGGTCACGGCCAGCTTGCCGTTTTTCATGGTCAGCCAGCACCAGCCTGACCCGAACTGAGTCACGCCGGCCTGAATGAACTGCGCCTTGAATTCATCGACGCTGCCGAAATCCTCCGTCAGCTTGGCTTCCAGCTCGCCCGGAATGGACCCGCCGCCGTTCGGCTTCATCCATTTCCAGAAATGCAGATGGTTGAGATGCTGGCTGGCATTGTTGAACAGGCCGGTGAGCTCAGGCTTGCCATAGCTGGCCTGCACGACCTCCTCCAGCGTCTTGCCCTCCAGCCCAGTGCCCTGGATTAGATTGTTGGACTGGGTGACATAGGCCTGGTGATGCTTGCCGTGATGGTATTCCAGGGTTTCGGCACCCATGAAGGGCTGCAGCGCATCTTGCGCATACGGGAGCGGCGGTAGTTCGAAGCTCATGTCTCTGACCTCTTTCCTGTCGGTAACCCGTCTTCGGTGCTGCTGTTTGGTCTTTGTCATCTCACCCGCCGGCGACCGCCGAGGGTTTTCCCGCAAGGGTCTTTCGCCTTTGGGGGTTGCTGGTATTTAAGCGTTCCGGTCTGCCTGGGCAATCGGCCGTCACAACGCATTTGGCTCGCCTTGCCAACACCCGGGGCGGCGGCATAGCCTCGCTCTCTCTACCAGCGCCAGCGAGGGCCGCTATGGCAGGCCAGACGCCCTCTTCCATTGCCGCCCGACGAAAGCCGGGGGCTCGTCCGCCGCGTCTCGCCAGGCGCGGTGAGGCGCAGGTGCTGGGCGCGCTGGTGACATCCGCCTTCGCCCCCTACCGGCCCCGCTTCGGCCAGACGCCGCCGGCGATGATGGTCGATTTCGACCGGGCCATCACCCAGCGACACGTCTATGTGCTGGAGGAAGATGACGGGCCGGCCGCGCTGATGGTGGCACGGGCCCATGAAGGGACGCTTGTCATCGATCTCTTGGCGGTGCCGCCTGAGCGCCTGCGGCGCGGACTGGGGAGGGCTCTGATCGCCTATGCGGAGACGCTGGCCCGCCTCGGCGGTCTGCGCCGTGTCGAACTGTCGGTTGAAGAGGAATTCTGGGAAGCGATCGCCCGATATCAGCGTCTCGGCTACCAGGAAGTCGACCGGCTGGAGCAGGACGGCCTGAACCGCGTCTGTTTCCGCAAGCATCTCGGCTGGCAGAAGTAACCGATCAGATACCCGGGCACCATCACGACCAATCGCGATTGCAGGTGCGAATAGGGGCTTGTTCCGCAGCAAGGGCGTCGATATCGTTGCTCAAAACTGCGTTCAGGGCGGCCCGGACTTGCTTAGTGTTGCGTAAAGCCAGTTCGGATACCGGCTTGGCCGCCAATAATCCTTCGGCCCACCAGGACAGTTCGTTTCCAGCCGCCGAGGTGACGTCCATCGGCTCGGCGGGAGGGTAGACCCATAGGTTGCGCCATACCCATTCGGCGCATGTGCGAGTGCAGATCCCCTCATGGAATACTTCCTGCAGCAGCTTATCAACGGCCTCACGCTTGGTTCCATCTTCGGCCTGATCGCCATCGGCTATACGATGGTCTACGGCATCATCGGCATGATCAACTTTGCCCATGGCGACATCTTCATGGTGGGCGGGTTCATTGCGCTGATGAGCTTCCTGATCCTCGGTATCGCGGGGATTACGTGGGTGCCGCTAGCCCTGGCGATCGTGCTGGTGATCGCCATGGTGTTCACCAGCATCTACGGCTGGACCGTGGAACGGGTGGCCTATCGCCCCTTGCGCGGATCGTTCCGGCTGGCGCCGCTGATCTCAGCGCTCGGCATGTCGATCTTCCTGCAGAACTATGTGCAGCTGCTGCAGGGCGCACGGTCCAAGCCGCTTCCGCCGGTGATCCAGGGCGGTTTCGTGCTGATGGAAAGCCCCACCGGCTTCACCGTCACCATCAGCTACGTCCAGATCATGATCATCGTCATGACGGTCGTGCTGATGGCCGCGTTTACGACGCTGATCCAGAAGACCTCGCTGGGCCGCCAGCAGCGCGCCTGCGAGCAGGACAAGGTGATGGCGTCGCTGGTCGGCGTGAATGTCGACCGCACCATCTCCGCGACCTTCGTCATGGGTGCGGCCCTGGCTGCCGTCGCCGGCACGATGTACCTGGTGCGGTACGGCGTGATCGACTTCTTCGAAGGCTTCGTCGTTGGCATCAAGGCGTTTACGGCAGCCGTCTTGGGGGGGATCGGCTCGCTGCCGGGCGCCATGCTGGGCGGCCTGCTGCTGGGTCTGATCGAGGCCTTCTGGTCCGGATATTTTTCGGTTGAATACAAGGACGTGGCGGCCTTCGGCATCCTCGTGCTGGTGCTGATCTTCCGGCCGAGCGGGTTGCTCGGAAAACCGGAAATCGAGAAGGTCTGACGCGCCGATGACCGCGACCACCTACGACTCCGCCGACACCAAGGCACGCGCCTTTCCCTGGCGGACCGCCTTGATCGAAGCCGGCATCACCGCGTTCATCGCTTTCATGCTGGCCATCACCATGGTCGGCATCCATCTGGAAACGGTGCAGGGCGGGTTGGCGATTGCCACGCGGTTCGCCGATGTGGTGGTGGCGATCATCCTTGCCTTCGTCGGGCGCATCGGCATCGTCGCCATGCGCGAAGGCTTTCCGATGGTGGTGCTGATCGGCGGTGTCGCGGCTGCCGCTCTCGGCCTGCTGGTACCACCGATCGACATCGTCGCCGCTGTTCTGCAGGCGCTCGGCGGCGAGGCGCCGCCAGCCACGCCCGTGCTGCAGATCATGCAGGTGGCCGGTGGCGTGATCCTGGCGCTCCGGGCAGCTTGGTTGGTGTGGCGGCAGCGCGGAAGCCGCGAAAGCCAGGACGAACGGAGCCGCTCGCTGGGCGACTTGAGCGCCCGAATTCAGGGTTGGACGGGCTATATCGGACCGGTGGCGGCGGCCTTTGCCGTGGCGCTGCCGTTCCTCTTCTATGACCGTGCAACGATCGATCTGGCCACGCTAGTGCTGACCTACATCATGCTGGCCTGGGGTTTGAACATCATCGTCGGGCTGGCCGGTCTTCTGGATCTCGGTTACGTGGCGTTCTATGCCGTCGGCGCCTACTCTTACGCGTTGCTGGCGACGGAGTTCGGCTGGAGCTTTTGGATCTGCCTGCCGCTGGCGGGGTTGCTCGCAGCGACCGCGGGGCTGATCCTGGGCTTTCCGGTGCTGCGGCTGCGCGGCGACTATTTCGCCATCGTCACGTTGGGCTTCGGCGAGATTATCCGCGTGGTCCTGCTGAACTGGTACGAGTTCACCGGTGGGCCCGACGGCATCTCTTCGATCCCGCGCCCGAGCTTCTTCGGCTTTGCGGAGTTCACGCGCAGCCCGGACGAAGGCGTGACCGCCTTCCACGACATGTTCGGCCTGGAATTCAGCGGCATTCACCGCGTCATATTCCTCTACTACCTGATCCTGGTGCTGGCGCTGTTCGTCAATTTCGTCAGCGTGCGCGTGCGGCGGCTGCCCATCGGGCGCGCGTGGGAGGCGCTCAGGGAAGACGACGTCGCCTGCCAGTCCCTGGGCATCAACCGGCGCAACATCAAGCTGGCGGCGTTCATGTTCAGCGCCGGATTCGGCGGAGTGGCCGGATCGTTCTTCGCCACGCGCCAGGGCTTCATCAGCCCTGAGAGTTTCCAGTTCATCGAATCGGCGATCATCCTGGCCATCGTCGTGCTGGGAGGGATGGGCAGCCAGGCGGGCATCGTGCTGGCGGCCGTCCTGATGATCGGCATGCCGGAGGTCTTCCGCGAGCTGGAGCAGTATCGCATGCTGGCCTTCGGCGCGCTGATGGTGATCATCATGGTGTGGCGCCCGCGCGGCCTGCTGGCCCATCGCGACCCGTCGGTGCGCCTGCATCCGCCGGAAGGACGACGACGATTATGGAGTATCGGCGGCCGGAAAGCCGCTGAGCCCGCCGTCAGCGACGGGGCGGCGCAATGACCGACGCGAGCCGTCCGCTGCTGACCGTCGACCACCTGACCATGCGCTTCGGCGGTCTGGTTGCGATCGATGACGTCTCGTTCGACGCCCATCCCAGCGAAATCACGGCCATCATCGGCCCGAACGGCGCCGGCAAGACCACGGTCTTCAACTGCCTGACCGGCTTCTACAAGCCGACCGAGGGCATGCTGACGCTCAACCGCGGGAAGCGCAGCTTTCTCTTGGAACGCATGGAGGGCCACGACATTGCCGGACATGCCGGCATCGCGCGAACCTTTCAGAACATCCGGCTGTTTTCGGCCATGAGCGTGCTGGAGAACCTGCTGGTGGCGCAGCACCGGTCGCTGATGGCCGCGTCCGCCGGCTCTTTCGCCGGGCTGTTTGGCCTGCCCAGCTATCGCCATGCCCACCGAACTGCCATCGACAAGGCCAAGGGGTGGCTGGACCGCGTCGGCCTTACGCACCGCGCGGACGAGGACGCCGGCAACTTGCCCTATGGCGACCAGCGGCGGCTGGAGATTGCGCGTGCCATGTGCTCCGACCCGGTGCTGTTGTGCCTGGACGAGCCGGCAGCCGGCCTGAATCCGCGCGAGACTCAGGGCCTGAACGAGTTGATCGTGGGCATCCGCAAGGATTTCGGCACCGGCATCCTCTTGATCGAGCACGATATGAGCGTGGTCATGCAGATCTCCGACCACGTCATCGTTCTCGACTACGGCCGCAAGATCTCCGACGGCACGCCGGACCAGGTGCGGGCCGATCCTGCCGTCATCCGCGCCTATCTGGGCGAGGAGGATGAAGATACCGCGGTCACGGCCAACGCGGCCGCCGGACCCTGAACCAGAGGCAGGCGATGGCACTCTTGTCCATATCCGGCGTTCACACCTTCTATGGCGCCATCGAGGCCCTGAAGGGCGTCGACATGGAGGTCGAAGAAGGCGAGATCGTCACCCTGATCGGCGCCAACGGCGCCGGCAAGTCGACGCTGCTGATGACGATCTGCGGCAACCCGCGGGCGGCACGCGGAAGCATCCAGTTCGACGGCCGCGATATCACCACTACGGCTACGAACCAGATCATCCGCAGGGGCATCGCCCAGGCACCGGAGGGCCGGCGCATCTTTCCGCGCATGACGGTGTTGGAAAATCTGCAGATGGGGGCGCTCTCAGCCGATCCCGCCTATTTCGAGGAAGATCTGAACCGCGTCTACGAACTCTTTCCCCGTCTGAAGGAGCGGCAGATCCAACGCGGCGGAACCCTGTCTGGCGGCGAACAGCAGATGCTGGCGATCGGACGCGCGCTGATGAGCCGCCCGCGCCTCTTGCTGCTGGACGAACCGTCGCTGGGCCTGGCGCCGATGATCGTCAAGCAGATCTTCCACGTGGTCGCCGAGATCAACGAGAAACAGGGCGTCACGGTGTTCCTTGTCGAGCAGAACGCCTTTCATGCGCTGCGGCTCGCGCACCGCGCCTATGTGATGGTGACGGGCGAGATCACGCTGACGGGCACGGGGCAGGAACTGCTGGCGAACGAGGAAGTGCAGGCCGCGTACCTGGAGGGTGGCCATGGCTGACGGCACCAACGCGAAACAGGCACGACGGCCATGATCGAACTGATCGGAACGACGATCGACGTCTATATCGGGCTGACGGTGATCATCGCCGGCGGGGCAGCCTTCCTGACCGGCCAGGCGCTGGCCAATGCCTGGCAGCCCCTGGCGAAGGGTGTGGCCTATGCGCTCTTGCTGGCCGCCGGCAATCGCTTCCTCATCTATGGCCTGTTCGACGGCGAACTGCTGACACTCAGCGGCTTCATCGTCGATTTCCTGGTGATGCTGGTCATCATCGTCTTCGCCTACCGCCTGACCAAGGCGCGCAAGATGGTCTCGCAATATCCCTGGCTGTATGAACGCACGGGCCCGTTCAGCTGGCGCGAACGCCATCCGCATACCTGATCACGCCGCTGTTCAGGCCGCGCTGCGCTTGCCCTGAATTGTCTCGGTGAAACTGGCGACAGCCGAGCTGAGGTCAGCTGCGGAGGTGTCGAGCGTGGCCGCCGACTGTTGAAGCTTCTCCGCGGCACCGGCCGTCGCGACCGCCTGCTCGTCCAGTGAAATCACATTGCGGGAGACGATGGAGGAGCCCTCTGCAGCATGGTCCACGCTGCGGGCGATGTCTTTCGTCGCCACCGACTGTTCCTCCACCACCGATGCGATGGCGGTCGCAGTTTCGCGGGTGGTGCCGACGACCTGCTGGATCGCCCCCAAGGCCGCCACAACGGCTTCGGTGCTGCTGCGCACGGCGGTGATCGATTCGTCGATGCTGGCGGTCGCTTCCGCCGTCTGCCGGGCCAGGGTCTTCACTTCCGATGCGACGACGGCAAACCCGCGGCCCGCCTCTCCGGCGCGCTGCGCCTCGATGGTGGCGTTCAGGGCGAGCAGGTTCGTCTGCTTGGCGATGCCCTGGATCAGGTTCAGGACCTCGCCGATGCGGGCCGCAGATTCCACCAATGTCTCTGCGTGCACGCCGCCTTCGTCGACGCGGCTTACGGCGGCTTCCGCGACCCCTGAGAGATTGTGGATCTGTTCGCTGACTTCCCGGATCGCGGCGGAGAGCTCTTCGGTCGCGGCCGAGATCGACTGCGTGTTGCCGCTGACCTCTTCTGCCCCAGACGACACCGACGAGGTCTGCGTCCGCGTCGATCCGGCCATGATCGCGATCTTGTCGGCGTATTTGCGGGTGTTCGCGGCTTCGTTCGTGACGTTGTCGACGACGGCTGCAACCTGTTCGTTGAAGGCCGTCATCATCTCGGCGAGTTTCTGGTCGTACTCAGCACGCGCCTCTTCCAGATAGACGGTCACGCTGGTTTCGGCATCCAGCATCACGGCACGGTCGACGGCTTCGACGATGTCCATCGCAAGATCGGGCTTGCGCCGGTAGGCCTTGAAGATGGCCCGGTGCAGCATTGGCAGGATGTATCCGTACGCACCCAGGTACCAGTTTGGCTCAAGCCCGATGCGGACATGGGCCCGCCCCACCCGGCGCACCGACTGAAAGTAGCTGTCGCCGAATTCCGCCTGGAACAACGTCATCCAATGGCGCTTCTGGGCCGCGATCAGGGTCGGCACCTTCATGTCACCGCCGATGAAATGCCACGCATCGGGGAAGTTGCGGACGTTGCCATAGAATTTGTCGAGAATCGGCTCAATCTCGTCGGAGATAATGTTTTTGAACAACCGCAGGTGATCGCACGTCTTGGCATCAAGCCCGATGAACTGCAGTCGGGTGGCTTCGTTGATCATTTCTGATGTCCTATCCATGCCAGCGTTTTTGCCGAAAGTCGCAAAGCCCGAGGAATGCAAACGGCATGCGATGTATTTCAGTGTCGAAACCCTAAAATATGATGAATACGATTTGGATGGCCGTTGGCAAGAAATACTCCTTTATAATCTCATCTGCTCGGTTGTGAGGCCATAGGTCGCATCATGGATATCGATACACCAAATCGGATGTGTGCCAGAGCCCAGAGGCCGGTTGCCAGTCGGCGATGATCTGGTCGCCAATCTATGGAGATGCTATTGGGCAGAATTCACTTTTTAAGAGTATAAGACAAAAATAATAAAATCAGCAATAATCTCGCCGTTCGTTATCGTGCTGCCTTTTTGGGAAGGCAGTCATTCAGGATAGTCGCACTTTCCCAGCTTTCCGGGCCCCAGTCACGAGAATGGTGGGCTGCAGTGGTTGTAACCTGCAGCGTGGTCCATCCAGCATGATGGGGCCGGCATCTTGCCCGGCGGCTCCGGTCCGGGCGGGATCAGGTCAGACGGGGCTCAGTCGCCGCAACCGGACCGTGCAGCCTACGCGGCGCCTAGACTATGCAGCCGGCGCCTGCGTCGACATGGGCACCGTCAGGTCGACCGTCACGACGGCCATGCGCGGCTCGTCGGCGTGGACCTCCCGCTTGAAACCCAGCTCTTCACACATCTTCAGCATGGTGCGGTTCTCGCGCAGCACCTCGCCATAGACCTCCTGGATGCCGCGATCCCGGGCGTAGTCCAGGATCTCGTGCATCAGCTGCCAGCCGAGCCCGTTGCCCTTCATGTCGGACCGGACCATCACGGCATATTCCGCCCGCTCGTTGTTGGGGTCGGCGGCAATGCGCACCACGCCGAAGATCTTGCTCTCGCCTTCCTCCTCGCCGATCGCAACCAGAGCCATTTCACGGTCATAGTCTATCTGGGTCAGGCGCTGGGCCGCGCTCAGCGGCAGCTCCTTAAGCGGCGCGAAGAAGCGCAGCCTAGTGTCCTCGATCGTGCACCGGCCCACCATCTCCTGGATCAGCGGCAGGTCTTCCGGGACGATCGGCCGCAGCAGGAATTCCGCCCCGTCTTCGATGGTCAGTGTCTTGGTCAGCCAGTGCGGCACCGGGCGGATGGCCGTGCGGCGCGGGCTGCCCTTTTCCAAGGGAGGCCGGACCTTGATGCGGGCGTCCAGCGCCAACACGCCTTCGTCATTGGCGAATAGCGGGTTGATGTCCAGCTCTTCCACCTCGGTCAGGTCGGTGACCATCTGCGACAGCTTGATCATGGTCAGCCCGACGGCATCGAGATCGACGGCCTTGACGTTGCGGTAGGCCTGCATCTCCCGGTAGATGCGCGTGTGCGTCATCATCTCGCGCGCCAGCACCATGTTCAGCGGCGGCAGCGCGATCACCTTGTCCTGCACCACCTCTACTTTGGTGCCGCCCTGGCCGAACAGCAGCACGGCGCCGAAGATCGGGTCTTCGGCGATGCCCAGGATCAGCTCGCGCGCGCCCGGCATGTTCGCCATCTCTTGCACGGTGAAGCCTTCGATGCGGGCATCCGGCTCCAGCGACTGCAGGTTGGAGAGCATGCGCGCGGCCGCCCAGTGCACCTCGTCCGGCGAGCGCAGGTTCAGGCGCACGCCCCCCTTGTCGGTCTTGTGCGTGATGTCCGGCGAAAGGATCTTCAGCGCAACGGGCTTGCCGAATTCTTCCGCGACCTTGGCGGCCTCTTCCGGATTGGCCACCGAGACGGTGCGGACCACCGGAATTTCGTAGGCGCCGAGAACGTCCTTCGCTTCGGGCTCGGTCAGAATGTCGCGGCCGTCCGCCATCGCCTTCTGGATCACGGCCCTGGCGCGGTCCGGATCGGCGGTGAACAGCTCCGCCACCGAGGGCGGCGTCTGCACCAGCAGCTCTTGGTTGCGTTTGTAGTGCACCAGATGCATGAACGCCCGGGCCGCCTGCCCCGGTGTTTCGTAAGTCGGGATCTTGTTGCGCGCGAACAGCCGGCGGGCCTCGACGGCCGCGCCTTCACCCAGCCAGCTGGTCAGCACCGAGGCTGACCGCCGCTTCTCCAAGGTGCTCACCACGGCCTCGGCCGCTTCCAGACTGTCGGCGATCGCCTGCGGGCAGTTCAGCACCAGGATCGCGTCGGTGTTGGGATCTTCCAAGAGGCCTTCCAGGGCGTCGGCGTACCGCTGCCCGGGCGCGTCCCCGATGATGTCGACCGGGTTGGCCTTGGACCAAGTTGGCGGCAGCACCTTGTTGAGCGTCTCCACCGTTTCCGGTGCGACCACAGCCGGCATGCCGCCGGCGTCCACTAGCGATTCCGTGGCCAGCACGCCCATGCCGCCGCCATTGGTCAGGATGCTCAGCCGTTCGCCCTTGATCTTCATGCCGGTGGCCAGCGTCTCCACCGCGTCGAACAGCTCCACCATGGTGTAGACGCGCAGCATGCCGGCGCGCCGGATGGCAGCGTCATAGACGGCGTCGGCACCGGCCAGTGCGCCGGTGTGGCTGGCGGCGGCCTTGGCGGCCGCCTCGGTCCGGCCGGCCTTCAGCACGATCACCGGCTTGGTGCGAGCAGCCGCACGGCCGGCGGACATGAACTTCCGCGCCTCGCTGATGGATTCGATATACATCAGGATGGCGCGCGTGTTGGGGTCGGCGGCCAGATAGTCCAGCATGTCGCCGAAATCGACATCGGCCATGTTGCCGAGCGAGATCATGTGCGAGAAGCCGATGCCGCGCGCGGTTGCCCAGTCGACCACCGATGTGGCGATGGCGCCCGACTGCGTCAGGAAGGCAATGTTCCCCGGCAGCGGGTTGATGTGCACAAAGCTGGCGTTCACGCCGTGATGCGGCACCATGATACCCAGGCAGTTCGGGCCGATGATGCGGATCAGGTGCGGCTTGGCCGCGTCCAGCGCCTGCTGCACCAGCGCCTTGCCCTCTGTGTCGCCGCCCTCGCCGAAGCCGGCGGTGACGACAACCACCCCCTTGGTGCCGCGTGCGCCCAGCTCGGCGATCACGCTCGGCACCGTCTCCGGTGGCGTGACGACGATGCCGAGATCCGGCGTGATCGGCAGATCGGCGATGGAGTTGTAGCAGAGCGTCGACTCGATCGACTGCTCGCGCGGATTGACCGCCATGACCGGCCCGTCAAATCCCGCGTTGAACAGGTTGTGCGAGAGCACGGCGCCGACCGATCGGGGCCGCTTGCTGGCGCCGATCACGGCGATGGATTGCGGCTTGAACAGATATTCAAGATTGCGGACGGACATGGTCAGGGTCTCCCCGTTTTGCCCACGGCATTCGACGCTCGATCAAGAGCGAGGGTCTACCGTCAAGCAGCCCGACGTTCCGCGGCCGCGCCTCGCTTTCGCCCTCGCAAGGCACAACGACAGAGACGAGCCTTCGGCTCCCGCTCGCCATCACTTCACGGGATCGTCCCGTCCCCTCCCCAGCGCCGCCAGTTCTTGTCTGTAGTGGTCGGCAGCCGCGTCGTTAAAGCAGACAAAGGTTACACATTCGATACGATCATATTTCTTAAGTTCTTTAAGAACTGTGGACACTGCAATCGTGGCCGCCCGATCGGCTGGAAACCCATAGATGCCGGTGCTGATCGCCGGGAACGCCACCGTCGCGATCCCGTTCTCGGCCGCCAGCGCCAGGGCTCGGGCGTAACAGCGCGCCAATTGACCGTCTTCGCCTTCAGAGCCGCCGCGCCAGACCGGGCCGACACAGTGAAGCACATGCCTGGCCTTAAGGGCGAAGCCCGGGCTGATCACGCAATCGCCGGTCGGACACCCACTATGGTTGGCATCCGTGTACCGCATCAGCTCCGGCCCGGCGGCGCGATGGATGGCACCGTCGACCCCACCGCCGCCGGCCAGCGCACTGTTCGCCGCATTGACGATGGCGTCGACCGCAAGGCCGGTAATATCGCCGATAAACAGATCCAGGCGATCGGCGGGTGCAACCGAGTCGGGCATGGGGTCCGCAGATGGTGGACCGGAATACGCGAAAGTGTAAACCAAACTGCGCTCAGCCGCCATCTCAGCGTAGGCGAATGGCGGTATGCTGCATAATCGTGGCGTCGATGATCGATGGACCGCTGCGGCATTGGAGCGTTCTTGCGATTGCAGCGCCCGATCCGATCTCTGAACAAGGTGATCGACAAGAAGGGGGACGCGTCATGGCGAAGGTGCTCGCAAGCGCGGTTCTTGGGCTGGGCATGGTGGCCGTGCCGATCTTCGGCACGTTCGCTCAGGACCCGGGCCTGGAGGTGGTGGCGGAATTCGGCGCGGAGAACCCGCCCGGCAACATCGCGGTCACGCCGGACGGCCGCATCATCATGAGCCAGCATCCCTTCTACGGCCCGGACTGGCGCGTGGTCGAAGTGATGCCGGACGGGTCGGTAGCGCCGTTCCCGAATGAGGCCTGGGCCGGACCCATGGATGCGAACGGGATCGGCCTTGTCGGCCCGCTCGGTCTGCGCTCGGACCCGCAGGGCGTGATCTGGATGCTGGACCGCACACCGGCGGAAGGGCAGGCCGGGCGGATCGTTGCCTGGGACACCGAGAGCGACAGCCTGCATCGGATCATCTATCTGGCACCGCCGGTGATCCGTCCCGACAGCTTTCTGAACGATCTTGCCGTCGATCCGGTGAACAACGCCGTCTACATCACCGACACGGCCGGCGACCACTCCGCACTTCTGGTGGTGGATCTCACCACGGGCCTGGCGCGCCGTGTGCTGGACGGCCACGAAACGATGCGGCCAGAGGATATCGATATGGTGATCGACGGCCGGACCGTGACACTGGGCGGGGCACCGGCCCGCGTCGGCGCCAATCCGATCACGGTCGATCCCACCTACAGCTGGGTCTACTACGCACCGATGAACGGGACTTCGCTCTATCGTCTACCGGCGCGCGACTTGGCCGATCCGTCGCTGACGGACGAAGACCTGGCCACACGTGTGGAACGCTATGGTGACAAGCCGATCAGCGACGGGATCACCGTCGATGGCGGCGGCAATGTCTACATCACTGCGATCACCGACAATGCCGTTGGGGCAACGCTGCCCGCAGGCGGGTACGAGACGCTCCATCAGGACGACACGCTTTTGAGCTGGGCCGACGGCATGGCCTTCGGGCCCGACAACCACGTCTACGTAACCGTGAACCAGCTGCACCGTTCGCCACCTCTGAACGACGGCGAGGATGCGTCGGTGCCGCCCTATTACATCGTCCGCTTCCCCGCGCTGACCTCGGGCACGCCCGGACGCTGACACCCGCTTCCAATGGAGATCCACATGACGGGACCTCAGACCCTGCTGCAGATGGTGGGTGCGTCGTCGTCGCCGGCGCCGCTCTCGCAGGCCGCGGTGATCGTGATCGATGCGCAGAACGAATATGTCGATGGCCGATTGCCCTTGGCGGGCGTGGACGAGAGCCTTGAGGCCATTGCGCATCTGTTAGTGCGCGCCCGTGGGGCGGAGGCGCCGGTGATCCATGTGCGGCATATCGGACGTCCGGGCGGCGCCTTCGACCCGGAGGGCCGGTCCGGCGCCTTTGCGCCGCAGGCCATGCCGGAAGCCGGCGAGATCATCGTCGGCAAGGGACTGCCCAACGCTTTTGCCGGCACCGACCTGATGGAGGCGCTGACCGCGATCAACCGCAAGCAGCTGATCGTCGCCGGCTTCATGACGCATATGTGCGTCAGCTCCACCGTCCGCTCGGCGCTCGACCACGGCTTTGCCAGCACCGTGGTGGCCGGGGCGACTGGAACGCGGGATCTGCCCGGCGCGACAGGCGGCGGTGTGGTGCCCGCGGCGGCACTTCACGCGGCCAGTCTGGCGGCGCTGGCCGACCGGTTCGCCGTGATCGTTCCGGGCGTGGACGACGTACCGGACTGAAGTGAGCGCGCCGAGGGTTCTCGGTTCAGATCTCGCGCCCGATCAGGCGGTCGATGGAGAACCGGCCGCCACCGCGGATCACGAAGGCAAACGCCAGGATGCCCCACATCATGGGATATTCGTAACCGCCATCGGTCCAGAAGTATCCCATCGGCTTGTGCACGCCGATCACGGCCACGGCCATGAAGGCCGTGACGGCAAGCGCGACCGGACGGGTCAGTACGCCCAGCATCAGCATCAGGCCACCGACGAATTCCAGCAGGCCGGCAGCCGTCGCGAACAGCCAGCCGGGCGCAAAACCCATGCCGGCGAAGGCCTCCGCAGTGCCCTGCAGACCGGCGCCGTCGAACCAGCCGAACAGCTTCTGCGCGCCGTGCGGCACCAGCAAGAGGCCGGCGGTTACCCGCAGCATCGGCTCCACGATCACACCGAGAATGCGATAGACGGGGCCGAGCGGCCGAATGATCAGACGTTGTGATGGCTGTTGTTCGCTCAATGCCCGCTCCGGTGTTCTTCAGCGCCGATGGTCTACAGCTAGTCCAATAGGCGAGATCGCTGGGAGACCAATCCCTGCTTCCAGCTCATTTTGTCCTGTTGCGTCGTCCTGCGGACAGGCGACTCAGGGTCACGCCTATCACCAGGAGAACTCCGAAAAAGACAAGAGGAATTCCCGAATAACATAGCAGGTGTCTTCCAAAATCAGCCTCAATTCCAATTGAGATCAGCCAATCATTACAGCTATCCGTGCCAAGAGCTATCCAAGAAATTACGGCACCAACTGCGATTATGTTCTCCAATATCGGGTGTCTGCTTTGCAACTTGGGTTCAATTCCCACGGGCGTCACACAGGCTCGATGCCGCGCAGCTGTTCCACGTTGTCCAGAAACCACCGATACGTCCGTCGAAGCCCCTCTTCGAGAGTCGTCGGCGATTGCCAGCCGAGCGATGAAAGGCGGCTGACGTCGAGCAGCTTCCGCGGCGTGCCGTCAGGCTTCGTGCGATCCAACACGAACCGGCCCTGGTAGCCGACGACCTCCGCCACCTTGTGGGCGAGATCCAGGATCGTCACATCCTCTCCGGTGCCGACATTCACGATCTCGGGGGAGGAATAGCGCTTCAACAGAAACACCAGCGCGTCGGCGAGATCGTCGACATTGAGGAACTCTCGCCGCGGCGTGCCGGAGCCCCAGATCACAACTTCGCCGTCACCGCGCTCTTTGGCCTCGTGCACCTTGCGCAACAGGGCCGGGATCACGTGGCTGCCGGCCAGATCGAAATTGTCGCCGGGGCCGTAGAGGTTCGTTGGCATGGCGCTGATCATGTCGGCGCCGTGCTGGCGGCGATAGGCCTGGGCCAGCTTGATGCCGGCGATCTTGGCGACGGCATACCACTGGTTGGTCGGCTCCAGCGGCCCGCTCAGCAGCGCGTCTTCCGGCATGGGCTGCGGGGCCAGCCGGGGGTAGATGCACGACGACCCCAGGAACAAGAGCTTGGCGACCCCAACCTGATGGGCTGCCGCGATCACATTCGCCTCGATCATCAGGTTGTCGTAGAGGAAGTCGACCGGGCGCGTGTCGTTGGCGAGGATGCCGCCGACGGTGGCCGCCGCCAGCACGACGGCGTCGGGCCGGGCCTCCGCCATCCAGGCCTCAACCTCGGCCTGGCGCCTCAGGTCGACCGCGTCGCGCCCAGCGGTGACGACCGCGCAGTCTTCCGATGCCAGCCGTCGTGCGACGGCGCTGCCGACCATGCCGCGATGGCCGGCCACGAAGACCCGTCGGCCGGCGAGGGGGAACAGGTCGTCAGCCACTGCGGTCACGGCGCCCGAGCTCCTGCGCCACGGCGACAAGATCGGCCGCCACCATATCGCGAACCAGCCGGCCGAACGAGGTCTTGTGCTGCCACCCCAGCCGCTCGCGCGCCTTGGTGGGATCACCCAGCAGCAGCTCGACTTCCGTCGGGCGGAAATAGCGGGGATCGATCTGCACCAGAACGTCGCCGGTCACGCCGTCGCGCCCCGTCTCGTCGGCGCCCTCGCCCTGCCAGACGATGCGGCGGCCGATCTCGGCAAAGGCCAGCTCCACGAACTCGCGCACGGAATGGCATTCGCCGGTGGCCAACACATAGTCGTCCGGCTCCGGCTGCTGCAGCATCCGCCACATGCCGTCCACATAGTCGCGGGCATGGCCCCAGTCGCGGCGCGCATCCAGATTGCCGAGATAGAGCCTGTCCTGCAGGCCGAGCGCGATCGCCGCGACACCGCGCGTGATTTTGCGGGTCACGAAGGTCTCGCCGCGGATCGGGCTTTCATGGTTGAAGAGGATGCCGTTGGAGGCGTGAAGGCCATAGGCCTCCCGATAGTTCACGGTGATCCAATAGGCATAGAGCTTCGCCGCTGCGTAGGGGCTGCGGGGATAGAAGGGCGTCGTCTCACTCTGCGGCGTTTCCCGGACGGCCCCGTAAAGTTCCGAGGTTGAGGCCTGGTAGAACCGCACCGTCTTCTCCAGGCCGAGGATGCGGATAGCCTCCAGCAGCCTCAGGCAGCCGAGGGCATCGGCGTTGGCCGTATATTCCGGCGTCTCGAAGCTGACGCTGACATGGCTCTGGGCGGCGAGGTTATAGATCTCCGTCGGCTGTGCGTCGGCGATCAGGCGAATCAGATTTGTCGCGTCCGTCATGTCGCCGTAGTGCAGGCGGAAATGGACGTCGCTCTCATGCGGATCGCGATAGAGATGGTCGATCCGCTCGGTGTTGAACGAGGAAGACCGGCGCTTGACGCCGTGGACCTCGTATCCCTTTTCCAGCAGCAACTCGGCCAGATACGCGCCGTCCTGCCCGGTAATGCCCGTGATCAGTGCAACCTTGTCTGCCACCCCAGCCTCGACGCCCGATAACCGGCGGCTCCCATGCCGCCGCGAAGGACCGCTAGCTGGACCGCCGGTCGTGCCGATGTCAATGCGGGCGTGCGGGTTGCCGTCTACTCGGCCACGGCAGCGAAATTGGGCGTGTCGGCCCGCCAGATCTCGTGCTTGTACTGGTCGACCGCGCGGTCGGCGGAGAACCAGCCGACGCGCGCAATGCTCAGGATGGCTGCGCGCTGCCACGCGGCCGGTTGGGCATAGCGCAGCGGGACCGCGTTCTGGGTGTTGCAGTAGTCGCGGAAATGGCCGGCCACGAAAAACAGATCGTCGGTCCAAAGCGAGGCCATGAAGGCACGATAACGGTCGCGCTCCTCACGCGAGAACGTGCCGGAATTGATCATCTCGATCGCCCCGCGCAACGTCTCGTCCGACCGGATCGCCGCGCGGCCGTCAACCTCTCCGGCCGCCCGACGGGCCGTCACGGTCGCAGCGTCCGGGCCGAACAGGAACATGTTCTCCGCACCGATGCGGTCGCGGATTTCCAGCGTCGCCCCATCCAACGACCCAAGGATCAGCGCACCGTTCAGCGCCATCTTCATGTTGCCGGTGCCCGAGGCTTCCGTGCCGGGGGTCGAGATCTGCTCCGACAGCTCTGCCGCGGGGATCACATGTTCGGCCACGGTCACGCTGTAGTCCGGCAGATAGACGACCTTCAAGAGATCGGCGACCCGATGGTCGGCGTTGACCAGCCGGGCAATGTCGTTCGCCAGTTTGATGATCAGCTTCGCTGCCGGGTTCTGCGGCGGCGCCTTGCCGGCGAAGATCTTCACCCGCGGCTGCCAGTCGCCGCCGGGATCCTGGCGCATGGCCTGGTAGAGCGCGACCGTGTGCAGCAGGTTCATCAGCTGCCGTTTGTGCCGGTGGATCGGCTTGATCTGCACGTCGAACAGCGCATCCGGATCGATGGTCACATCCGAGACGCGCTTCACATAGCTCGCCAGCTCTTCCTTGGTCTGGCGCTTGGCGCCGTCGTAGTCGGCGCGGAAGCCGGCATCGGCCGCAAACGGCTCCAGCTCCTCCAGCCGTGTGAGATCCCCGATCCACTGGTCGCCGATGGCGGAGGAAATCAGCCGGGCCAGCGGCCGGTTGCAGTCATAGAGCCATCGGCGCGGCGTGATGCCGTTGGTGATGCAGGCGACGCGTCCGGGGAAGGCGGCGCTGAGCTCGGGGAACTGCTCCGACTTCAACAGCTCTGTCTGCATCGCCGACACGCCGTTGACCGCGTGACTGCCGGCGAAGCCGAGATGGCCCATGCGCACCTCCGGCTCCTCAGCCTGACAGTCGATCAACCGTTGCGTTCCGATGCCGGGCGGCATGCCGATGGAGGTGCGGGCCGCGAGGTCTGCGTCCAGTCGCTGGATAATCTGCAGGTGGCGTGGCAGCACCCGACCCAGCAACGACAGGGGCCAGCGTTCCTGCGCTTCGTCCAGCAGGGTGTGGCTGGTGTAGGCGAAGGTCTCGCCGGTCAGCCGCCACGCCTCGGACCAACCGATGTCATGGCGGTCGACCAGAAGGCGCATCATCTCGGCAATAGCCAGGGCGCAGGGACTGTCGTTGAGCTGGATTGCGGCCGTATCAGGCAGCCCGCTCAGGTTCCGATGGAAGCCGAGATGCCGGCGCAGGATGTCCTGTACGGAGGCGGAGACGAAGAAATGCTCCTGCTTCAGCCGCATTTCCCGCTCCACCGGCCCATTGTCGCTCCGGTAGAGCAGACGGGTCAGCCCACGGGCCATCTCATGCTCGTCGAACGCAGCGGCATAGTCGCCGCGGTTGAAGGCGGCCAGGTCCAACACGTTGAGCGGTACCGCGGACCAGAGCCGGAGCGTGTTGACCCAGCGGCCCTGCCAGCCGATCACCGGTGTGTCGAAGGCCGTCGCCAGCACCCGTCGGCCGCCATGCCAGACGGACCGGCCGTCGGCCGTCGGCGTCTCGGCATGGCCGTAGAAGTCGACGGTATGGATGATGTCCTGCCGCTCGAACTCCCACGGATTGCCGTGAGCCAGCCAGCTCTCCGGCACCTCCACCTGCCAGCCGTCGTCCAGCCGCTGGCGGAATGAGCCGTAGTCATAGCGCAGGCCGTAGCCGAGCCCCGGAATCCCGAGATTGGCCATGCTGTCCAGAGTGCAGGCGGCCAGCCGGGCCAGCCCGCCGTCCCCGAGCGGCGCGTCGGGTTCGCATTCGTACAGGCGGTCGAGTTCGATCCCGAAGTCGTCAAGCGCCTGTTTGCAGACTTCCGTCAGTCCCAGGCTCGACAGCCCGCCCTTGAGACGGCGCCCAACCAGGAATTCCAGTGAGAGGTAGTAGGCCCGCTTCACGCCCGTGTCGAACCGGTGCGCCGAGGTTTCCCACCACGCATCTACGGTGCATTCACGGACCGCACGCGCGACCGCGACGTACCAGTCATGCGGGGTCGCAGTCAGCGGGTTCTTGCCGACGCAGGACTTCAGCCAGTGCAGAATGCACCGCTGCAGAGACTCCTGATCGTGTGCCGGGCGGTGGGGGCCGCCGGCCGAACACAATGGGCGCATTGAGGAAACTCCGACAAAGCGCAGTATGTTAAGAATACGAAGGTCCCCGCCAACGGCAAGAGGGGACTTTAGTTTATCCACAATCGGCGCTGCAGATCAGCGTTGCGCCGCATGCAGAATAGGGCTGACCACCCTTCGCACAATACCGCCGTTCGGCTAATGAAGGTGGCATTGTTTGGTTAACGATTGGTTATCGAAGCGTCAGATGATCAGCTTGCGCAGGCGCTGCGACGCAATGTCCAGCAGGCTGACGGTGACGATGATGATGATCAGGATGGCCGCTGTCTGGTCGTAGTAGAAGCCGCGGATGACCTCGTACAGCAGCTGGCCGATGCCGCCCGCACCGACGATGCCCAGCACGGTGGCCGACCGCACATTGCTCTCGAACCGGTAGAGGGCATACGAGATCCAGAGCGGCAGCACCTGGGGAATTACGCCGAACACAATCTCTTGCACACTGGTGGCGCCGGTCGCGCGGATGCCTTCGACGGGTCGGGGATCGATCGCCTCCACGGCCTCTGAGAACAGCTTGGCCAGGACCCCGACGGTGTGGACGAACAGGGCCAGCGTGCCGGCGAAGGGGCCGAGCCCGACCGCCACCACGAACAGCATGGCGAACACCATCTCATTGACGGCGCGGAACACGTCCATCAGCCGGCGCACCGGGTGGTAGACCCACCACGGCACCAGGTTCTCAGAACACAGGATGCCGAGCGGGACAGAACAGACGACCGCCAGCACCGTTCCCCAAACGGCGATCTGCACGGTGATCATCATTTCTTCGAGATAGAGCCGCCAATCGTGGAAGTCCGGCGGGAAAAATCCCCGGACGAACCGGATCATGTTGTCGCCGTGTTCAACCAGCGCCAACGGGCGCATATCCGCGCCTTCCCACGACCAGATCAGCAGGGCGAAGAACAGCCCCCAGCCGATCGCCCAGCCCCAGGTCCGCTTCAGGTCGCGGGGCGGCAGCTTCACCTCCGGCGCGGCCCTGTCCGCCGTGTCCGATCGCGTCACTTCGGCCATTGCGGCCTCCCGCCAATTCCCGCTCTGTCCCCGGCACAATCAAGGCCGCCCCGGCGAGGGGACGGCCCAAACCAAACCATCATGCCGAAACACGGCCGGTCCCGCACCAGGGACCGGCCGCGTCCAGTACTTGTCAATGCTCGACGTTCGCGATCAGCATCTCAAGCAGGGCGAGTTCCGCGTCGATCTCGGCAACCCGCTCCTCCTTCTCGGCATCGTCCAGGTTCTCGTCGGCCAGGATGCCGAGACGGTCACGGAACAGCCGAAGCTGGCGGATGGGATAGAGCTGCGCGTTCGACGCGTGGGTGTAGGGCTGGTGACCGTCGCTCAGGCCCGCGAGGGCCTCTAACGCCCCTTCCACATCGTCGCCGATACGACCGTAAGACAGGAAGAAGGCGCGGATGCGATTCTTCAGGTCTTCGCTGAGATCGGCGCGGAACACCAGCGGATCACTGGGGATCAGCGGCGAGGTCCAGATGACGCGCACCTGGGCGGCGGCCTCGGGCACGTTGGCCTCGCTGCGTGCCACCTGTTCGCTGTTGTTGGTGGCGGCTGTGACCTGACCGTTGGCGACCGCCATCAGGTTGGTCTCATGATTGGCGTTGCGGACGGTCGAGAAGCATTCCTGCGGGTCGATGCCGTTCTGGGCAAAGACGTAATAGCTCGGCACCAGGAAGCCCGAGGTGGAGTTCGGGTCGCCCATGCCGAAATCGATGGTGCCGTCGCCGCAATGGGCGAACAGGTCGTCCAGCGACTGGATCTCGCTGTCGGTGTGCACAAGGATATGGGAATAGTAGCCCTGGGTGCCGTCCAGCTTGACCTGGCGGGCGAAGATCTCGCCGCCGGCACGGTCGACGGCCTGGATCGCAGACGCGTTGCCGAACCAGGCGACGGTGACCTGGCCGAAGCGCATCGCCTCGATCACGCCGGCATAGTCGCTGGCATAAAAGGCGTTCACGGTCATGCCCAGGGTCTCTTCCATGTCTTCCAGAAGCGGCTCCCACTGACGGCGGAGGTTCTGGGTCGACTCGGTAGAGATGATGCCGAAGTTGATTTCTTCGGGATCGCCCTCCAGCGGCTCCGGCTCTGCCAGAACGGGTGTCGCGGTCATCGCCGTCGCAGCGACTGCGGCGACAGACAGCATCCTGCTTAACATTGTGATACCTCCTCCGGTAGAAGCTCTCTTTTCTGGTGTGGGCCCGGACGGCACCCGGGCCCTTGGGAATTCGGCGCCTCGCACCGCTCTGATCGGGGGAGCGCCTAGATGGATCCGACGGCTACCGGCTGCGCGACCGGAGCGGCGGTATCCACATCCTGTTCGGATTGCTGGCCCCAGCTGCCGGGCAGGATCAGTTCCTCGCTCTGGGCGCCGTAGAGTTCTGTGAGGAAGGCCGGCGTGAGCGCGCGCGACGGTCCGTCATAGACAATGCGTCCGTCACGCAACGCCAAGGTGCGCGGGCAATAGGCGAAGGCATAGTCGACCTGGTGCAGCGACACGACCACGGTGATGCCGAAGGCCTGGTTGATGTGGGACAAGATCTCCATCACGCGGCGTGCCGATTTCGGGTCCAGCGAAGCAATCGGCTCATCGGCCAGCAGGATTTCCGCCTGCTGGACCAGTGCGCGCGCGATGGCGCCGCGCTGCTGCTGCCCGCCCGACAGGGTCGATGCGCGCTGCGTGGCAAATTCCGCCATGCCGACCTGGTGCAGCGCCTGCATCGCCAGCAGCCGCTCGGCCTTGGTGAACAGGCCCAGCGCACCGCGCCATGCGGGTACGCGCCCCAGCACACCCAGCACCGCATTGGTCAGCAGAGACAGCCGGGTCACGAGGTTGAATTGCTGAAAGATGACGCCGATGCGCGACCGCACATGGCGCGCCTCGGGAGTCAGCGCCCCGTCTTCCTGGACCGTCTCACCCAACACCGAGACGGACCCGCCTCGGTCGCCTATGACGAGGCCGGAGATGTGGCGGATCAAGGTCGACTTTCCGGAACCCGAAGCCCCGATCAGACCGACCATCTCGCCGCGTTGGACGGTCAGATCGATCCCGTCTAGGGCCTTGCTGCCCCGACCGAAAGTCTTGCTCAGCTGACGGATTTCGATGGCGTGCATGCCGACGCCGGCCCCCAAAGATTGACCCAATCCTTAAGGCGACACCGGCGGCGGTTTGGCGTCAGTTGAATGAACTTTCAGTGACACCCCTTCTGGCGGTTCCTAGTCGGCGGCATCCGCGGCCATTTGCATCCGGACAATCACGTCGGGTTCTGCCGGCGGCTCGCCCCGCGTGATCGCATCGACATGCTCCATGCCTTCAACCACTTGGCCCCACACGGTGTATTTGCCGTTCAGGAACGAACACGGGACGAAGGTGATGAAGAACTGGCTGTTGGCCGTGTCGGGATGCTGGGTACGCGCCATACCCAAGGTGCCCCGGACATAGGGTTCGCCGGAGAATTCCGCCGGCAGATCCGGCAGCTCCGAACCGCCGCGCCCGGTGCCGGTCGGATCGCCCGTCTGTGCCATGAAGTCGTCGATGACGCGGTGGAAGACGATGCCGTCGTAGAACCCCTCGCGCGTCAACGTCGTAATGCGTTCGACATGTTTGGGGGCGAGGTCGGGGCGAAGCTGTATGACGACGCGGCCGCCCTTAAGGTCCAGATAGATGCGGTCTTCCAAAGTAATCTCCCGAGCCAGCGCGTGATCTGCACGAATTCGGGAGACCCTAGAGATCGGGCAGGGCGACTGCAAGCCGACGCATTGCATTCGCAAATGGGGACGCCCGGCAACGATATGTCGCGGCCGGGCGTGGTGGCCATCGCGCGTTTCGAGCTCCGTCTTCGCGGTCAGGCCGCGCGCACCTGTTCGATGAAGGCGGAAACCTCTGCCGAAAGTGTGTCGGCCTGACGCGACAGTCCCCGCGCCGCATTCAGAACCTCAGTGGCGCCCTGGCCGGCTTCGCCCGCGGCCTGGCTTACCCCCGTGATCGCGGCGGTGACCTGTTGGGTGCCTGCCGACGCTTCCTGCGCATTGCGGCCGATTTCCTGCGTCGCGACGTTCTGCTCTTCGATCGCCGAGGCGACGGCGACCGACACCTCTTTCATCGCAGCGATCTTGTCGTTGATCAGGTGGATGGCATCGACGGTCGAGCCCGTCTGGTCCTGGATCGCCTTGATCTGGCCGGCGATCTCTTCCGTTGCCTTGGCAGTCTGATTGGCCAGCGACTTCACCTCGCTGGCGACTACGGCGAAGCCCTTGCCCGCATCGCCGGCACGGGCCGCCTCGATCGTGGCGTTGAGCGCCAGCATATTGGTCTGCTCGGCGATGTTGGTGATCAGGCCGATGACTTCGCCGATGCTATCGGCCCGCTGGGCCAAGTTCTGCACCTGACCATTGCTGGTCTCTGCCGCATCGGCTGCCTGCTCAGCCATGTCGGCCTGGCGCTGCACCTGCTGGCTGATTTCGGCGATGGAACTGCCAAGCTCGTGGGCCGCAGATGCCACGTTCTCCACATTCGCTTTCGCCTGTTCCGAGGCGCTGGCCACCGTCGTCGACTGGCCGCTGGTCTCTTCTGAGATCGCCGACATGGATTCCGCCGTGGCCTGCAGTTCCGTCGCAGAGCTCGACACACCCTGCACGACATGACCGACCTTCGCCTCGAACTCACCAGCAAGGCGGTGCATGACGGCGTGCCTTTCCTCCTCTGCCTTCTTCTCCGCTTCTTCCTGCTCCAGGCGCATGCGCTCTATTCGGATGGCGTTGTCCTTGAATACCTGGACGGCCGCGGCCATCTCGCCGATCTCATCGCGCTGGTTCCGGGCGGGCACTTCGGCAGCAGTGTCGCCGTCGGCGATCCGCCGCATGGCGGCAGTCATGCTGACGACCGGCAGGGAAATGCCGCGGCCGATGACGAAGGCGGCGACGGCGCCGATCGCCAACGCGATACCGGCCACGATCAGCATGGTGATCACCGCGTTCCTAATGGCGGCGGTGGCCTGCGGGCCCAGCGTGTCCTGCTCGGCTTTGATGGCCAGCTTGAACTCTTCGATCTCGGTCGCGATCTGCGGGCCGATCACATCGAGCTGGCCGACAATGATGGCATTGCGTTCGTTGATGACATCGTACACCTCGTCGAAGGCCGCCCCGTATTGAGAGACCAGGTCTTCGACTTCCGCGGCCAGCATGCGACGCTGCGGGTTCTGCAGGCTCTCCAGAAGGATGTGCGCATTCTCCTCCAGTGCGCCGAATTCCTGGATCACACGCTCGTACGATGCGCTGTCGTTGTCGACGAGGAAGCGCATCACGTACAGGCGGCCCAGCAGCAGGTTGCGCAGCACGCGGCCTGCATAAACGGCCGCCTCCGCGTCGTCCGCCTGGAAGGCGCTTTCCATGATTTCGGTCAGCTTGCGTTCGATTTGCGGGCCGATCTGGTTGAGCTGGCCGTTGACGATCTCATTGCGCTGCTCCTGACGTCCGACCACCAGTTCGAACTGCTCCGTGTAGTGCGCGAGATCCGCCTTGATCTCCTCCAAGAGGGCGATGTGCTCCGCTTCGACGACCAGGTGAAGTGCGTCTTCGATCAACTCGGAGGTCAGTTCCTCGAAGTGGCGGACCTCGTCAGCCTCCTCGGCGGTGCCGCGGATGATGAAGTCCTTCACGTTCATCCGCGTCATCAGCATGTTGGCCTGAACACGCCCGATCGCGTTGGTGACCCGGGCCAGGCCGCGATAGGTGCTGAAACTCTGATCGGCACCATTGAGCGAGACGTAGCCGACACCGCTCGTCACCACCAGCAACGTCAGCACAACAGCGAAGCCAGCCCAAATCTTGGCGCCAATCCTTAGTTTCAGAACCATTTTCATCTGCTTATGCCCGTTTCATCATGTGATCGCCAGAGGCTCGAAAGCGCCTTGATTGAGAAGCACTGTAGCAAGCGCATATAAAAATTTTGTGAAGAGGCTACCTTGAATCAGAAAAAATACCGACCTATATGGCAATCGGGCGGAAATTGCGCCTATTCATAGTGGAAACTCTCTTTATTGGTTAACAAAAATACTATAATATATGGACAATTCTCCTTCCAGTTACATGTTTTACTTTACTTTTACATGTGCATGATATTGGATTTTCAGCGACTTTTTTTGACTGTGGTTTACGGTTTTATCCGCTTGGGCGCCAGCGGAACGGGCACTTGGGTCGGTGTGGGCAGGGAGCTCGAGGGCAAGGACTAGGGGGGAGATGAGCAGGCGGGCGGATCGAGAGACCGACGACTTCGGCGTTCGGCGCTTGATCGGCCGCCTATGTGGAGAACGAACGGCGGTGAGGGTGTGACAGTCTGCGTCATCATTGAGAGTGCATATGCGGAAAACTCTTAATGATCTTCGGATAGACTATCTGCCTTCGCCGCTTGGAACCCTGGGCGGACTGTAGAAGACCGCCACAAGGTGATCGGAGTCGTGGCGAATGTTTGCGTTTCGGATCAGAAGGCCGGCGATGTCCGCGGGCAACGGCACACCACGCCCGGGTGGGAAGGCCTCGCACCATGGCGATGCGGATGACCGGCAGCCGACGGCCGTCCCTTCGATCATCCGCGATGTCGCAATCTGGGTCGTCATGTTCGTGGCGGCGTTCGGTCTGGCATCCGCCCTGGACCTGAACGAGGTCTGGATGGATTTCGCCGAACAGCATGAAGACTATGAGATCGACGAACTGCCCATGGGCCTGTCCATCTTTTTCGCGGGCGCCATCTGGATGATCGTGCGGCGCCTGAAGCAGCTTCAGACTGCATCTCGGTGGCTTGCCACGGAGATTGTGCGCAGGAAGAAGGCGGAAGCAGAGGCCGTTGCCGCCAATCATGCCAAATCCGACTTCTTGGCGATGATGAGCCATGAGCTGCGCACGCCGTTGAACGCGGTCAACGGCTTTTCCGAAGTCATGCGGCACGAGCTCTATGGCCCCATCGGCAACGCGAAATACAAGGAATATGCAGACGACATCCACCGCAGCGGGAACCGGCTGCTCGCCATCATCAACACCATCCTCGACCTTTCGAAGATCGAGGCCGGGAAGATGGAACTTCGGCAGAGCGAGATCTGGCTGTCCGACCTGGTGGAGGCCGCGATCCGGGAACTGTCCATGCAGGCCTCTATCGAGGGGATCCGCTTCGAATGGACGGAAGGCACCTACAACACGGTCGTGATCGGCGATCGCGGCCTGATCCTTCAGGCAGTGGCCAATCTGCTGTCCAATGCCGTGAAGTTCACGGAAGCGGGTGGCGTCATCACGACCCGGATCCATAGCGATGGCGACGGCAAGGTCCGTATCGCCGTCAGCGACACCGGCATTGGCATGGCGCCGGACCAGATCCCGATCGCATTGCAGGAATTCGGACAGATCGAAAGCGGAATGACCCGCAGATACGCGGGAACGGGCCTGGGCCTACCGCTGACGCGCCGCATCATGCTGGAGCATGGCGGCGATCTGGAGATCGCCAGCCGCCTCGGCGAGGGCACCACCGCAACTCTGGTCTTTCCAAAGGCGCGCGTTATTACCTCCGAACATGTGCTGACCGAGTTGCAAGCGGCGGACGCCGCATCGGAATTGCCGGACGTGTCACGGACAGCCGCTTAAGAGTGGCCGACTGCGACCAACCTGACACCTGAGACGGCCGCCGCCCGTACCGTCAGCGCCTGCTGGAGGACGGTCCCGTACGGACGTTGAGGCTTGCCGTCACGCGCCGCCAAGCGCGCCCACAAGGAACGGCAGGCTGATGTCCATGCGGTAGGCGATGTTGGAATGCGTGGCCGGAAACTCTTCGTACCGGTGTTCGATCCCATGGTGGCGCAATGCCCGGATGAACCGTCGTGTGCCGTAGAGGATGTTGTACTGATCGCGCGTGCCGCAATCGATATAGAGCGTCGCCAGGCGCTTCAGGTTGTCGAGCCACGGCCCTGGCTGCCCCTCAACGATGCGCACCGGGTCCCAGGCAAGCCAGTTCGCCCAACGATCTGCGATGATCTCGCAGGTCTGCGGGTCGACCGGCAGGCGGATCCCGAACGGGCTCTCGGGATCCGGATCGTATGTTGCGCACATGCCGAGCATCATCAGGCAACTGATCTCGTCCCCGTCCGGCGCTTCGGTCTGGGAGAAGGTGCTGAGGAACGATTCGATCGAGCCGCCATGGCGGCTCAGCACCCGAAGCCCGGCTGGCATCTCGGGCAGATAGACCCAGTCGAAGCCCATATCGCCGGAATGGCATGCCGCAGCGGACCAGACATCGGCCCGCCGCAGCACGTGCTGGATGGCGCCGAAGCCGCCGGAGCTCTTGCCCATGATGCCGCGTCGGTCCGGCCCGCCGCAGCGGAACGCGCTCTCGACCGCAGGCAGCATGTCGTCGACAAGGAAGTCTTCCCAGCGGCCCATGACGGGGCTGTTGATGTACTGATTGCCGCCGAGACGCGTGAAGGCATCGGGCATGGCGACGACCACCGGTGGCAGCACGCCGTCGGCCGTCAGGCGGTCCAGCCTCTCCGGCAGGTTCTCGCCGAAATTGCGCCAGCCTGCCTGTCCCAGGCCGCTGCCGGTATAGCCCGCCAGACTGACGATCAGAGGCAATCCGGCGCCATCTTGCCCATGCGGTCGCCAGACGGGCACCTGGCGTTCCGTTGCTTCGCCAAGCAGATTGCCGGCCAACGAACCGCCGTCGACGGTCAGCACATCGACCCGGCCCGCGGGGATGTCGGGAAATCGGCGCATCAGTCGACGCTCCCCGGTGCCAGTCCCAGGTGCAGATAGATCAGCAACGCCACACCCAGAGCCACACGATAGACGACGAACGGCGTGAAGCTGGCGCGCTGTAGCCATTTCATCATAAGCGCAATCGCGGCAAACGCGGAAAGAAACGCCAATGCGGCGGACACCAGCGCATCGCGGCCCAGTGTCGCGTCGCCGGATGCTGCCAGATCGATCCCCTTCAGCGTGCCGGCGGCGAGGATGGCCGGGATGGCCAGCAGAAGCGAGAACCGCGCAGCTTCGGTGCGCGTGAGCCGCAGCCACCGCGCCGCCGTCATGGTGATGCCCGACCGGCTGGTTCCGGGAATGAGCGCCAGGGCCTGGGCGCAGCCGATCAGGATCGCCTCGCGATACGTCAGCGTTTCGGTCCGCCGTTCGGACCGTGCCCGGCGGTCCACCCACCACAGCACGATACCGAAGACGATGGAGGCGATGGCAATGACATTCGCCAGCAGGAAGAGATCCCGTTCGCCGCCCAGCAGCAACCTGTCGACGGCATAGCCGGCTGCCACGACCGGCACCGTCGCCACGGCGATCTTCAGCGCAAGATGGGCGCCCCGATCAATGCGGCCTGTCACCAGCCGCCAGCCGCCTATGGCCATCTGCGCCACGTCGCGGCGGAAATAGAGCAGGACGGCCCCAAGCGTGCCGACATGCACGGCGACGTCGATCACCAGCCCCTGGTCTTGCCAGTCTGTCACCTCCGGGATCAGGACCAGATGCGCGCTGGAGCTGATGGGCAGAAACTCTGTGATGCCCTGGACGAGCGCGATGACCAACAGCTGCAAGAGCGTCAATGGACCCTTCCGGATGTAGCGGGCGGTTCTTGCCGGGCACAACGGCGCCAGGCGGGCGCACCGTAGCCGGTCATCTGTGTCATGACCAAGGCCTGCGGCAATGGGCACCTGCAGTTCGGACGAGACAGATCGTTCAGATTTGATAACTAATAGTCACTGGTGGCGGACTCTCGAGCGAGTCGCCGTCCGGATCGAGAGATGGATTCGGGAGATTGGGTCAGTGATGCTGACCAAACGCCCATTTACCGCTCGCTATCGGCGGGCCTTTGACATATTACGTCGCCGACAAAGCTGGCGGCGTGCGGAATTAGGGCGCGACTGCAGCGTTTTCGTGCGTGGGCGCGAGATACCACGACGGAACCACCAAGGGAACAGGAACACCGGGCTCTATGGCGAGGATGCTGAAGTTCACCCAGACGGCGCAGGAAACGCCGGCCAAGCGCTTGGCCGATGAGCGCCGGCAGGACTGGCTGGAGGTCTACGGCGATTATGCCCGCGCCAAAGCCGAAGAGCAGGCGTCGCGGTGTTCGCAATGCGGCATCCCGTTCTGTCAGGTGCATTGCCCGCTGCAGAACAATATCCCCGACTGGTTGATGCTGACCGCGGAGGGCCGGCTGGAGGAGGCTTACGAGATCTCGTCGGCCACCAACAACATGCCGGAGGTGTGCGGGCGCATCTGCCCGCAGGACCGCTTGTGCGAGGGCAATTGCGTCATCGAGCAGGCGGGGCACGGGACGGTTACGATCGGGTCGATCGAGAGGTTCATCACCGACACCGCGTGGGAAAAGGGCTGGATCAAGCCGATCACCGTCGCGCGGGAGCGCGGCCAGTCGGTCGGCATCATCGGCGGCGGCCCGGGCGGGCTGGCCGCGGCCGAGGAACTGCGCAAGCGCGGCTATCAGGTCGATGTGTATGACCGGTACGACCGCATCGGCGGCCTGATGATCTACGGCATTCCCAATTTCAAGCTCGAGAAATTCGTGATCGAGCAGCGCACGAAGCTGCTGGAAGAAGGCGGCATCCGCTTCCACTGCAATTTCGAGGTAGGCCGTGACGCGAGCCTCGCCGATCTGCGCGCCCGCCACGATGCGGTGCTGATCGCCACCGGCGTCTACAAGGCCCGTGATCTGATGGCGCCCGGCGTCGGCCTGGGCAACATCGTCGCGGCCATGGACTATCTCACCGCCTCTAACCGCAAGGGGCTTGGCGACGAGGTTCCGACCTTTGAAGACGGGTCTTTGAACGCCGACGGCAAGCATGTGGTCGTCATCGGCGGTGGCGACACCGCGATGGACTGCGTGCGTACGGCTGTGCGCCAGGGGGCGAAATCGGTGAAGTGCCTCTACCGCCGCAACCGGGCCAACATGCCCGGTTCCATGCGCGAGGTGGCGAACGCCGAGGAAGAGGGCGTGGAGTTCGTCTGGCAGGCCGCGCCCGAGGCCTTTCTGGGCGAAGGCGCGGTCCAGGCCGTGCGCGCCCACAAGATGCATCTGGGCATCCCCGATGCCACGGGCCGGCAGACGCCGCAAGTGATCGACGGGTCCAGCTTCACGCTGGAGGCCGATTTGGTGATCAAGGCCCTTGGCTTCGACCCGGAAGACGTACCGGGCCTGTTCGGCGCACCGGAGTTGAAGGTTTCCCGCTGGGGTACGGTGACGGTCAGCTTCAAGACGATGATGACCAGTCTGGACGGCGTGTTCGCCGCCGGCGACATCATCCGCGGCGCCTCGCTGGTGGTCTGGGCCATCCGCGACGGCCGCGACGCCGCCGAAGCCATGCACACCTATCTGCAGGCCAAGGCCGCCGCCGCGCAGCAACACGTTGCCGCCGACGTAGCGGCTGAGTGACGGGAGCATGCTGAGGCTCTACGACTACGGCGAGTCCGGCAACGGCTACAAGGTGCGGATGCTCTTATGCCGTCTGGGACTGGCGTTCGAATGGGTCGAGTTGGACATCCTTCAAGGCCAGACGCGCACGCCGGAGTTTCTTGCGAAGAACCTCAACGGGCGCATTCCGGTCCTGCGGCTGGAAGACGGCACCCATTTGGCGGAATCGAACGCCATCCTCTGGTATCTGGCCGATGGCACGCCGTGGCTTCCAGACGACCGGATTCAGCGGGCGCTGGTGCTGCAGTGGATGTTCTTCGAGCAGTACAGCCATGAACCCAACATCGCGGTAGCCCGGTTCTGGCACCATCTGCCGGCCATGTCGCCCTCCCAGCAGGCCCAGCTGCCGGAGAAGATGGACAAGGGCCATGCCGCCTTGGCCGTGATGGAACAGCATCTGGCCAAGACCCCCTACTTCGTCGGCGACCGCGCGTCGATCGCCGATCTGGCGCTGTACGCCTATACCCATGTGGCCGATGAGGGGGGCTTCGATCTCGCCGCCTATCCGGCCGTTCGCGCGTGGCTCGACCGCATTTCCGCCGACCCCGCGCATGTCGCCATAACCGATCCGGTCGGCGCAACTGCGCCGAACGCGGCATAACCCCGTTCCATCGGGAGACAACAGACGATGACGAACCAGCCCCCTTCAGCGGGCGAGCGCTTCGCCGACGCCTATCGGACCAACGCCGCAGCCCTGGAAGCGGCCCATGCCTATTCGCCGGCTGACGAGCATGATGCCTGCGGCGTCGGCTTCGTCGCCTCGCTGGACGGCAAGCCGCGGCGTGAGGTGGTGCAGGCCGGCATCGATGCGCTGAAGGCGGTCTGGCACCGCGGTGCGGTCGATGCCGACGGCAAGACCGGCGACGGTGCGGGCATCCATGTGCAGATCCCGCAGGAATTCTTCACCGAGCATGTGACCCGCACCGGTCACCGGCCGAAGGACGACCTGATCGCCGTCGGCATGGTGTTCCTGCCGCGCACCGACTACGAGGCCCAGGAAACCTGCCGCTGCATCGTCGAGAGCGAGATCCTCGGCTTCGGCTATTACATCTATGGCTGGCGCCAGGTACCGATCAACGTCGACATCATTGGTGAAAAGGCCAATGCCGCGCGGCCTGAGATCGAGCAGATCATGGTCGCCAACACGCGTGCCGTGCCGGCCGAGCAGTTCGAGCGCGACCTCTACGTGATCCGGCGCCGGATCGAGCGGTCGGTCCGCGCCCAGTCGATCAACGACTTCTACATCTGCTCTCTGTCCTGCCGGTCGATCATCTACAAGGGCATGTTCCTGGCGGAGCAGCTGACCGCGTTCTACCCAGACCTGCTGGACGAGCGCTTCATCTCGTCCTTCGCCATCTACCACCAGCGCTATTCCACCAACACCTTCCCGACCTGGCGGCTGGCCCAGCCCTTCCGGACGCTGGCGCATAACGGCGAGATCAACACGCTGAAGGGCAATGTCAATTGGATGCGCGCGCATGAGACGCGCCTGGCGCATGACGCCTTCGGCGACCACATGGGCGACCTGAAGCCGATCATTCAGCCCGGCGCTTCCGACAGCGCGGCGCTGGATGGGGTGTTCGAGCTCTTGTGCCAGGCCGGCCGCCCGGCCCCCATGACCAAGATGCTGCTGATCCCCGAAGCGCTGTCGACCGACCACACCAAGCCGGACGAGCATCGCGCCCTCATCGGCTACTGCAATTCGGTGATGGAGCCGTGGGACGGGCCCGCTGCCATCGCGGCCACCGACGGCCGCTGGGTGCTCGCAGGCATGGACCGCAACGGCTTGCGCCCCATGCGCTATACCATCACCGGCGACGGCCTGCTGATCGCGGGGTCGGAGACCGGCATGGTTCAGGTGGACGAGGCGAAGGTGGTCGAGAAGGGCCGCCTCGGCCCCGGCCAGATGATCGCCGTCGACGTCACGGATGGCGGCCGCCTCTATCGTGACCGCGAGCTGAAGGATTTCCTGGCCGACCGCCAGCCTTTCCCGGCCTGGGTTGAGCGGATCCGCGTGCTCGACGACTTCATCCGCGAGACCGATGGTGAGCCGACGCTGTTCACCCGGGATGAGCTGCGCCGACGGCAGCTCGCCTGCGGCATCACCATGGAGGATCTGGAACTGATCCTCCATCCCATGGTGGACGAGGCCAAGGAAGCCCTCGGCTCCATGGGAGACGACACGCCGCTGGCCGTCCTGTCCAACCAGTATCGCGGGCTGCACCACTTCTTCCGGCAAAACTTCAGCCAGGTCACGAACCCCCCGATCGACAGCCTGCGCGAACGGCGGGTGATGAGCCTGCGGACCCGGCTCGGCAATCTCGGCAACGTGCTGGCGGAAAACGCGACCCAGTGCGACCTGCTGCAGCTGGAAAGCCCGCTCTTGACCACCGCGGAATATACCGCGATGCGCACGGACATGGGCGCAACGGCGGCCGAGCTGGACTGCACCTTCGCCACGGACGGCAGCGAAGGCAGCCTGCGTGACGGCCTGCGCCGCATCTGCCGCGATGCGGAGGATTCCGTGCGTGGCGGCGCCACGCACATCATCCTGTCCGACATGGCGGTCGGGCCGGATCGCGTCGGCATGCCGATGATCCTGGCCACCGGCGCCGTGCACACGCATCTGATCAAACAACACCTCCGGACCTTCACGTCGCTGAACGTCCGGTCGATGGAGAGCATCGACACGCACTACTTCGCGGTGCTGATCGGCGTCGGCGCGACCACGGTGAACCCGTATCTCGCCCAGGATGCCATCATCGACCGCCATCGCCGCGGCCTGTTCGGCGACCTGTCGGTGGAAGACTGCATGGCCCGCTACCGCAAGGCGGTGGATGACGGCCTGCTGAAGATCATGAGCAAGATGGGGATCTCCATCGTCAGCAGCTATCGGGGCGGCTGCAACTTCGAGGCGGTCGGCCTGTCGCGTTCGTTGGTGGCCGAATACTTCCCCGGCATGCCCAGCCGTATCTCCGGCATTGGCCTGGCGGGCATCGAGAAGAAGGTCCGCGAGGCCCATGCCCGCGCCTTCGATGACGAGGTGACGACGCTGCCGATCGGCGGCTTCTACCGCTATCGGCGTGGCGGCGAGCAGCATGCGCTGGAAGGCGGGCTGGTCCATATGCTGCAGCACGCCTGCAACACGGACAGCTACAGCGTCTATCGAAAGTATGCCGAGGCAGTGCGCAAGCAGCCGCCGATCAGCCTGCGCGACCTGTTGGACTTTGCCGGCAACCGTGAACCCGTACCGACCGACGAGGTGGAGTCGATCACCGAGATCCGCAAGCGCTTCGTCACACCTGGCATGTCGCTGGGGGCCCTCAGCCCCGAGGCGCATGGCACCTTGAACGTCGCCATGAACCGCATCGGCGCGAAGTCCGATAGCGGCGAGGGTGGTGAAGACCCCGATCGGTTCAAGCCCGACGCCCATGGCGACAACTGGAATTCGGCGATCAAGCAGGTGGCCTCGGGCCGCTTCGGCGTCACGGCGGAGTACCTGAACCAGTGCCGTGAGATCGAGATCAAGGTAGCCCAGGGGGCCAAGCCCGGCGAGGGCGGGCAGCTTCCCGGATTCAAGGTTACGGCCGAGATCGCGCGCCTGCGCCACTCAACGCCGGGCGTGATGCTGATCAGCCCGCCGCCGCACCACGACATCTACTCGATCGAAGACCTGGCACAGCTGATCTACGACCTGAAGCAGATCAACCCCGAAGCCAAGGTGACGGTGAAGCTGGTGGCGCGCAGCGGCATCGGCACGATCGCGGCGGGCGTGGCCAAGGCCGGCGCCGACAACATCCTGATCAGCGGCCATTCCGGGGGCACCGGCGCCAGCCCGCAGACCTCCATCAAATATGCCGGCGTGCCGTGGGAGATGGGCCTGTCCGAGGTCCACCAGATCCTTACCCTGAACCGGCTGCGCCACCGCGTCCGCCTGCGTACCGACGGCGGCCTCAAGACCGGCCGCGATGTGGTGATCGCCGCCATTCTGGGGGCAGAGGAATACGGCATCGGCACGGCATCGCTGGTGGCGATGGGCTGCATCATGGTGCGCCAGTGCCATTCCAACACCTGCCCGGTCGGTGTCTGTACCCAGAACCAGGGACTGCGGGAGAAATTCACCGGCACGCCGGAAAAGGTGGTGAACCTCTTCACCTTCATGGCCGAAGAGGTGCGCGAGATCCTGGGCCAGCTGGGCTTCCGGACGCTGGATGAGATCATCGGGCGGACCGAGCTGTTGTCGCAGGTGAGCCGCGGGGCCGCCCATCTGGACGACCTGGACCTCAATCCGCTGCTGGCCAAGGCCGATCCTGGCGAGCATGCGATGTATTGCACGCTGCAGGGGCGCAACGAGGTGCCCGATACGCTGGACGCCATGATGATCGCGGATGCCCAGCCCCTGTTCGAGGTGGGCGAGAAGATGCAGCTCACCTACAACGTGCGCAACACGGCCCGGGCCATCGGCACGAGGATGTCGTCGATGATCGTGCGGCGGTTCGGCATGACGGCGCTGCAGCCGGGCCATGTAACGGTTCGATTGCGCGGCTCCGCCGGGCAGTCGCTGGGTGCGTTCGCTGTCCAGGGGTTGAAGCTGGAGGTGCTGGGCGACGCCAACGACTATGTCGGCAAGGGCCTGTCCGGCGGTACCATCGTGGTGCGCCCGCGGCCCGTGGCGACGCTGAAGCCGCATGAGAACACGATCATCGGCAATACCGTTCTCTACGGCGCCACGGCCGGCAAGCTGTTTGCCGCCGGCCAAGCGGGCGAGCGCTTCGCCGTTCGCAACTCCGGCGCGGTGGTCGTGGTAGAGGGCTGCGGGTCGAACGGCTGCGAGTACATGACCGGCGGCACCGCCGTGATCCTTGGGCCCGTCGGCGACAACTTCGCCGCCGGCATGACCGGCGGCATGGCCTTCATCTATGACGCCGACGACACGTTCCGATACCGCCTGAACGCGGACAGCGTTGTCTGGCAACGCATCGAAACGGCGCATTATGAGCGGGTCCTGAAAGACCTTATCGCCCAGCATAGTCGCGAAGCGCACAGCCCGCTCGCGGCCCAGTTGCTGAATGACTGGACGATGGAGGTCGGCAAGTTCTGGCAGATCGTCCCGAAAGAGATGGTCGACCGGCTCGACCATCCGCTGCGCGGTGACAGGATCGAAGACGCGCCTTTGCAGGCAGGGTAGGGCGCTTCGGCGCGGAGCGGGCTTCGGCCCTGCCTATCAACCGTCTCGGGAATCGGGCCGCCGGCGGCCCTGAACTTGGGTCGCCGGCGGAGTGTTCGGAATCCCCCGATCTCTCTAGGCGGCCCGGACGTCTTCCAGGAACCGTCTGACCACGGATTGCAGCGTGTCGGCCTGGGACGCCAGTGCCTCCGAGGCGTTCAGGACGTCGCCCGATGCCCCACCGGTCTGCTGTGCGGCCTCGGTGACACTAACGATCGTGGTCGTGACGTCCTGTGTGCCGACGGCCGCCTCGGCGACATGGCGCGAGATCTCCTGCGTGGCGGCGGACTGTTCCTCCACGGCGGCTGCCACGGTGGCGGAGATGTGGCTCATCTCCTGAATGCGGCCGCCGATCTCACGGATCGCCTCGACCGTTTCGTCGGTCGACGCCTGAATGGTGGCGACCTGCTGCGCAATTTCCTCCGTCGCTTTGGAGGTCTGATTGGCCAGCGCCTTCACCTCCGACGCCACCACCGCGAAGCCCTTTCCGGCATCCCCTGCACGCGCCGCTTCGATTGTCGCGTTCAGCGCCAGCAGATTGGTCTGCTCGGCGATGTTGGTGATCAGCGCCACCACCTCGCCGATCTGCCGCGCCGCCTCTGACAGCTGCAGCACCTTCGCGTCGCCCGATTCTGCAGTGGCCACGGCCGATCCTGCGATGGATGACTGATGCGCGACCTGCTGGGCGATCTCGTCGATGGCGCGCCCCAGTTCCTCCGCTGCCGCGGCAACATTCTGAACATTGCCGCTGGCCTGTTCGGCGCTGGCCGCGACCGCGCTTGTCTGGGTGCTGGCCTCCTCGGCCGTCTGTGAGAGACGGCTGGCCGTGTCGCGCATCTGGCCGGCCGCGTCGGTGACCGTATGCAGCACGCCAGTCACCTCGCCGTCGAAATCCCCGGCAAGCTGTTCCAGCTGCGCCGCGTGCCGGTCGCGCGCTGCCTGTTCTTCTGCCGCTGCCGTCGCAAGCTCTTGGTTGCGCAGCATATTGTCTTTGAACACCTGCACGGCGCTTGCCATGTGGCCGACCTCGTCGCTGCGGCCGATGGCCGGCACCTCTATGCCGGTGTCACCGCCCGACAGCGCGTCCATCGCGGTCGTCATGGCGACGATTGGCCGGGAGATGCCCCTGGCGATCAGCACCGCCACCAGCATGCCGGCCAACAGCCCGGCAGCAGACACCACCAGCACGACGACGATCATATGCTGCATGTCGCCGGCGGCAGACCCCATGGCAGCTGTTGTATCGTCCATCGCAGCCGACGTGTCGTCCATCGCGATCCTGGTGTTGCCGACGGCTGTGGTGGTTTCACCCATCGCCGTGGACGTTTCCGTCATCGCCGCGACCGTCGCCACCATGGCTTCGGAGGTCTGGCCCATGGCCGTGTCCGTCCCCGTCATGGCGACACCGGCTTGCAGAACCGCCGTGCTGGCGTCGGTCTCCAGCGCATACCGATCGATGCCGATATCCGTCTGGAACTGAGCCACTCCGGCTGCCAGAACCGGACCGACCACGTCGAGCGTTCCGGCGATAAGCTCGTTGCGGGCGCCGATCGCGTTGTGGATCTCCTCCAGCCCGGCTTCGTACATGCGCACAGCCTGCATCATCTGCTGGGCTAGAGAACGGCGCGTTGCGCTGTAGATGTTCGCCGACAATTCGTCAGAGGCAGCCTCGAACGCGTCCAGTTCCACCAGCGACCGCTCGTAATCCTCTTCCGCATTATGGACCAGGTAGCGGGCCGTAAACAGGCGTGCCAGCAGCAGGCGACGCAGCGTCACTCCAGCGTGATACGAAGCGTCAGTGTCGTTGTCCGACCGCGCGCTTTCCATGATCTCCCACAAGGCCTCCTCGGCGGCTGCGCCCTGCGGAGAGAGAATGGCATCGTAAATCTGGCTGAAGCGCTCCTGCTGTTCGACGACGTCGGTGAAGGCCTCGCCGTAGGTGCTGACCTGCTCGCGCATGGTCCCCAACTGATCTTGGCGCGTTGGGTTCTCCACAGCGGCCAGGGCTTCATCGATCGCCTGCAGCGTCTCTTCGTGCGACCGCTGCACCAGATCGATCATCGCCGGATTGTTGGTGGCGATGTACCCCCTGACATGCAGCTGGGTGGTGAGCATCTTCACCAGGGCGCGGTTGACGGCGTCAGAGGCCTGGGTGACCCCGCGGTACTCGGCATAGGCGCGCTCGGCATCCTGCAGCGACTGCTGCCCTGCACGCAGCGATTCAACCGAGTCTTCCAGCGAACTCTGGGTCTCGTCCACGGCCGATTGCGCACCGTCCAGCGCGCCACTGGCGCCGTCCAATGCGCCTACTGCGCCGTCCAACGTGCCGACCGCGCCGCTCAACGTGTCGACAGCGCCATCCAAGGTAGCGACGGCATCGTCAATGGACTGTCGGAGCACTTGCTGCGACCAGGCGCTGATGGCGGCAACGACAAGCAGAAGCGCCAGCACGAATCCGAAACCCAGTCCAACCTTCACCCCAATCCGTAAGTTGGCGAAATGGCGCATGCCGGAAGCGAGACGCATGGGGATGACTCCTGTTACGATGTCGGCCACTCTGCACCACAGTTCTCGCCCTCGTCCGACGGCAAGCGGCCGATACGGAAACGCGAGGCCGCTGTGTGGCGATGCAGTTCTGCGATGCTTGACTGAACCTCGATCCGCGCCAGTTCATGGCCCGAACCAAACGGCGACTGCCCAGAGGATAGGCCGGCAAAGATTTCCAATTGGTTTCAATATGGGAAGGCATATGTTAAGAGTGCTATCAAAAGTACCCCGGCAGTTCGGCTTAGGACTTCTACTGGTCGCACTGTTGCCGACTCTTACACTCGGTCAGTTGGCGTTGGCTCAGGACATTCGGTTGCCTGGGATTGCCGGCCAGGATGATCGGCGAATGTTGGAACCGGACCAGTGGCCATGGACGGCCATCGGGCGCATCAACCGGGCCACCGGAGGCTTCTGCACGGCGACATTGGTATCGCCTCGCCACGTCCTGACGGCGGCTCATTGCCTCTGGGATGATCGGCTGGGCCGCTGGACCGCGGTGGCGGATCTGCATTTCGTCGCAGGCTACGCGCGGGGAGAGTATCGCGGACATGCCTTGGCCACCGGCATACTGACAGCATCGGACTACGAACCCGCAGCCGACGTGAATCCGGAACGCATTGCCGGCGACTGGGCCGTAGTGGAGTTGGATCGGGAACTCGACATTCGACCGGTGCCGCTGCGGGTCATCGCCGCCGATGCACTTCTTGACGCGGCTGTTGCCGGACAGGTGCTGAGGGTGGGCTATAGCCAGGATCGGCCGCATCTTCCCACCGTCGTCGGCCCCTGCCACGTGACGCGGATGGTCGAAGATCCCGCGCTGATCATCCATCAGTGCGACGCAACAATGGGCGATTCCGGGTCGCCGCTGCTGATTCACAACAATGGAGAGGCGGCAGTCTTGGCGGTGCATTCCGCCGTCGCCACGGTCAGCGGCGATACGGTTGGATTGGCCGTCCCGGCGCGAACTTTCGCTGAGCCTGTTCTGGCGGTTCTGCCAAGGCAGTAGGCATGTGCGCTTCTGCCCGGGCGCGGTCAGAAGCGACGGGTTATCGGCAGTGTTCCGCAGTCCTGCTGGACGTGAAGCAGAATGAGACGGTGGTGAAGAGCCAACAGACGCTCTGCGCTGTCCGTACGTTGCGCCGCCGCCGGGCTATAGCTCAGCAGCTGTATCCGGTGCTGAGCCAGCAGTTCCGATGTCTGACGAATGGCCGCCGCAAGAGCGTCGCAGCTCAGGTCCTGTGCCGCCCCGGCGGGCAGAGCGGTGCCTGCCGTGCCGACCGTAGCGAGCAATGCAGCAGCAAGCCAATTACGCATCCAGACCTCCCTGGAAACACGAATTTAAAGTGTCATTCCGAATTCGCTAAAATGTCGTTAAAGATTTGTGGGCCTGCCCCATTCCAGATCTTGAAACAAGTGGGCAGTTTGTTTTGCTTTGCCATGAAGGCGGTGTAATCTCCAATCGACTGTGGGCGATGGCGTCGGGAGCGGGGGAATGGCGGTGCGGCTTTCGGTAGGTTGGCGACGGTCTTTGGTCTGCGCGCTCTTGGCGATGGCCGTTACCGCCTGTGCCAAGCAGTCCGAGCAGCTATGGCCAAGCGTCGCGCTCGTGCCGTCGGATCGCTGGACGGCCGAAATCCCGGCCCGCGGGCCGCAGTGGTGGGATGCATCGATCGACGTGCGCTCGGACGTCGTCGACGGAACCGCAGCGACCATCATCAGCAGCCGGGTGGAAGACAGGCCGATCACCGTCCATTACCGGGACGCGTCGGGCGCTTACCAAAGGATCACGCTGCAGCCCGGCGAATCCATTGCCGTAGCGTCTCCGCCCGGCGATGTCTTCGCCATCATCTGAAGCCGCTGTCCTCCGGTCTGGCGCGATCGGCGTCGGCTGCGCTCCCGACAGCCTGGGGCGTGGAAGGTCCAAGGCCGATGCGTTGGCTCCGTCTCACCGCTAGCTGCCCGTTGCGGCAGGTGTTGGCGGCGGCCGTAGCGCTGGTCTGCCTCACAATGCCGCTTTCCCTGCGGGCCGACACCGGCGCTGCCGGTGGCGCCTGGCCGGACTTTGCGCTCAGCATGGTCGCCGAAGTGAACCTGGTGCGAGAGGCCGTGGGCGTACCGGCCCTGGCGCTGGACGACCGATTGGCCCAGGCGGCCCAAGCCCACTGCGAAGACATGGCGGCGAACGATTTTGCCGGGCACCGTGGTTCAGATGGCAGCTTCGGGCCAGAACGTGGCCGGCGTGCCGGCTATCCAATCCGGATGTTCGGCGAGAATCTGCAGATGGGTCACACAAACCCGCAGGATGTTGTCGCCGCCTGGATGGAGAGCCCGGCACATCGCGAGAATTTGCTGCGTCCCGAGGTCGTTCACGCCGGCATCGGCCACGTCTTCCTTCCCACGGATTCGGGGCGTGCGCGATACGGCCACTACTGGGCGCTGGTCGTGGCTGCGCCGCTGCCCTGACTTGTGCAGCGCCTTGTATCGGAATGGATGTCTGTCCGGAGGCACAAGGCTTCGTTAACCAATTGTTGTCGTAATGACCCGATGATGCACCTTCTTCCCTCTAACCGATCGCAGAGATGAACCAAACGAGCAGCCCGTCCGGCGAGCCCAAACGTGAGAGAATGACCCAGCAAGAGCTGGATGAAATCTTGCGTCAGCATCGCAATTTCTTATCGCGACGGGGCGGCAGTAGGGCGCGCTTGCGGTTGTATGATCTTTCTCATTTAGATTTTTCGGGTCATGACCTCAGCGAAGCAGATTTTACAGCTGCCAAGCTTTTCGGCGCCCGGTTGACCGGCACAAAGTTGACGATGGCCAACCTTTATGGCGCCGATCTTCGGCTCGCGAATCTGCGCCGGGCGGAGCTCTCGAACGCTGACATGCGCGGGGCCTGCCTGCGTGGTGCGGTCCTGAGTGAATCCACGATGATCAACACTGATCTTCGCGACGGCGTCATCGTGACGCCCGGCGAAGAAGGCGAACTGAAGCCGATAAGCTTTGACGTCAGCATCACGGAGCTGACCTGCGCAAAGATCGACGGCGCAAACATGACCCGCGCCAAGCTGGCCAACGCGTTCGTAATGCAGACCGATCTGACTGACTGCATCCTGCGCGATGCCAAGCTTGTAAGGACCAACCTGACCAATTCGGTGTTGACCGGGTGCATTCTGGAAGGTGCGGATCTGACCGAAGCCAATCTCACCGGGGCCGTCCTCAGCGGTGCGGACCTGACGGGGGCACGGATCGTCAACACCAACATGACGAACGCCGACCTTGTCGGCGCTATCTACGAGTCCTCCCTGCTGGAGGCGGCCGTGATGACCAACGCCAAGGTGTCGCGGCCAGCCGAGAGCCTGCGTCGTCCGCTGGAGGAGATCCTGCGGCTGCACGCCGAATGGGTGGACAGCAACGGCAAGGTGGGCGAACGGGCGGACCTGTCGTCGCTGGATCTGTCCGGCCATTCGTTCGAGCGGCATAACCTCGCCGCTGCCGTGATGCGGCATGCAAAGCTGACCGGCGCCAATCTGCGCGATGTCGGCTTCGCCATGGCCGATCTCACGCTTTGCGACCTGCGTAACGTCGATCTGCGGCATGCCGATCTCAGGGGGGCCAGCCTGCAGCGCGCGTCTCTGTCTGGCGCCAAGATGCACCGCGCCCGGCTGTCGCCGGTGCGGATCACGGCCGGTAACGCGTTCACATGGCAGGCCAACCTGCTTCGGGCCCGCCTTAACGACGCGGACCTCACCGAAGCCGACCTGCGCGGCGCGCAGCTTCCCTTTGCCAACCTTACCGGTGCCGATCTGAGGGGCGCCAACCTGATCGGCGCCAACCTGCAGAACGCGGATTTGACGGGCGCCAGTGTCGAGGGATGCAGGCTGGACGACGCCGATCTTTCCGGCGTGCAGGGGTTGCGCCCACAGCGCGGGCCAGCCGGGCAGGGCTGAAGCGAGCGCCGCCGAGGCGGAGTCTCGATTCCCGCATTGGACAGGATCGGCCGTCCGTCCATATAACCTCGGTCATGATCATACCGTTCACCAAGATGCACGGCCTCGGTAACGATTTCGTCGTGATCGACACGCGCGCCGACGGCTGGTGGCCGCAGCCTGCAATCGCCCGGGCCATCGCCGACCGGCGGCGGGGCGTGGGCTGTGACCAGATCCTGCTGCTGACGCAGCCCGAAAATGCCACAGCGGCTGTGCGGATGGTCATCCTCAATGCCGACGGAACCGAAGCGGAGGCCTGCGGCAACGGAACCCGATGCGTCGCCCATCTGTTGATGCGCGAAACCGGTGCCGACACCGTCGCGGTCGAGACTCGGGCCGGCCAGTTGTCCTGCAGCCCTGATGGCGATCACGTCACGGTCGATATGGGACTTGCCGAGACCGAATGGTCCGCCATCCCGCTGGCCGATCCGGTCGACACTCTACACCTGCCGGTGTCGGAGGGGCCTCTGGCCGACGGGGTCGCCGTTGCCATCGGCAACCCCCATGCGGTGTTCTTCGTCCACGATGCCGAGGCGGTCGATCTGACGCGGCTGGGTCCGGTTCTGGAGACCCATCGCCTGTTCCCGGCGCGCGCCAACATCGAAGTGTGCCATATCGCCGGTCCGGACCGTCTGCGCATGCGCGTATGGGAACGCGGGGTAGGCATCACCCAGGCCTGCGGCTCCGGCGCCTGTGCAGCCGCCGTCGCGGCGGCCCGTCGCGGGTTGACGGGCCGCCATGTGGCCGTCGAGCTCGACGGCGGCCCGCTGACCATTGAGTGGCGGCAGGACGGGCGCGTCGCAATGACGGGTCCGGTCGCCACCAGTTTCACGGGCGCGTTCGATCCGGCTCTGCTTCTCGCGGCTGCAGGTGCGGCATGACCGGCGCACCCCGTATCATCACCTTCGGCTGCCGGCTGAATACGTTCGAGAGCGAGGTGATGCGCCGGGCCGCGGCTGGGGCCAGTCTTGGCGATGCCGTCATCGTCAATACCTGTGCAGTGACGGCGGAGGCCGAACGCCAGGCCCGCCAGGCCATTCGAAAGACCCGCCGCGAGCATCCCGAAGCCCGCATCATCGTCACCGGCTGTTCGGCACAGATCGATCCGGCGCGTTATGCCGCAATGGCGGAGGTCGATCAGGTCGTCGGCAACGCGGCAAAGCTGGACCCGGCATCTTGGCCCGGTGCCGCCGATGCCCGTGTGGTGGTCAACGACATCATGACAGTGCGGGAGACGGCGGGGCATCTCGTGGACGGCTTCGACGGCCGGACGCGCGCCTTCGTCCAGGTGCAGACCGGCTGCGACCACCGATGCACCTTCTGCATCATCCCGTTCGGGCGTGGTCCTTCCCGGTCGGTACCGGTGGGAGAGGTGGTCCGGCAGGTGCGAGCCCTTGTGGAGGCCGATTGCCGCGAGGTGGTGTTGAGCGGCGTCGACATCACGTCCTATGGCGGTGACCTGCCGGGGCGCCCGAGCCTGGGCCAGCTTGTCCGTCGCCTACTGACACAAGTGCCGGAACTGCCGCGCCTGAGGCTGTCTTCTCTCGATCCGGTTGAAGTCGATGAGACGCTGTGGCGTCTGATCGCGGAGGAGCCGCGGTTGATGCCCCATCTGCATCTCAGTCTGCAGGCCGGTGACGACTTTGTGCTGAAGCGCATGAAGCGGCGCCACGGCCGTGCCGACGCCGTAGCCTTCTGCGAACGGGCGCGGCGTCTCAGGCCCGACATCGTCTTCGGCGCGGATCTGATCGCAGGCTTCCCGACCGAGACCGAAGCCATGTTCGACCGCACGCTGGCGCTGGTGGAAGACTGCGGGCTAACCTATCTGCACGTGTTCCCCTATTCGGAGCGTCCAGGCACGCCGGCAGCACGTATGCCGTCGGTGCCCAAGCCCGTCAGACGGGACCGTGCGGCGCGGCTGCGGGAGGCCGGCGATGCGGCGTTGGCCGGTTTTCTCCGCTCAAGGGTGGGCAGTCACGCCCGTGTGCTGGTTGAGACCGAAGGCTCTGGGCGGACGGAGCAGTTCGCACCCGTGCGGATCGATGGTCTCCGTCCCGGGGTCTTGGCAGACTCGGTGATCGTCGCCGCCGACGGCCATGCGCTGCTGGGCCGCCCCTGTCAGCCGCCGGGCGATGCCTCGGAGTCTTCGTCGGCGTCCGGCGGGATGTAGTCGCCTAGCCCGATCCCCTCCATCTCCGCCGGTGTCATGCGCGGCGGGGTCGGTGCTGCGACCGTCAGCAACCCGAGATCGGGATGGACAGCCAAAGCGAAGCTGCCGTCCAGATAGCGGATAAAGACCGGCTGCGGTCCGCTGAGGCCGCTTAGCAGGCTGCCTTCACCCGGCTCCAGCTCGCCGATCCAGGCGCGCTGCAGTAGCCCCTGCCATTCCCGGACAAGGGCATCGGCTTCCCGCCGGACACTGACGGGCACCATGCGCTGTGTCTGGCGGATCACCGACTGTGCGAGCTCCATCATGTCCGGCGGCAGCGCCTGTGCCGAAAGGTGCTGCGGTCGGTTGGCTTCCGTCCACACCGCCAAGGCTGCCGCCATGTAGAGCATCTGGCCGGAACGGTTGCGAAACTCGGTATCGCCGTAGAGCGGGATCAACTGCGCCATCGCCAGCACATTGCCCTGGCTTGCCGATCGCTGGACAAGCTGCAAGGCCAGTTCGGGGTCGGGATCGACACCGATCCCCTCGCGATACATGCGCGCGAGCAAGAGCCGCGCCTGCGCGTTTCCGCCCTGCTCGGCCATGGACAGGAACAGGTATGCCTGTTCCGGGTCTTCCGGAACGCCGTCGCCATGCAGATAGATGCTGCCCAAAAGGCCGGCGGCATCGGCATCCAGATTGTCCGCCGCTTCGATCAGCCATCCGATGGCCGTCTCGATATCGCCTTCTACGGCTTCGCCTTGCAGGTGAAGGATGCCGAGCATGTACTGCGCGTCGACATGGCCCTGCTCCGCCGACCGGCGGTACCATGTCAGTGCCTCCGACGCATCGGCGCGCACGCCCTGGCCGTTCAGATACAGTCCGCCGAGCCGGAACTGCGCTTCCGCATGCTGGCGGCGGGCCGCACGCAAATACCACTGCACCGCGGCAGCCGGGTCCACATCAACACCGTCGCCATGTTCGTACATGCGCCCCAGCCAGAACTGGGAGTCCGCATGACCGACCTCTGCCAGCGCGAGGAAGCCGCCCAAGGCCGCCTCGTAGTCGCCGCGGTCATAGGCTGCCTCGGCCTCTTGGAAGCTGGGGGCTGTCGCCGAAGCCGGCAACCCGATCAGACCGGCGGCGAGCGTCAGCGCGATGAGCGTAAGGCAGGATCGTCGTATTGCTGGCCGCATGGTGCCTGGCTGTCTGGCGTCCGGCTGGCCGATGCCGGCCACCGGGGCGCACGCGTTCCCAAGTGCACTGGACCATGCGCTCGGATGTGAAATCAAGCCCCGCGGGGGATCACCTCTGCCGTCAACGGCCGCCGGGCGGCTATTCGGACCGCGTCTCCGGCCTGGCCGATACCCAGGTCTCACGGCAGATCAGCGGCCGGCCCAGATGCTCGACGGGATCGACGGCCTCGTCCTCTATGTGCAGCTCGAAATGCAGATGCGCACCGGTGACGCGGCCGGAGGCGCCGACATTGCCGATCTGCTCCCCAGCGTCGACCTTCAGCCCTTCCTCCAAGTCATCGGTGAACTGGCTGAGATGGGCATAGCGGGTGACATCGCCGTTGACGTGGCGGATCTCCACCAGGCGGCCATATCCGCCACGGCGGCCGGCGAATACCACCGTGCCGCGCTGCGCGGCCATCACGGGCGCACCATAGTCCGCGTCGAAGTCCACGCCGGCGTGGAACCGGCCCCAGCGGGGACCGAAGGGGGAACTGACCGGAGCATCGGACACAGGCGTCAGCAGAACGTCGGCTTCCGAAGCAATCAGCTGCGCAATCGCATCCCCGTTTGCCGTCCCCGGTCGGCATACCGCCGACGCGTCCACCTCGCTACCGCTATGGGTTCTGATAGAACCTCCCGAGCGTTCGGCGGCACAGGCCGCAAGGGTGGCGGCGACGAGGCAGGTGGCAAGCAGCTTGATCGGCGGCAGTTGCATACGGATTTCCCTGCGAAGACAGGTTCTTGCCCTGACAATGGTTCCCCGCGTCCGCTTCTAACGGCAGGATTCGTTAACAGTCAAGCAGCTGCGTTAAGCATAGTGGCCGAGAGTGGGTACACACAGTGAACATTGGCTCAGGTTTCGCCAATTGTTCGCCATAGCCGACGCAGATACTCGCCGCATGGGAAGAGCCGGTGTTCGCCGCATGTTCGACTAGGCCGGCCGTGACTGTCGTATCACTTTGACGCAGACGGAGTCTTCGCAATCGAAACTTCCCCATCCGTGCCCGCGGCTTGCTGCAGCCCGATCGTTCCTTAGGTGTCAACAGATCGGCGAGTCCAAAGCCACCAGCTTGCGCAGGCTGGCACGGATGACGAAGGTGCCGACATCGATGTCCATCGTCTCCATCACACCATTGGCGTGCAGCCGGACCGCCAGCTGGTGCAGCGGCACACGGGAGCTTCCCTCGGCCGGGTAGTACGCCATCTCCACTGGCCATGAGATCGTGTCCGACAAGAGCGTCTCGGGGTTCCCACCAGCTGGAGTCGGCGGCCCGATCGCCGCTCTCAACTCCGTGACGCCGTAGGCCATGGCGCCGTCGAACTGCGATGCGGTGAAGGCGGTGTCTCCGGCTTCGGCACGTGCAAGCAGTGCGAGACTGTGTGTGGTTGGAAACAGGGTGCCGGCCGGCAGTCGCAGCCGCTGGGGCCCTGGCAGGCGGTAATGCGCCGTGCCCGCACCATCATCGGAAATCGTCGCGATACCGCTGTACTGTTCCGTCACGACGCCGTTGGTCTGGCGCGTCAGATTGAACCGTAGATCCCGTCCGTCGGGACTTTCCCAGGCGTCATACTCGGTCTCAACGGTCACCAGCGCGCCGCGCTCGAAGAGAATCGTGGTCTCGTCGCGCTGCTCGATCTCCCAGCCGTCGCAGACTTGCGCCCATTTGAACACCAGCTGGCCCTCAAGGCGCAGAATGCCAGTACCGGCGCTCTGCTCTGCCAGCTCCAGGGCGTAAGTGGCCTGATGCGGCAACACCTCCACGGCTACCGCCGGGGCTGCCGCCAAGCCAAGGCCTGCGGCAGCAGCGGCTGCCAGCCGGGTGAGGCGCGACACGGTCGTCTCCCGTCCATTGGGATCCGGGCAATGCCGCGCAAAACTGGTGCGGCCGCCCACATCCGTCAATCGTGGATCCGACGTGCCGCTGGCCGAGGAACGGGCTACCTTTCGGCCGCGCGGTTTCATGGGCCCGCCGGCCTGCGCTAGACTGCGGGCAAGCGGGAACCCTGGACGAATGGGTGCCCCGGCCCGCGACAGGAGTGTGCGATGACGGCCCCGATCAAGCTTTTCGCCTGGCCGACGCCGAACGGGCAGAAGGTCTCGATCCTCTTGGAAGAGGTGGGGTGGCCCTATTCGGTCCATCGGGTCGACCCGGGCGAAGAGGGTGCGCTGGACGCCGACTATACGGATGTGAGCCCGGACAGCCAGGTGACCGTGATCGTCGACCCCGACGGGCCGGATGGCGTGCCCTACACGGTGTTCTCCACCGGTGCCATCCTGATGTATGTGGCTGACAAGGCGGGCCGGTTCTGGCCGCAGGCGCATCCCGGCAAATACGACACGCTGACCTGGCTGATGTACCAGATCGCCAATGTCGGCCCGGTGCTGGGCCAGGCGCACCATTTCCGCATGTATGCGCCGGAGCGCTTCGACGACACCATCAACATCCTGACCGGCGAGACCGGGCGCCTCTACGCCGCCATGGACCGCCGCCTGGCCGAGACCGAGTATCTGGCGGGCGACACCTACACCATCGCCGACATCGCCACCTTTCCGTGGACCCGCAGCATCGACCGCCAGGGCCATGCCATGGAGAGCTTCCCGAACGTCAAGCGCTGGTTCCAGGCAATCGACGGCCGCCCGGCGGTGGCGCGGGGTCTGGCGGCGCTGCACGTGGAGCCGACCGACGACCCGTGGCGGGGCCGGCAGACCGGCCGGCGGATGGGGATGGTGCCGTAGGAGCGGACGGCAGAAACCGGCCGTTGCCACAGTATCAGCCCACCGGGGCGTTCACCGAGGTGTCCATCGCCGCGTCTTCCTAGGCAGCGACGAAATCTGAACCTGGCACGGAGATGATCGATCGACCCCGGACGATCGTTTCCATCAGACACCGCCACCGGGCCGACGGGTTCTGATCAACGCGGACTGGTACTGGTCGGCATCCCTTCCCGCTCGAAACGGGCCGCCGCATCGTCTTTGGCCATTGATGCCATCAGAAAGTCGGCGACCGTCGCGATATCGACGACCGGCACGCCGAACTCTCTGCGAAGGCGTGTCCGGAACAGAACCATGCAGGTGCATTCGATGACCAGCGCGTGAAGCCCCGGTGCCCTATCGAACAGGCGGCGGGCGGCGGCCATGACGTCCGCCTTCGCCGTTTCGAAGTCATAGGCGGGGTTCCGGGACGCCCAGTCCCGCCAGGAAGCCGTATCGCGAATATCCTCGATCTCCACAAGATCGTCGCGGTAGGCGGGCCAGGCGGTCGTCAGATGGTCGCGCGTCAGGGATCGGGCGTCGTATGTCAGAATGCCGAGACGTGCGTCGGCTGGCCCGCAAGCGCCGGAAAGCATCGGCAGTGCCGCCAGGCTCGACAGCGCGACGGGGATCCGGACCGCCGCGGCGATCTGCGTTTGATAAACGATCATGAAGCCGCAATCGCCGATGATCGCCTTGGCATCGCGTGCCTCGAGCCGCTTCGCCGCGGCCGTGAAGGCCGGATCGAGGTGGCGATCTCCCGCAATGACGGTCTCCGGCCACGCCCCGGCTACGGTCTCGTATATCAGCTCGAAGCCGTATGTCCCGGTATTGGCCAGAATTGACCGACCGCACCACTCCGGCGCCGGTACATCCAGACACACCATGCCAAGCTTGGGCGCCTCTGCCTCACGACGGCGGAGCGACGTCGCAATTCCGTTCGCACCAGAGGCCGGATCATTGTCTGACATCTGAATGGCCTCCGGTGAGTATGCCGGTGCCGGGACGCGCGGCCGCAACGATGCCGCCCCAAAAGATCATACATGACCGTAAAAGACCGACGCACGTCTCTGCCATCGGGCGACTACGCCCCGACGCCTATCGCCGGGACATCGCCACCACGGCGGCCATGCCGCGGGTGATGACCATGCCGAGGGCGCAGGCCAGGAACGCGCCCCAGACCTGCGTCAGGGTCAGGAACTTGGCGGCCACCACAAGGTCGCTGGCGCCACGGTTGTAGGATTCCACCAGGCCGACGCAAAGGTAGATGACGGCGATAAGCGTGCCGGCAGCCGACAGCGCAAACAGGCCGCCGACGACCGCAGCAACCCACGCAAAGCCGTCGGCGCCGGGCTCGTTGTCGCCGGTGGATTCGGTCGGGCGGTGATCTGCGGTGAGGGTCATGTGCTGGATCCGGAGTTGACGAGAAAGACGATGAAGGCACGCGAAAGCTGTACGAATTGCCGGCTTCCATCAATGCCGATGCGGGGAAGGCTCCGGGCGGCCGTGCTACGCCAGAGGCTCCGGATCACGCAGGCAAGGGTGATCGGTTGACGGGTCCCAGCCGGTTCGCCTGCTGATGATCTCAAACAGGTGAGGCTATCGCCCAACCACCGATGTTGGGTGCCGGCGAACCCTATCGTGGTTCGGGACTCGCTACTCCTCTCGACTATCGAAAATTGCTGCCGCTTGAGCAATTATGCGACCCGTGGGCCTCGGGGCATCGGGCCGTGAGCGCGTTGTGTTCCCTCTGCCTGGACTTTCATGCGCCGGCGGAGGCTCGCGGCTCGCCGCGATCACCGCGCCATCGGGCACCGGAGGGATCTACTGCCGGGAAGGAAGCGCGCGGGAAGTTTAGGAAACACGGGGGAAGTCTGCGCGGAGATCCAGCGTCGAACACTGTGGGCAAACCAGGCACCATTGCCATCATAGAGCGGCCGAATGAACCAAGAGCAATTACACCAGATTCTTGAGCGTACGCTTTCGCAAGAATATCCGAATCTGATTTTGTCGGATCGGCGCATTAAGGCTCTGCCGCCGTTCATTGGTGAGCTGACCAATGTAAACAGGATTTTTCTGGCGAGTAATAAGATCGAGACACTGCCACCGCAAATCGGTCGGCTGAAGAATCTTGAAGTCCTCGACCTCCGATCCAATAAGGTCAGGGTGTTGCCACTGGAATTTGCCAATCTCGAGAAGCTTGTGCGCTTGCTTCTCGACGGCAATTTGCTCTCAACACTCCCGCCGTCACTGTCGAAGCTTGGCAGGCTCTCCGTTCTTTCTCTTTCCGGGAACGAGCTCTGCGAACTGCCATCCTCCATCTCCGGGCTGCATTCTCTGCAGCACCTGGATCTCGATGACAATCAACTCACCACCATTGGCGATCCTCTGGGCAGCTTGGCCCAGCTTCGGTCACTGTCGGCAGCGAACAACCGGATCTCTCAAATCTCGCCGGCCATCGGCAACCTTTCGGCGCTGGAGGAACTGGATCTCTCGGGCAACAGTCTGACGCAGCTGCCGGCGGAACTGTCGAAGCTGCCTCGGCTGGAACTGCTGAATATCGAAGACAACCCGGATCTCAGATTCCCGCCGCCGGAAGTAACGTCCCAGGGCGGGCGGGCGATCCTGCGGTATCTCAAGGCGCACAGCACCGGAAAGATCGAGCTCTGGCGATCGAAGCTCTTGATCCTCGGCGAAGGTGGAGCGGGTAAGACCTCCCTGATGAAGAGGCTGGGCGGGGGAACCTACAATCCCGGCGAAACGACTACCCATGGCATCCGCATCCACCCTCTGTCGCTTCCCCATCCTGAGCGGTCCGATGTCACCATGGTTCTCAATACCTGGGATTTCGGTGGGCAGCAGATTTATCACGCGACACACCAGTTCTTCCTGACCGATCGCTCCCTCTTCATTCTTGTGTGGAACGCGAGGCTGGGGCACGAGCAGGGGCGCCTGCACTATTGGCTCGACATGATCCAGGCCAAGGCACCCCAGTCGCCCGTCTTGATCGTTGCCACCCATGTCGACCAGCGGGCGCCGGATTTTCCATATAATGAACTGGCCGAAGCCTATCCGCAGATCGCCGGCTCTTTCGAAATCAGCAATCTGGATGGGCGGGGGATTTCCGCACTTCGGGCCTTCGTCGCGCTTCAGGCCTCCCAGTTGCCGTTGATGGGGGGCGAATGGCCCGATCGCTGGATGCAGGTGGCGGACGAGATCCGCGACATGCCCGAGCGGCACGTCACACCAAAGGACCTTGAGAGGCTGGCGGTTCGCCATGAGGTGCTGCCGGAAGATCTCGCGGTGCTGACGCAATCCCTTCATGAGCTGGGCGATATTCTGTACTTCCAGAAAGATAGTGAGCTTCGGGATTTCGTGTTTTTGAACCCGCAATGGGTCTCAAGCTATATCAGCCGGGTTCTCGACAGCGATACGGTCCTGCGCAGCCATGGCCTCTTGACCAGGACGCATATGGACGAGGTGTGGGCCGACCTGGACCCCGAGATGCGCCTCCATCTTCTGCAGTTGATGGAGAAGTTCGATATCTCGTACCGGACGATGGATGACAAGGATGTCAGTTTCATCGTCGAGAGGTTGCCGTTCGACGAGCCGCCCGAGGCCCAGACCGTCTGGCGTGAGGCAGGGGACCGTCCTGGCGCCAGCGAGATCCGGATGCGGTATCGGCTCAACACGGTCCCGCCGGGCATTCCGACCTGGTTCATCGCGCGAAGCTATCGGTTCTCGATCGGCAGCCACTGGCGAAGCGGTGCCCTGTTGGCCGATGGCGGCGAGCGCAAGCATCTGGCGCGGATGCGGGTCAATGCCCATAACCGGGAAGTCGAGCTGAGCGTCAAGGGGCCGTACCCGCAGGAATTCTTCTCGCTGCTTCGCGAAGGTTTCGAGGTGACGCTGCAGCGGTTCCCCGGCCTCGGCATCCAGCGCCGCATCCCTTGCTCGGGTCATGATGATGAGCCTTGCGCTCACGAATTCGACTACGAGCATCTGCTGCGCCGGCTGGAGCGAACGCCGCCGCGACATACCATCGAGTGCCCGATCGGCTGCGAGGATATGAGCATTGATCGGATGCTGTTCGGACTCCACGAGTCCCTTGAATCGCAGGTCGTCTCGGCAATGCAGCGTCTTGAGGGGATGACGGCCGAGCGCACTGAAGAGGATCTCCAAGCCCCTCGGGCCGTCGCGGTTGCCGATGCCGACATGGGGGCGGCCGTCGAAGCCGCGACGACGGCGATCGTCGATCGGATCTCGTCCTCCGAATCCCAGATTTCCATCGCGCTGCAGGCGATGAAGTCATCGCTGTCTCGGGAGTTCCTTAAGCTTCAACAGCGCGATCAACGCCGGACGGACGCGGCCTGCCCCCGCGTCTTCAGCTTGCGGCCCAAGGAAGGCGGCGTGGTGGGAAAGATCCTCTCCGGGCAGAAATTCGACATGCACCTCTATTGCGAGGCACCGGGTGAATGGCATCCGGCCACGGATTTCGATCCCTACGAAATCGCCATGCCGAGGGAATGGTTTGTGACCATGGCGCCATACCTGCGCGAGATGGTGCGGCGGATGCGGTACGTCCTTCCGATCATCAACTCCGGCCTCGGCACGGTGGCCCGAGAGATGGAGGAAACCCTCAGGGGCGATATCGATTTCATGGGCGCGGTCGTCGACGCGCTGCCGTCCGACGGGGAACTGCTTGACGCCGCCACGACCGGCTCGGGCAGCGGAACGACGATGCACCGCGCGCGCGGCGCGCAGCTGCGAGCCCTTCACCAGCTGCTGACCGAGAAGGACCCGCACCAGATCTGGGGCCGTCTGGAGTTGATCTTGACGCCGGAGAACCACTGGCTGTGGCTGTGCCCACGGCATGCGGCGGAGTATCGGCAGTAGCCGTCTTGTACGGCAGCTTCGCGCTATCCAAACAAGCCTTCTGTGCGATCAGTGAATGGTCAGTCTCGTCCGCTCGCTCATCACCAAATCAATAGGAAATATTGAGAAAAGGATGATGGATCTACTGTGGGAGTCTTCAAAGTTTTTTGCTTTGGCCGCGTTGATTCACATGATTCTCGCCTATAATATCGTTGTTGGCCTTCCGCCATTCTACAGAAGTCCGCGGAAGCTTGCCAAGATTACCCTTAACCACTCCCCATTAGAGCCAAATGATGTGTCTGATGATGACTTCGCAATAATTATGCCGTCGATATTTGGTGCATCCATAGCATTTATGCTTTCTGCTTTGTTGGAATTGCCGATTGCTTTTCTGATCTCCGGCCTGTTCTTGGCATATGGTGGTGTGCGGTCAAGACAATATCTGCGTAAAACAACGACGGGACCTCTCCCTTGGATCATACACGCACCCGCCCCTTGGTTTCTGAAGACGTGGGCATTTCGCTGGCCAATGCTGTTGTTTGATGCGTGGACGCTGATCCTCAGCCTTGCGTTGGCGTCGCTGATAATGCTCTGAGCCGACGACGCAGGATCGACTCTGTCCCGGCGAGTCTCTTGCAGCGCCGCTCATCGAGGCCGCCGGCCCGCGCCGCGCCCCCCGTCTCCGCCAATTTCCCCGTCCCGGACGATTTGCTACTGTACCTCTGAAACCAATCAAAGACGGCCCGGCAGAGTACCGGGTTCGGGAGGGTTAGTACCGATGTCGCTGCAGGCAGACCAGCACAAGAGCGAGTTGATCGAGCAGGTCGCCACGACCGTGCGGGCGCGCATCGTCGCGGAACGCGCCGAGCAGGCCGAAGCGTTCATGCGCCTGTTCTATCAGCATGTCCCCCCGCGCGACATCATCACCGAGGAGCCGGAGGACCTGTACGGCGCGGCGCTCGGCCTCTGGCAGTTCGGCTCGCAGCGGGACGCGGGCAAGCCCAAGCTGCGCGTCTTCAACCCCACCTATGACGAGCATGGCTGGCACACCAGCCACACGGTCGTTGAGATCGTGAACGACGACATGCCGTTCCTGGTGGACAGCGTCAGCCACGCGCTGCTGGAACGCGGGCTGACCGTGCATCTGATCATCCACCCGATCGCGGCGGTGGAGCGCGATGCCGACGGCAACATGCAGTCGATCCGCGACCCGCTGGAGAGCGGCAACGGCGCGCTGTCGGAAAGCCTGATGCACGTCCATGTGGACGAGCAGACCTCGGCGACCGAGCTTGAGGCGATCACGGAGGATCTGCGTAAGGTTCTGGCCGATGTCCGCGCCGCCGTCGACGACTGGCGCGATATGCGCGCCCGCCTGGCCGACACGCTGCAGAGCCTGCAAGACCGCAAGCTGCCCGTTCCGGAAGAAGATGTCGCCGAGGCGGTCGCCTTCCTGAATTGGCTGGACGACAACCACTTCACCTATCTGGGCTATCGCGAATACGGATTTCGGGAGGAAGAGGGCCGGACCGACCTGAAGATCCTGCCCGACCGCGGCCTCGGCATCCTGCGCAAGCCCGAGGTGTCCGTGTTCGAGGGTATGCGCCAGTTCGCAGCCTTGCCGCCGGACATCCAGCAGTTCATGCGCCAGCCGCAGCTATTGATGGTCACCAAGGGCAGCATGCAGTCCACCGTGCACCGGCCGATCCATCTGGACGTGGTGATCGTCAAATGCTTCGGCGATGACGGCGAGGTGAGCGGCGAATACATGCTGGTCGGTCTGTTCACCTCGCAGGCCTATTTCACCAGCGCACGCGAGATCCCGTTCCTGCGCCAGAAGGTGGCGCGCGCGCTATCGCGTGCCGGCTTTGACCCGCGCGGCCACGACGGCAAGACGCTGACCCACATCCTGAACACCTATCCGCGCGACGAGCTGTTCCAGATCTCCGACGACGAACTGGTGGAGAACGCCATCGGCGTGCTGCACCTGCAGGAACGTCCGCGCACGGCCCTGTTCGTGCGCGTCGACCCGTTCCAGCGCTTCGTCTCGTGCCTCGTCTACATCCCGCGCGACCGCTACAACACGGCCTTGCGCAGGCGCATCCAGGAAATCCTGGAGCGGAGCTACAGCGGCAAGCTGTTGTCATTCTCCACGGAACTGACCGACGGCGTGCACGGCCGCGTGCACTACATCATCCAGACGCCGCAGGGCGACATCCCCGCGATCCGCACCGAAGAGGTCGAAGCCCAGCTTGTCGAGGCCGGCCGCGGCTGGCCGGACCGCCTGCGCGACGCGCTGGTCGAAGCCAAGGGCGAAGAGGCCGGCCTGGCGCTATTCCGCCGCTATGGTGAGGCCTTCTCCACCGCCTATCGTGAAGACAATCTGCCGGGGGCTGCCATCGGCGACATCGACCGTCTGGAGGGCGTGATCGCCACCGGCCGGATCGGCCTCAATCTCTATCGCCCGGTGGCGACGGACGAGACCCATGTCCGCTTCAAGCTCTACCATGCGGGCGCGCCGGTCTATCTCTCCGACGTGCTGCCGATGCTGGAGCGCATGGGCTTCAAGGTCTTGAGCGAGAACCCCTACGAGGTGCAGCCGCACGACCTGAAGGGCACGCCCATCTGGATGCACGATTTCGGCATGGAAAGCCGGGACGGCCGGCCGATCGATCTCGGCACCATCAAGCAGCTATTCCAGGAGGCGTTCGAGCGCGTCTGGACCGGCGACATGGAAAGCGACGGCTTCAACCATCTCGTCCAGGCAGCCGGCCTGTCGTGGCGCCAGGTTGTCATCTTGCGCGCTTACGGCAAGTATCTGCGCCAGGCGCGCTTCGCCTTCAGCCAGGACAGCATCGAGGCGACGCTCGCCGCCTATCCAGACATCGCCCGGTTGATCGTCGACCTGTTCGTCACCCGCTTCGATCCGGCCCTGGGCCAGGACCGCGCCACGGCCGTCGGCGGCATCGTCGTGGAGCTGGAGCACGCTCTGGACGAAGTGGAAAACCTGGATGAAGACCGCATTCTGCGGCGCTTCATCAACCTCATGATCGCGACCTTGCGGACCAACTATTTCCAGCTGGCCGCCGATGGCGCGCCCAAGCCCTATCTCTCGTTCAAGCTGGACAGCCACAAGATCGACGACCTGCCGCTGCCGCGCCCGATGATGGAGGTGTTCGTCTACAGCCCGCGGGTCGAAGCGGTGCATTTGCGCGGCGGCAAGGTCGCCCGCGGCGGCATCCGCTGGTCAGACCGGCGGGAAGACTTCCGCACCGAGATCCTGGGCCTGATGAAGGCGCAGATGGTCAAGAACACGGTGATCGTGCCCGTCGGCTCGAAGGGCGGCTTCGTGGTCAAGCGCCCGCCGCGCGAGGGTGGGCGCGAGGCGTTCCTGAACGAAGGCATCGCCTGCTACAAAACCTTGATGAGCGGGCTGTTGGACGTCACCGACAACCTGACCGGCGACACCATCATTCCGCCGCGCGATGTCGTCCGCCACGACGGCGACGACCCCTATCTGGTGGTCGCCGCCGACAAGGGCACGGCCACCTTCTCCGACATCGCCAACGGTGTTTCGCAGGACTATGGCTTCTGGCTGGACGACGCCTATGCCTCCGGCGGGTCGGCCGGCTATGACCACAAGAAGATGGGCATCACCGCCCGCGGCGCCTGGGAGTCGGTCAAGCGGCATTTCCGCGAGTTGGGCACGGATATCCAGAGCGAGCCGTTTACGGTGGTCGGCGTCGGCGACATGTCCGGCGACGTGTTCGGCAACGGCATGTTGCTGTCGCGCAAGATCCGCCTGTTGGCCGCCTTCAACCATCTGCACATCTTCCTCGATCCCGACCCGGACCCGGAAACCAGCTTCCAGGAGCGCGAACGGCTGTTCCAGCTGGGCCGCGGATCCTGGGACCAGTACGACAGATCTCTGATCTCCTCCGGCGGTGGCGTCTTCGACCGCAAGGCGAAATCGATCACCCCGTCGCCGGAGGTGCGCGAATGGCTCGGTATCGTTCGCGAGACGGTGACCCCCAACGAGCTGCTCAACGCGCTTCTGAAATCCCAGTGTGACCTGCTGTGGTTCGGGGGCATCGGCACCTACATCAAGGGCCAGGACGAAACCCACGCCGAAGTGGGCGACAAGGCCAACGACCCGGTGCGGGTCGACGGCCGTCAGGTGGCGGCCCGCGTGATCGGCGAGGGCGCCAATCTGGCGCTCACGCAGTACGGGCGGATCGAATACGCCCGCCATGGGGCGGACGCCGCGGGCGGCCTGTTGAACACCGACTTCATCGACAATTCCGCCGGCGTCGACTGCTCGGACCACGAGGTCAACATCAAGATCCTCCTGGGCAAGATCGTCGGCAGCGGGGACATGACGGTCAAACAGCGCAACAAGCTCTTGGAAGAGATGACCGACGAGGTCGGGCATCTCGTGCTGCGCGACAACTACCTGCAGACGCAGGCCATCACCATGACCCTGTCGGAAGGCTTCGACCTCTTGGGCGAGCAGACGCGCTTCATGAAGGCGCTGGAAAAGGCGGGCCAGTTGGACCGCGCCATCGAAGTGCTGCCGCATGATGAAGAGCTGATCGAACGTCAGGGCCGTAAAGAGGGGCTGAACCGGCCCGAGCTGTGCGTGATCCTCTCCTATGCCAAGATCACGCTCTACGAAGCCCTGCTGGCCGGCAACCTGCCCGACGATCCGGCGCTGGCAACCGATCTGGTGCGCTATTTCCCCAAACCGCTGCGCAAGCGGTTCGCAGCCCAGATCGCCGAGCATCCGCTGAGGCGCGAGATCGTCGCCACCGGCATCACCAACAGCATGATCAACCGCACCGGCCCCACCTTCGTTTCCGAGGTGATGGACAAGACCGGGATGGGCCCCAGCGACGTGGCGCGCGCCTATATCATCGTGCGCGACAGCTTCGACTTGCTTCCCCTATGGCTGGCGGTCGAGGCGCTGGACAACAAGGTCGATGCCGCCATTCAGACGCAGATGCTGCTGTCTATCCGGCGGCTGATCGAGCGCGAGGCCGCCTGGGTGCTGCGCCAGCACGGGCAGGACCTTGAGATGGGGGCGCTGATCGAGCGCTTCCGGCCCGGCGTGGCGACGGTTCGCGCCAATCTCGACACACTGCTCTATCCGGAAGCCCGCGAGGTGCTGAACAACCGAGCTGCGGCGATGATGCGGGATGGCGTGCCGGAGGACCTCGCTTGGCGGGTCGCGACGCTGAACGTCGTCGGCGCCAGCCTCGATCTGATTCGCATCGGCGAGCATACCGCGGTCGAGCTGCCCGAGATCGCATCGGTCTATTTCGGTCTTGGCCATCGCCTGGGCATCGCCTGGCTGCGCGACCAGGCCGCCAGAATGCCGGACAGCACCCATTGGCAGAAACAGGCGGTTGCGGCGACCATCGACGATCTGAACGCGCTGCAGGCGGAGTTGGCGCTGCGGATCCTGGACGGAGCGGAAACACCGGTGACGTCCGATGCCCTGATGGCCGCGTGGATTGAGCGCAGGCGCCAGCCGATCGACCGCATCGATCAGCTGATGGCAGAGTTGCGGGCCCTGACGTCGCTCGACGTCTCAATGCTGGCCGTTGCCAGCCGCCGGCTGCGCAGCCTGGTCACTGGCTGACCGGTCTGCCCAACAAAGGCCGGAAAGCTGGGGCCCCATCTGGACCGGACCCGGTCATGCCGTCGCTGACATGCGGGGTTCGCATCCGGGCCGCAGCGAAGGTAGACTGCGGCCCGCAACTGCCAGGGCGCTGTTCGGATGCAGCTTTCATGACAAGGCTCTTGTTCGCGTGTGCCGTTTTCGGCGCCGTCACGGTCGCTGGATGTGCGCCAACGCCGTCCACAATCCCCGCGCCGTCGGGTCCGCCGGCGGGGGAGGCGACGCTCACCGCTCTGTTCGGGACCTGGGAATCGACGGAGAGCTTCACGCCGGCCGGCATGGACCCCATTGAGGTTCAGGCGTTTGAGGGCCTGTTTGTGGAAATCGGCGCCGACCGAGTGATCGGGCTGCGCGGCAACAGGTGCGACGCCCCGACCTTCGTCGAGGTGGGGCAGGCCGGCGCCATGCCGACGCCGCTGCAAGCCGGGGCCGACGGGCAATTCGGCCTTGCGGGCCTGACGCTGATCGAAATCGCCGTTTTGTGCGCCGGTCAGGGATTCGACACCTTCTACAAGGTGGACAACACGTTCCTGCTGACCACGATCGGCGATGCCGTCTATCGGCTGGACCGTGTGGGCGGCGAACCGGAGCCGGCAGCCGAAGTGATCCCCGATGCGGTCGAGCCCGCAGCACCGGACCTTGAACCTGCCGCGGCCCGGCGGGTGGCCGTCCGCTCTGACGGGCCGACACCGCCTGAGCCGATGCCAGCACCGCGCGTTGAGATGGCGGCCATGACTGTCGGCATGCCCACCGATCCGGCGCTTGCACGGACGCCGGCCGCAGCCACGGTGCGCCCCGATCCAGCGCCCACCGTTCAGGTGGCGCAGGCCGAGCCGGTGGAGCCGGCCGGGTGGCCCCGCCAGGCCGCGCATATCGCGTCCTACCGTCAGGTCAGCGACGCGGAACTGGGCTGGACCGTACTCGCCGGCCGGCATTCGGCGCTCAACGGCATGACACCGATGCTGGTCGGCGTCGACCTGCCGGGTCGCGGCCGCTTTCTGAGGCTGATGGCTGTCCCGCCTGCCGAGGGCGCAAGTGCTGCGCTGCAGTCGCTCTGTGTGGAGATGAGGGGGGCCGGCAACTATTGCGAGCCGATGGCGGTCACGGCGGCCGACGGCGCCGTAGCCCTGGCGGACGGTGCGCCACCGGTGGTGGCCGCTGCGCCGGCCCTGGAGCCTGCCCAGCCGCCGCAACCGGATCCGCCACCGTCCGACCCTCAGCCGGAAGTGACCGAGCCGGCCGCCGAGGCTCCGGCTGCCGACCCAGCTCCGGCGGAGGATCCGGCTCCGGCGGAGGCCCCATCGCCTGAGGCCGACATCACCGCCGACGCGGCCGACGGGCCGGTGGTCGAGGAACCGGAAGCGGCCGTCGTCGAAGCCGGCCCCACGCCCGAGCCGGTCGAGGCGGAAGCGCCTGAAACCGCCGAGGCGCCGCCGCCGGGAAGCATCGGAACCGTACCTTCGCCGGTAGCGGCCGGCACGGTCCCCTCAGATCAGACGGCTGCGCCTGCTGATGTCGAGACATCGGAGATAGGCGACACGCCGGTTCCGGAAGAGCAGGAGGAGCCGGAAGCGGTGCAGACTGCAGCGGCGGCAGCGGCCCTGACGCCAAGCTATCTGTTCGGCCGGTGGGGGTTCAGCGATCCCGTCACGGGATGCAGCAGCACCGATTTCATCGCGTTCTATCCCGAGGGCAGCGTCAGCCTCTATGACGAGATGGAAGGGCAGTGGCAGATCGAGGACGATACGGTGAAGCTGCATCTCTCGGCCCTGGACGACATCCAGGCGGGCGGTCGCCGCGACATCTTCCTGGACATGCGCGTGGAAAACGTGACCGAGGATCAGTTCCAGGCGACCTTCGTATCGGCCGGCGAGAGCGCGGCCATGGACGCCTATCGCTGCCAATAGCACGGCCAGCCCTCAATCATGCGGCCCCATGACGCCGTCTCGGATCGCCGGGGCATAGCCGCTTGGTGCCTGTTCGACTGGGCGGCCTCGGCCTTCAACACCGTTATCGGCACCTTCGTCTTCAGCATCTATTTCGCGCAATCGATCTACGGTGACAGCGGCACCGACGCCGCCGGTAGCGCACTTTGGGGCTATACGCTCGGCCTGACCGGACTGGCCGTCGCGGTGTTGAGCCCGGTTCTGGGCGCCGTCGCCGATCGCGGCGGCCGTCGCAAGCCGTGGATGGGTCTGTTCGTCGCCGTGACGGTGATCGCGACCGCGCTGCTGTGGTTCGCGGAGCCCGACCGGGCTTACATCGTCTATGCCCTGGTGCTGGTTGCGGTGGCCGGCATCGCCTTCGATCTCGCCGGCGTCTTCTACAACGCCATGCTGCCGGACATCGCCCCGGCGGGCATGACGGGCCGCATCTCGGGCTGGGGATGGGGCGTTGGCTATCTCGGCGGCCTGTCGGCGCTGGCCCTGGCGCTGTTCGGGTTCGTCGGCATGGGCGACATGGCGCCGCTGTTTCCGGTGGGGGAGGCGGATGCGGCCGGCGTGCGCGCCACCGCACCGCTGGTCGCGGTGTGGTTCGCGCTCTTCGCGCTGCCGCTGTTCGCCTTCACGCGCGACCGTCCGGCACAGCCCGTGACCGCGCTGCAGGCCGTGCGCGAGGGCCTGATCGAACTCGGCCGCACAGTGGCGAGCGTGCGCAAGCTGGGCAACGTCTTGCGGTTCCTGATCGCCAGCGCGCTTTATCGCGACGGGCTGACCACGCTGTTCGCCGTCGGCGGCCTCTATGCTGCCGGCACCATGGGCATGGATTTCTCGCAGATCATCATCTTCGCCATCGGCCTGAACGTGACGGCCGGCCTGGGCGCCATCGGCTTTGCCTGGCTGGACGATGGCGCCGGGTCCAAGCGCACCGTGATCATCGCGCTCTTGGGCCTGATCGGCTTCGGCGCGCCCCTGCTGCTGATCGGCGACGCCACCTGGTTCATCGTCCTTGCGCTCGGTCTCGGGATATTCGTCGGCCCGGCCCAGGCCGCCAGCCGCTCGCTGATGGCCAAGCTCGCACCGCCCGATGCATCAACGGAGTTCTTCGGCCTCTACGCCCTGACCGGCAAATCCGCCGCTTTCACCGGCCCGATCCTGTTCGGCCTGTTGACCGACGCCTTCGACAGCCAGCGCGCCGGCATGGCAAGCATCCTGGCGTTATGGGTGATCGGCGGTGCGCTGCTGCTGACGGTGCGCGAGCCGGGACGGGGATAAGCGACCTATCCACATATTTGTGAATCTGGCACAGTTCGATCCTTAATCCGGCCCATCCGGACGGACCACGATCGTCTGCGTCCGCGCACCGCCTCAAGCCTCATGACCGGAGCCACGGAGACCGTCATGCGCCTGAAGACATGCTGTGTGCTCGGCGTAGTCGTTGCGGCCTTCCTGGCTGCCGCAAACCATACCTGGCCGGATGACGGTGGACGCGGAGACGTCGAGGAGGAGCAGAGACTCCGCCAGATCTGGCAGGCAAGGTATTGGGCCGCTGAGGCGGTCCACCTGTCGGCGGCGGGCGACGCAGGCACGGCGATCGCCTTGGCAATGGCGGCAATGCCTCAGGCCAATCCCGACGGCTGGCCCGACATTGCCGACATTCCCGAAGTGCCGCGCGCCCTCTACGGGGCCTTGCTCGCGCGGCGGGAGATCGCCGTGCTGCGCGGGCACGAAGACTTTCTGACATCGGCCACCTACTCGCCAGACGGCACACGGATCGTGACGACGTCCCGAGACGGCACGGCACGGCTCTGGGATGCGGTCAGCGGCGCTGAGATTGCCGTCCTGCGCGGCCATGAGGGCAAGGTCAACTCTGCCGCCTTCTCACCGAACAGCGAGCGGGTGATCACAGTTTCCGACGATCACACGGCGCGACTCTGGGATGTGGCCAACGGTGTCGAGATCGCGACCTTGCAGGGCCATAGCTCCGGCGTTGTTGCCGCCGTATTCTCACCCGACGGCCGTCAGCTTGTGACCACGTCCAGATACGGCGCGGCACGCGTCTGGAATGCCGATAGTGGCGCCGAACAAGCCGTTCTTGGCGCAGGTGACTACCCCGTCCTCTCCGTCGTCTTCTCGCCTGACGGCCTGCGGGTCATAGGGGCGACCCAGAATCATATGAGGTCGTGGGATGCGGCAACCGGGGCAGAGATCTCGGCCATTCGGTTCCATCCAACCGTTCATACCCCGTCGGCCATCGTATCGCCTGACGGGACTCGGTTTAGCGCCGTCTTTCCTTGGAATCAGACAGCGCAGATCTGGGACGCCGAAACTGGCGCCGAGATCGCGATCCTGCGCGATATCCATGCCAGTATCATGTTCATAGAGGCTGGCCTTGGACCAATCTACTTTTCGCCAGACGGTCTGCGGATCGTGACGACATCTGGGGAGCGTCCACCGCGGCTTTGGGATGTGTCGGACGGCAGACTGTTGGCGGAGCTCAGGGGCCATGAAAGCACGGTGTTGTCCACCGCGATTTCGCAAGATGGGCGACGAGTTGTTACCGCCTCTCGGGATGGCACGGCACGGCTCTGGGATGCGACGACCGGGGACGCGATCGCTACGCTGAGTGGCCACGACGGTCCCATCAACTCTGCCGCTTTCTCGCCGGATGGTCTGCAGGTGGTGACAGCGTCCGGAGACGATACGGCAAGGATCTGGGAAGCGGTGGACGGTGCGGAGATCTTCAGCTTCAGGGACCAATATCCCGCACATGCCGCATTGTCGCCGGATGCTTCGCGGGTCGTTTCGGGCTCCTGGGAAGGGACAGCAGTCGTATGGGACAGGGCCAGCGGGCGGGTGGTCGCTGAATTGCACGGCCATGACGCAAGCATCGCCGCCGTCACCTTCTCGCCGGACGCCAACCGGATCGCCACAGGCTCTCGGGACGAAACGGCGCGGATATGGGACGCCCGAACCGGTGATGAGATCGCGACCCTGCGCGGCCACGAAGGCATGGTCATGTCCGTCGAGTTTTCGCCAGACGCTAGCCAAGTGTTGACGTCTTCGTGGGATCGGACGGCGCGGATATGGGATGCGGCCACCGGTGCTCTGGTCGCCGTTCTGCGTGGCCACGGGGGCAGCGACCTCTCCGCCACCTTCTCATTAAACGGCGCCCGGGTGGTGACGTCATCCACGGATGGTACGACGCGGCTGTGGGAATCGGCCAGTGGTGCGGCATTGCAGACCTTCGACGGATTCACAGCGACCCTCTGGCCTGAAGGTGCCTCGATCGTCACGTCTCCGGACGACGAGATTCACATTCTGGACATTGCCAGCGGGGAGGAGATTACCACCTTGGGGGACCCGGGCGATCTCGACTATCCGAAGTCTGCCGTTCTCTCCCCGGACGGTCATAGCGTCATCACGATCACCTGGAGCGCCAGCGAGGCTCTGATTTGGGATGTTGCCACGGGTGCCGAGACCGTCGCGTTGCCCGTCGATACGATCAACCTTAGTGCGGCGCTGTTCTCACCGGACGGCAGGCACGCTTTGACCGTAACCTGGGTCGGCGGGGTGCAGCTGTGGGACGCGGCGACCGGTGCCGAGATTGTCTCGATGCGCCCGGAAGCGATCGGGGCGGCCAGCATCATTGACGATTACGGCTTCGCCACCTTTTCGGCGGATGGCCGATGGGTGCTGTCCTTGTCGCCGTACAATGCGCCGCGGGTGTGGCCCCACTATCGCACCATGGACGAGCTTTACGAGCGCGCCCGAGAGATCGTCGATCACCTGCAGCCGTTGAGCGACGCCGAAGCCTGCGCCTATCACCTGCGCACCGAGGGCTGCGACCCCTAGATCAGTCCGCCAGCCGGCGAGCATCCGAGCCGGCGTGATCCTCTGCCAGGCACTGGCTGTGGTCGGACAGCACCTCGATCACGCGGCAGTCAGCGATGCGGCCGCCCCGGCAGCCCGCGACCATGCGCTCCAGCTCCGTCTTCAGCGCCGCCAGGGTGGATAGGCGGCGGTCGACCTCGGCCAGGTGATGCCGCGCGATGCGGTCGGCATCCTCGCAACCGTGTTCCGGATCATCGGCCAGAGCCAGCAGCTCGCGCACGGCGTCGAGCGAGAAGCCGAGGTCGCGGCCGTGGCGGATGAACACCAGGCGGTCGATATGGGTCTGGCCGTAGAGCCGCTGGTTGCCCGCCGATCGCTCGGCCGCCGGCATCAGACCGATCTGTTCGTAATAGCGGATGGTCTGCACCGTCGTGCCGCTCGCGCGGGCCAGATGGCCGATCGTCACCATGGGTCGGATCTTTCCCCTTGAACCTACAATCGCTGTAGGTCCCACATTGAGGTCAGATGGGTGGGTGCGCCGGGAACGGCAAGGGAAAGCAGCTATCGCGATGTCTGGATGCGGTTGCAGCGGGAACGTACGGTTCGAAGGGCTTTCGGCTGCCTATAAGCGCGTGCTGATGATCATCATCGCGCTGAACGCCACCATGTTCGGGGTCGAGATGGTGGCCGGGATGGCTGCGGGCTCCATGGCGCTGAAGGCCGATGCGCTGGATTTCCTGGGCGATAGTCTGACCTACGGCCTGAGCCTGTGGGCGATCGGCCGGTCTCTGCGCCTGCGCGCGACCGTCGCTGTGCTGAAGGGCGTGAGCCTGGCGCTGATGGGTGCCGGCGTGCTCGCGGCCACCGTGTGGCGTGTCTTCGTGCTGGGCGTGCCTGACGAGATGACCATGGGCGTCGTCGGCATCCTGGCGCTCGCCGTCAATGTGGCCAGCGCGCTGTTGCTGCTTCGATACCGCGACGGAGACGCCAATGTCCGCTCGGTATGGCTGTGCAGCCGCAACGATGCCATCGGCAATGTCGCCGTGATCGTGGCCGCGCTGGCCGTGGGCGCCACGGCGACGGCCTGGCCGGACTTGATCGTGGCGGCCTTGATGTCCGCCCTGTTCCTGCAGTCTTCCGTCAAGATCCTTCGCCAGGCCGCGGCGGAGCTGCGGTCGACCGGCCGGCGCACGGCGGCCGAACCGGCATCCGTGTGAGCGCTAAGGCCGATCCACAGGATTGCCATGATCCCGCGCCGGCTATCACGCTGATGCCGCAGTCTCCGCCCAGATAGGGATCAGACCTGCCGGCAGCAGCCAATGCGGCCGACTGACAGGGATCGTTTCGGTTCCGCGACTTTCTCACTGGACGCGCCGGACCGAATCTCCCATGTCTTTAGGGGTTTATGTCCGTTGTTGTGGGAGAGCCGCTCCATGGCACAGCCTGTCTGTGCGATTGTGGGCGCCGGCCAGGGACTGGGCCGGGCACTTGCCGAACGGTTCGGGCGTGAGGGGTTCACCATCGCCCTGGTGGGGCGAAGGCCGGAGGCACTGGCGAGCCTGGCCGAAGCCCTCGCAGACCAAGAGATCGACGCCCATCCCTTCACGGCCGACGCCGGTGACCCTACCAGCCTGCTGGATGCGCTGGACGAGGTCAGGACGGCGCTCGCCGCCCCGCAGGTGCTGATCTACAATGCCGTAGCGCTGCGCCAATCGCCGCCGAGCGGACTTGCGTTCGACGACCTGATGGCAGACCTGAGCGTCAATGTCGGTGGTGCGCTGGTGGCGGCGCAAGCCGTGATCCCGCCGATGCGGGCCGCGCGAGTGGGCACGATCCTGTTCACCGGCGGGGGCTTCGCGTTCGAACCGCAGACGGATCTGGCGTCGCTGGGCGTCGGCAAGGCGGCGTTGCGCAATCTCGCCTTCAGCCTCGCCCATGAACTGGCCGCGGACGGCATTCATGTGGCGACCGTGACCATCGCCGGCATGATCGAACCCGACAGCCCGTTCGATCCGGCCCGAATTGCCCGGATCTACTGGGCGCTCTACGCCCAGACGCCTCAGAACTGGGAGCGCGAGGTCATCTTCCGCGGCTGAGGCGCTCGCCGCCGATTTGCCGCTTGGCTGCGCGGGCAACTGGTCTATTCTCGCCGCCCGATCCCAGATGGATCGCGAACCTCCCTTCATCCGGAGAGAACGTGCATATGACGGGCGATGTGAAGCGCGTGGTGTTGGCCTATTCGGGCGGGCTGGACACATCGGTGATCCTGCGCTGGCTGCAGGAGATCTATGCTTGCGAGGTGATCACCTTTACCGCGGATCTGGGCCAGGGCGAAGAGGTGGAGCCCGCACGCCAGAAGGCGGAGCTGATGGGTGTGCGGCCCGAGCACATCTTTGTGGAAGACCTGCGCGAGACCTTTGTCCGCGACTTCGTCTTCCCCATGTTCCGCGCCAACGCGATCTATGAAGGCACCTATCTGCTCGGCACCTCCATCGCCCGCCCGCTGATCGGCAAGCGCCTGATCGAGATCGCGCAGGAGACGGGCGCCGACGCCGTCTCCCACGGCGCCACGGGCAAGGGCAACGACCAGGTACGGTTCGAGCTGGCATGCTATGCGCTGAACCCGGCGATCCGCGTGATCGCGCCGTGGCGGGAATGGGACCTGAACAGCCGCACGCGCCTCCTCGCCTGGGCGGAGGCGCGCCAGATCCCCATCAAGCGCGACAAGGGCGGCGAGCCGCCCTATTCCACCGACGCCAACCTCTTGCACATTTCCTATGAAGGTAAGGCGCTGGAGGACCCTTGGGTCGAACCGGACGAGGAGATGTTCACCCGCACGGTGGCGCCCGAACAGGCGCCCGACAAGCCGACCTATGTGGAGATCGCCTTCGAGCGCGGCGATCCGGTGTCGGTCGATGGCCAGGCCCTGTCGCCGGCGGCCCTGTTGACCCGGCTGAACGAGTTGGCCGGGGCAAACGGGGTCGGCCGCGCGGACATCGTGGAAAACCGCTTCGTCGGCATGAAGAGCCGCGGCGTCTACGAGACGCCCGGCGGCACCGTGCTGCACATCGCGCGCCGTGCCATGGAGAGCCTGACGCTGGACCGCAATGCGGGACACCTGAAGGACAGCCTGATGCCGCGCTATGCAGAGCTGATCTACAACGGCTTCTGGTTCGATCCCGAGCGCGAGGCGCTGCAGGCGCTGATCGACCAGACGCAGGAACGGGTCAGCGGCACGGTGCGGCTGAAGCTCTACAAGGGCTCCGCCATGGTGGTCGGCCGCAAGAGCCCGCACAGCCTCTATTCCACCGAGCACGTGACGTTCGAGGAAGACGCCGTCTACGACCAGCGCGACGCCGAAGGCTTCATCAAGCTGAACGCGCTCCGCCTGCGTCTGGGTGCGCGGGCAGGGGGATAGACGGCGGCACGGCAGGGGCGCGGGGTGTCGGGTTTCGCTTCGCTCTACCCGACCTACGCGCCGACCATGGGCCGCGCGTAGGTCGGGTAGAGGCGTAGCCGAAACCCGACGCGGGTCAGCCGCTCTTCGCCTGCGGTTCCGGATCTGAACCGCCTCCGGCATCGGGCTCGCCGCCATTTCCGGACGCGCTTCCCAGCGCCGCCGTCAACGCGCCGAGATCCGTGCCGCTGAGGCCGATGTCCTTTAGAAGCGCATCGATCAGCGGAGCCTGGCTGCGGTAGCGCAGCGCGGAGGCGACGACCTGATCGGCCAGGTTGCCGGGCGCAGCGGCGCCGTTGCCGTGATCTGCAGCCCGGCCATTGCCGCCGCCGATGCCGTCGACCTGCAGGATCTTGATGCCGTCGATCTTCTCCATCGGCCGGACGCTTTCGGCGATGATCTGCGGCATGTGCTCCAGCAGGGCCATGCGCAGGCGCAGCGCGATGATGTCTTCGCTCAGCACGTTGTCCGCCTCGTTCAGCGCCCGCTTACCGGTGGCGTCGATGGCGTAGCGCACCTCTGCTGCGGCGGCGCGCAGCTTCTCCGCCTCGCTTTCGCCTTCGGCTTCGATCCGCTGCTTGTCGGCCCTGGCGTTGGACAGCGTGCGGACGGCTTCGGCCTCGTCTTCCGCGGCCTGTTTCTCGGCATCCGCCGCCACCATGCGCCCGATGGCTTCCCGTTCGGCGATCTTGCGCGCCTCGACCAGCTCGATCGCCTTCTCACGCTCTGCGATCTCGCTTTCCCGCACCGTGCGCACCTGCTCTTCCGCCTTAACGGCCTGGGCCCGCGCCACGTTCGCCTCGGCTTCGGCGTGGCTCTGGTCGCGGGATTTCTCGGCGACGGCGACGGCGCGCTCCTGCTCGGCCAGTTCCAGGGACTTGCGCTTCTCGATCTCGGCGATCTCCAGCGACCGTTCCTTGCCGATCCGTTCGTTCTCGATATCGCGCTCCGCCTGCACTTCCGATTGCTGAACTTCCAGTCGGGCGGCGATGCGTGCCTTCTCCGAGGTGCGCTCACCGTCGGCCTCACGTTCTGCGATTTCCGCCTGGGTCGAGGCGCGGCGGGTGGCGATCTCCTGCTCCTGCTCCAGCTTGGCGTATTCCTCATCGCGCGTGAGGCCAAGGCGCAGGCGTTCCGCCTCCAGGTTCTTCTGCTTGATGGCCACTTCCGCGTCCTGCTCAATCTCGTTGCGGCGGCGGCGCTTTTCCTCGATCTCGCTGGTCAGGCGCGTCAGGCCGGCGGCGTCGAAGGCGTTGTCGGGGTTGAAGTATTCGCGGTTGGTCTGGTCGAGGCCGGTCAGCGAGACCGATTCCAGTTCCAGACCGTTCTTCAGCAGGTCTTCGGTGACCGCCAACTGCACTTTCTGCACGAAGCTGACGCGCTGCTCATGCAGCTCTTCCATCGTCATCTCGGCGGCAACGGCGCGCAACGCGTCGACGAACTTACCTTCCACCAGCTCTTTGAGCTGATCCGGCGCCATCGTCTTCATGCCCAGGGTCTGGGCGGCGTTGGCGATGCTCTCCTTCGTCGGCTGAACGCGGACATAGAACTCGGCCGTGACGTCGACGCGCATGCGGTCGCGGGTGATCAGCGCCTGCTCATTCGGCCGGCGGACCTCCAGCCTGAGCGTGTTCATGTTGACGGGGATCATATCGTGGAACACGGGCAGTTGCAGGGCACCGCCGTCGACGATCACCTTCTGGCCGCCGAAGCCGGTGCGCACATACGCGATCTCTTTCGATGCCTTGCGGTAAAGACGGGCGATGATCATCCCGATGGTGAAGATCGCCACCAGCGCCAGGACGACGATGATGACGATTCCGATAAGGCTGTCGGTCACAGGTTTCTGGCCTCCTTGTTCTTTGGCTTGGGCGACGTCCGCTCAAGCACCAACCACCTTGAAGATATTGCCCTCACGCGTCAGCAGCCGGACGGCCGAGCCGGAGGGAAAGCTGTCGCCCGGCTGGTCCGGTTCGACACGGACATAGTGCGTACGGCCGTGCGCGTCCGTCAGGCGCGCCTCTGCCGGCTGTCCGGTTGCGGCGATACCCACGGTGATGATCGCCGTGTTGCCGATGAAGCTGTTGACCGAGACGGCGTACGTCTCCTCCTTCGGGATCAGCTTTGCTACCGCCAGGCCGAAGAAGCGTACGCCCGGAAGGGCGACGGCCAGGGCGGGGACCGCTGCGAACCAGCCGGGGATGAACCGTCCCATGACCCCCTGTGCGACCGTTTGCAGCACCAGGCCGGCAACGCCGAAGCTGAAGAGAAACGCGACCAGCAGCACCAGCATCGGTGCCTTGCCGACGCCCAGCCAGGAGAGAGCACCGCCGAGCGCCCCGCCACCGCCAACCGACCCGACACCGCCTGCGTCTACATCGGCATCCAGGTCCAGATCTGCATCCAGGTCCATATCGGGCAGCATTCCGTCGATGGTCTGGGCCAGGCTGGCGCCAAACAGCATGCCGACCGCTTCCAGAAGGGCGAGCACCAGCATCAAAGCGAGAGCGGCACTGAACGCCACGTTCTCTCCGGCCAACAGCAACTCCATGAAGGATCTTCCCTCCTTACTCGCGGCCCATATTCTCAAGATAGGAATGTGATACCAGTGGAACAATCACCGATACGGGAGAAACCCGCAGGCAAAGACAGACTGACAGCGCATTTGGGCAGGCTTGGGGCGATCTTCATCGGCGTCGGCTGCCCCGCGACTGAGTGGTCATGGTTGTCCAGCTTGGGTTGCCCAAGCAACCAATTCGCGCTATCCCCTGGGGCCAATCGGGCGTGTGGGTCTCAGCCATCGCAACAGGCCAAATACGGCTGCCGCGTGCCCGGCCAACCGGTCCCTTTGGTGCGTTCCGATGCGGGCAGGCGGGCCGCATGGCGCCGGGGGGATGTTTCAATAACGACCCATCCGCCAGGGGGAGCATGTAACCATGGCACGCAAGAAGATCGCGTTGATCGGCGCCGGGCAGATCGGCGGCACGCTGGCGCTGCTGGCAGGGCTGAAGAACCTGGGCGATATCGTCCTGTTCGACATCGTCGACGGCATGCCCCAGGGCAAGGCGCTGGACATCGCGCAGCTGGCACCCGTGGAAGGGTTTGACGCGGCCTACGCCGGCACGAGCGACTATGCCGAAATCGCCGGGTCCGATGTGGTGATCGTCACCGCCGGCGTACCACGCAAGCCGGGCATGAGCCGCGACGACCTGATCGGAACGAACACCAAGGTGATGAAGGCCGTCGGCGAAGCCATCAAGCAGCACTGCCCGAACGCCTTTGTCATCTGCGTCACCAACCCGCTGGATGCCATGGTCGGCGCCCTGCAGAAGATCGCGGGCCTGCCGCCGCACATGATTTGCGGCATGGCCGGCGTGCTGGACAGCGCCCGCTTCCGCTGCTTCCTGGCCGATGAGTTCAACGTGTCGGTGGAAGACGTGACGGCGTTCGTGCTGGGTGGCCATGGCGACACCATGGTTCCGCTGGTGCGCTATTCCACCGTCGCCGGCATTCCGCTGCCGGATCTGGTGGCCCTGGGCTGGACGACGCAGGAGAAGCTGGACGCCATCGTCAAGCGCACCCGTGGCGGCGGTGGCGAGATCGTGGCGCTGCTGAAGACCGGCTCGGCCTTCTACGCGCCCGCCGCCTCGGCCATCGCCATGGCGGAGAGCTATCTGCACGACAAGAAGCGGCTCCTGGCCTGTGCCGCCCACCTGTCGGGCCAGTACGGTGTCGACGGCATCTATGTGGGTGTGCCGGTGATCATCGGCGCCGGTGGCGTGGAGAAGGTGGTCGAGATCACCATGAACGCCGATGAGAAGGCCATGTTCGACCACTCGGTGGGTGCCGTGAAGGAACTGGTCGACGTCACCGAGAAGATGCTGGCCGAGCTATAGGACAGGCCGGGCCCGGCAGCGTTCGGATGCCGCCGGGCCCGCCAATCCGATCGGGCCCGCCAATCCGATCGGGCCCGCCCCTATCCGGGGGCGGGCCTATGCATGTCTGCCGCAGGCCGAGCGTGGGCATTCATTCCGAACACCGTTTCGGCTATACCCGCCAGCCATGAGCGACACCACAACGCCTACCAACACTGAGAGCGAAGGCCGCGGCTGGTTCACCCGCATGCGTGCGGGCTTGTCACGCTCGTCCGCAAAGCTGAGTGACGGCATCGGCGGCATCTTCACCAAGCGCAAGCTGGATGATGAGACGCTGGAAGAGCTGGAAGAGCTCTTGATCGCAGCCGATCTCGGCCCGGCAACGGCGGCGAAGCTGACGGCAGCCCTGGCGCGGAGCCGCTTCGGCGCGACGGTCACGCCGGACGAGGTGCGCGAGGCCCTGGCCGAAGAGATCGCGAAGATCCTGGAGCCGGTGGCCCAGCCCGTCCACTTCATGGCGGACCATCGCCCCAACATCATGCTGGTGGTCGGCGTCAACGGCACCGGCAAGACCACGACGATCGGCAAGCTGGCATCGCAGTGGCGCCATGCGGGCTTGAAGATGCTGCTGGTCGCCGGTGACACCTTCCGCGCCGCGGCGATCGAGCAGCTACAGGTTTGGGGTAATCGCGCCGGGTGCCCTGTGCTGACGCGCGACCCGGGCTCGGATGCGGCTGCCCTGGCCTTTGACGCCTTCACGCTGGGCAAGGCGCAAGGCAGCGACCTGTTGGTGGTCGACACAGCGGGGCGCCTGCACAACAAGGCCGACCTGATGGCCGAGTTGAACAAGATCATCCGGGTCCTGAACAAGAAAGACGAGACTGCGCCGCATCACGTGATCCTGGTGCTGGACGCAACCACCGGCCAGAACGCGCACACCCAGGTCGAGGTCTTCCGCGAGATGGTCAACGTTACCGGTCTGGTCGTCACCAAGCTGGACGGCACGGCCCGCGGCGGCGTTCTGGTGTCGCTGGCCGAGAAGTTTGGGCTGCCGGTGCATGCCATCGGCGTCGGCGAGGGGCAGAACGACCTGCGGCCGTTCCAGCCGCGGCAGTTCGCGCGATCCCTGCTGGGTCTCGATGACGCCGGGTAGTGACCTTTCCTCCGGCGGCGCCACGCTCGTCGACCGGGCGGATGCGGCTCTGGAGGCGGTCACCAGGCTCTACGACCAGGCCACGGACCATCTGCGGTCTGCGTTCGATGGCTTCGTCCGCGGCACATCCATGTCGGGCCGGGTGCGCGGGTGCTATCCGTTCGTCGAGGTGGCCGTCGAAGGCTATGCGCCGCTGCCGCAGGATCTGAGGCTGTCGTACGGCTTCGTGGATCGGCCGGGGCGCTACCGCACGACGCTGACGCGACCCGACATCTTCGGTCCCTATCTGGAGCACCAGTTCGAGCAGCTGCTTGCCAACAACCTGGGTCCCCTGAAGATCGGTGTCAGCGATCTGCCCATCCCCATACATTTCGCCTTTCCGAGCGGGCTGCCGGGCGCTCTGATGTCGCCGGAGAAGGTGCGCGCCTTGCGCGACTGCTTCGACGTGCCGGATCTGGCACATCTGGACGACAACATCGTCAACGGCGCGGACGAGCCGCCGCCGCAAGAGCCCGGGCCGCTGGCCCTGTTCACCGCGTCGCGGATCGACTACAGCCTGCACCGGCTGCAGCACTACACGGCCACCAGCCCGCAGCATTTCCAGAACTACGTGCTGTTCACCAACTACCAGTTCTATGTCGACGAGTTCGTCCGGTTCGCGCATGGGCTGATGGCCGCCCCGGACAGCGACTATTCCGCGTTCGTGGAACCCGGTGACCGGATCACCAGGCATGTCAGCGCCGCCGGCAACCAGCCGCAAGCCGCACAGCCCGCCGTCCCGCCACCGGCCCGGATGCCGCAGATGCCGGCCTATCATCTGGTGCGGGAAGGTGGCCAGGGCATCACGCTGGTGAACATCGGCGTCGGCCCGTCCAACGCCAAGACGGCGACCGACCACATCGCGGTCTTGCGTCCGCATGCCTGGCTGATGCTGGGTCACTGTGCGGGCGTGCGGAACACCCAGCAGATCGGCGACTATGTGCTGGCCCACGGCTATGTGCGCGAAGACCATGTACTGGACCGCGACCTGCCGACCTGGGTCCCGATCCCGCCTCTGGCCGAGATTCAGCAGGCACTGGAGACTTCGGTCGCCGAGGTTACCGGTCTGTCGGGCTATGCGCTGAAGCGTGTGATGCGTACGGGCACCGTGGCGACGATCGACAACCGCAACTGGGAGCTGCGCGATCATTCCGAACCCGTCCGCCGCTTCAGCCAGAGCCGCGCGATCGCACTGGACATGGAAAGTGCCACCATCGCCGCCAACGGCTTCCGCTTCCGCGTGCCCTACGGCACGCTCTTATGCGTGTCGGACAAGCCGCTGCACGGCGAACTGAAACTGGCCGACATGGCCGACGCCTTCTACCGCCGCCAGGTCGACCAGCACCTGCGCATCGGCATGCTAGCGATGGAGAAGCTACGAACCTTGGGCATGGAACGCCTGCACAGCCGCAAGCTGCGCAGTTTCTCAGAGGTGGCGTTTCAGTGACGTCGAAGCGCTCTTCGGAGAATTTGGTCACCGAAGATCAATCAACGTCAAAGCGCATTAAGACTTGAATATGCCGTCGTGCTCGCGAAGGCGAGCATCTCCGGCCAGTTTGCTCAGCTCAACGAGATCTTCGCCTTCGCGAAGATGACGTGAAAGACAACGGAGACTTGCGGCGTCGCGGTTCAGCCCTACTCGGTGCCACACACAATCCGCCCGCCGTCGGGGCCGGCGGCGGGCGTGAGGGACGTGCTCTGGGGATGAGGGCGCTTACTTCTTAAGCGCCGCGACGCCCGGCAGATCTTTGCCTTCCAGCCACTCCAGGAAGGCGCCGCCGGCAGTTGAAACATAGCTGAACTTGTCGCCGACACCGGCATGGGCCAGCGCCGCGACCGTGTCGCCGCCGCCGGCCACGGTCAACAGCGCACCGGCACCGGTGCGGCTCGCCGCCTCTTGTGCCACCACATTGGTGCCGGCATCGAAGGGTTCCACCTCGAACGCGCCCAGCGGGCCGTTCCACACCACGGTCTTGCAGTCGGCGAGCTTGCCCTTCAGCATTTCGGCGGAGGCGGGGCCGATATCCAGCACCATGCCGTCGGCCGGCACGGCATCGACGGAAAGCGTCTCGCTGGGCGTGCCCGCCTTGAATTCCTTGCCCACCACGCCGTCGGTCGGCAGCAGGATCTCACAGCCGGCATCGGCCGCCTTGCCCATGATCGTGCGCGCTTCGTCTGCCATGTCCTTCTCGCACAGGCTGGCGCCGAGATCCTTGCCCTGGGCATAGAGGAAGGTGTTGGCCATGCCGCCGCCCAGCGCCAGCATGTCGACCTTGGACACAAGGTTGCCCAACAGGTCCAGCTTGGTGGAGATCTTGGCACCGCCGACCACGGCCAGCACCGGGCGCTGCGGCGCCTCCAGTGCGCCGGTCAGGGCCTCCAGCCCCGCCTGCATCAGCCGGCCGGCGGCCGCCGGCAGCACGCGGGCGATCGCCTCTGTCGACGCGTGCGCGCGGTGCGCGGCGGAGAAGGCGTCGTTCACATAGACGTCGCCGAGCGCGCCCAGCTTGGCCGCGAAATCGGCGTCGTTCTTCTCTTCCTCCGCATAGAAGCGCAGGTTCTCCAGCACCAGGAAGCCGCCCGGCTCCAGCGCGGCGATGGCGGCTTCCGCCACGGGGCCGATGCAATCGTCGGCAAAGGCGACGGGCTTGCCGAGCGCTGTGGCCAGCGCGTCTGCAACCGGCTTCAAGGTGAATTCGAGCTTACGGGTACCCTTGGGCCGGCCGAAATGGCTCAACATCACCACCTTGGCGCCCTTGCCGGCAAGCTCGGTCAAGGTCGGAACCAGGCGGTCGAGCCGGGTCGTGTCGGTGACCGCGCCGTCTTTCATCGGGACGTTCAGATCGCCGCGGACAAGCACCGTCTTGCCGGCCACGTCGATGTCGTCGAGCGTGTTGAATGCACCCATGGCGCCCGGGTCCTTGTTGGTTCACTGGTGAAACAGGGATTGGTTACCTTGGCAAGCAACCATATCGCCCTTCATCGGCGCATTGACGTGGCGCAAATCCGCTTGCGCGGCAGCCCGCCCGGCGCCCGACACATCACCATCCTGCGGTGCCCGGACCGCCCTTGAACGGGCCGCGAACACCGCGCGTGATCCAGCCGCCGTAAAAGTCGCCGGGCTGGGCGGCCGCCACCTCGCCGTCGACGGAGCAGCGGTCGCATCTGCTGGCGTAGAAGCAGAGATGGTCGGCCAGCCGCTCATAGCCACGCCAGGGTTGGGGATAGCTCCAGGCGATATCGGCCACGCGGTAGCGCCCGATCACCAGATCCCAATAGACGGCCGGCCCCTTGAACTCGCAGACCGACGTCCGGCTGCTGGGCTGCAGCAGCTCGCGTGCCACATCGGCAGGTGGGATGTAGTAGGTCGGCGGATGGCTGGTCTCCAACACCCGCAGGCCGTCCGTGGTTTCGGCAACGACGCGCCCGTGCACCTCAACAACCAGCCGGGACCGCACGACCTCGATACGCGGCGGGCGGGGGTAGTCCCAGACGGATTCCGCCCCATCTTCCGTCATCGACACCTTGTCCATTCCGCCCGATCCTCCGCCGTACCGCTGTCGATCGGTAAGATTGTTCGAAAATGCCGTTCGTCGAGGGGATGGGCGGATCGGGCGTTGCCGGGATGTCCGGATCTCTGCCTTGGCCTGGCCAGACTTTTCGATCAGGACCGATGTCCAGGGCGGCCGGAAACAGCAGGGGGAGCATCTTCAATGGTGACGGCGCTGGACCGGATGGCGTTCGCGGTGGCGCAGACCGCGCGGGTCGGGTGGTTTCTGGCCGAGTACCGGATGTCGGTGCGTACGTCGCGCGGCTCCATGCCCAAGGCGAAGAGCCGGCGCAACGTGCCGCAGACCGGTGCGATCGTGGCGGAACTGCGCCGGCTGTTCGAACGCGACTGGCAGAATGTCCGCGCCGGCTATTACCGGCTGCCGCATGATGTGATGCCGCGGCCGCGGCAGCTGCTGGCGGACGCGCGCGGGTTCTTCCGCGACCTGCCGATAGTCAACCGCCGCCGGCGCGAGCGGCAGGGCGACGAGGTGCGCGAGACGGCTTCCCGGGCCACCGCCGGCCTGCCCGACTATTATCTGCAGAACTTCCATTTCCAGACCGACGGCTATCTCTCCGCCGACTCCGCGCGACTTTACGACCACCAGGTGGAAGTGCTGTTCGGCGGCGGCGCCGATGCCATGCGCCGCCAGGTCCTGGCGCCGATCCATCACTATCTAGGCGCTCGCCCGGCAGAGGCTGTACGGCTCGTGGACGTGGCCTGCGGCACCGGACAGTTCCTGACCTTCCTGAAAGACACGCATCCGATGATGTCGACCATCGGGGTCGACTTGTCCCATCCCTATCTGCAGGAAGCGAGCCGGCGACTTGCCCCCTGGCCGCGGACGCAGTTCGTCCAGGCGCAAGGGGAACGGATGCCACTGGCGGATGCGTCGGCCGATCTCGTGACCTGCATCTTCCTGTTCCACGAACTGCCGCACGACGTGCGCCGCGCCGTGGCGGCGGAAATGGCGCGCGTGCTGAAGCCCGGCGGACAGCTGATCTTCCTGGACAGCCTGCAACTGGGAGACCGCCCGACCTTTGACGGATTGCTCGAATACTTCCCAAGAGCCTTCCATGAGCCCTACTATGAAGAGTATACTCAAGACGATTTAATCGGGCTGTTTCGCGATGCAGGGCTCAGTTTCGTGGCCCTGGATCATGTGTTCATGTCGAAGCTGCTGTTGTTCGAGAAGCCATGAGGCATTGGGTGGCGGGAGAGACGTCGGCGGAGCTGAACCTCGAGGATCCCGGAACCTACCGGTTCTGGTGGAACGACTGCGTCCGGCCGGCCGATGTCGACGCAGCGGGGCGCGTAGGCGGCGATGCGATCGGCATCTATTTCGAAGAGGCGCGCGCCGCGCTGTTCGAAACGGCCGGTCTTGTGGAGGATGGGGGGCCGGTTTCCACCGCCGTCGGCCATCTTTCCATCGACCGTCGGGCGACCCTGACCTATCCGGCGGAACTCAGGATCGGCAGCCGCGTGCTGCAGATGGATGAGGCGACCGTCCGGTCGATCCAGGCGATCTTTCATGACCGTGTCTGCGTCGCCACCGCGGAGACCGTGACGGTGTTGTTCGACGAGCGGCAGCGCGCCCCGAAGCCATTGAGCCCGGCGCAGCGCCGCCGCCTACAGCCCTACGGGTGATCCCATCGAACCCATCTCGGGCGCGAAGATCGGCAACAGCACCGGTGCAGCGAGCATGGCGATCAGCAGCAGGGACAGGATCGACAGAGCGAAATGCTTGCCACGGTTCTGCCAAGGCAACTGCAGTGCGATCGGCCCGGCTCTGTACAGCAGCATCAGGGAATAAATCAGCCCGGCGAACGAGGCGAGAATACCGATCAACGGCAGCGGCAGCAGGGCCTCTGTGAGGAAGTACGGCGTCAACGCCAGCGCCACCGTCACGAACGCTGCACTGAAGGTCGCTCGACCACCGAAGATGCCGGCAAAGAACATTATAACGCCGGCCATCACGACCGCACCGGCGATGCCGATGACGACCATGCGGATAAATCGCCGAAGCAGATCTTCAAACGCTGCGATTTCAGGGTAGATGATCACGACCAGCAAGGTGGATACGGTCGCGGCCAGCACGATCAGGGGCAAGAGATGCTCTCGCGCGACCGTCGCCCAAGGGGGAACCGGCTGAACGTGTTCGCGGATCGTTGCGTTGGGTGCAGCGATCATGCCCCGGCAACGGGCGATAAAGGCGGCATAGTCAAACATCTGTCACTTCTGAGGCCACGGGCTGGTACGACCCTGGGCGGGTCGAACGACTAGAACATAGGATCGGCCGTGCCACATTTCGATGCCGGACCTCTTGTCTCGGCAGGTCGGGTCGTGGCAAAGCCGGCTGCCATGAACGAAGCGCAGCAACAATCCGATACCGCCAATCCGTCCCCGAGACGCGTCGTGGAACTCACGGTCGACGCAGTCGGTAGCCGCGGCGACGGTGTGGCCAAGGCGGGGGACGCGACGGTGTTCATCCCGCAGACGGCGCCCGGCGACCGGGTGCGGGTGACGTTGGACGAGACGGCGCGCAGTTTGGCCGCCGGATCGGCGGTCGAACTGCTTCATCCGGGTCACGGTCGGGCGGAGCCGCCCTGCCAGCATTTCGGCCCCTGCGGCGGATGCCTGATCCAGCATCTGACGTCCGGCGTGCAGAGCGAGTGGAAGCGCCGGCTTGTGGCCGAGGCGCTGGACCGCCAGGGACTGGACAGCGCGGCCGTTGGCGCGGTGATCACGGTGCCCCCGCAATCCCGCCGGCGCGTGACCATGGCTGCACGGCGCGGCGAGACCCGCGTTTTCCTGGGCTTCAACGAGCGCGCATCGAACCGGATCGTCGATGTCGAGGCCTGCATGGTGGCGCGGCCTGAAATCGTCGCCATCCTGCCGGACCTGCAGCAGTTGCTGACGGGGCTTTTGCGGCGGGGCGAAACGCGCGATATCGCGGTGACCGTGCTGGACGACGGTTTGGATCTCGTGCTCGTCGGCGGGCCGCCGCTCGATCTGACGGCCCGCGAGACACTTGCGCGGTTCGCTGAGAAGGTTGACGTGGCGCGCCTGAGTTGGCGTGCGGCACCGGGCAGCCTGGCGGAACCGATCGCCCATCGGCGCGCCGGCACCGTGCGGCTGGGCGGCGTGCCCGTGACGGTGCCGCCCGGCGGCTTTCTGCAGGCGACGGCAGAGGCGGAAGCCGCGATGGCCGAGGCCGTCGTTAGCGCGGTCGGCGACAGCGCCAGGGTCGCCGATCTGTTCTGCGGGGCCGGCACCTTCACCTTCGCGCTGGCCCGCGCCGCTTCGGTCGTGGCTGTCGACGGCGATGGCGAGGCGCTCGATGCGTTGTCCGCCGGCGCCCGCCAGGCCGGGCTGGACGGACGCATCCAGGCAAGGGGGCGCAATCTCTACGAAGACCCGCTGACGGAAAGCGAGCTTCGGGCCTTCGACGCCGTCGTGTTCGACCCGCCGCGCCCCGGCGCCCGCGACCAGTCCGGCCGCCTGGCAGCCGGCGGCGTGCCGACGGTGGTCGCCGTGTCGTGCAACCCCGCCAGCTTCGCCCGCGACGCCCGCATCCTGATCGAGGGCGGCTATCGCCTGGAAAGCGTCACACCGGTCGACCAGTTCCTGTGGTCGGCGCATGTGGAACTGGTGGCGGTGTTCCGGCGACCGTAACGCCGGCGCCCGCCGGATCGGCCGCAGCGCCGCCACGCGGCCAAGCTCTGGCCCCGCCAAAACGACCTGACGGGGGCCCTTCTTCAACAAAATCGGCCGAAACCGGCAATCCATAACCATCGGGCCGGCCGGCAGACAGGTCCAGGCTTCCTGCTCGCTCTGCAGAGCTCTGACCGCTACCCCCGCGCGTCCATCTCCCGGCGCAGGTCTTTGATGTCGTTCTGGATGGCCAGCAACAGGCTGATCCCGCGGTAGAGGCCGAAGAAGATCAGGGCGAGCGCGGTGCCGGCGACGGCGGCCAGCACCGCGGGCACGTATTTCGCGAACTCCGGCGCGAACGGCTCGTACGCGAACTCCGCCAGGCCGTAGGCCAACAGCACGGTGCCCAAGAGCAGGAACTGGGCGGCGAGCTTGAAGGCCGTGGCCAGCATCTTGGCGGAGTCGAGCTGGTACTTCTCCACCGGATGCAGGCCCAGCTTCGCGCCTTCGAAGTCGAGCGGACGGGCGTGGCTTTCGGGCGTGTCCATGGCATCAGCCTATCGCTCAAGCACAGTACCGGGCAACGCGCTAGACGACGGACAGCAGACCGCCGTCCACATAGATCACTTGGCCGTTGACGAAATCCGATGCCCGCGAGGCCAGGAACACGGCCGCCCCGCCCAGTTCCTCCGGCTGGCCCCAGCGCCCGGACGGGGTGCGGGCGCGCAGCCAGGCATCGAACTTTGCATCCTCACGCAGCGCCTTGGTCATGTCGGTGGCGATATAGCCGGGCCCCAGGCCGTTGGCCTGGATGTTGTGCTGGGCCCATTCCGCACACATGGCCTTGGTCAGCATCTTCACGGCCCCTTTTGAGGCCGTGTAGGGCCCGATGGTCGGACGGCCCAGCTCGCTCTGCACCGAGCAGATATTGATGATCTTGCCGGCCCGGCGCTCGATCATGCCGCGGGCGACCGCGCGGGCCACCAGGAACACGGCCGTCAGGTTGGTCTGCAGGACTTCCGCCCAGGTCTCCAGCGGCACCTCGGTCATCGGCATGCGCCGCTGGATGCCGGCATTGTTGACCAGGATATCGATCGGGCCGACCTCGCGGTCGATGGCGGCAAGTGCTGCGTCGATAGCGGCTTCGTCCGAAACGTCGAAAGGATAGCTGCGCGCGTCCGCCCCCTCGCTCCGCAGCGCTGCGGCAGCCTCGTCAACGGCCGCGGCATCCCGGCCGTTGACGAGGATGCGGGCGCCCGCGGCCGCCAGGGTGCCGGCGATGTCGCGGCCGATGCCGCGGCTGGACCCGGTCACCAGGGCCGTCCGGCCCGTGAGATCGAACAAGGCTGTGGACATGGAGGTTCCTTTCCCGGCACCGCCCCGCCAGGATGCGGCGGACGCTGCCCAGACATAGCCGGTGTGCCCGAACGCTGTCACCCCAAGGTGGCGCATACGCACCCACCGACCTTGACGGCTGGCGGGCACCGGCCTGACAGTAGGGGCACCGACTGGAGAAGACCGATGGCCCATGGCGGCGCTTGAGACCGCCCCGGCAAGAAAGATCGGCGACCGGGCAGGCAGAAATGGGGGGTGGACATGGGCGGCGAGCGCATCACTGTCAACCTGCGGCCTGCGGAGGCTTGGCCTGCCGCACAGCTCGACGAGCTGGTTGCGATCCTGTCACCCTACGGCCCCGTGGAGGGGCAGCGCACGGGCGCAGCGACCGGCGCCGTCGCCGACATGCTGATCACCTTCCCCACGAAGTCCGTCGCCTACGGCTTCCTGAACGAGATGCAGTCGCAGTCGGACCCGATGATGCGCGCCAGACTGTTGGGCGCGCTGTTCTGGGAGGATCGCCAGACCGTCATTCCGGAGGAAGACGCCCGGGTCGGCAGCCTGTCGATCTCGTTCCCGGTGTCGAAGCACCTGGACGAGGCGGACAACCCGGCCCGCTATTCCGCGTTTCTCACGCTGTCGCGGCACTATCGCGCCGCGGGCGATGTGGCGGGTTGCTGGCGAGACCTGAAACGCATGGCGGCCCATCTGACGGAGCATGTGCGCACCCGCAACCGTCCGTTCCACAAGGGCGTGCTCTACTACCTGACGGCCGACGATCCTGAGGATAACGGGGCCTGGCGGCTTTCGTTGCTGCGCTATTTCGCGTTTCCGCCTGAGGAAGTCGATGCTGACATGCCGATGCTGACGCGATGGGACATGCGCTGCGACGCCTTCGCCGCCCGGCTGCCCCATACGCCGGGCGACGCCGCCGCGCTCGTCGACATCCCCTGGGCGGAGCGGGAGTAGCCTGTCCGAAGACGATGCTCCGTCACCACCGCGAAGGCGGAGGTCTCCGGCCGATGTCCGTGTCCTGTCCGACAAGGTTCCCACCTGCGCGGGAACGACGGTAGCGCGTCAGCTGCGCTCCACCAAATCCATCAAGAGGTCGATCGTGACCTGGCCGTCGGCCGGCGTGAGGCCGACATCGCTCTGGTAGGCGCGGATGGCGCTGCGCGTCACCTCGCCGATCATGCCGTCGACTTCGCCGGGGTCGTACCCCTGCTCCACCAACAGCTGCTGTGCCAGCGTGATCAGGGCGGCGTTCGGCAGGGTGGCCAGGTTCTCCGCCGCCGCGCGGCTGGCGTCGCGGTTGCGGTGGACCATCGCACGGACATACCAGCGCGCGGCCCGCGCGAAGTCGCGCGGCACGCCCTGGCCGGTGTGGTAAAGCCAGCCCAGATTGTTCTGGGCCCAGGCATGCCCTTGCAAGGCGGCCGCTTCATACCAGCGCGCGGACTCCGCAAAGTCCTGATCCACGCCTTGGCCGTTCTGGTACAGGAGGCCCAGATTGTTCTGCGCCAGGCTCTGACCCTCTTCCGCCGCCATGAGGTACCAGCGGGCGGCCTCGGCATAGTCCTGTTCCACCCCCAGCCCGTTGGCATACATCACGCCTACATTGTTGTAGCCAAAGATGTCGCCCGCGTCGGCGGCCTGTCGGTACTGGCGCAGGGCTTCCTCATAGTCGCGCGGCACGCCATAGCCGTTCTGGTACATCCAGCCGAGATTGTTGAATCCGAAGGTGTGCCCGGCTGCCGCGGCACGGCGGAACCATGTCACGGCCTCGCTGTAGTTGCGCGGCACGCCCTGGCCCTGCTGATAGAGCTTGCCGAGATTGTTGAAGGCGTATGCGTCGCCGCCGTCCGCGGCCTGCTGGAACAGGCGGAACGCTTCGTCATGGTCCACCGGCACGCCGCGGCCATACTGATAGAGATAGCCCAGATTGTTGATGGCCAAGAGATAGCCGTCCTCGGCCGCCTGCCGATACCATCCGGCCGCTTCGGCGAACTCTCCGCCGGCGTCCAGGGCGCGGCCGAGCTGATAGACGAAGCGCGGCACATCGGGATAGACATTCACGGCGGACTGGCAGGCATCTACCGCCTGGGCCACCCGGATCTCATTGACGATGTTGCCGGGCACAACGCCTTGTGTGTCCAGCCGCGTACCCGCCAGCCGGTCGCATTCGTGCACGCCCACGGTCAGCGTCAGGCTCACGGCATCGATCTCAGGCCGGTCGGCGAGGCGGTAGACCAGTGCACTTTCGCTTTCCATGGCGCCTTCACCGGGCTCGAAGGTCAAGGCCGCGGCCTGCGCCGGCAACAGCGTATCGCCTGCGGCGACCGGGCTGCCGTCTGCGGCCACGACTCCGTTGTCCGGCAGGGAGTCAACGCGGATCGGACCCGGCATGGCCCCCAGATCGATCGGCACCGGTCCCACGCCGATCACCGAGTGCAGGGGAAAGGGCTGGATCAGCGCCGGTGCGTCCGGCGGCGTGACTACGGCAACTTCGATCTCGGTGTCGCCGCCACGCTCCGTCGGCGCAGCGGCAACCTGGACTTCCAGCTCGGCCAGTGCGTTTTCCGCCAGCACGGCGAAGGCGCCGTCAGGGAACCGCTCCAGATAGGCCAGGAACTCCGACGGGTCGTCGCTGTCTGCAATGGCGTTCCAGAAGGCAACTTCGATGGCGCTCGCCTGATCCTGCGGATCCGCCGGCTCGGCCTCTGCCGCTTCCCGCGCCAGACGGGCCTCGAGCCCCGAGATCTGCAGCTCAGCCAGGGCCACATAGGCGCCGTCGGGATAGGTCGTCAGATAGTATTGCAGGGCCGCGATCGCCTGTTCCGGCATCTCGATTCGCTGGGTCGACTGCCACACGACAGTTTCCTGCTCCGCCTGGTCGACTTCGGATGGTCCGGCGGCGGTCATCGACTGCAGGCGCCGCTCGGCCACGGCTGCCAGGCGGTGGTCAGGATGGTCGGCGATGAAGGCGGTCAGTGCCGCCGCCTGCTCTTCCGGCGCCGGCAGCGCCATGGCCGCATCGAACTGGGCCAGGATTTCCTGATCGGGGTTCGCCACGGCCTCCGGCGGGGTCAGGTAGAGCTCGCCGATCAGCGCCTCTTCCACCCAGGGGACCTGCTGGCCGCGGGTGGCCGCGATCACGCTCTCGCGCACGCGGCGGAACAGCAGGCCGACCTCCAACCCCGGCTCGGTTATGTGCTGCAGCAGCGCCGTGGTGAACGGGCTGTTGTCGCCCTCGCCGTCCAGCGCCACATCGCCGGGCGCGGTGGCATAGGCGATCAGCATACCCGAGGTGCCGCGGGTGGGCGCCAGCCCGCGCCCGACGGCAGCCGAACGGCCCAGCTGCTCGGCCCGACGCGTGAGCGTGCGGGTGATCGGATTGTCGCGGCAGGCATCCAGGATGATCAGGCTGGTGCGTGGCTGGCCCAGCTCGATCTCCGTCGTCACCATCGAGAGCGGAAAGGCTTCGTAGCGCAGGTCTCGTTCCTGCTGCACCTCGGCTGAGGTCGGCAGCAGATAGTTCTCGCCGGCTACCTGCAGGCCATGGCCGGCGAAGAAGACCAGCGCGATTTCCGTGCCCTCGATCTCGGCGCCGAACCGGCGGAAGGCATCCTGCATGCCGAGATAGTCGGCGTCGATCGCCTCGACCACCTCGAAGCCGATTTCGCGCAGGGCCTGGCCCATGTCCCGGGCATCGGCCGGTGGGTTCGGCAGTTCGGTGATGTGTTCGTACTGGCCGTTGCCGATGACCAGGGCGACCCGACGCCCGTCATCTGCGCCGGCCGGCGCGGGCCGCCAGACTGCGGCCGCGACGACCAGCGCAAGCATCAGTGCCCCGACACGTCTGCCTATCATACGACGATCCGATCAGCGGTGAGACCGCATAGCCACGGTGACGATGCAGCCGAAGCGGCCCGGCTACCAGCCGCCGCCTCCACCACCGCCGCCGCCGCCCCCGCCACCTCCGCCACCACTTCCGTCGGCGGATGGTGTGCCCAGCCAGTCGAAATCGCCGCCGCTGCTGCCGGGTGGCGTGCTGACGGCGGCGCGGGTGGTCTCTTCTGCTGGCACTGCCTGTACCGGTGCTTCAGCCTCGGTCGTCACCGGCGTTTCTGTCTCGGTTGTCGGGACAGGGGTCACAGCAGGTGCGACCCTGGCCGCCGGCGCCACTGTGGGCGCCTGTATGCGCGCCTCAACGCCTGTGGTGCTGAGAAACGCCGCCAAGTCGTCCGGCCCGAAGACCCGTCCGCCGGCCGCCGACCGCTGCTGAGCCAGAGCCTGCAATTGCGGATCGCCGTTCTGGGAGAGGATCGAGGCGACGATGGACTCCCGGATCGCGGCGGACGCCGCCGGGGAATAAGGTTGGTGCGCGATAATCTGCGCCAGATCCTGGCCTGACGACTGGGCCGCTGCATTCGTCGTCACGGCGCAGAGGGCAACCGCTGCGGCGCCCAGCGCCTGCTTCATGAAGGTCATGTCTTGCCTCTCCTGTCTTTTCGGTTTGCCCTTGTCCTCAACGTGGTCCGGCGCCGACGCAAGGCGACAGGGCCTGCTCCACATAGGCTTCGAACTGCGGCACCTGGCTCTCTGGGATCTGACAGGTCTCCACCGCATAGAGTTGTTCGATCGCGGCGCTGTCGAACGCCATCGCCACTTCACTCCGCTCTGCCGTCGATAGCGCACCGCCGCCAAGCGTCTGCAGCGCCTGGGTGCGCAGCATGGAGAACTCGCGGTCGTCCTGGATGAAATTGCAGCGGGCCGCCGTGCCGAGCGCGGCGCCGCAGCTGCGTGCCTCCGCCAGCGTGTCAACCAGCGGGGCACTTGCCACCTGCGTCTGCGCGCCCTGCGGCGGCGCCGTGGTAGCCGGCGCAGCACTCTCAGTCTGGCAAGCGGCCAGCAGCAGCATCAGGCTGCCCGCCGCCAAGCCGGCGATCGCTCTGGGTCGGCTTCGCCATGCCGTCTTTGCCGTTGCCATGCCGTCTCCTTAAGCTCGACTCGCATCCGTAGGGATCACGAAAATTTGGTGACAATTTGGTTGCCCTTGGGCGCAAGATAACGTCGCTGCGATCGAGGATAGCATCTCCGGCGACTTTTGCATCGCTCCGGCGCTATCGGGCCGCGATCAGGCAGATCGGAGGATGGCGCGAGACCGTCAAACTGGCGATTGTATCGATTTCTAACTAACTATCGTCAATGGTGTCGAAAGGTTAGACCGATACCGTACATACCAGCGTAACCTCAAAGGGTGCGGGGGCCGGACCATCGGGCGACCCGCCAACGGGGCTCCCGATGCCGTCTCTGACCGATCAGATGCTGATGGAACAGATGTGCATGACGGAGCGCGAGATCGAGCGCCGCAAGGCCCTGATCGGGCTGACCGGCGACGATGCACTGTTGTTGAGCGCGCTGATGCCCCTGATGAAGGCCCGTGTCGACGACATCGTGGCCGATTTCTATGCCGCGCAGGTCAAGCAGCCGGAGGTGGCGCGTATCATCGGCGACGCGGAGGGGCTGAAGCGTCTGCACGGCACCATGCGCGTCTATGTGATGGACCTGTTCTCCGGCGACTATGGTGCCGATTACGCCAATTCCCGGCTGCGCATCGGCCTGATCCATCAGCGGATCGGAGTGACACCGCAGCTTTATCTAGCGGCAGTGAACCTGCTTCAAGGCCTACTGGTCCGTACCATCGACGCAGACCGCGCAATTGTCGGCGACGAAATCTGTGCACGCCGGAAAGAGGCATTGCGTAAACTTCTGATGTTCGACATGGCGCTTGTGTTCGACACCTATATCCACACGCTGGTCGGGCAGGTGGATCACGCCCGGCAAGAGGTCGAACGCTACGCCAGCACGCTGGAAGACAAGGTGGCCGATCGCACGCGCCAGCTCTATGAGGCGTCTCGCCGGGACTCGCTGACCGGCCTCTACAATCAGGCGACCTTCTATGAGCTGCTGTCGCGCGAGGTGGAGTCAGCGACGCGGTACCGCCACGCCCTGTGCCTGGTCTACATGGATCTGAACCGGTTCAAGGCCCTCAACGACCAGTACGGTCATCGCACGGGCGATGCCACGCTGGCCATCGTCGGACGCATCCTGCTGGAAACGGTGCGCTCCGTCGATTTCCCCTGCCGGTATGGCGGCGACGAGTTCGCGCTGGTGCTGCCGCATACCGACACGTCACAGGCGCTGGAGCTGTGCCGTCGGCTGATCAGGAAGTTCGACGAGGCCGATACTGACGATGTGACGCTCAGCATCGGCATTGCCCAGATCGGGCCGGACGATTTCGCCGACGTCGAAACACTGGTTCAACGGGCCGACGCACGCATGTACCTGGCAAAAGAGGCCTCGCGAACGGCACCGGGCCACCATATCCAGGCCTCAATGAACGAGGCAGGAGAGGCGCCGGCCGGATCCTTCCAGTCGTTCGTCGACCGCCTGGGGTCCGATCAGGGCCACCATCACGAGACGGCAACCGCCTAACAGGCGGCGGGGCTCCACTTGACGGACCCTCTCGTTCTTGCAGGGCCGGCGAACGTCTCACAGTCGACCGGAGCAGGCCCTGCGGTTTCCGCTGAGCGCGAGCCGGTTGCAACTCACGGTCTTCAATAGCATCATCTTCGCGCCAGCGTGAGACAGCATCGGCAGCCCGTAGGTGCGAGCCTTGATCCTGTCCGCTGAGCGACTTTTCCCAGATTGAACCTATGGAGGCAGGTATGCCGTACAATAAGGTTCCTACAAGTGAGTTAGGTCACGAAGATCTCAATCTCCAAGACTATAAGCAAGCAAAGCCAGGGCAATGGTTTATCGGTGTTTTGGATACGCACAATAAAAATGTGTATATTCTCCCCATTGACCCTCAAACTGAATCTGCGAAGAAGAA
>JANQIX010000122.1 GCA_028281925.1 Alphaproteobacteria bacterium
GGGCACCCTGCTGTCGCGCGAGGAAGGCAAGACCAAGGCCGAAGGCATCGGCGAGGCCCAGCGCGCCGGCGCCATCTTCAAGTTCTTCGCCGGCGAGGCACTCCGGCTGGGGGGCGAGCGCGTACCGTCCGTACGGCCCGGCATCCATGTGGAGATGACGCGAGAGCCAGTGGGCGTGGTCGGCATCATCACGCCGTGGAACTTCCCGATCGCCATCCCGGCCTGGAAGATCGCCCCGGCCCTTGCCTACGGCAACGCGGTGGTGATGAAGCCGGCCGATCTGGTGCCGGGCAGTTCCTGGGCGATCGCCGAGGTGCTGTCGCGCGCGGGCCTGCCGGCTGGCGTGTTCAACCTGGTGATGGGCCGCGGCTCCGTCGTCGGCGAGGCGATCCTCGCCTCCCCCGACGTGGCGGCCATCAGCTTTACCGGGTCGGTCGATACCGGGCACAAGGTGGCGCAGCGCGCCGCCCAGCGCATGGCCAAGGTTCAGCTTGAGATGGGCGGCAAGAACCCGCTGGTCGTGCTGGACGATGCGGAACTCGACACGGCCGTCGGCGCCGCCATCAACGGCGCGTTCTTTTCGACCGGCCAGCGCTGCACCGCCTCCAGCCGTCTGGTGGTGACCAAGGGCATCCACGACCGCTTCGTCGATGCCATGGTTGCCAAGATCAAGGACCTGAAGGTGGACGATGCGCTGAAGGATGGGACCCATATCGGCCCGGTCGTCGACCAGAGCCAGCTGGACCAAGACCTGCGCTACATCGCCATCGGCCGCGACGAAGGCGCCACGCTGGCCGTGGGCGGCGAGTTGCTGAACCGGGAGACGCCGGGCTTCTATCTCTCGCCGGCTCTGTTCGTCGACACGCACAACGACATGCGCATCAACCGCGAAGAGATCTTCGGCCCGGTCGCCAGCGTCATCAAGGCGGACGACTACGACCAGGCGCTGGCCATCGCCAACGACACCCAGTTCGGCCTGTGCGCCGGTGTCTGCACGACGTCGCTGAAACATGCGACGCATTTCCAGCGGCACGCGCAGGTGGGCATGACCATGGTCAACCTGCCGACGGCCGGCGTGGACTATCATGTCCCCTTCGGCGGCCGGAAGGGATCGAGCTTCGGCCCGCGCGAACAGGGGCGCTATGCCGTGGAGTTCTACACGACGGTCAAGACGTCTTATGTGAACCCTTGAGCCCTCGGCGGGGCTGCGGTCGCCGCCGGGTGCATGGCCGGGAAAGGGACATGCCATGGCGGCGATCGTGCACTGCGACAGCTTCGAGGTCGCGCTGGAGACGGGGCCGGATGTGCGCGAGATCGATGCCGCGCTCGCGCGCATTGTCGGCGCGTCGGGCGTTCGCCAGGGCAGCGCCCATCTGACGGCGATCGGCTCCACCGCGTCCCTCACGACGATCGAGTACGAACCCGGGGCCGTCGCCGACCTGAAGGCGGCAGTCACCCGGCTGGCACCGCCGGACATGCGCTATGCCCATGAAGAGGCTTGGCACGACGGCAACGGCCACAGCCATGTGCAGGCAGCACTCTTGGGTCCGTCGGTCGTGCTGCCAGTACGCGACGGCCGCCTGGCGCTAGGCACCTGGCAGCAGGTGGTGCTGATCAACCACGACAATCGCCCGCGGCGGCGACGCGTGGAGGTGACGGTGATCGGGACCGCCGGTTAGGCGACGCCTTCCCTCTACGTGTCGGATGACCGTTCGGCACGCCGAACCAGGGAGGCCCTCGCCTTCGCGAGGACGACCCCCTAGCCGATAGATCACCATAAGACGGGAACCGTCGTGCCCGCGAAGGCGGGCACCTCCCGCCGCGTCGACCCGAACCGATATGGTTCTGCCCTAATCGACGCCGTACGCAGCCCCCGGCAGCCAGTTGACGAGGTCTCCCCAGAGGAAGATCAGGGCCACGCCGATCAGCTGCAGGATGATGAACGGCACAACGCCGCGATAGATGTGCGCCACGGTGATTTCCGGCGGCGCCACGCCTTTCACGTAGAACAGGGCGAAGCCGACCGGTGGCGTCAGGAACGATGTCTGCAGCACCACCGCGAACAGCACGGTGAACCAGGTCAGCACCTGCGTCTGGCTCTCAAAGCCAAGGTCCATCCACATGTCGCCGACAATGGGTCCGACCAGCGGCAGCACGATCAGGATGATCTGAATCCAGTCCAGCACGAAGCCCAGCAGGAAGACCACGGCGAGCACCGCGATCACCGTTCCGACGGCACCCAGATTGAGGCCGAGGATCGTATTCTCGATCAGCTCGTCGCCGCCGAGGCCGCGCAACACCAGCGCGAACGCCGTGGCACCCAGGATGATGGCGAAGATGAAGGCCGTGGTCCGCGTGGTGTCGCGGATCACCTCACGGATCACCTGCAGGTTCAGCTTGCGGTTGGCGAGCGCCATCAAGGTCGCGCCGAAGGCGCCGACGCCCGACGCCTCCGTCGGGGTCGCCACGCCGAAAAAGATGCTGCCGAGGACCGCCAGGATCAGCGAGGCCGGCGGCAGGATGGCCCAGAGCACGCCCAGGAAGCTTCTGAGCGTCAGCGGTTCATGGTCGCGCGGTGCCGGCGCAATCTTCGGCCGCAGGAACGACGCGATGACGATGTAGGAGATATAGAGACCGCCCAGCAGCAAGCCTGGGAACAAGGCGCCGAGGAACAGGTTGCCCACGGGCATGGACAGCCGGTCGGCCATCAGCACCAGCATGATGCTGGGTGGGATCAGGATGCCCAGCGTGCCGACCGCGGCCACGGTACCGACCGCCAGTTCCTTCTGATAGGCATTCTTCAGCATCACCGGCAGGCCGAGCAGCGACAGCAGCACCACCGACGCGCCGATGATGCCGGTGGACGCCGCCAAGAGGACGCCGATCAGCGTGACCGTAACTGCGAAGCCGCCGCGCATGGCGCCGAACACGCGCACGAAGTTCGTCATCAGGCGCTCGGCAATGCCCGAACGGTCGAGCATCAGCCCCATGAAGATGAACATCGGGAGGGCGACCAGCACCCAGTTGCGCATCTGCTCCCAGATATTGGCGACGACCAGCGAGGTATAGCGCCAGTTCAGGTCAAGCCATGTGTCCGGGAAGGTGTTGACCAGCCAGTCCTGCATGTAGGTGTCGACGAATACGGCAATCGCCGTGAAGATCACGGCGACGCCGCCCAGCAGCCAAGCGATGGGAAAGCCGGTGAACAACAACAGGATGAACCCGGCGAACATCGTGACAGCGAGGATCTCGTTGAATTCCATGGCGCCGCCCTCCTACCGCCCGGCCCGGCCGCGGTCGGACGACAGCGGTCTTGGGATCCGGAACAAGAGTGCGGTCACGCGGCTCAACCGGGCGACAGCCGCTGCCAGCAACAGCACGAAGCCGAAAAATAGGAAGCTCTTGATGGCCCAACGGTAGGGCAGGCCGCCCGGCGCGTCCGAAATCTCGTTCATCTCCCACGACCGGATTACGAAGGGCACGGCGTAGTTGACGACGAGGATGATGAACGGCAGCAGGAAAAAGAGGATGCCGAACAGCTCGATCCAAGCCTTCTTCCTGAGCGAAAAGCCGGTGTGCAGCACGTCGACCCGCACATGCGTGTCGGAAACGACGCAATAGGAAAGGCCGACCAGAAAGCCCACGGCGTAGAGGTGCCATTGCAGCTCTTCGAACTCGATCCGTCCCTCCCCGAACAGATAGCGCATCGTCACATTGACCACGATGATCCCCACCAGGATCAGCCACAGCCAGGAAACGATATCGCCGACCTTCTCAACCCCACGATCCAGTAGAATGGACAGGTGGGTACGGGGCAGTTCGCGCGCGCCGGAGATGTCGTACTCGCGCGAGGCGGAGGTAGCTCCACCCGGATCACTTGCCATCGAACGTCCGATCCTTCGTCACCAGTGGCGCGCCTCCCACCGGCACGGCGGACTGCCGACACCGGTCGCAGCGACGCCAAAGGCAAAGCGCCGGCCGCAAGCGGCCGGCGCATATGCCCGTTGATCGCTTAGAAGTCGCGCGGCAGGTAGCCCAAGCGCTTCCAGTACTGGTAGTTCTCGGAGAACGCCTGCTGGCTCTCATAAACGCGCGCGAAGTCTTCGTCGTTCGCCGCTTCTTCCGCCAAGACCTCGTTGGCCGTCTCCTGCAGCTGGCGCAGGATCTCTTCAGGCAGGCTGATGGCGGTCACGCCGATATCCGGGAACCCGGCGATGATCTCGCCCTGCCATGCTTCCGAGGCCGCGATGTTGCGCGTGACGCCGGCCATGCAAGCCATGTTGAGCATGGCCTGATCCGCTTCCGGCAGCGCGTTCCACTCGTCGAGATTGACGATCACGTGGAAGGCCGTGAACGGCTGGTGCCAGCCCGGGTAGTAGTTGTACGACGCGATCTGGTTGAAGCCGAGCCGCTGGTCGACGATCGGCAGCGAGAACTCGCTGGCATCGATGGCGCCACGCTCCAGCGCCTGGAAGATCTCACCGCCCGGCAGCATGGTGACCGAGGCGCCCAGCGCCTGCAGCACGCGGCCGCCCAGACCGGCGAAGCGGATCTTCAGGCCCTCGAAGTCTTCGATCGACGTGATCTCTTCCTTGAACCAGCCGGCCGTCTCGGGCCCGGTCATGCCGCAATAGATCGGGTGGACGTTCTGGGCGTGGTAAACTTCCTCAGCCAAGGTCTGGCCATCGGCGTAGTACCACCAAGCCGTGTACTCCCACGGCTCCATCCCGAACGGCACGGCGCCGAACAGCGGCGATGACGGAATGCGGCCCTGGTCGTAACCCAGCCAGTTATAGCCGGCCTGCACCTGGCCGCTGCCGACGGCTTCGGTCAGTTCCAGCGCGGGCACCATCTCACCCGGCTCCACGACGCGAAGGTCGATGCGCCCATCCGACGCGGTGCGCAGCATATCGGCCACGAACGGCATGTTGTCGCCCAAGGCGGGCAGGCTGCTCGGGAACGCGATCGGCACGCGCCAGCGCACACGATCCTGAGCCTCGGCGCTGTCGATGACCATGCCGCATGCCATGCCGCCCGCGATCGCCGCGACGGCCGCCATACGTACTGCCATGCCCTGTTCGTTCTTCTTCATCTTGGTAAGATCCTCCCAGATTGTGCCTGAGGTTGAGATTTGCGCCGACCTCCAATGTCAGATCCAAAGATCGGAGTCCGGTGTTCGACACCGACACACCAGAAAGCGATCATGTTGATCGACGCTTACAAGAAACGCGGCCAAGACTATAGTCTATCCGTAGCAGTGCGAAACCGTTTTCCTGGTCAGGCTTGATCCATCTCAAGTCAGGTTGACCTATGTCAACCTGAACTGTCCAGTTACAAATCTGCGATGACAGATCCGCATTGCATGCTGCAGTGGCGGAACTGCGATACCGACTTGAGGCGACGGCAATGGTTGATGAAAGGGCACCAACCCTGCCCCTGACCATGACCCACTGGGGCGCGTATCGTGTGGAAACCGATGGCCACCGTCCGCGCCGACTGTTGCCATTCGAGCGCGATCAAGAGCCATCGCCCATCGGCAACTCAATGGCCGATGCCCTCTGTCACCCCTGCCGCATCGACCGTCCGATGGCGCGGCGCGGCTGGCTGGAGGGCGGATCGGGCGCGCGCGGCGCCGACACCTTCGTCCCGCTCGACTGGACCACGGCGACCGATCTCGCGGCCGACGCGCTGGACCGGGTCCGCCGCGATCATGGCAACCAGGCGATCTTTGCCGGATCATACGGGTGGGCCAGCGCCGGGCGGTTCCATCACGCGCAGAGCCAGATCCACCGGTTCATGAACCTGATCGGCGGCTACACCCGCTCGGTCGACACCTACAGCCATGCGGCCGGCGAGGTTCTGGTGCCGCATATCCTGGGCCTGCCATTCGGCGAGATGCAGGTCGCGCAGACCTCCTGGCCCGTGATCGCGGAGCATACACGTCTGATGGTCTGCTTCGGCGGCGTGCCGCTGAAGAACGCTCAGATCTCCTCCGGCGGGATCGGCCGCCATTCGGCCGCCGCCTGGGGCTTGGCGGCCCGGCAATCGGGAACGCGGTTCGTCAATATCGGGCCTGTGCGCGACGATCTGACGGAGGGGCTGAACGCAGACTGGCTGCCCCTCAGACCCAACACCGACACCGCGCTGATGCTGGCTCTGGCCCACACCGTTTGGACCGAAGGCCTCGCCGACCGCGCTTTCCTGGACCGCTACACCATCGGCATGGACCGCTTCCTGCCCTATCTCCTGGGCGAATGCGACGGGCAGCCCAAAAGCGCCGAATGGGCCGCCCAGATCACCGGTCTGGCCGCGGAGCGGATTACGGCCCTTGCCCGCGATATGGCGGCGGCGCGCACAATGATCTCGGTCGCGTGGTCGATCCAGCGTGCCGACCATGGAGAGCAGCCGTATTGGATGGCCATCGTGCTGGCGGCCATGCTGGGCCAGATCGGGCTTCCGGGCGGCGGTATCGGCTTCGGCTACGGCGCTGTCGGTACGGTGGGCAACGGCCGGCGGCGGGTCCGCGCGCCCCACCTGCCCCGTCCGCGCAATCCGGTGGCGACATTCATCCCGGTCGCGCGCATCGCCGACATGCTGCTGCATCCCGGAGAGCCGTTCGACTATGACGGTCAGCGACTGACCTATCCGGATATACGGCTGGTCTACTGGTGCGGCGGCAATCCCTTCCACCATCACCAGGATCTGAACCGCCTGGTCAAAGCCTGGCAGCGACCGGAGACGGTGATTGTCCATGAACCGTTCTGGAATGCGCTGGCACGCCACGCCGATCTGATCCTGCCGGTGACGACGCCGCTGGAGCGCGACGATATCGGCGGATCGGCGGCTGACCCCTATCTGATGCCCATGCGCCGCGTCGCCGATCCGCCCGGCGAGGCGCGCAGCGACTACGCCATTTTCTCCGGGATTGCCGACAAGCTGGGATGCGGATCGGCCTTCACCGAAGGACGGGACGAACGCGGCTGGCTTGAGGAGATCTACGAACGGTTCCGCCAGCAGTCCAATACGCTGCCCGATTTCGAGACGTTCTGGCAGTCGGACTATCTGGTCCACGCCGACGACGATGCCGCTGCGATCCAGCAGACCTTCCTCGCCGAATTCCGCGACGATCCGGCCGCACACCCGCTCGGCACGCCTTCGGGCCGCATTGAGATCTTCTCAGAGACCATTCACGGATTCGGCTACGAAGACTGTCCTGGCCACCCGGCCTGGCTTGAGCCCTACGAATGGCTGGGCGGATCGGGGGCGACGCGCTTTCCGCTGCATCTCATCTCCAACCAGCCGCGCACCCGCCTGCACAGCCAGTGGGACCACGGCAGCGTCTCGGTCGCCAGCAAGGTCAAGGGCCGCGAACCGGTGCGAGTCCATCCCGACGACGCAAGCGACCGCGGCATCGCCGACGGCGACATCGTCCGCGTGTTCAACGATCGCGGCGCGTGTCTGGCGGGCGCGGTGGTCAGCGACCGGCTGCGGCCCGGTGTCGTGGAACTGGCGACGGGGGCATGGTTCGATCCGAGCGACCCGTCACAGCCGGCCAGCCTGGAGCGGCACGGCAACCCCAATGTCCTGACCCGCGACATCGGCACGTCGCGCCTGGCACAGGGGCCGACGGCACAGACCTGCCTGGTGGAAATCGAACGCTACGACACGCCTGCCCCGCCCGTGCGCGCCTTCGACCCACCAGCGATCGAAGGCGCGCACGGCTGAGCGATCAGAACAGGCCTTCGGGGTCCAACCCCATCAGCAGCCAGTCTTCATAGCCGGCACCAGAGCTGGTGGTGTACCCCACCAACAGCAGACTGCCGTCGGCACGGCGGACAAGCCCCGTCGGTCGGTCCCAGGCGGCCCCGCCGTAGATTCGCTCCCACCGCAGGCTGCCGTCTTCGACCTCAAGGCCCATCAGCCAGACATCGCTGCTGCCGGCACCACGCCCGTCCGTCGCGGCGGCGACGACCAGTTCGCCCGAGGGGCCGCCGACGATCGCCCAAGCGGGGTCATTGCCGCCACCATCCAGGATGCGCTGCCAGATCACATTCCCGTCCGCGTCGAGGCGCAGGACCCACGTGTCGAGCGACATGCGCGCGCCCGGCTGCGTGATACCCAGGACGGCGATGGTGCCGTCGGCAAGTTCAACGATTCCCGTGCCGGCATCGAATACCGAGCGGTCGAAGCTGCGCTGCCATAGGACCAAGCCGTCGCCGTCCAGCCGTGCGCTCCAGAGGTCAAATCCGCCCGCTGGCGAGCTGTAATGGCCGACCACCAGGATGTCGCCGTTGGCCGCCATCGCAACGGAGGACGCCCCATCTGTTCCGGCGCCGCCGAGGGTTCGTTCCCACTGGATCGCACCTAAAGCATCCAGCCGCAGAATCGAGGCGTCCCGACCCTGGCCGGCAGTCCGGCTTGCGAAGCCAGCGACGATGAAACCGTCATCGCCAATCGCCGTCGCGGCCCGGGCGCGGTCGTTCCCCGGTCCGCCATGGACCAGCCGCCATAGGGTGGAGCCGTCGGAGCCTAGCCGTGCCGCCCAGAGATCGCTTTCCCCCTCGCCTTCCGATCGGGTCTGACCGACGACCAGAGCGCCCGCGCCGGCTGCCGCGGCCACACCCAGCGCCTGTTCCGTCTCCCAGCCGCCGAAGACCCGGCGCCACACCGCGCCGCCGCTGCTGTCGAGGCGCAGGACCAGCGCATCGTCGCGCATCTGCCCCGGCGCCCGCGTCGTGCCGACGGCCATGGCGCCGCCGTCGCTCAGCGACGCAATGGCATAGGCCTTGTCGACACCGTCGCCGCCATGGGTGCGCTGCCAGGTGCAGTGTTCCTGCGTGGGATCGCATATGGCCGGCACGGCCAATGCCATCTGGTCGGTGACCGCATCGCCGTCGGTCTCGGTCTCAGAAACTGGGCTGGCTGCAGCAGCGGAAACCGCCACAGCCAGTGAACTCACTAAGATCGAAAGCCGCAGCAATTCGGTCACCTCCCTCTGGATGGTTGGGTAGGCGATGAATGTTACGGATTTGTGACAATAAATGCCACACGCAAATTAGGTGTCTACACATATACGATAGGTGGTGCCCTTCGCGGCTGCGCGCCGGTCAGCGCCGCCCAGGCGCTCCCTGCGATCGCCCTGTAAGCGAGGGCGTGCGGCCCCTCCGGCACACTCACCACGATGGGCTCGCCGCCGTCGGACGTCTCGCGAATCGCGATGTGCAGCGGGATTTCGCCCAGAAATTCCAAACCGAGGCGCGCAGCCTCCTGGCGGGCTCCGCCATGGCCGAAGATGTCCGTCTGATGGCCGCAGTTGGGGCACATGAAGTAGGACATGTTCTCCACGATGCCGAGCACCGGCACATCGACTTTTCTGAACATATTCAGCCCTTTGCGGGCATCCAATAGGGCGATGTCCTGTGGAGTGGAGACGATCACGGCCCCCGAAAGCGGCACCTGTTGCGCCATGGTCAGCTGCGCGTCGCCGGTGCCCGGCGGCAGATCGACCACCAGCACGTCCAGCTCGCCCCAGTTGACGTCGCGAATCATCTGGGTGATGGCGCTCTGGACCATGGGGCCGCGCCAGATCATCGGCGTTTCCTCATCGATCATGAAGCCGATCGACATCACCGGAATGCCGTAGTTGCGCATCGGTTCCAGCGTCTTTCCGTCGCGGGTGGTCGGCTTTCCAGAGAGGCCCATCATGCGCGGCATCGACGGTCCATAGATATCCGCATCCAGAAGACCGACCCGGTGACCGTTCGCGGACAGCGCCAGCGCAAGGTTGGCTGCAGTGGTTGATTTTCCGACTCCGCCCTTGCCGGAGGCCACGGCGACCACATGGCGGATGCCGGGAAGCTCGATCCGTTGGCCGGCGGCCGCGCGGCCGCCCCCGACCGGCGACGGGCCTTGCGGCTGCGGCTGACCACGATCGGGCGCGCGCTCAGCGGTCAGGACAGCGGTGACGGAGAGAACGCCCGGCACCTTGCGCACCGCCAACTCCGCCGCGGACCGAACCGGCTCGAAGGCAGCGCCGCGCCTTGGGTCGACTTCGATGGAGAACAGCACGTGACCGTCGCGCACCGTCGGCTCGGACACCATGCCCAGCGACACGATATCCTTGCCCCGATCAGGGTCGCTGACGCCGCTGAGTGCAGCCATCACCTTGTCCTTGGTAACCTGTGTCACGGTTGAAAACTCCGTCCTGTCCCCCAAATTCGGTGCATCACGGCTGGCTTTGGGAATAGCCCTTTCCGTCATGTATAACTGGCCACTGGGTTCGAAAAGCGCCAGTCAGGTGTGGTGACCGGCCACCACGTTCTAGCAGGGAATGTTGCACATATGCCTTGGAGCCAGCAGGGAGGGGGCGGTGGCCCCTGGGGATCGTCCGGTGGGGGCGGTAACCCGTGGGGAGGTCGCCCAGGTGGCGGCGGTGGAAGCGGTGGTAGCGGCGGCGGCGGTGGGCCGACCCCGCCCGATCTCGAAGAGATGCTGCGCCGCAGCCAGGATCGGTTCAAGAAGGTCATGCCCAGCGGGCTTGGCGGCGGCCGCGGGATACTGATCGGTCTGGTCGTGGTCGTTCTGATCTGGCTGGCGACGGGATTCTACCGCGTGCAGCCGGACCAGCAAGGCATCGTGCTGCGCTTCGGCGAGTATGTCCGGGATAGCGGGCCAGGCCTGCACTATCACTTCCCGGCACCGATTGAGGCGGTGTTGCGGCCGTCCGTGACCACCGTGAACCGCATCGATATCGGGTTCACCGCCGAAGGCGTTGCGCGCCCGGGCGCGCCAAGTCGCGACATCCCGACTGAGAGCCTCATGTTGACGGGCGATGAGAACATCATCGACATCGACTTCACCGTGCTGTGGCGGATCAACAACGCGCGCGACTTCCTGTTCAACGTTCGCAATCCGGAAGACACCGTGCGGGCGGTCGCAGAGAGCGCGATGCGGGAGATCATCGGACGGACCGACATCCAGCCCGCCCTGAGCGAAGAGCGTGGCCAGATCGAACAGCAGACACGACAGCTGATCCAGGGCGTGCTGGACGAATACGGCGCAGGCATCGAGATCACCGAAGTGCAGCTGCAGAGCGTCGATCCCCCCCGCGACGTCATCGACGCGTTCAGCGAGGTGCTGAGGGCCCGGCAGGATCTGGAGACGGCGAGTAACGAGGCGCGCGCCTACTACAACCAGAAGACTCAGCAGGCCGAAGGTGAGGCGTTCGGCCTCGTTCAGGACGCGATCGCCTACCGCGCCGAGATCGTGGCACTGGCCGAAGGTGACGCGCAGCGCTTCCTTTCCGTCCTGTCGTCATACAGCGTGGCCCCGGACGTCACGGCCCAGCGCCTGTTCATCGAGACCCTCGAGGACGTCTTGCGAGACACCAACAAGATCATCATCGATGGCGACGCTGAAGGGGCTCAGGGCGTCGTGCCTTACCTTCCGCTCAGCGAGCTTCGCCCGGCGCCCCGGACAGAGGACAACACCCAATGAACCGCATGCTCGCAATACTCGGGGTGTTGATCGTCGGCATCGGCATCGTCGCCTCATCCGCCCTGTTCACCGTGCAGATGACGGAGCAGGTGATCGTCGTCCAATTCGGTGAGCCGAAGCGGGTCATCAACGAGCCTGGGCTCCACTTCAAGGTGCCGTTCATCCAGGAAGTCCGGTCCTACGAACGGCGCATCCTGGACGTCGACCCACCGGTGGAGCAGGTGATCCTGGCTGATAACCGCCGTCTCGATGTGGACGCGTTCGTCCGGTACCGGATTACCGATCCGCTGCGCTTCTTCCAGACGGTCACCAATGAAGACGGGGCGCGCACCCGTGTGTCGACCGTGACGAACGCCGCCTTGCGCCGCGTGCTCGGCAACGAAACGCAGTCGGAGATCCTGTCGGAGCGGCGGGCGAGCATCATGGGCGCCATCCGCCGCGAGCTTGAGTCCCAAGCACAGCTGTTCGGCATCTCGATTGTCGATGTGCGGATCGGCCGCGCCGACGTGCCGGAAGAGACGCGCGAAGCGGTCTATCGGCGCATGCGCTCGGAACGCGAGCAGGAGGCCAGACAGTTCCGCGCGCAGGGTACTGCCGCCGCCCGCCGCATCACATCGTATGCCGATTGCGTGGAGACGGTGATCCTGGCCCACGCCAGCCGGCAGTCGCAGACATTGCGCGGCGTGGGCGATGCAGACGCTATCGCGATCCAGGCAAATGCATTCTCCCAGGCACCGGATTTCTTCGCCTTTTACAGATCGCTTCAGGCCTACTCCGCCGCACTCAGCAGCGAAGACACGACCCTGGTGCTGTCGCCCGACAGCGAATTCTTCCGCTTCTTCAACGAGCTGGATACGGCGGCGCTCGGGGTTCCCGACGCGTTGCCGTCGGCACCGGTCGGCGTCGATCAAAACCAGGCTCCGGCCGTCGTCCCTGGAGCGGAGCCTCTTGTGGACGTTGAGGACGCGGTAGAGTCGCTGGCCGCCTTCGATGTCGGTGCGCTCGAGCTGGTCGACCCGACACAGCTCTGTGGCGACGCCCCTGCGGAACTGCAGGCGCAGTCCAGCGAAGAGCTGGAGGAAGTGCTGAACAGCGGCGGCACCGCGCCGGGCGCCGTTGGCGCTCCGGCTGAGACCGACACGCAATAGTCGGCCGCCTGCAGGCATAGTCTTTTGTAAGGCCGGCTCCCACAGCGCGGGAGCCGGTCTCGTTTCCGGCCACGTGGCCGGGTCATCCTGAAATGTGAAACCACCCGTCGTGTACGATCTGTTGACCGCCCTGGCGCTGCTGCTGGTCATTGAAGGGCTGCTCTACGCGGCCTTTCCCGATGGCATGCGGCGCCTGCTGGCGGAGATGATGACCGTGCCCGCCCATATGCTTCGGTCAGGGGGGCTGGTCGCCGCCGTCGTCGGCGTCGGTTGCCTGTGGCTGCTGCGCGGCTAGGCGGTGCGCAGCTGGTGCACCGGGACGACGACTTGCCCAATTTGAACCATATTGACACGCCATTCGATGCGTGTCGGAACAGCGGGACCGGCAAAGGCGGTCGGGCGAAAACCTGACGCGGCCGGGGACCCCCATCCCACGAAACGTCAACGAGAGAGCAATCGGTATGAAATCGGGCGGTCGGGCGATAGCGACGGTGCAGGCGACAACAGCGGCACGGATGATCCTTTGGCTGGGCGTCGGCGTGATGCTGGTGTGCCTCATGGCCATCAGGGATGCTCGGGCGGAGGTTCCGGAAAGCTTCGCCGATCTGGCTGAACGGCTGCTGCCGGCCGTGGTGAATATCTCGACGAGCCAAGTCGTCGGCGACCGGCAATTCGACGGCCCCGAGCTTCCGCAGTTCCCGCCGGGATCGCCGTTTGAGGAGTTCTTTCGGGAGTTTGATCGGCGGCGCAACCCAAACCAGGCACCGCGCCGTGCGACGTCACTGGGCTCCGGCTTCATCGTCGAAGGCAACTACGTGGTGACCAACTACCACGTCATTGAAGGCGCCGACGAGATCACGGTGATCCTGCAGGATGACACCAACCTGCCCGCCCAGATCGTCGGGTGGGACGACAAGACCGATATAGCCCTCTTGGAAGTCGAGAGTGACGCCGAACTGCCCCATCTCGAATGGGGCGACAGCAATGAAATGCGTGTCGGCGACTGGGTTGTTGCCATCGGCAACCCCTTTGGCCTGGGTGGCACCGTGACCGCAGGCATCATTTCGGCCATCGCGCGCGATATCAACGCGGGGCCCTACGACGATTTCATCCAGACCGATGCCTCGATCAACCGTGGCAATTCCGGCGGACCGATGTTCAACGTCGATGGCGAAGTCATCGGCATCAACACAGCCATCTTCTCGCCCTCCGGCGGATCCGTCGGCATCGGCTTTGCCATCCCCTCCTCTCTCAGTCGCGCCGTCGTGGACCAGCTGCGGGAGTTCGGCCGCACGCGTCGCGGCTGGCTGGGCGTCCGCATCCAGTCAGTCACCGAGGAGATTGCCGAGAGCCTGGACCTCGAGGAACCCCGCGGCGCCCTGGTGGCGAGCGTGACCCCGCAGGGACCGGCCGCCGCAGCCGGGATCGAGCCGGGCGATGTCGTGCTTGAGTTCGACGGCCAGGACGTTCCCGAGATGCGCCGCCTACCGCGGCTGGTTGCGGACACGGAAGTCGGTAAGGAGGTTCTGGTTTCCGTCTGGCGGCGCGGCGAGCTGTTGGAAGTCTCGGTTGTGCTTGGAGAGCTGGAACAGGCGGAAGATGACGGCCTGCTGGCGTCGGTCCCCACCGATCCCGGCGTCGACGACCGTGCGCTGGAGGGTTTGGGCCTGACGCTGGAGCCGCTGTCGCCTGACCTGCGCGACCAGTTCGACCTGCCAAGCAGCGCGGGCGGCGTCATCATCACCAGCGTCGAGCCGAATAGCGCGGCGTCGGAGAAAGGACTGGTCGAAGGCGAAGTGATCCTGGAAGTCGGCCAAGAACCGGTGGAGAGCCCGCGCGACGTGATCGACCGCATCGAGGAAGCTCGGGAGGCCGGGCGGCGTTCCGTGCTGTTGCTGGTCGACCGCCGGGGCGATCTGCGTTTCGTCGCCCTTGGCATTATGGAAGGGAACTGAGGTCGGGCACGAAACGGGTCGGCGCCTCCGGCCGTCCGCTTCGGGATCAGTCGTCAGTGGCGATTTCCGCCTCGCGATAGCCCTGCAGGTAGAGCAGCGCAGCCAGATCGCCGTGATCGATCTTCGCTGGCGCCTGCTGCCGCACGATCGGCTTTGCGCGATAAGCGACACCCAGCCCTGCCCTGAGCAACATGGGCAGGTCGTTGGCACCGTCCCCGACGGCCAGCGTCTGCGGCCGATCCAACCCCAGGCGCGACTGCCAGTGCTCTAGCACATCAACCTTCCGGTTGCGGTCGACGATCCGCCCGATGACACGCCCGGTCAGGGTGCCGTCGACCACCTCCAGCTGGTTGCCCTCCGACCCGTGGAACCCTGCGGCCGGCGCAACGACCTGCGTGAAGTGCGTAAACCCGCCTGAGATCAACAGACAGGTGGCGCCGTTGGCGGACATCGTGCGAACCAGAGACTTGGCGCCTGGCGTCAGTTGCGTGGCCTCAAGAACCCGATCGAGGATCTCGGCAGGCTGCCCGCGCAGCAGCGCCACGCGTTCGACAAGCGCCTCGCCGAAATCGATCTCCCCATTCATAGCGCGGCGCGTGATCGGGGCCACGCGTTCGCCGATGCCCGCTTCGATCGCAATCTCGTCGAGCGTCTCGTGCGTGATCACCGTCATGTCCATATCGGCGATCAGCAGAGATTTGCGCCGTTCGGCGGCCGGCAGAACGGCCAAATCAATGGCGGCACCGGCAACGGCGTCGGTCGCCACGTCGAAGGCAAGTTCCGGCGAAAGCCCTGTGAAAGCGAGATCGCAGGCCTTCCGGGCCGCAAGCCAATCCGGTGGCGCGACCGCCGCCCCGGCCCCTCGCAGACCATCGGCCACTGTCTTAACAGCGCTGTCGTCAAGCCGCGCCGCGACACCGGCGATCAGCGTAAGCACCAAATCCATGCTGCAGATACCGTCGGCGTAAGCGCTCTGGACGCTGGCTGGGTATGGCCGTTACCTGTCCACCATGACGCGGGAAATGGCAACCGTTGTGGTGCTTGCCGGTCCGACGGCGACGGGCAAATCGGCGCTGGCGCTTGATCTTGCCGATGCGTTGGGCGGCACGATCATCAACGCCGACAGCATGCAGGTCTATGCCGACCTGCGAATCCTGACGGCGCGCCCCTCGGAGGCGGCGACGGACCGCGCGCCCCATCGGCTCTACGGCATCATTCCCGCCGCTGAGGCCTGCTCTGCGGCGCGCTGGCGGACCTTGGCCGCAACGGAGATCCGCAGAGCGCGATCCGCCGGCCGGCGTCCCATTCTGGTCGGCGGTACGGGGCTCTATCTGAAGGCGCTGATGGAAGGCCTCTCCCCCGTGCCCGCGGTGCCGCGCCATGTCCGTGCGGAGGCGACCGCGCGCCACGCGGCGCTGGGTGGTGAGCGCTTTCATCGCGAGCTTGCGCGCGAAGATCCGGAAATGGCCGCCCGCCTCGATCCCGGCGACACCCAGCGCCTGATCCGTGCATGGGAGGTTCTGCGCGCGACCGGCCGCTCGCTGGCTGACTGGCAAAGGCAGTCGCGGGACGGAACACCGCCCGACTTCCGCTTCGAAGTCTTCGTGCTGGATCCGCCGCGAGATAGCCTCTACCAGGCGTGCAACATCAGGTTCCTGCAAATGATCGATGATGGCGCCCTTGAAGAAGTGCGCCAATTTGCGCGTCAGTCGCTGGATCCGTCCCTGCCGGCCATGCGGGCGTTGGGCGTGCGTGAGTTGATGGCCCATCTCGATGGACGATACACCCTCAGTGACGCCGTCATCCGGGCGCAAACTGCCACGCGGCAATACGCGAAACGGCAGGTCACCTGGTTCCGCCATCAGCGGCCGCCGCCGTCCGCCCCGTTGGCCCGCTGGACCGTCATATCTGCGCAATATTCGGAAAGCTTAGCTGCCGAGATTTTGTCAATTCTTTGCAATGGGAATTGACCCGCCGCGTCAGGCGGACTAGGGTGCCTTTCGCGCCTGATGGTGCAGTGCAATACTCCCCTTAAGGCTTGAAAATTCGGGGTGAAATGGTTTCACCCAACCCAAGGTGTACGGAAATGAGCGAGCGCCAACTGACCGGAGCCCATCTCTTGCTGAAAGCCCTGCAGGATCAGGGCGTAGATGTCATATTCGGGTACCCCGGCGGCGCGGTACTGCCGATCTATGACGCCATCTTCGGTCAGAACGCGATCCGCCACATCCTGGTCCGGCACGAACAGGCAGCCGTCCATGCGGCCGAGGGCTATGCCCGGTCGACCGGCAAGGTCGGCGTCGTCCTCGTCACCTCCGGTCCCGGGTCGACCAACGCGGTCACGGGGCTGACCGACGCGTTGATGGATTCGATCCCGGTCGTCTGCATCACCGGCCAGGTGCCGACCCACCTGATCGGCAACGATGCCTTTCAGGAATGCGACACCACCGGCATCACCCGGCCCTGCACCAAGCACAATTATCTGGTGAAGGACGTGAATGCCGTGGCCCGCACGGTGCATGAGGCGTTTTATGTGGCGCGCAGCGGGCGGCCGGGTCCCGTGGTCATCGACATGCCGAAGGACATCCAGTTCGCCGAAGGCGACTACATCCCGCCGGAAGATGTGGTTCACCGCACCTACCGGCCGCAGACGCATCCGGCCAAGGACATGGTGGCCGAAGCCGTCGACATTATCGCCAATGCCCGGCGACCGATCTTCTACACCGGCGGCGGCGTCATCAATGCCGGGCCGGAGGCCTGCGCCCGGCTGCGGGAGCTGGTGCGCCTCACCGGCTATCCCTGCACCAACACGCTGATGGGCCTCGGCGCTTATCCGGCGGGCGACCCGCAGTTCCTCGGCATGCTCGGCATGCATGGGACGTACGAAGCCAATCTGGCCATGTACAACTGCGACGTGATGATCAATATCGGTGCGCGGTTCGACGATCGGGTCACCGGCAAGCTGTCGGAGTTCTCGCCCGGCAGCGTGAAAATCCATGTCGATATCGACCCCAGCTCGATCAACAAGAATGTCGGCGTGGACTACGCCATCATCGGCGATGCCGGCGTGGTGCTGGGGCAGATGCTGGACCTGTGGAAGGCTCGCGGCTATCAGACGAACCGCGATGCCCTGGCCACTTGGTGGGCGCAGATCGACGAATGGCGCCGCCGGGACTGCCTGCACTTCAACCAGGACATGGCGCCCGACGCGATCATCAAGCCGCAGTATGCCATCAAGCGTCTGGCCGAACTGACGGCCGGCCGCGACGACGTGTTCATCACCACCGAGGTGGGCCAGCACCAGATGTGGGCCGCCCAGTTCATCCCCTTCACCCAGCCCAACCGCTGGATGACGTCGGGCGGCCTCGGCACCATGGGGTATGGGCTGCCGGCCGCCATGGGCGTGCAGATCGCCCATCCGAACGCGCTGGTGGTCGATGTCGCCGGCGAAGCCTCGATCCTGATGAACATCCAGGAGCTGTCGACGATCGCCCAGTACCAGCTGCCGGTGAAGGTCTTCATCACCAACAACCAGTGGATGGGCATGGTGC
>JANQIX010000004.1 GCA_028281925.1 Alphaproteobacteria bacterium
GTGCGTACGGCTGTTCATCAACCCTGCCCTGGACCTGCCGCCAATCCCGCCGCCTGAGCCACGCGACAGCTGACGCAACCGATCACAGGCGGCGATCACGCGCCGGCCGGAATGCGCCCGGGATTGAGGATCGCTTGCGATCGAACGCGCATTTCACCCGCCGTTGCTGCTTCAGATCCTGCGCTTCGAACTGAACTTCCATCAGGTCACGCTTCTCCACACCCTCGCCGTGCTCACCGGTCAGCACACTGCCCACTTCAACGCACAGCTTCAGAACCTCTTCGCCGAGATACTCGACCGGATCGACCGTCTGAGATCGAGGTTTGCTGCCGGATCACGCGGCGGCCCGTAGATCCACGCACCTTCAGGACGGGAGACGTGCGTCCGCGACTCTGCGAGACCGGCGCTCGAGCACGAATCTCCAATGAGAAGCCGATTGTCCCGCCGATTCGGGGCTGCTACCGTCACCCCGATGTGCTGCCGATTGCAGCACAGCAGCAATCGAACGAGGATCGAGGTCGTCCAAAGTCGCCACCTGGGAATCCCAGTTGAGGTATCCAGGTCGAGAGGCGCCGTGCCGGACCGGCGCGGACCCAAGCAGGGAGCCAGCCATGGGCGCCATCGCATTTCCCCCACCAAATCCCGACGTCCTGGCCAAACGGGACCGCATCATCGCCGGCCTCAGGCAGTTCGTCGGCGGTGAAGGGGTGATCACCGATCCGCACGAGTTGACCCCATACGAGACCGACGGCTTCACCGCCTATCGCAGCGTTCCGCTGGCCGTCGTGCTGCCGGAAACGACGGCGCAGGTCTCCGACATTCTCGCCTTCTGTTCGCGCGAAGGGGTACCGGTCGTGCCGCGCGGGGCCGGCACCTCGCTCGCTGGCGGGGCGATCCCGCAGGAAGACGCTGTCGTGCTCGGCGTCTCGCGGATGAAGCGCATCCTTTCCATCGACTACGACAGCCGGACGGCCCGCGTCGAAGCCGGCATCACCAATATCGCGATCAGCGAGGCTATCGGCGAAGACGGCTTCTTCTTCGCCCCCGATCCCTCCTCGCAGATCATCTGCTCGATCGCCGGCAACATCGCGATGAACGCCGGCGGCGCCCATTGCCTGAAGTACGGCGTCACCACCAACAACCTCCTGGGCGTGACCCTGGTCCTGCTGGACGGCACGGCGGTCGAGCTGGGCGGCGAGCATATGGACGCCAGCGGCTATGACCTGCTGGGCCTGATCTGCGGTTCTGAAGGCCAGCTGGGCATCATCACCGAAGCGGTGGTGCGCATTCTGCCCAAGCCCGAAGGCGCCCGCCCCGTGCTCTTCGGCTTTTCCAGCGTTGCTGCCGCCGGCGCCTGCGTCGCCGAGATCATCGCGGCCGGCATTCTGCCGGCGGCCATCGAGTTCATGGACCGGCCGGCCATCGCCATCTGCGAGGACTTCGCTAAGGCCGGCTATCCGTTGGACGCCGAGGCCATGCTGATCGTCGAGGTGGAGGGCTCGGAAAGCGAAATGGCCGAGATGCTGGAGCAGATCATCACGATCGCCCGGCGCCATGGTGTCGGCACCATCAAGGAAAGCCAGTCGGCCACCGAGACGGCGCAAATCTGGAAGGGACGCAAGTCGGCGTTCGGCGCCACGGGCCGGGTCGCCGACTATATCTGCATGGACGGCACGATCCCGACCGGCCAGCTGCCCCATGTGCTGACACGGATCTCGGAGATCGTCGCGGGTTACGGCCTCCGCGTCGCCAATGTCTTCCACGCCGGGGACGGTAATCTGCACCCCCTGATCCTCTACAACGTCAACGACCCGGAACAGCGTCAGAAGGCGGAGGACGCCGGCTCGGACATTCTCCGGCTGTGCGTCGAGGTCGGCGGCTGCCTGACCGGCGAGCACGGCATCGGCATCGAGAAGCGAGAGCTGATGCACCATCAGTTCAATGCCGTGGACCTGGACCAGCAGCTCCGCGTGCATGCCGTCTTCGACCCCGGCTGGCTGCTCAACCCGGCCAAGGTCTTTCCGCTCGACGGTCGCGAGGTCGCGGCCTGATGGCGGCACTGACAGCTGCGGAAGCGCCCGCCAGCGAAGAGGCCGCCGCCGACCTGATCGGCGACTGCCTGGCGATGCGCCGAACCATCGCCATCCGCGGCGGTGCCAGCCGCAACGGCTTCGGGCGCCCGGTGAATGCCGACCGGGTGATCAGCACGGCCGCGCTTTCCGGCATCGTGCTCTATGAGCCGGCGGAAATGGTCATCGGCGCCCGGGCCGGAACGCCGCTGGCGGAGATCGAGACGGCCCTGGAGGCACAGAACCAGATCCTGCCCTTTGAGCCGATGGATCACCGGCCATTGCTGGGCACCTCGGGCAAGCCGACCATCGGCGGCGTGGCGGCCGGCAATATCTCCGGGCCACGCCGCATCAGCGCCGGCCCGGCCCGGGACAGCCTGCTCGGCGTGCGCTTCGTCAACGGACGTGGCCAAGTGATCAAGAACGGCGGCCGGGTGATGAAGAACGTCACCGGCCTCGATCTGGTGAAGCTCCAGGCCGGCGCCTGGGGCACGCTCGGCCTGCTGACCGAGGTGATCTTCCGGGTGCTGCCGAAGCCGGCCGCATCGACGAGCCTGATCCTGCACGGTCTTGATGACGCGCTGGCCAATAGGGCGATGTCGCGGGCCATGCGCTCTCCGTTCGAAGTCTCTGGCGCCGCCCACTTGCCGGCAGGCGTCGGCACGACCGGCGCGCGCACGGTTCTGCGCCTGGAAGGCTTCCCGGAGATGCTCGACTATCGATCGGGCCGCCTGGCCGCCGCCTTTGCCGACTATGGCGAGGCCGAACGGATCGATGACGCCGCGTCGACCGCACTCTGGGCCGAGATCCGGGACGTTGTGCCGCTGGCCGAGCCGGCCGAGCGGGCCGTCTGGCGGCTTTCGGTGCCGCCAAAATCCGGTGCCGACACCGTGGCGGCAATCCGCGAACAGGTCCAGGCCACCGCCCTCTATGATTGGGCGGGCGGGCTGGTCTGGCTTGCGGTCGAGGAGCGGGCGGGCGGTGACGCTGGCCAATCGGCCATCCGCGCGGCGGTCGGACGCACCAGCGGCCACGCCACTCTGGTGCGGGGCTCCGCCGAGCTGCGGCAGCGCATCGATGTCTTTCCGCCGCCGGCATCCGGCCTCAAGCAGATCGCAGCCGGCATCAAGCAGAGCTTCGACCCGGAAGGCCTGTTCAATCCGGGCCTGATGTACGCTCAGGGCTGAGACGGGCCGGATCCGCCCTATCCGTCTCGCTGTCCCGCCGGCCTTTGCGGCTGTATATCTTCGCGCTCGGCTTGACTTTGTGCCCCAGCCGCCGCGTTGCCGGCACCAGCAGATTGCGGCGCCGGAGCGCGCTTCGGACCGTCATCGTTCTTGTCCCGTGTGCCGCAGCGGCGTGCGCGCACCTGCTCTATTGGAGGCAATACCGCCGGGGCGCCACAGCCGGCCGCCCCCTCAAACAAAAACCGCGCCCCAGGGGCGCGGCCGAAACCGTCCATCGCCTCTTCGAAGGCTATCCCTGGCGCGCCTTGAACCGCGGGTTCTGCTTGTTGATCACATACACCCGGCCCTTGCGCCGAATCACGCGGCAGCCGCGATGCCT
>JANQIX010000016.1 GCA_028281925.1 Alphaproteobacteria bacterium
GGTGCGCAACCGTCTGTCGCGCATCTATTTCGACGGCAAGTTCTTCCCCTATCCCATCAAGGCCGATGTGGGCACGGCGCTGAAGCTGGGGCCGCTGCGCGTGGGGCGGATGATGGCGAGCTATGCCAAGGCGCGCGCCTTCCCGCGCCAGCCGGAGGTGAGCCTGGAGGACTTCCTGCTGAACCGCTTCGGCCACGCGCTCTACGACACCTTCTTCAAGCACTATACGGAGAAGGTCTGGGGTGTGCCGTGCAGTGAGATCAGCGCCGACTGGGGCGCGCAGCGCATCAAGGGGCTGAACATATCCAAGGCGCTGGCCCATGCCGTGAAGGTGCCGTTCCGGAAGCTGCGGCCGGGCGCGGGCGGGGCAGTCAACACCAGCCTGATCGAACGCTTCCTCTATCCCAAATACGGCCCCGGCCAGATGTGGGAGACGGTAGCCGAGAAGGTGCGGGCCGGCGGCGGCGAGATCCGCTTCCACGAGAGGGCCGTGGGCCTGCAGATCCTCGACGGCAAGGTGCGGGCGCTGACGACGCAGAACATTGAGACCGGCGAGCGTACGACGCTCCAGGCGGACCATGTCATCTCCACAATGCCGGTGACGGAGCTGGTGGCAGCCATGGGGCCAGGGGCGCCGGAGGCGGTACACCAGGTGGCGTCGGGCCTGGAGTACCGCGACTTCATCACCGTTGGGCTGCTGCTGCGCAGGATGGCGCAGAGTCGGGGCGCGCAAACCGGATCACCGATCAATCTGGTGCCGGACAACTGGATCTACATTCAGGACAAGGGTATCGAGGTCGGTCGGCTGCAGTTCTTCAACAACTGGAGCCCGTATATGGTGGCCGATCCAGCCACAGCCTGGGTGGGCATGGAGTATTTCTGCCGCGAGGGCGACGGACTGTGGTCGCAAAGCGATGCGGAGATGACCGATCTCGGCATCCGCGAGATGGAAGTTCTGGGGCTTGCCCATCGCACCGACCTGTTGGACAGCCTGGTGCTGCGGGTGCCCAAGGCCTATCCGGGCTATTACGGCAGCTATGGCCAATTCGACACTATTCGCCAGTTCACCGACAGTGTGCCCAACTTGTTCCTGGTCGGCCGCAATGGCATGCACCGCTACAACAACCAGGACCACTCGATGTTGACGGCACGGTGCGCCGTTGACGCGATCATCGCCGACTCCCCCGACAAAAGCGCGCTCTGGGCCGTCAATATCGACGACGACTACCATGAGGAGAACGCGGACAGCGTTCCGGCAAAGACGGCGACCGACGCTCCCCGTGTCGGCACTCTGTCTGGCCGACAGCCGCAGCGTAGTCAGTCCCAGGACGGCCCCTGTACGACACCAACGGGCGACGGACGGCCGGCGATGGCAGTCGTCGTGCCAGTGCGTAACGAAGCCAGCAACATCGCCCCGCTGATCGAAGAGACCGTTACCGCGCTCAGGCAGGTCACACCCTCGCTGCCCGGCGGCTACGAGATCATCTATGTGAATGACGGCAGCGATGACGCCACCGCACAGCAGCTGGCGGACGCAGCCACCGCCGTTCCCGAGCTGATCGTCCGCACCCACGCGAAGAGCTGCGGCCAGTCGGCGGCCATTCGAACCGGGGTGCGAGCCGCACGGGCACACTGGATCGCGACACTTGACGGGGACGGGCAAAACGACCCGGCCGATTTGCCGAAGATGATCGCCGCCCTGATCGGCGACGGCATTGCGCTCGAACGCCCGCCGCCGACGGCCTGGGGATCGCCATCCCCTCCGCTTGGCCTGGTCGCGGGTCAGCGCCTGAACCGCCGCGACACGGCCGTGCGCCGGCTGTCTTCCAGCGTGGCCAATGGCGTGCGCAGCCGGCTTCTTGGCGATGGCGCACCCGATACCGGTTGCGGACTGAAGCTGTTCCCCCGTTCAGCGTTTCTGGAGCTTGCCTATTTCGACCACATGCACCGCTTCCTGCCGGCACTGATGCGACGTGAGGGCTATCGGGTGAGCCTAGTACCGGTCAGCCATCGGCCCCGGCTGAGCGGCCGCTCGAAATACGGCATTCACAATCGGCTATGGGTGGGTATCGTCGATCTCATCGGCGTGATCTGGCTGAATCGTCGCCATCGACGTCCCGAGATCGCGGAGCTATCTGCGCTTGTCGACGAACCTTGCTTCGAAGGACAGAGCACAGACACGTCGCGGCCCCAAAGATCGAGCCCCCCGAGCTGCGGCACAGCCGGCGCCGCCAGACACGCTTCGACGGCCACGCCCCATCTCACTGTCGTCGGCAGAACGGACACGGCTTAGCGTCCTCCCGTGATTCCCACTTGGCGCATCGTTCCCGACCGGCGTGTTCACCGGTCGGCATCCCCAAACCACAGTTTGCGGCAAGATGCAGCCCATAGCCGTCGCCCGGCGCAATGGCGGCCCAGCATCTCCGATCGGATGTCGGAACAGCTCACATGAGAGGGATCCTGGACCGCCCGGGCCACTGGTATGTGCTGCTCCTCGCCGGCTGGGGCATTGGCATCCTGCTTGCCGTTTCACCGGAGATATGGCGATCAAGCCATCTTCTGGTGCAGGACGACGCCCGCCATTTCGTCGTGTGGCTTCGCCGGCTTGCCGATCCGGAGCTGTTCGCAGGGGACCCGATTGCCGAGTACTTCAGGGCACTTACGCCCGGCGTCTATACGGCGCTGTACGCGCCAGCATCGGTCTTGGGGATTGACGCCGTCACTTGGCATTTCCTGGCGGTCACGCCCCTCGCATGCGTCCTCTTCACCGTGGCCGGATTCCGCTTGCTGTCGCATCTCCATCCGACCGTTCGCGAGGCCGGCCTTGCGACGCTGATCCTGTGCGGTGTGCTGAGCTATGCGCCGATGGACGGATTGCCGCGAAGCTTTGGGCACGCCATCGTTCTCTTCGCGCTCGTCGCCTTCCTCGAGCGGCGCATCCTGCTTGTGTTCGCGACGATGGCGATCGGTGCGAACCTCTACCCGGTCGCCTGTATCGTGGCCGGCGGCGCGATGGCCTTTCTCATGCTGGAAGGCCGCAGCCCCTATGTCTCGACAGACCGCAGGAAATGGTACGCGTTCGCTGCGGCGGGCATCGGTGCAGTGGGTGGACTGGCGCTGTTCCTGATTTCCGCCGACGACGTAGGGCCAGTCTTCACGCTCGCGCAGGCAAGAGAGCTGCCGATCTTCGAAGAGGGCGGACGGCTCAGGTTCTTTCGCGACAATTTGCTATCGCAAGTCCTCTGCAGCGGCGACGGCGGCCTCCTGCTGGTCTGCATCGATACGGGAACCGATGCCGGTCCCCTGCTTTCACTAGCCGTAACGGTCCTCGTGTTCGCAGCAGCGCTTGTCGCGCTGCGTTTGAATGCAGGACACACGCAGCCGGGCCGCGCGATGGCAAGGTCTTCGGAACTTGCCGTGAGACTGGCGGTGGCGCTCGTTCTGGCCGGATCGCTTTTGTACCTGGCGTCCTACCTGGTGGCGTTTCGAGCTCACTTGCCTGGGAGGTATGCGACGTACTCGGTAGGGTTCGCCTTCCAGATCGCCATCGTGATCGCCATCATGGGCGCCATCAATCTGGTGGCCCGGGCGCTCGCCTCAAGGGTGCGCATCAGAACCGTGCAACTGGCCGCGCTTTGTGTGCTGTGGCCCGCCGTGTTTGCGGACCTTGCCGGCGAACCAGTCATCTATCGAGACACCGAGCCGCAGATCTCCGCTTATCTCCGATCTACGCCGCCCGACACTCTGGTTGCAGGGTTCAGCGGGTACATCGACAGTGTGCCCGCCTTCGCCGACCGAAGTGTGTTCTTCGCCAGTGAGCTGTTGATTACCTGGACGATCCCGTTCTACGACCAGATGGAAGAGCGCGTCCACGCGCTGGGGGCTACCTACACCGCGCCGTTGGGGCCGGAAACGGCTGACTTCCTGGAGCAGAACGGGATCGACTATCTGCTGATCCGCCGGGCGGGCGTGGACGAGCTCGATCGTTGGGTCCGCTCCTTTCCACGTCTTGCCGCGCTCGCGCACACCAACGCCTTTGTCGGCCATGCCGACCTCATCCAGCCGTGCATCGTCGTCCGCAGCGGCGCATACGACCTGATCGACACGCACTGCCTGGGCTCGTTGCTGCGCCAAATGGGGCAGGCTGACGACCGGGGCTCTTGATAGTCCGTCGTCTGACGGTCACGCGTCTTCGGCCTGCGGCGCATTGGCATTGCAAGGGGCCAGCGTTCGACGACTAAGTTCGCGGCGAGCGGGGCTCGGATCTACTCGGAGAACAACCATCTTGAGCCGCAATGCAGGATCCCCGACCGCAAGCAGCCCGGATACCGGCACAGTGGCGCCGGGCCGGCGACGGGGTGTCGCCTGGGAAGCCGTGGTGCTGGCCGCCTATGGCGGCTGCTTCCTGGCGATCCTGACGCTGGTGTTCTCCGGCTTCACCCGTGATGACCTTGAGGTTGCGTATTACGCCCAGGGTTGGCGGTTCCACACCCATCCCGATCACCTTCCGCTTTATGACTGGCTGGCACAGGCACTGGTGTCGGTGCTGGGGCCAACTCCACTGGCCACCGGATTGCTGAAGGTGGCGCTAATGATGATCGCCTATGCCCTGATATGGCTCGGCATCCGGCGCGTCACGGACAGTCGCGGACTGGCCACCATCGCAGCGGCGGGCATCCCGGCCTGCCATTTCTTCGGCTATATGGCGGTCCGCAACTACACCCATTCGGCACTGCTGCTGGCGGCCCTGGCCGGGCTGTTCTGCGCGGCCGCATATCTCATCACCGCATCCGCACAGTCTCGCGGTCGGCTCTTGGCTGCGTTTGGACTGGGCGTGGCGATCTCTATCGGGCTCATGTCCAAGTTCAGCTTCGTCTTGTTCGCCGCATGTCTGCTGGCCGTACTGCCCTGGCAACGCCTGCCCCGGGGGCGCGCCATGAGACTGGTGCCCATGGTATTGGCGGGCGCCCTGCCAGGGATTGCCATTGTCGGGACCTGGCTGGTGACGCTGCCGGAGCCGCTCATGCCGCATCTGGCCACGGCCCTGGAGTCGGAGCGCGAGATGGGGCTGATTGCGCGCGCGGTCGGGGTTACCGGCGACACCGTCTTGACCCCCATACTGAGACTGCTGCCGGGCCTGCTGCTGCCGCTGCTGTTGGCGCCGGTCGCCCTCTGGCGGGGCCACACCGGCCCACGCCCGACAGCGGACGGGCAAGCCGAACTCTGCCGCCTTTGGGCCAATCGGCTGGCGCTCTATGCCTTGTGCTGTGCGGTCGTCGTGATTGCGGCCACCCTCCTCGGCGGCGGCACCCGCGTACGCGAACACTACATGGCCCCGGTGATCGTGTTCGCGGCGGCCTACCTGGCTCTGCGCTTCGGCGCCGGTGGCATCACGGCCGCCCGCGCTCGTACGATCGGACTCGGGCTAATGGGCGTTGCCGGCGTCTATCTGGTGACCGTGACGGTTGCGACGATCTGGGTGTCGCCGGCCATGTGCGGACGATGCCTTGTGAACCTGCCCGTTCAGGCGGTCGGCCAACAGATAACAGACGCGGGCTTCCGCGGCGGCACGATCGTCAGCGATTGGCTGGACTGGAGCGCCAACCTGCGCCAGGTCTTTCCGGAGTCCCGTGTGGTCGCTGAGGAGTTCCCGCTGGTGCGTCGCGCAGGCGGTGAGCCGGGCGGATGCCTGATCCTGACCGGCACCCTGGATGTCGCTGCCCATCCGGAACGGGTTGCCGTCCTGCTGGCCGAGAGATTCGGTGCCGAACTGCCGGCGGACGCCGAGCTCCGCACTGCGTCCGCCCCGCTCACCTTTTCCGACCACCGCGTTGTCGAAGTATCCTACTTTCTCTTTCCAGATGGTCTGGGCGACTGCCGGTAGAGGCCTCGAAGCACCGCCGTCGGCATCGCGTTACCGCATCACGACAATCGTCTGCCCATTGCTCCGTCGGGACTCCAGGTCGGCAGAGCGGGTGCCGATAACGACCCCCTGGTCACACTGCCCCGCTCGGCGCCTTGGCCCCTAGCCCGTCGAATAGGCTCAGCATGCGGTCACGCCAGGCATGCACCGGATCGTCCACGCTCAAGAGTTCAAAAGCGCTGCAAAGGCGTGCCCATTGGAAGGCACCGAACACGATATAGTCCGACAACAGCGGCGCTTCGCCGCCGATGAAGGGATTGGCCGCCACTGTCGCACGCAGCGGGTCGATCGCCTTCTGGAAGGCCGGCAGCTTGCTCTCCCGGTCGGCCGAAACCTCCTCCAGCGCACGGCCGAAGCGCTGTTCCCGCGAGGTGCGGAAATAAGCCTGGTCGTCGCGGGTCAGAATCTTGTGAATGTCGGCCACGATCATGCCGGCGATCGCCGGCTGGGCCACCCGCTCGCACCAGTTCTTCACGAACAGCGCCTCGCCGCGGCCCGCGGGTCCGGCGAACAGCGCCGGTCGGTCGGGATAGGTGTCTTCCAGATGGTTGGCGATGGCCCAGCTGTCGGCGACCGCCGTATCGCCATCGACCAGCACCGGCACCTTGTCCTGACCGGAAAAGGCGATCGCCCCCTTCTCGGTGAACCGCCAGGGCACGCACTCGACCTCCAACCCCTTATGCGCCAGGGCCATGCGCACGCGCCAGCAATGGGGGCTGAACCGAACCTCATCCCGCTCAGCTGCAAGGTCATAGAGCTTCAGTGCCACGCCGATCTCTCCCTGGTTCGGATCTCTGTCTTGTCAGCGGGACCGCGGTTGCCGTGGCGGCGGGCGCCGTGCAACCTCCATCCTATTTGCGTGGTCCGGCCGACTGCTGCAGTTCGACCAGCATCTTCTCCAGCCACTGGGCGATCTGCTTCTTGTTCGGTGCCGGAATCTCCAGCCCGGCGAGCTTGCCGTGGAAGTTCGCCACGCTGCTCACACGGTCGTCGGGGTTGCGGATCCTCCACATGAACTGCTCAGGTGTTGCAGCCTCTTCCAAGCAGCTCTGCAGCGCGCCGAGGAGGGCGGCGACGTGCTGGGCGCCGAGATCGCTGCGAAGCGCCGCCACCAGGAAGTTCATCTCTTCCCAGGTGCCGGTGAAGCAGGCCCCGATCTCCCGGATCGATGCGGGAATGGCGGTCGGCCCGCCCTTGCCAAAGGCGCGGGCGTAGCGGTGCAAAAGGGCCGCAGCCATGTCCGGGCCGCCCAGGGGGCCCTCCGACGTCGTAACGGTGCCGATAATCCGCTTGAACGCAGCCTGTTCCGCCTGCTCGTCCCCTTTCGTCAGCGGTTGTGTGCCCGCGAGCGCCCGCCGCACGCGGTCAAGGATGGTGTCGACAGTCTGAGGCAGGCTGTGGCGCCCGATCGCACGGTTCAACTGCACCGTCATGGGCTCCAACGACGGATCGCTGGTATCGAGCCGACCATGGGCCAGCTGCACCAAGGCCAACAGGGCCGAGACAAGATCGTTGCGCTTGCCCAACAGTTCCATGACCACCTGTCCGGACATCAGCGTGTCGGCGACGAAATCGTCCACCAGTTCAATCGCCTCGTCGGCCAAGTCTTCGTCGAACCAGGTCAGCAGGATTTCCAGCTTCCCGGCGATCTGCCGCATCTCCAAGAGGGCATGGGTAATGGCGACATTCGCCAGGTATCGCCGTTCGGCCTGGCCAGGCTGCCCGGGCAGTCTGCGCAGCAGATCGGACAAGCCCGACGCGTCCAGCCTCGCGGCGCCCCGCTTGTCATGCGCCCGGGCCATCATGCTGATCTGGTCCAGAAGGGCCTGCAGCCGGTCGGTACGTTCACGCACCTCGCCGCCATAACGCTCGGCCTGTACCGTGGCCACTCGACTGACGGCACCCAACATAAGCGTGCCTGCATCCTGGATGCGCCGCTGTTCACGGTGATTGTGCATGAGCTCCAGCACCGTGATTCCGTGATGGTCGAGATAGCGCCGCAGCACCTGGCTGGCCGTCACTCGTGCCGGGAGGCCGAAGAGGTCGTCCGTGCTTTCGCACAAGCCCGCCGTCTCGACCGGGCTCGCGACATTGACCGCCACCTCCGGCTTCGCGCCTTGGACGGCATAGACTTCCTTCTCGTACTCCCGCCCTGTCCAGCCGCGCTTGATCTCGATGACCCGCGCCGCTTCCGCACGATCCTTCTTCAAGAGAATGCGCGCGAGATTGCAGGCATGATCCATTTCTTCGGACGTGCCTTCCAGGAAGTCGCGTCCCTCGCGCGTCAGGTAGATCTCGTATCGCGTCTGAAGCATGGTAGCCGACCGAGCGTCCAGGGTGCCGTCCCCAACGGCACAAAACTGATACTGCTCGGCAAGTGTTGACGGTTCAACAATAAGTCTGGCGGGTTCAGCCTCCCCGCCCATAGCGCTCTTGCCAGGCGGCCTCGATCGCCGTCATCCAGCTCGGGTGCGGCTCCTCCAATGGGACGCCGAGCGCTTCCGGCGATAGCGTCGCCGGACCGAGATCGATCGCTTCGAACAGCGCGCGCTCTTCCGGCGCCAGCGCGTCGAGATCGAGCACAGTGAAGTCGCCCCAATACTGCGGATCCTGCTTGCGGGCCTGCGCTTCGGGCGAGAGCAGAAAGTTCGCGACCACCATGGCGCCCTCGGGTGATGCGGCGTTGAACGGTATGGTCACGAAATGCGTGTTGCCGATGGTGCCACCGTCCAGCACATAAGTGCGCGTCGTCTCCGCCACCTGCCCACGTTCGATCAGGCCCGATGCCTCGGCCGGATTGAAGTGGAACGCGATGTCGATCTCGCCATCGCCGAACAGCCGCACCAACCCAGGGCCACTCACCGGAAAGCTCTGCCCCTGGCGCCAGAGGTGCGGATGCAGTGCGTCCAGATAGTCCCACAAGGGGGCCACTGCCTCTTCGAAGTTGGCGCTTGCAACCGGCTCGCGCAATACGGATGGATCCTCGACAAGTTCGATCAGCGCCTGTTTGAGGAAGGTGCTGCCCAGGAAGTCGGGTGGCAACGGATAGGTGAACCGCCCAGGATTGGCTTCCGCCCAGGTCAGCAATGCCGCGATGCTGCGTGGTGGTTCGTCCACGATGGCGGAGTCGTACGAAAACACGAACTGCGCCATCCCCCAGGGGCTTTCGAGCCCATCTGTGGGGATGGTGAAATCGATCAGTGTCGTCGGTTTGCCTTCGGTGTCGACCAGAGCGAAGTTGGGCAAGAGATCGGTGAAGGCGGGCCCCAGCAGCCCTTCAGCCTTCATGGCGGCGAAGTTTTCGCCGTTTATCCAGATCAGATCGACGCTGCCGTCCTCCGTGCGGCCGGCAGTGCGTTCGGCCAGCACGCGCGATACGGTCTCGGCCATGTCCGCGACCTTCACGTGGCGGACCTCAACCCCATAGCGGTCTTCGACCTCGTGGGCGACCCAGGCGATATAGTCGTTGATCGCCTGATCTCCGCCCCAAGCGTTCCAGAACACCGTTTGGCCCTGCGCCCGGTCAAGCACAGCCTGCCAATCATCGGCCCGTGCCGCGCCGGCGATGGCGACAAGACAGGCAGCGGCGAACGCCAGCAGACGCATGGGCATGGCCCTCCTCCTCGGCTGATACACTGGACGGGAAATGGATTCTCGCCGTCGGTGGCGATGGCGACTGAATATGGCAGGTCGCCCCAGAACGCCGGCACCTTAGCAACAGTCGGCACTGCAGCCTATGGCGGATCATCCGATCGTGATGCGCGCCTTAGCTATTCGGCAGCGGCCGCCCGCCTATCGCCGCGGCGCAGCAGTCGCCGCGGAAGGGACCGGGCGTCTTCTTGGATCGCCAGCAACGCCGGTACAACCAGCAGCACCAGGAAGGTCGTTCCCATCAGCCCGAACACCAGCGTGATCGCCATGGGGATCAGGAACTGGGCCTGCAGGCTGGTCTCGAACAACAGCGGTGTCAGGCCGCCAATGGTCGTCAGTGAGGTCAGAAGGACGGCCCGCAGCCGCTCGCAGGTGCCGTCGATCACGGCGTCGCGCACCGACTTGCCGTCCTGCCGGAGGTGGTGGTCGATGGTGCTGACCAGGATGATGGAATCGTTGACCAGGATCCCCGACAGACCCAAGAGCGACACCATGCTGAGAATCGTCAGGTCGTATCCCAGCAGCATGTGGCCGAAGATCGCGCCGATCAGACCGAAGGGAATGATCGCCATGACGACCAGCGGGCGGCCGTAGGAGGCGAACACCCAGGCAAGCACGATGTAGATCGACGACAACGCGATGATGCCGCCGATGCGCATGTCGGCGAAGGTTTCTCCCTGCTCTTCCGCCTTGCCGGCAAACCGGAACTGCACGTCATAGCGATCGGCAATGGCGGCAAGACCGGCGGACGGCAGGTCTGCAACGATGGCGTTGGCGTCGGCGACGGCATTGTCGACCTCCGCCGTGACACTGACTTCGCGCACGCCATCTTCGCGCCGAATGACGCTGAAGCCCCGCTGTTCGCGGATATCGACCACATCGATCAGCGCAACTTCCCCACCCCCGGTCGTGCGTAGCCGCATGCCCCGCAGCCCGGCTGCCGAACGGTCGTCATCGCGCAGGCGGACGCGCACCGTCACTTCGTCGTCGTCGCGCGCGAACCGATCTGCAATCGCGCCTTCGAAGGCATTCCGAACCTGACGGGCCACCGTCTCGGTCGTGAAGCCCAGCGCGCGGCCGCGCGGGGTCAGCTCCAGGATCAGTTCCGGCCTGCCATAGGGCAGGGAGTCCGCGATGTCGCTCACGCCGGGATACCGATCCAGCAACGCACGCACTTCGAGCGCCGCAGTCTTGAGATCGTCCAGCGTGCCCCCGGTAAGACGAACATCAAGGTCGCGGCCGGGCGGCCCGCCGATGCGCTCGCGAACGATCAGGCGCTCCAGGCCCGGCATGGGTTCGATTTCGTCCCGCCATGCTTCGATGAAGTCGGCTGTGCGGACGCTGCGCGAATCCGATGGGGGCAATTCCACCTGCATCGAGCCGACATGGTCCCCGGTCTCGTTCGCCTGTTCGGAGGAGCCTACGCCGACCCGGGCCAGCGCGATCCGGACCAGACCCTCACCGTCTTCGCCGAAGCGCTGCTCCGCGCGGACCAGCGCCTCCTCCATCTGATGGAGCATTGCGTGCGTGGTCTCGCGTGGCGTACCGGGGGCGAAGGCGGCCTCGGCCAGGACCACCTCACTTTCCGGCGAGCTGAAGAACAGAAACCCGACGCGCCCGCCCGCGATCAAACCGGTGCTGACAACGAGGACGGCGAGAGCTGTCGCGAGAGTCAGATAGCGCCACGCCACGACGGCTGAGACAAAACGGCGGAACGGGCCGTCCCGGAACCGGTCGAAGGCAGCATCGAAGTAACGGCGCCAAGCCCCTGGCGGCCTATTCGTCTGCAGGGCGTCGCGCATATGCGACGGCAGGATCAGGAAGCATTCCACCAGGCTCGCCACGAGGATGGCAACGACGGCGATGGGGATGGCGCTGATGATCTGGCCGATGATGCCACCGATCATCAAAATCGGCAGGAATGCCGCGATCGTGGTGATCGACGCGGCGGTGACCGGCGCCAGCATTCTGAGCGCCCCGCTTTCGGCCGCCTGTGCCGCCGTCAGACCCTGGGAATGGCGGAAGGCGGCGTGCTCGCCCACCACGATGGCGTCATCCACGATGATGCCGAGCGCCATGATCATGCCGAACAGGCTGAGCATGTTGATGCTCTGGCCGGTCACAAGCATGACCACGACGGTCGCCATCAACGAGATCGGGATGCCGCAGGCGATCCAGAAGGCCACACGGGCGTTCAGGAACACGAACAGCACCACCAGAACCAGAGCCAAACCGCCAAGGCCATTCTTGATAAGGAGTTGAATGCGCTCGTCGATCAGGTCGGCGGCTTTGTCGAACTGCTGGACGGTCAGACCGCCAGGCCAAGTGTCCGCCCGTTCCGCCAGATAGTCGTCGACCGTGGCCGCGGCCTCCAGCGCGTCGGCCATGATCGCGCGACTGATCTCCAGTTCGATCGCCGGATGTCCGTCTCGGTCGGCCACCGGCTGCGTGCGGTCGTAGCGATCGCTGACCTCGGCAATGTCGACCAGATAGATCTTCTCGCCACTGTCGAAGGTCCGAACGGTGACCTCGCCCAGAGTATCGGCGTCGAGGCGGCGGGCCAGTGTGCGGATCTGCCGTTCAAAGTCTCCGTCCAGCGTCCCCAGCGGCACGTCCCTTGACTGAGCGCGGACGGCGCCAGCCACGTCGTCCAGGGTCATGTCCAGGCTCATCAGCGTGTCGGCGTCGACCTCGATCCAGATCTCCTCGTCGCGCGCGCCGAACATGCTGATGCGGTCGATACCCCGATCCAGCAGGTCGTCGCGGATCTCCTCCGCGATCTCTTTCAGCCTTGCCTCTGGAAACGGGCCGGAAATCGACAGCCGCGACACGGTCTCGTAGAGAACGAAGCGCCGGATCTCAGGCTCCTCGCTTTCCGCGGGCAGGGTGGTGATCCGCGAGACCGCGGATTCCGCGTCGGACAACGCCGCCTGCATGTCCGATCCTGGCTCGAACTCCATGGTTATGGAGCCAAAGCCCTCGCGCGCCGTCGACCGTAGCGTACGGATGCCGTCGAGGAACCGGACCTCCGGCTCGACCGCCCGGACGATGCCGTCTTCGATGTCCTCTGCCGAGGCGCCTGGCCATTCGACGCTGATCTGAATCACGTCGAAGCCGATGTTAGGGAAGAACTGGGTGTTCAGCCGCGCCAGCGCCACACCACCCATGACGAGCGCCAGGATCATCAGCAGGTTGGCAGCGTTGCGATGCCGAACGAAAAGACGGACGAGCCGTGCGGGTGACATGGGATGCCTTCCGGCCGGCTATCGCAGTTCGACCGCCACGCCCGATCCGATCCCGGTGAAACGGGTCGTCACGACGCGATCGCCGTCGCCGAGCGCCCCCGCGACCAGCACACTGTCGCCGGCAACGGCAGAGACCGATACGGACCGCGGCGTAAGGCGGCCCTCAGCATCGACGACGTAGACGATATCGCCCTCTTCCGTCGCGAACAAAGCCGTCTCGGGCAGTCTTGCAACGTTCTGGTATGGTCGGCCGGGCAAAGAGACGGTGACGAAGGCACCGGGCCTCAGTGGTGTGCTGGTGCCGACATCGGAAAGCCGCGCGAACACCGAGATACCGCCTGTATCGGACTGGATCGTCGCATCAACGCGTTCGATCTCCGCCGGAACCTCCAGAGACGTGCCGCCCAGACGCCAAGAAACAGTTGCCGTCTCACCGACCAGCGCACCATCGGATGACAGCAGATGGCCGTAATCGGCCTCCGAGAGTTGGAAGCGCGCCTCCAGCCGGCTCGGATCGATCAGCCGCGCCAGCGCCTGGTCCACGCGCACACGCTGGCCTTGCTCCACGTCGATATCCGTCACAAAGCCGGCGAACGGTGCAGAGATGTGCGTACGCTCAACGTCCCGCTCCGCCCGGCGCACACGCACCTCAAGCCGCTCTATGATCGCCTGCTGTTGCTCGATCCGCGCCGCTTCGGCCGCCAGCGTGTTCTCGCGGATCGCGACCTGCTGGCGTTGGCGCAGCAGTTCCTGACGCGTATCGTCGAGCGCCTGCGTGGAAACGGCTCCGGTCGCGGCCAGACGCTCTCGGCGGGACATCTCGCGGGACACGACCTCGAGGATGTCGCGGTCGCGGGCAAGAGCCTCCGTCTCCAACAACCAGCGGGCCGTCAATTCGTCGAGCCGCGCGCGGGCTTCCGACAGTTCGGCTTCGCGCTCCTCCAAGGCTGTCTGATAGTCGAACGGGTCGATCACCAGCAAAGGATCGCCCTGCTGCACGATACCGCCGGATCTGAAACCCGGCGCCACTTCGACAATCTCGCCGGCGACGGCGCTCACGACATCGACCTCGCGCCCGGCAACGATTTCGCCATAGGCACGCAGATCGGGCCGGTGATCGCCCAGCTGCACCGTGACCGCGGAGACCGGCCATGTGCGCTCTTCCGCGGTCTGCGTCTCGGCCACAGGCCGCGTCTCAACCAGATAGGCAACCGCGGCGGCGGCGCTCAGCAGCACGAACAGCGGCAGGACCGCCTTCAACAGGCGTATCGGAAACCGCATGTGCGTTCTGCCTCCCTAAGATTGTGCGCTGTATTCAGGCAGCGAAGACGGCTGGCCGCCGCTTCCAGCAGCGAGCCGACGCCAACCATTACGCCGCCGCTTGGCCGGCGGATCATCGTGCGCCTCATGCACCGCCTGCCGCCGGGCGCCGCGGCAGCACCAAGCGCCCGAGCAGGCCGAGCCCGCCCCGCACCAGCCAGTAGGCGATCAACGCCAACGCAGCACCCATGCCAGTGTACACCAAGCTTGCCGTATCGAGGGGAAACGACGGCTGGAAATGGCGCCAAGTATCGCCGGCCACGGTCATGTCGAGATGCGAAACGAATACCACCGGCAACTCGAAGAGGCCGGCGGCCTGAAGGCGATCATAGGCCTGGGTCAGGTCGCCGGCCCGATCGATCTTCGCCTGCAGCGCCTCCCCCTCGCGCTGGAAGATGGGATTACTGGCTGTGTGGAAGGCGTGCAGGTAGGCGTAGACGGGCATGTCGGCATCCCGTGCCCGGTCGACGATGGCATCGACATCGACCCGCGATTCCGCGACACGGCCGGCAAGGTTCTGGGTGTAGTGCTGGACGAAGCTGGAGAATTGGGACGCCGCACCGGCACCGCCAATCAGCATCAACAGCTCAAGCAGGCGGTCGAATCGGCGCAGAATCCCTTTTGTCACCGTCGCCGCCATCACCCTTTCCCGGAAGTGCCGGATGAACACGCAATCCGGCTGATAAGGTCACCTTGATGCTAGCCTGCCTGCCGAGTTAGGCGGATTTATGATGGCCTGATGGCTGGATCAGCGCCGACCGGCCTCTCCCGTGAGCCAGCCGACAAGCGTAAGCGCCGCGGCAGGCGCATCGAAGCGGAGTGCAGTGCTGCCATTGCCGATCCGTACAACCGTGGCTGGAACCGTGTGCCGGAAACGCTCTGCCGTGACCTCAACGCCGTCGCCCGGCTTGAACGGAAGGCTGATGTCCAGCAGTACACCACTCGCGGAAATGTTGATCGATCGGCAGTCGGTCGCGTATTCCCCCCGCCGGATGGTCAATTTGGCCTGGATGTCGAGACGCAGGTCCCGCCGGCGCAGGTTCTCCGGCGGGTGGAGCAGTAACGGCAGCTGGCGCAAGCGACGCCGCCAGACGTCAATCATCCCCATGTTCAGGAAATCCTCGGCGGACACCACCGGCAGTCGGGAGAATACTGTTGTCACACTCCATAGGGCATAGATACCGCTGGATGCAACGCTGCTCAGGTTCGAAAGATCTCTGAGTCCGCCAGGTCCTCGCAAAAGGCCGTCAGCAGGGTGCGGAGCGCCCGCGCACAGACGCCGGCAACCTGCAGCGTTTCCTGATGGCTGGGCGGGGTCGTCGCCAGTCCGGCACCGAGATTGGTAATCGCCACCGTGGCCGTCACGGCAAGGCCCGCTTGGCGCGCAACGATGGTTTCCGGCACGACCGACATGCCGACGGCATCGGCACCAAGCCTGGCCAGCATCCGGACCTCGGCCGGTGTCTCGAAACTCGGGCCTAGAAGCGCGGCATAGACGCCTTCGGCCAACGGCAGCCCGACCTGAGACGCGGCTCGAAGCTGGCGGGCCGTCAGTTCCGTATCGTAAGCTGCCGTCATGTCGACGAAACGGTCCGCTCCGTGGCCGTCCGGTTGATCGATCAGAGGGTTGCCGCCCATTAGGTTCAGATGGTCGCGCACGGCCATCAGCATTCCGGGTGACCATTCCGGGTGAAGGCTTCCTGCAGCTGCTGTCAGGTGGACGGCCCGGCAGCCAAGGCGGCGCAACGTTCGGATCGGCGTTGCCATCGCTCCGTGTCCGCGCCCCTCATAGGCATGGACGCGCCCCAAGAGGCAAGCCACCGGAAGTCCGCCCAACGTTCCCAACACCAGCCGCCCGTCGTGACCGGGAACGGATGGCTTGGGAAACCCGGGAATGTCAGCGTAGGCGATCTCTGTGATCGCCTGGACGGTGCCTGACACATCCGCCAACCCGGAGCCGAGGACGATCCCCAGCCGCGGCTCAAACCCTTCGGCAAGCCGATGTATGACGGCGGTGGCTGCGATCTCTCCGGCCATCCTTACCCGCCCAGGTTTTCCGGGCCGAACGACAGCGGCAGCAGCGTTGCCAGCGTCTCCTGTCGTCGCAGGCCCTCAGGACCGCAAATGTAGACCGGAGCCTCTGGCGGCGCGAACTCGCGAATGCGCTGGCGGCAGGCACCGCAGGGCGTACACAGGGTGTCGTCGCCCGGCCGGCCGCCAATCACCAGCACGGCCTCGATGCGCACCTGCCCGGCGCCGACCATGGCGCCGATGGCATTGGCCTCAGCGCACTGGCCAACGGGATAGGCCGCGTTCTCGACATTGCAGCCGGCATGGACCGTACCGTCCGCTGCCAACACTGCGGCCCCCACCGGGAAGGCCGAATAGGGTGCATAGGCCCTCGCGCGTGCTGCCTCGGCAGCCTGGAACAGCCGGTCGTAGGGATCGCCGCTCATCGTTCCTTCACGTAAGGCGTACCGATCGCGCGGGGCGGGATCGCCCGGCCGACGAAACCGGCCAGCAGCACGACCGTGAGGATGTAAGGCAGAGCCTGGATGAACTCACCAGGAATGGCCCCGATCAACGGCAATTCCACACCGCGCAGCCGAGCTTCCGTCGCGTCCAGAAATCCGAACAGAAGACAGGTCAACAAGACCGGCACGGGACGCCATTTGGCGAAGATCAGCGCCGCCAGTGCCAGATACCCCTTGCCGGCCGTCATGTCGCGGACAAAAGACGCGTTGTGCGCCGTCGACAAATAGGCACCTGCAATCCCGCACAAGGCACCGCCGACGATCAGAGCCCGATAGCGTAGCCATGTGACGGAAATGCCCGCGGTGTCCACCGCGGCCGGATTCTCCCCGACGGCACGCATTCTGAGCCCGAACCGGGTGCGGTAGAGCACGAAGGCGACAAGGGGGACCGCGGCGATGGCGACATAGACCAGGATGTTGTGCCCGCTGATCAGGTCGGAATAGATCGGCCCCAACACGGGCACATCGGCCAGGGCTTCGGCAAACGGCAGATCGATGCCGGTGAACCGCGCCTCCGCCTCAAGCGTCGGCGTCTGCCCGCCCTGGCGGAACCAGGCATTGCCGAGGGTCGGCGCCAAGCCGGCAACCACCGTGTTGATGGCCACACCCGACACGACATGGTCGCCGCGATGGGTGATACAGGCGAAGCCGTGCAGCAGCGCCAGCAGCACGGAGACGATGATACCGGCCCCCAGCCCGATCCAGGGTGAGCCGGTGACAGCGGCCGTGGTGGCAGCGGCGAAGGCCGCGGCAAGCATCTTGCCCTCAAGTCCGATATCCACCACGCCCGACCGTTCGGCGAACAGGCCGGCCAGCGCGGCCAGGATCAGCGGCGTGGCCAGCCGCAGGGTCGCGTCGAGGATCGAGACGGCTTGGGTGAAGGCTTCCATGGCCCTTGCCTCAGGTGGCCGCTTGGGTGCGCTCGGAGCGCGCGAGGAAATAGGCGGCAATGCGCGGCCGGAACATGTTCTCCAGTGCGCCAGCGAACAGGATCACCAGCCCCTGGATGACCACCACCATCTCACGGGTGATTTGCGGCATCTCGAATGCCAGCTCACCGCCGCCTTGCGTGAGGATGCCGAACAGGAGTGCGGCCAGAAAGACACCGAGCGGATGGTTGCGGCCCATCAACGCCACGGCAATCCCGCCGAATCCGTATCCGAGCTGGAAGTTCAGCAGCAGACGGTGGTGCTCGCCCATCACCGCGTTCAGCCCGAGGAACCCCGCCATCGCGCCGCCGATCAGCATGGCCATGATGATGGTGTTGGCCGGCGAAATGCCGCCATAGACAGCGGCACGTGTGTTCTGGCCCACGGTGCGCACAGCGTAGCCCCAGCGGGTCCGCCAGATGAACAGCCAGACGAAGACGCACGCAACGATGGCCCAGACCAGCGAGAGGTTGACCGGGGACCGCGCGACCTCGATGCCAATGGCGCCAAGGATTTCGTGAAAGGCCGGCAACACCGCATGCTCGGCAAAGGCGCGACTCTCCGGGGACTGCTGGCCCGGGCGTATCAGTAGATTGACCATCAGATAGACCATCAACGCCGCGGCGATGAAGTTGAACATGATGGTCGTGATGACGATGTGGCTGCCGCGCTTGGCCTGCAGGTAGGCCGGGATGAAGGCCCATGCGCCCCCGAACACCGCAGCCCCGATGATCGCCGCCGGCACGATCAGCACGAAGGGCAGAAAATCCAGATAGAGGCACACCAGGCCGACGCCGAGCCCGCCGATATAGGCCTGCCCCTCGCCGCCGATGTTGAACAGGCCGCAATGGAAGGCAACGGCCACCGCCAGGCCGGTGAAGACGTAGTTGGTCGTGTAGTAGAGGGTGAAGCCGATCGCTTCGCCATGGGGCACCATCTGGCCGTCGCCGAAGGCGCCGGTGATCAGCAGGCCGACAGCACGGATCGGGTTGCCGCCGATGATCAGCACCACGATCCCGGAGACGAAGAGCGCGAGGCTCAGGTTGATCAGCGGGATCAGCCCGATATCGACCCAGCGCGGCAACGTCGCCCGGCCAGCCATCATTCGGCCCCCACGTGATGGGGTTCAGGCGCCATCTCTTCCGGGCCGACACCGGCCATCATGCAGCCGATCACGCGCTCGTCCGCAGCCTCCTGCCCCATCTCGCCGGCGATGCGGCCGTCGAACATCACCAGGATGCGGTCGGCCAGCGACATGATCTCGTCCAGTTCCACAGACACCAAGACGATCGCCTTGCCGCTGTCGCGCAACGCCACAAGACGGCGATGGATGAACTCGATGGCGCCGATATCCACGCCCCGCGTCGGCTGACCGACAAGCAAGACCACGGGATCGCGCTCCACCTCCCGCGCCACCACCAGCTTCTGCTGATTGCCGCCGGAGAAGTTGGCAGCCGGCAGTTCCGGATCGGACGGTCGCACATCGTAAGCCTGCATTTCCTGCAGGCAGCTCTGGCGAATGTTGGCGCGGTCGAATAGCGGGCCGGTGTTGTACCGGGGATCATCATGATAGCCGAGAATGATGTTCTCCCGTGCTTCGAACGGCGGCACCAGGCCGTCGCGCAGCCGGTCTTCCGGGACATGGGCCATCCCCAGTCTGCGCATGGCGTGGGGATCGGTGCCGGCAGGAACCGGCTGTCCGTCGATCAGGATGCGGCCCGATGCCGGCGCAGCGATCCCGGCGAGGGCAGCCAGCAGCTCGGACTGGCCGTTTCCGGCCACACCGGCGATGCCCAGGATCTCACCAGCCCGAACCTGGAAAGACACCGATTTCAGGCGCTCGACCCCACGGCGGTCGACAACGCGCAGATCCTCCACGGCCAAGAGCGGACGGTCGGGCTTGGCAGGCGTCTTGTCGACCCTGAGCAGCACCTTGCGGCCGACCATCAGCTCCGCGATTTCCTCGCGCGTGGTGGCTGCGGTTTCGCGGTCTGCCACCATCTCGCCGCGGCGCATGACAGCGACCCGGTCGGTGACCGCCATGATCTCTTTCAGCTTGTGGGTGATCAGCAGAACCGTTTTGCCCTGGTCTCTCAGTGCGCCCAGGATACGGAACAGATGTTCCGCCTCCTGCGGGGTCAGCACGCCGGTCGGCTCGTCCAATATCAGGGTGTCGGCGCCGCGATAGAGGGCCTTCAGGATCTCCACGCGCTGCTGGATACCGACCGGCAGTTCGCCGACTACGCCATCCAGCGGCACGTCCAGGGCATATTCGCGTTCCAGGGCCTCAAGCGCCCGCGCGGCCTCTTCGCGCCCGCGCGCCAGCAGCGGACCGCCCTCCGCCCCCAGCATCACGTTCTCCAGGACGGTGAAGGGGTCCACCAGCATGAAGTGCTGGTGGACCATGCCGATCCCGGCGTCGATGGCCTCCCTCGGCGAGGTTACGCGTACGCGCTGACCGCGCACCCGCACTTCGCCGCGGTCAGCCTGGTAGAAGCCGTAAAGGATGCTCATCAGGGTCGACTTGCCGGCGCCGTTCTCCCCAACGATGCCGTGGATTGAGCCAACCTCCGCCCGCAGATTGACGTTGCGGTTGGCGTGGACGGCCCCGAACCGCTTATCGATCCCGATCAGCTCGACGGCGGGCGCACGTTCTCCGCCGTCGGCCGCTGCCACCACCACGGAGTCCCCCTTTGCGAGGTCCAGGTCGGCGGCTATTCGGGGCAGGAATTGTCGGCGCGGTAGTCGACCACCTCGATCTCGCCGTTGATGATGGCGATGGTGGCGCTGTTGACGGCGTTGATCATCTCTGGCGTCAGCAGGGCCCAGTTGTTCTCATCGATCGCGACACCCACACCTTCTTCGGCAACACCGAGATTGATCACGCCCGGCTGCCATGTGCCTTCCAGCGAATCCATGAAAGCGTTGTAGGCGGCAAGGTCCACGCGCTTCAGCATGGATGTCAGCACACTGCCCGGATGCAGGTGGTTCTGGTTGCTGTCGACGCCGATGGAGAGATAGCCGTCATCGGCCGCCGCCTGCAGCGAGCCGAGCCCCGAGGCTCCGGCCGCGGCGAACACCACATCGGCACCGCGGTCGAATTGGCTGCGCGCAAGTTCGCCGCCACGGGTCGGGTCGCTCCAGGCCGCCGGCGTCGTGCCGGTCATGTTCTGGATGACCTCCATCTCCGGATCGACCCAATGCACACCCTGCTCATATCCGCAGGCGAACGCGCGGATCAGCGGAATGTCCATGCCGCCGACGAAGCCGACCGAACCGGTCTCACTCGCCATCGCCGCCATGATGCCGACCAGGAAGGATCCTTCCTGTTCCTTAAAGATCACCGACTGGACGTTCGGCAGGTCGACGACGCTGTCGATCAGCGTGAAGTTCACATCGGGAAATTCCGCGGCCACTGCTTCCACGGCCGGGGCCTGGGCGAAGCCGACGGCGATGATGATGTCGTGACCGGCCCGTGCCATGCGCCGCAGAGCCTGCTCGCGCTGGGTCTCGTTCGTCACCTCGAACTCGTCGTATTCGATCCCGGTCTGCTCCCGGAACCGCTCGATGCCATTGTAGATGCCTTCGTTGAACGAACGGTCGAACTTGCCGCCCATGTCGAAGACGACGGCGGGCGAGATCTCTTGTGCGAACGCGGCCGGTAGCGACACGGCGGCGGCAACGGCGGTGACGAACAAGGCTCTGATCATGGCTGCGGCAGGCTCCTGACGATGCTTCCCTGGCCTCACCCCGAGGGCGAAACGGTGGCCCGTTAAGCCCCCGGTTTGGTGGACATCGTCATGCTACCGGATCGATTCGCGCTTGTCCCATGCCGCGAGCATGGGTGATCCGCCATTAGACCCGGCAATCACGAGGCCCGGTCGCGCGCCGCCTGCTCGGCCAGCCAATTCCAGAAGACCACCACCTTGGGTTCGTCCAGGCTACCGGGTGCAGTCACCACCCAATAGCTGAACACCGCCTCACGGGTGATGTCGAACGGCCGCACCAGGCGCCCAGCGCGCAAATCTTCGCCCAACAGCGCGCTGCGACCGATGGCCACGCCGTGGCCGGCGATCGCGGCCTGCAGGATCATTGCCGTGTCGGAGAAGCGCGGGCCCCTGCCGAGATCGATATCGGTGATGCCCGCCGCTTTCAGCCACAGATCCCAGCTGACCCAGAGTTCGTCGAGATGTGCCGTGCTGTCGTGCAGCAGCACATGATGGCGCAGATCCGACATCTCTTTCAGCGGCGCGCCACGGTTCAAAAGGCTGGGGCTGCAGACGGGAAACAGGTCTTCCTTCAGCAGCAGTTCCACATGCAGGCCGGGATAGCGGCCATAGCCGTAGCGGATGCCGACATCCACATCTTCGCGCGCGAAGTCCACATTGCGGGGTTCGGCATCGATCACCACGTCGATCTGCGGAAAACGGTCGTAGAAATCGCCGATCCGGGGCACCAGCCAGCGCGCAGCGAAAGACGGGATGACGCTGACCTTCAGCCGACCGGCCAGTCGGCGGCCGGTCAGCCGCTCCGTCGCCTCGGCCAGCCGATCTAGGCCGTCAGTCAGTCCGGGCAGATAGTTGCGCCCCTGATCCGTGAGGCGCAGGCCCCGCGGCAGCCGGCGGAACAGCCGCACGCCCAGCAGCTCTTCCAGCCCCTTCACCTGATGGCTGACGGCGGCCGGCGTCACCGACAGTTCATCGGCGGCCAGCGTGAAGCTGCGGTGGCGGGCGGCGGCCTCGAAGGCCCTGAGAGCGTTCAGGGGCGGCAGTCGGCGGGGCATGGGTTCGGCAACAAATTGGCTTAGCTCAGCTAGGTCATTCTATGAGAAAGCCTCGTTTGTTGCCCAGGAGATTTATGAGCAAGTATCGGGTCGCGGCAACAGCCGAATTCAGCGCTAATCCGCATGAAGGCGGGCACGATGACAGGAGAGTTGCCATGACCACGACAGAATGCGCAGCGGAGTGCGCACCCGACAGGCCGGTATTACGGCTGGTTTCCACTGACACGCAGGCCGTCAGTTTCTTCGGCACGGTGCGGCGGACGGCGTTTGCCGTGATCGACCTGCTTTTGACCTGGCAGGAACGGGCAAACCAGCGGTTTCATCTGCAACAGATGAGTGACCACATGCTGAAGGATCTGGGCATCAGCCGGGCCGATGTCCATTTGGAATCCAGCAAGCCGTTCTGGAGACACTGATCCAAGGGCGGTGAGGCAAAACACAGGTATTCCAAAATGTGGGCGGGACGATTGCAGCCAGTGCGATCGTCCCGCTTGCCTTCGCGGTCACCGAAGCCGCGTCGCCTCAACCCACCAAGACGGCTCTTCGTCCGCAATCTCGCGAGCTGCCGTATGGGCCTGGTCGACAGTCTCGAACAGGCCGAAGCAGGTGGCACCGCTGCCGGACATCCGGGCCAGCAAACACGAAGGCGTCGCCTCGATCGCCGCCAGCACGGCGGCGATGGTCGGCTCCAGCGTGATGGCCGGGGGTGCGAGGTCGTTGCGCCTCTGGGCCAGCGCTTGAGCGAGCCCGTGCGGGCCGCTGGACGGATCTGCCAGACGCAAGGGTGACGAGAACGGCCCTTGGCGGGCCTTGAAGACCGTCGGCGTCGAGACACCGACGCCGGGATTCACCAGAACGATCGGTTGGTCCGCCACCGATGGCGCAGGATCAAGCCGTTCGCCGATGCCCGACAGATGGCAGGTTCGGCCATGCAGGCACACCGGCACATCGGCCCCAAGCCGCAACGCCAGATCCGTCAGTTCCGGAGCGGGCAACGCGGCATCCCAAAGCCTAAGCAAGGCCCGCAACGTGGCCGCGGCGTCGGACGAGCCGCCGCCGATGCCGGATGCGACCGGAAGCATCTTCGTCAGCCGGATCTCGGCTGCCGCCGGCCGGTCGAGGGCCGCTGCCATCGCCCTGGCTGCCTGCAGCACCAGGTTGCCGTCGTCATTCGGGACCTGAGCGGCAAACGGACCGTCGACGGACAGGCGCAGATCGGACGATGCGGCAACGGACACGCGGTCACCCACATCCGCGAAGGCGATCAGGCTGTCCAGCAGATGGTACCCGTCATCGCGCCGGCCGGTCACGTGCAGGTAGAGGTTCAGCTTCGCCGGCGCGAACTCATCCATGGGCATGACCGCGCCAGAACGATGCGGAGAGGCGGACGCCGGTGCTATTCGGCCGCGGCGTTGGCGGCTGTGTCTTCGGTCTCCACCAAGCCGTGCTCCAGCTTCTCGAGAATGTTCGCGATCAGCTCTTCATCCTCCGCCTCGACCAGGGCGTGGCGCCACTGGAACTCCGCCTCCGTCCGGCGACCGACCTGCCAATAGGCATCGCCCAAGTGATCGTTGATAACGGGATCGAGGGGCCGGAACTGCACCGCCCGTTCCAGCGTCTCCACGGCGTCTTCGAACTGGCCCCTGCGGTACTGGACCCAACCCAGGCTGTCGATGATGTAGCCGTCGTTGGGCAGGATCTCCAGTGCCTCGCGGATCAGCCTTTCAGCCTCTTCCAGGTTCTCGCCGCGATCGACCCAGAGATAGCCCAGGTAATTCAAGAGATGCGCGTGATCGTCCTTCAACTCGATGGCACGCTCCAGATCGGCGATGGCACGATCGAAGTCGCGCGCACGCTCAAGGGCGATGCCGCGCTTGTAATAGAAGGACCAGTTGTTCTCCACGAGAGCCGGCTCGCGCTCCGCCGCTAAGTCATAGGCGACAATCGCCTCGTCATAACGCTCGGCCATCCGCTGGAGATCACCGATCTGGATCAGCGGCTCAGCGCGATCGGGGCGCTCCTCGGCCATGCCCTCCAACAGCTCGATCGCTTCGTCGATGCGCTCAAGGCGGCCCAGCGCGCCGCCGGACCGCAGCCTTGCGGTCCAGCCCGCCGGCGTCGCCGGATCGATGGCGCGGTAGACCTGCAGCGCCTCTTCGTCCCGGCCACGCTCGGACAGGATGTCACCCAATAGGATGCGCGCGACCGGGAAGTCGGGCCTCAGGAACAACGCCAAGCGGGCATAGACCAGTCCCACATTGCCCGCGCTCTCGTTGCTGACAACGCTGGCCATCTGGAAGACAGCCTCCGCCGCACCATCCGCCGCGCCCTCCACCAGATACGGCGCGGTACCGCCATGCACCAGGCGCTTCTCCGCGTCTTCCAGCATCAGGTTTTGCGGGTTGGCCAGGGCGAACCGCTCGTAAAGCGCCGCAGCCTTCTCGGTATCGCCCTGGCGCTCATAGAACGCGCCGGCTGCGTCGATGACGCGCAGGCTGTCGCCATGTTCCAGCGCGGCCTCGAAATCGGCCTGGGCCTGTGCCGTATCGCCGGCCAGATCCAGGATGAGCGCCCGATGCAGGTGCACCACCGGCTCAAAGCCGTCGATCTGATCGAGGGCCGACAGGGCTTCAAGCGCCGGCTCCGTTTCACCAAGACCGGCGAGAATCCACGCCTCTAGCATGGGCGACACGTAGCGCGCGATGCCCGTGCGTTCCACCCGCTCCATCCGCTCCAGCGCAGTGGCCAGACGGTTCTCGCGAATATCGTCCAAGAGCAGGACGATCACGGCCAGCTGGTCGTCCGGATCGTCCGCGCGAACCTCTGCCGCCAAGTCGATGCCGACATCCATCAGGCCGCCGGTGACCGATGCGACGAAGGCCCGGCGCAGCAGGCGGACGTTCTCGCGGTCATGCGACAGCGCGTGCAGCAACAGTTCCGCGGCAGCAATCTGATCGTCCTGCGAGGCGGCAAACGTCCCGGCCAAATAGGCGCCCGCGCCGCTGGAGACCATGTCGGTCACGGCCAGCGCCTCACCGGCCGGATCACCGACGGCGGGCTCTGACGCCGTCGCTGCCGACATCGGTGCCAGCAACAATCCGCCCATTGCGATCAGCGGCAGCCACGTCTTCGTCATTCGCCTTACCTCTATTGTCGTCAACCAATCCCTTAGAACAGAACACTATGATCGGCCTGTGGCACAAACAAGCCGAACCGGTAAACCAAAGCCGCAGCCGAAATGCCCGCCATGCCCAGCGTGCTGCGATAGCATGACGACGCTTACACAAGTGCTAACGGGCCGCATGCCCACTGCGGGGCTACGGCGAGGCGGTGCGGCCTACTCACATATTGGGATAGTTGGGGCCGCCGCCGCCTTCCGGCACCGTCCAGACGATGTTCTGGGTGGGGTCCTTGATGTCGCAGGTCTTGCAGTGCACGCAATTCTGCGCGTTGATCACGAAGCGGGGGTCCGACCCGTCTTCATCGCGCACGACCTCGTAGACGCCCGCCGGGCAATAGCGCTGTGCGGGTTCGTCGAATTCCACCAGATTGTGGGCAATCGGGACGGAAGCGTCCTTCAGGCGAAGATGAACCGGCTGGTTTTCTTCGTGGGTGGTATTGGAGAGATAGACGGATGAAAGCCGGTCGAAGGTGACGACGCCGTCCGGTTTCGGATATTCGATGGGCTTGCTGTCGGAAGCCTTGCGCAGGCTGTCGTGATCGGTGTGGTGGCGCAGAGTCCAAGGCGTGCGCCCGCGCAGCATCATCTCCAGGCCCGCCATGGCCATGCCGACCCAGCGGCCGCGCTTGAACCAGGGGCGCACATTGCGGATGGTCTTCAGCTCCTTGTGCAGCCAGCTCTGCCTGAAGGCCTCAGGATAGGCCGTCAGTTCGTCCGTGCGCCCTTCCTTCAGCGCAGCGAACGCCGCCTCGGCGGCCAACATGCCGCTCTTCATCGCGCCGTGGATGCCTTTGATCTTGGGCACGTTCAGGAAGCCGGCCGAACACCCGATGATGGCGCCGCCAGGGAACGTCAACTTAGGAATGGACTGCAAGCCGCCCTCGTTGATGGCGCGGGCGCCATAGGCGATCCGCCGGCCGCCTTCGAAGAAAGGCCGGATCTTCGGATGCGTCTTGAAGCGCTGGAACTCCTCGAACGGCGCGAGATAGGGGTTCTTGTAGTCGAGCGCCACGACGAAGCCGACGGAGACCTGATTTTCTTCCAGGTGATAGAGGAAGAAGCCGCCATAGGTCTCCCCGTCCAGCGGCCAGCCGACGCCGTGCAGCACCAGGCCTTTCTCATGCTTGGCGGGGTCGATCTCCCACAGCTCTTTCAAACCGATGCCGAAGGTCTGCGGATCGCAGTCCGACCGCAGATCGAAACGCTCGAACAGCATCTTGGCCAGCGACCCGCGCACGCCCTCCGCGACGAAGGTGTAGGTCGCATGCAGTTCCATCCCGGGCTGGTAGTTGTCCGTCTGTTCGCCGTCTCGGCCGACGCCCATGTCGCCCGTTGCCACGCCTTTGACCCGGCCGTCCTCGTGGTACAACACCTCCGCCGCGGCAAAACCGGGATAGATCTCTACGCCCAGGGCTTCAGCCTGCTCCGCCAGCCAGCGGCAGAGATTACCGAGGCTGATGACGATGTTGCCGTGGTTGTGGCTTTCCGGCGGCAGCATCCAGGACGGCATCTTTCGGCCGCCCGTCTCAGACAGCATCCAGAATTCGTCCCGCGTGACGGGAGCGTGCAGCGGAGCCCCCAATTCGGCCGCGTTCGGGAACAGCTCGTTCAGCGCTCGCGGCTCAAGTACCGCGCCGGACAGGATATGGGCACCCACTTCGGAGCCTTTTTCAAGCACACAGACGCTGATGTCGTGCTCCTGCTCCGCCGCCAGCTGTTTCAGCCGGATTGCCGCGCTCAGGCCCGAAGGGCCGGCGCCGACGATCACGACATCATATTCCATGGACTCCCGTTCCATCGGCCCGACTTCCACTTTGTTCCGACCGTCACTTCGCCCTATACGAAGTGCTAGGTGTCGCCCCTCGGCCCAAGCGTTGAAGCATGTCAGACCCCGAACTGCAACAGTTGGCCACGCTCCTCAGGTGGTATGAAGAGGTCGGTGTTGACGCATCGGTAGTGGACGAGCCCGGCGTGTGGACGCGGCCGAAGGCCGCACCGCCGCCCACGCCCGTGGAGGTTCCCCGGCCGGCACTGCCGGCGGCGGACGCAACGGCACTGGACGCCGCTGCCCTGGCAAGCGAGGCCGAAACGCTGGAGGCGCTCCGCGCGGTCATCGACCGGTTCGATGGATGCGCATTGAAGGTAACGGCGACCAATCTGGTCTTCGCCGACGGCAATCCCCAAGCGCGGCTGATGCTGGTCGGCGAAGCGCCGGGGGCTGAGGAGGACCGCAAGGGCCTGCCGTTCGTCGGCCGCGCCGGGCAGCTTCTGGACCGCATGCTGGCGGCGATCGGGCTGGACCGCAACGCGGTCTACATCACGAACATCCTGAACTGGCGCCCGCCCGGCAACCGGACGCCCAATCCGTCGGAAACCACCATGTGCCTGCCGTTCGTGCATCGGCACATCGCGCTGGTGCGGCCGGATATCCTGGTGCTGCTGGGCGGTACCTCGGCCAAGGCCCTGCTGGCGACAAACGACGGGATCATGAAGCTGCGCGGTCGCTGGTACGACCTTGCGGTCCCTGGTCTCGCTGAACCGCTGCCGACGATGGCGACTTTCCACCCGGCCTATCTGCTGCGCACCCCGCTGGCCAAACGCCAGTCCTGGAAGGACCTTATCGCCATCGCGAAACGGCTGGAGACGTCCGGCGAACGCCGGGCGCCGCCAGCCTGACGGCGCAAGATCAGAAGAACCAGCCGAGCCAGGTTTCCCAAACGCCGCCCTTCTCCAAGAGTGCCAGCAGAAACACCAAGGAGAAGACCACGCACACAGGCAGCGAGAGGCTGCCTTCGCCCCGGTGCCCGCTAAGCAATCCATGGATTCCATGGTCCAAGGACAGGCGTCCGGGGCCGGTGACGAACAGCAGCAGGCCGGCAAGCATCCAGGGAAACTGCTCGGCCTCGATGGCATAGGCGCCGCCGATCAGGAAGTAGATGGTGGCCGCCATCACGGCCAGGCCAAGTGCTGCAAAGCGGCCCAGAAGACCCAGCACCAGCAGGATCGGCAGCACGATTTCCGCCGCCGCGGTGACGGATGCCGCCATGCCCGGCGAAAGCAGCGGCAACGGATGCTCGTATTCGAAAAGGAAGGCCTGAGAGTCCCAGTTCTGGAAACGCGCCATGCCTGCGTTGAAGAACGGCAGCGCCAGGAAGAACCGCAGGATCACGAGCAGTCCCGAAGAGATGCCCGGCCACTGTCCAGGCAGCCGGTCGATGATACCGCCACCGAAGACCAGCGACAGCACGCCTGAAGATCCGCCGACGCGCCCCATCGTTGAAGATTGGCTGCTCACCCTTGTCCCCTTTACGATCGCTCTTCTCGACGCCCGAGCGCCACCAACTGGTAGATGGCAGACCCCACCGGACGGTTACGTCGGTTCGGGCACGCACCTACCGGCCGGACGGCCGAAACCGGCGTCCGTATCTGAGAATTTAGCGTCGCGCCCCCTGCCGGACATTTCACATTCCCGCGCGCGCGGTCACGAGCGCGTGGGCTATCGTTGAGCGGGCGGCAAGGATGCCGACGTGGCCAAGGCTCCGGCAACCGGACATTGACGGCAACGGGAAGGCGTGTCATGGCCTGCCCCGATCGCCGAAGAAATCGGAGACCGCCGGTGGGACTGTTGCTCGACGGGCCGTTCTATTTCCTGCGCCATGGCGAAAGCGAGGCGAACCGTGCCGAGCTGATCGCCGGATCCACCGATACGCCTTTGACGCCCAAAGGCCGCTTGGAAGCTGGCCGTGCCGCCGACCGGCTGATCGCCAGCGGCATCCAGGCGATCTATACCAGCCCGCTGTCGCGGGCGCGCGACACCGCTGCCATCGTCGCGTCGGCGTTGGAGATGCCCTTTTCGCTGGTTCCGGGGCTGGAGGAGCGGGACTGGGGGGAAATGGAGGGTCTGCCGCTGACGGCGATCACCGACCGGTCGATCACGCCGAAGGGCGGTGAAGGCTTTCAGCAGTTCGAAGACCGCGTGATGGGCACGCTCGGCCGCATCAACGGCCAGACACCGGCTCTGGTGGTGGCCCATTCAGGCGTTTTGCGCGTGCTGCGCAACCGCCTGGGCTCGGGCGACGTTCGCGGCTGGGTCGGCAATGCGCTGCCCATTCATTGCGCTCCGCCGACACGATCGGATGAGCCCTGGACCTTTACGGAGGTTTCCTGAGACCCATCGCTTGCGCGCCGGAAGCTGCGGTCAGCGCCGCGTGCGAAGCCTTGGAACGAATGCAGGGACTGCGCGCCGATAGTCGTTATAGGCTTGGCCGAAGATGACGCTCAGCCTGCGTTCTTCCAGCCTGGCGCCGACCACCAGATAGAGACTTCCCCAAAGGGCCGTCGCAATCCCGAAGCCACCAAGGGCCTGCCCCCACAGAATCAGCAATCCTGCCGCATAGAGCGGATGGCGGACAACGGCATGCGGCCCGGCGGTCATCAGCGCCTCGTCATCCGACGGATCCGCTATTCCCCGCCTGCTCTCGGCCAGCTGGGCCGTGCCCAGAAGCCGTCCAGCCTCATACCGCCGCAGGACGGTCAGCAAGAACACCCAGCCGCAGAGATGGACCAGGACAAACAGTCCGACGAGGGGCCAGGGCCAGATCGTCCACGGGACGGACCGGAAAAGCCACGCACCCACGGCCGCGACCGCTGCCAGATGGAGGACCGCAATGGCGGTGTAGGTCAGACGGCCATAGACACCGCAGACCCGTTTCAGCCATCCGCGCGGGGGCTCATGCGCTAACAGGCTGTGCAGAGCCCCGAAGCTGAGCCAGGCGAGCGCATAGACCAGATGTGCCTGCCATGTCCCGAGGCTGCCGTCCATGTTCGGCAATCGGCTATCGCTGCAAACGCGCGATCGTCGCCGTGGTGCTGAACCCAGCCTCAAGGGCCGCCAGCACCACGCGTCCGCCATAGCCTTGGACGAGGTCGGCGCCGACCACGGTTTCCACCGTATAATCCGCACCCTTGACCAGCACATCCGGGCGCAACACGTCGATCAGCTCAAGCGGTGTGTCTTCGCCGAACACCGTCACCAGATCCACTGCCTCCAGCGAGGCCAGCACGGCCGCCCGCGCCGACTCTGGCTGAACGGGACGGCTCTCGCCCTTCAGGCGTTTGACGGACGCGTCGCTGTTGATGGCGACCACCAGCCGGTCGCAGGCCGCGCGTGCCTGACGAATCAGCGAAATGTGCCCGGGATGCAGCAGGTCGAAGCAGCCATTGGTGAAACCGACGGACAGCCCAGCGTTACGCCACTGGGCGATGCGATCCCGCGCCCCGCCTCGTCCCGCCACTTTCGCTTCGCCTCGGGCCCAGTCCTGATGGTGCAGGGCGGTCATAAGCTCGTCGGCATGCACCACGGCCGTGCCAGCCTTACCTACGACGATGCCGCCGGCAAGGTTGGCCAACCGCGCGGCTGAGGCCAACCGCCCCTGGTCGAGCATGCCGCCGCTGCCGGCCAAGGCCGATGCCAGCGTTGCGACGACGGTGTCGCCAGCGCCCGAAACGTCGAAGACCTCCCTGGCCTCCGCCCGGAAATGGACCGTGCCGCGATCACCTTCGCCGTCAAAGACGACGCTCAGGCCCTGCTCGCTGCGCGTCACCACCATGGCGGCAATCCCGGTATCGCTGAGCAGTCCCTTTGCAGCCGACACCACCCCTGCATCGGTTCCGGTGGACTGTCCAGACGCTTCCGCCAGTTCCCGCCGGTTAGGCGTGAGGACGCTGGCGCCGCGGTAGCGTCCGAAATCCCGCCCCTTCGGATCGACGATCACGGGCAGCCCGGACCGTGCTGCCGCGGCGAGCACGCGTGCCAGCACTGGCGGCGTCAGCACGCCCTTTGCATAGTCAGACAGGACGACGGCACCGCAGCCATCGATCATCGCCTCCGCGGCATCGGCGACGCGGGCACCGATTCCGTCATCGATCGCACCAGCGGTCTCACGGTCAGCGCGCAATAGCTGCTGCCCGGCGGCGATGTAACGCGTCTTCAAAGTCGTCTCGCGGCCCGGATCCACCACAAGTGCCGGCTCATTTCCCAAGGCGCTGCCGAGCAGCGAAGACAGCCGGCGACCCGCGTCGTCATCCCCGACGACGGAGACGAAGCGCACATCGACGCCCAGCGCCACGAGGTTAGCCGCAACGTTGCCGGCCGCACCGGGCATCAGACTCTCGCGGCCGACGCGCAGCACCGGTATGGGCGCCTCCGGCGAAATTCGCTCTACGGCGCCATAGACGAAGCGATCGAGCATCAGATCGCCAAGACACAGCACACGGGCGCCGCCCATGGCGGCAATCAGGCTCTGCGGATCGGATAACGCCGTCATCGGTTCCCCTGCTTCACGCTTCGCGACAAGCCAAGCGATGCACAGATGGACATGCCGCGAAACCGGGACCGCGCGCAAGATGGCCGTTAAGTGAGGCCTGCCCGCTGATGAATTCGCACGGCGCTATCGACGCGCGGCCTGCACCGTGGCTAGAGTGAGCACCTGCAAGCATTTGGAATTCTGGTCCGATTAAGCCGAAGGGATGACGGCGCGCCCCATGGCCACACCTCCCGCTTCCGCCGCACCACTGCCGTCGCCCAGCCAGGAATACGCGCTCTATGACTATGCCGTGCGCCTGGCCCGGCATCGCGAGGGGCGGATCGCCGTTCACATCCATCTTTCGCGCCTGCAATCCTATAACCGCCGGGATCACCATATCCGCGTCGCCATCAACACGTTCGAGACGCTGGTCAAGCAGTTCGAAGGGCAGCTGTTCGTGCTGCAGAACAACGACCTGGTCTTCGTCTGCCGCGGTGCAGCGGTGGAGGACGTGGACGAGGCGGTGCTGCGTCTGCGCTATCTGTTCAGCGAGGATCCGCTGACGCGCTTCACCGAAGATCAGGGCGATCCGACCTTCTGCACCTGGTACATCATGGAGCACGACCACGCCCGTTTCCTGGCCATGGCGCGGCGTTTCCATGAGATGAGCGAGGCGCAGCGGTTGGAACGGCACCGTGTGCGCCAACAGGCCTCGCGCAATCGCAGCCCTTTGACGCCGGAGCTGCTGGCCAAGCTGGAAGGGGCGCTGGCCAGCGCCGACCTGACCTCTCTGGTGCGCAATCAGAGCGTCTGCGCGGTCACCACCGGCGACATCCCACGGCCGATCTTCGAAGAGATCTATGTCTCCATCGAGGATCTAGAGAAGGCGTTGATTCCCAACGTTTCGGCCTCAGCGGACCCGTGGCTGTTCCAGCGGCTGACAACGGTGCTGGACCGGCGGATGCTGTCGCAGATCCTTCGAGACGACAATCGCACCAGCCGCGCCTTCAGCCTGAACCTGAACGTTGCGACGATACTCTCGAACGACTTCCAGAAGTTCGACCAGGGTGTAGGCTTCGGCGTACGGGGGCGGCTGGTGATCGAGGTCCAGAAAGTGGATATCTTCCACGACATGGGCGCGTACTTCTTCGCCCGCGACTATGCGCAAGAGCGGGGATACAAGATCTGTCTGGACGGCATCACCCATCTCACGCTGCCTTTCATCGACCGCGAACGCCTCGGCATCGATCTGATCAAGATGTACTGGGGGCCAGAACTGACGGGGGCAGCAAGGCCGGAGCTGCTGGACGACCTGGCTGTTCGGATTCAGGATATCGGCCAGTCGCGCATGATCCTCTGCCGCTGCGACGGGGAGGAGGCGATCAGCATCGGCCAGCGGCTGGGCATCGCGCTGTTCCAAGGCCGCTTCGTCGACCATCTGGTGTCGCGCCAGCAGTCGATCACCGAATACCGGACCAACGGCGCGCGTTTCCTCAGATAGCGGACCTGTGGACGGTGACCGCGATGGAGCCACGCGGCGGGCTCAGGTCGCGAGAGATCGAAGACCGGTGATCAAGGTCGCCCCCCCACTGAAGCTGAAAGACCTTCCCGGGCAGATCGTCCGCCTGGCGGAAGACGCTGTGACCTATGCAGAGGGCGTGTTCGAGACCACCGTTCGGCTTGGCGTTACGGGGCTATCCAAGGCCGGCAAGACCGTTTTCATTACCTCGCTAGTGCACAATCTGATGCGACCAGCGCGCATGCACGGGCTGTCAGCGGTGGCCGAAGGCCGCTTCGAGGCCGCACTGCTGCGCCCGCAGCCAGACCCCGACGTGCCGCGCTTCGACTATGAGACGCATCTGGCCGCCCTGCAGTCATCCGAGCCGCAGTGGCCGGAGAGCACGCGGCGGACCAGCCAGCTGCGCGTTTCCATCCGCTATCGCCCGGCCAGCTTCCTCAGGCGTCAGATACGGGGCAGCGCCACCTTGAACCTCGACATCGTCGACTATCCCGGCGAATGGCTGTTGGACCTGCCGCTGTTGCAGATCGACTATGGGGAGTGGTGCCGGCGCGTGCTGGCCGGATGTGATCAGCCGCCGCGGCAGACGCTGGCAGCGGAATGGCGCCGGCATATCGACACTATCGACCCCATCGCACCCACCGACGAAGGGGCTGCTCAGCGCTGCGCACAACTCTACACCGACTTCTTGCGGGCAGCCCGTACACACCCTGCGGGCCTGAGCCGGCTGCAGCCCGGCCGGTTCGTTCTGCCCGGCGAGCTGGAAGGATCGCCGGCGCTCACCTTCTGCCCGCTGAAACCGCCGCCGGACGGCCGATGGCGCCGCGACTCGCTGTGGTCGCTGATGGAAAGCCGGTACGACGCCTACAAGGAACGGATCGTCCGCCCGTTCTTCCGCGACCACTTCACCAAGCTGGACCGTCAGATCGTGCTGGTTGACGTGCTGCGCGCGCTGAATGTCGGGGCCGACAGCGTCGGCGATCTGCGCCTGGCGATGGGCGAGCTGTTGGCGTGTTTCCGGCCGGGGCGCAACAGCTGGCTCTGGCCGATCCTCGGCCGGCGGATCGAGCGCGTCGTGTTCGCCGCCACCAAGGCCGATCACGTCCCTGTCAGCCAGCACGACCGTCTGGCCGGACTGATCGGTGGCCTCTTGTTCGACCCCATGAACAGGGCCACGTTCCAAGGGGCGAGAGTGGAGACGATGGCCCTGGCGGCGTTGCGCGCGACGCGCGACGCCCAGGCAAAGCGCAAGGGCGTGATGCTGGACTGTGTGGAGGGTATCCCCACCGATGCCGACGCGCCGAAGGTCGTGTTTCCCGGCGACCTGCCCGACCGGCCCGGCGACATCGCGGCAAACGGTGCGGCCGCCTATCGGTTCCTGTCCTTCAAGCCGCCGCAACAGGCCGGCGCCGACGGTCGCGGGCTGCCGCATATCCGCCTGGACCGGGCGATGGACTTCCTGATCGGAGACCTGCTGACATGAGCGCGCCTGTCGAGACACCGCGCCAGGGGCCGGCGGAGTTCACTGTCGACGATCCGACCGTGATCCGGCTGCCCGAGACAGCAATGTCACCTGATGCTTCAGAGACGGCGGAAACGGCCGAACCGCTGCCCACCCGGTCAGGGCGCCCCGGGCTGGGAACGATAGCGGTCGCAGCAGCGGTCACTCTGCTGGTTCTGGCCATCGGCGTCGACATCGTGTGGCTGATCGATGGCCTGCTGACGAGCAGCCCGGTCGTCGGCTGGCTGGCGGCCGGGATTGCCGGGATCCTTTGCCTGGCACTGGGACTGATGGTGCTGCGGGAGATCGGCACGCTCGCGCGCCTGCGGCGCGTGGACTCCGTGCGCCAAATGGCTGAGCAGGCGGTGACGGAGGCCGACCGCAATTCGGTGGACGCGGCGGTGAGCGCACTGGAGACGCTCTATTCCGCCAGGACAGACACGTCATGGACCTTGGCGCGGTTCCGGGAGCGGCGACCGGACGTGGTCGATCCCGCAGACGCGCTGGTGCTGTTCGAAACCGAGGTGCTGCGCCCGCTGGACGAGCAGGCGACGGCCGTCATCGCGCGCACGGCCAAGATCACGGCTGTGGTCACGGCCATCAGCCCGTTCGCCGCAGTCGACATCCTGCTGACCGCTTGGCGCAACCTGGCCATGGTGCGCCAGCTTGCCGGCCTCTACGGCGGCCGGCCGGGACTGGCCGGCACAGTGAAGCTGATGCGCCGCATCTTCCTGCACATGGCGCTGACCGGCGGCATGGAAGCCGGCGACGGGCTGGCCGGCGAGATGCTGGGCGGTGGTGTGGCTGGGAAACTTTCGGCCCGCCTGGGCCAAGGCGTGGTCAACGGCCTGTTGACGACCCGCGTTGGGATCGCAGCGATACGCTTTTGCCGGCCGCTCCCCTTCCTGAAGGCGCCGAAGCCCAAGGTTCGCGACATGGCGGCGATGATTGCCGAAGATCTGCGGCGGCGCGCTTGATACCCTGCACGGGACGGCCCCGCATCTCTAGGACTCGACTGGCAGCGTGCCGCATTCGCCGGGCCAACCGGCAGATCAGACCGGTCCCTGCGGCGTGTAGCCTCAGCAAATAATGAAGAGATTTAACTAAATTGAATTCACCCCTGAGTTGTTGATAAAGTCAATTTACTATTTCTTAAAAGCAATCCCTCCAGTGTCATCACCTCCGATCAAGATTGTTACCTGGGTCGACACAATGTTACGAACGGGCCTCGCCAGCGGTAGTCGCGTTAAGAGAAGGAAGGTAGCCCGCACCACCCAACCGACGGGCCATGAACGAACCTTCGGCCCCGAGGAGGTCATCGTCAGCAAGACCGATGCGAAGGGCGTCATCACCTACACTAACCGCACCTTCATGAAGGTTTCAGGCTTTGAAGAGGAGGAGTTGCTGGGCGCGCCGCACAGCATCATCCGCCATCCCGACATGCCCCGCTGCGTATTCAAGCTGCTGTGGGATACGCTTGCTGCCGGCAGGGAGATCTTCGCCTACGTCGTCAATATGGCCAAGAACGGCGACCATTACTGGGTCTTCGCCCATGTCACGCCCAGCGTGAGCCTGAGCGGCGACCTTCTAGGCTACCATTCCAATCGCCGTGTGCCGGACCGGACAGTCATCGAAACCACGATCGTACCGCTCTACCAGACGCTTCTCGCCGAAGAGCAGCGGCATCAGGATCGCAAGAAGGGGCTCGAGGGTTCCCATCAGATGCTGCTGGACCTCTTGAAAGAAAAGGCCGTCGGCTATGACGAACTGGTCTTCTCTCTCTAGGGCGCGGGTCGCAATCGGCGGCTGCTGCATCTCAGCGACGGCCCTGTTTGCCACCGCTTTGGTGGTCGATGCGGGCATCGGTCTCAGCATATTGGGGGCCATGGTTGCCGTCACTTGTTTGGCAGCCCTGCACTTCACGACGATGACGGTGCGGTCGATCCGCCGATGCGCCAATGTCTGCGCCGCCGTTGAGCGCGGGGACTTTGAGGCACGGATCGCCGGCATTCGGGAGAACGGCGATTTGGGCGAGATCATGTGGTCGATCAACGGCCTGATCGACCGCACGGACGCCTATATCCGCGAAACGACGGCATCCATGGACTATGTCAGCCGCAACCGGTACTTCCGCCGTATCGTCGAGACCGGAATGACCGGCGCCTTTCTCGGCGGCGCCAAGACCATCAACGCGGCGACGACGTCTGTCTCAGACCGCGTTGCCGAATTTCGACACGTCGCTCAGGAATTCGAGTCAACCGTTTTCAACGTCGTCGACAGCGTCGTCAGCGCCACCACCGAATTGGACACAACCGCCGCCAGCATGGACGCGATCGCGCGAGCCACCGAGGAGCAGGCGGCCCGGGTCGCCGGTGGGGCAGAGGAAGCGTCCAAGAGCGTTCAGTCCGTGGCGATGGCGTCTGAGGTGCTGTCGACCTCAATCGCGGAGATCGACACGCAGGCCAAGCGATCGTCGACGGTCAGCAGAGGCATGGTCGAAGAGATCGGACAGATGCACGACCGGATGAGCCGTCTGGAGCAGGCGGCCGGCCAAGTCGGCAAGGTGGCCGAGTTGATCACGGAGATTGCCTCCCAGACCAACCTGTTGGCCCTCAACGCTACAATCGAGGCGGCACGCGCGGGCGAGGCCGGCAAGGGTTTCGCCGTCGTGGCCCACGAGGTCAAGCAGCTGGCGCAGAACACAGCCAAGGCGACGGACGAGGTGTCGGCGCATGTCCTCGCCATCGAGGAGGCGACGCACGAGGCAACCGGCGGCTTCGGCACCATTGCCGACGCGATCCGGGCGATCAACGACAGTGCCTCATTGATCGCAGCAGAGGTGGAGGAGCAGTCAACCGCGACGCGTGAGATCGCCAGCAGCGTGGCGCAGGCGTCGGAAGGCACAAAGGCGGTGACCCGCAGTTTCGAGGGCGTCTCCAGGGCGGCGACGGAGAGCAGCCATGCCGCCGATGAGGTCACGCAAGCCTCCGGCGATCTGGCCAGCCAGGCGGAAAGACTGCGCGCAGAGGTCGATCGCTTCCTTCAGGAGATCCGCAAGGTCGCGTGAGCTGGCCACCAGTAGGTCAGGCGTCCTTTTCCAGTCGCTTATGCGCGCCCACTCGATCCGCCGGCGACATCCAAGAGAAGGTCGGGTTCCGGGCGTCTGTTAGGCAGGCCAACGGCCTTTTGGGTGCCAAGGGTGGCAAGCGCAATCGCGATCCAAGTGCCATGGAAAAGCACGCCGATGCCCAGAGCCGCCTCCCCCGGCAGCGGACCGATCGCTGCTCGCGTCCAGACCTCGCCAAGAGAGGCGATCGGTGTCGGGTGGACGACGATCTTTGCCAGATAGCACGCCAGCAGCGCCGAGAAGATCCAGCCATAGGTTCGCCGGATGCGGCGGCCGACTGCTTCCATGAATGAGATGTGGAACCGCATGATCCGGTAGTCCGCCGCCAGCAGGTCGTTCCACCCGTTGTCGGTCTGGATGCCGTGGCCGGTCAGGATCGGGCCGTAGAAGTTGATCTCAAGCACGCGCACACGCACGCGGAAGAGGTCGTAATAGAGATACCGGCGGGATTCGATGAACAGGAAGATGATCACCACCCAGCTGACCAGCAGAATGGGAATGGGTGATGCCTCGGCACTGCTGAACGAAACAGAGAGCGCAATGCCGGTGACGACGATCGACCAGTTGCTGGTGGTGTCGAGCCGCGTACGCCAGATTTTGCTCTGGAACATCTCGCCGCGGTAGAGGTGCGCCAGAGCAGTGATTTCCGCGTTCCCAAAGCCCGCCTTCTGCGTGCCGTCCATGATCGTCTGCCCCCTCCAGAGACCGGCATGAACGGCGATTGTTCCGCCAATCGCTTCGCTTGGAAAGCGAAGCTTCTCCTGCCGACTGATGGACCTTGGCAGAGCCCGTAAATCCTCCAACCGTCTTCGCGAAAGTGGCGTGGGCATGCGTCGTGACAGGCGTCACTGATTTCCCAGCACACCCGAGCCATCCTTCGCCGACCGCCACGGATCAGAGACGAATTGTGTCATGAGGGCCACTCTCGCGACGCTTGGCGCTGCCACCCTCTTCGGCGACACGTCGATCCGGGCGATCCGGTTTCGCCAGATCGACGTCACCTTTGCACCGTCACTGACATGCGGTTGATCAAAGAGACCGTCTGCGCGAACTGTTCGCAGACGCCAGTTCATCACGATCGGCAACATCCGACCCATGAAACGGGAGAGCCCCGATGTCTGTGAATGCACGCACCCCGGCACGCCTGTTCGCCTGTCTGATCGCCGGCGGTCTCAGCCTGGCGCCGACCGCCGGCTGGGCGGCCGATATCAACGGCAGCGCCGATCATCCGCTGATCCCCCGCTATGGGGGGTCGGAGATCATCGCCTATGACCAGACGACCTTCGACACCTACAATCTGTTCATCGCACCGGCCACCACCTATGGCGGGCTGGACGCCAATCTCGACCACACGCTGCCGCTGGAAGGGCTGATTACGGAGATCGTCTATCGGATCCCTGAAGACCGCACTCCACTGGAAGTGATGCGGAACTATGAGCTGGCGCTGGAGGAGCTGGGCTTCGAGGCCCTGTTCCAGTGCGAGGCGGAACGCTGTGGCGGTCGCAACTTCAACCACTCCATGCCGTACAACATGGCGCTCGCCGAGAACTATGCCGAGCAGCGGTTTCTGTCGGCCCGGCTCCGCGACGGCGAAGCGGAGATCTATGTGTCGCTATACGTCACCCGCAACACCTCCGGTGGCGGGGCGAATGCCGGCCGCACCTTTGCCCGGCTGGACGTGGTCGAACGGACGGCCATGGAGATCAACATGGAGGTGGTCGATCGCCACGCCATGGCCGAGGAGATTGCGGCGACCGGCCATGTGGCCCTGCATGCCATCCTGTTCGAATTCGATTCTGCCGTGCTGCGCCCGGAAGCCGACGAACAGATTGCGGAGATGGCAAGCTATGTGGCCGCCAATCCGGAGCGCAATTTCATGATTGTCGGCCACACCGACAACCAGGGTGCCATCGACTACAATCTCGGCCTCTCCCAGCGCCGCGCCGAGGCCGTGGTGGAGACTCTGGCAACCGCCCATGCCATCGACCGCGCCCGCCTGATCCCCGTCGGCGTCGGCATGGCCGCGCCGATCACCACCAACGCGACGGAAGACGGCCGCAGCCAGAACCGTCGCGTGGAGCTGGTGGTACGGTAGCCGCACGCTCGCCGGTGCATCGGTTCCGACCGCCGCAGTTGCCGGCGCCCTCCGCGAACGGGTATGTCCCACTTCGCGGAGGGCATCGGTCATGACCATCGAACTCTACACCACCTATCTGGCGGCCACCCTGATCCTGCTGCTGATCCCGGGGCCGACGGTGATGATGGTGGTCAGCTATGCGCTGAATGGCGGGCGGCAGACGGCGGCAGTCACCGTGCCGGGCGTCCTGCTGGGCGACTTCACGGCAATGACGCTGTCGCTGGCGGGGCTGAGCGTGGCGCTTGCCGCATCGGCCTGGGCGTTCACGGTGCTGAAATGGATCGGGGCTGCGTACTTGATCTTTCTCGGTGTGCGCATGTGGATGAGCCGTCCCGAACCGGCCGGTACGGGTGTCGCGCCAACGTCGAAGCGCGGGCTGGCAATGGCGGGCCACGCTTTTGCGGTGACGGCACTGAACCCCAAGGGGATCGCCTTCTTCGCAGCCTTTCTGCCGCAGTTCGTGACACCGGCCGCCCCGGTGCTGCCGCAACTCTTGCTGTTGGGCGGCAGCTTCCTGGTGCTGGCCGGCATCACCAACCTGGCCTATGCCTGGCTTGCGGGCGGCGTGAGGCGGGCCGCGAGCCGGCCCGCCGTTATCCGCACCATCAACCGCGCCGGCGGGACCATCCTGATCGGCGCCGGCGTGATGACGGCGGCGTTCAAGCGGTCCGGATAGGCGCGCGGCAGGCGATCAGACGAAGTCGATGTCCATCCGGATGAAGTCCCAGAACGACGTGTTCTTCAGCGTCAGGCTGGTGTCTTCGTCGAACTCGAATGTCAGGCTGCGCCCGTCCTTTTCGGCGTAGCGGAGCAGATCCCATTTGCTGTCGACGCCGTCGATGTCGAGCCGCAGCGTGTCTTCCCTTCCCCAGAACAGCCAAGCGGTTTCGAAGTCCTCGATCACGTCATGGCCGCTGTCGGCGCCGAAGACGAATGTGTCCGCCCCATAGCCGCCCCAGCTTCTGTCGTTGCCGCGACCGCCGTCGATCAGATCATCGCCGTTGCCACCCTTCAGGCGATCGTTCCCGTCGCCGCCCAACAGATGGTCGTCGCCCCCGTTTCCATTGACCCGGTCGTTGCCGTCGCCGCCGAAGGCGAAATCGTCACCGCCGTTGCCGAACAGCCTGTCATCGCCTTCGTTGCCGAACAGCGCATCGTCGCCGCGCTTGCCGCGCAGCGTGTCGTCGCCGGCACCGCCCCTCAGCAGATCTTCGTCCCGCGTGCCCGTCTCGACGACGTTCGCAGGCAGGGGATCGTCGGAGACGGTGAAGTTGTATGAGGAGGTGTCGCCCGCCTCGAAGCCGATCACAGGGTTGCCGTCGGCGTCGACGAAGGCGCCGGTATCGAACTCGACCGCGTAGCGCCCCCCAGGTACCAGAAAGGCCGACGGGGTGACGGTCACGGTGGCGCCGTCAAAGTCGATCAGCAGATGGTCGCCGATATCGATCTCGCGGGTATCCAGCGGATCGTCGCGATTGACCAGACGGATGCTGCCGGCGCCTGCAAATACGGGCTCGGTGAACGCGAAGGTGAGGCTTGCCATGGCGTCGACGTCGCGGCCGTTATCGGCCGGTGTCGTCGTCACGAGATAGGGTTCGGGATCATCGACGAACTCGACAAGCGTCGGTTCGTAAACGCTGCCGTCGGATGGAAAACCGAGACGCCCGTCGGAGTTCGATCCGAAGGTGTAGATGTCGCCGGTATCCGTGACGGCGATGACCGAGTTGGGGCCTGTCGCGATTTCGACCACGTTCACATCGTCGAGCCCGGTCAGCAGCGTCGGGAAAAAGGTCCCGTCGCTCTCGGCCGCCGGATCGCCGTCGAGACCGCCCGTCGGGCCCTCATCGTTCGGCCCCCAGGCATAGACGTCCCCGTCTTCCGTCAGTGCGACGACCCAGCGCGCGCCCGCCTTGACGTCGACGACGCTGCACGGCAGCCCCTCTATCTTCGTCGGCACCAGCACATCGGCCTCATCGGGGGTGAAGGTGCCGTCGCCGTTGTCGCTTCCGACGCCGATCTGCCCGAACCTGTTCTCCCCCCAGGCGTAGACATCGCCATCGGCCGTGACGGCGAACGTCGTCTTGGTGTCCGCCGTGACCTTGACGACGTTCGAAGGCAGCCCCTCGACCTTCAAAGGGGAAAGGATCTCGCGGATCGGATCGCCGTTCTGATCGAGCCCGGCAGGGGAGCCGATCTGTCCGTCCACGTTCGAGCCAAACGCATAGACATCGCCGTCGGCGGTCAGGACCACGGTGTGCGAGGTGCCCGACGACACATCGACAACGGTTTCGTCGGCAAGATCCGTCACCAGGGTCGGAACGTTGCGGTTGTCCTCGTCGCCCAGGCCAAGCTGGCCGTTCGTGTTCTGACCCCAGGAATAGAGCCGGCCCAGATCGTCGATCGCGTAGGATGCGCCGTTTCCGTTCTCGATCTTGACGACAGTGACGTCGTCCAGCGCGTCGATCTTCTTCGGGATCAGCTGCTCTTCATCGTCCCCATGGCCCAGCCGGCCGAGATTGCCGAAGCCCCAGGAATAGACGTCACCGTCTTCCGTCAGGAACGAGCCGCGGATCAGCCCGGCTGAGACCGATGCGATGACGCCGTCGAAGCCCTCCGGCATGGTCACCGGCAGCGACGTCTTGATGTCGTATCCCTTGACCCCGTTTCCCAACTGGCCAAGCACGTTCTCGCCCGTGGCATAGAGCGTGTTGGTGTCCTTATCCAGGAACAGGGAGAAGTGGTTTCCGCCGCCGACGGTCGTGATCGTCGGTGGAACGGTACCTTCGTAGGTAGACACGGCTCGCGGTCGGATGATCTCAGCATCGTCGAGGCCGGACGTCAGGATCGTTGTCTCGCCCGCGTCCAGGTAATCGCCATCGCCGTTCAGGTCGCTCAGGGTCACCACATGCTCATCGGCCGTCAGGACGACTTTGCCATCCTCATCGGCATCGATGCTGAAGCCGACGAACATGTCATAGCCGTCGGGCAGGGCCGTCGCGTTCCAGACCTCAACAGCCTCATCCGCGCTGTTGATGTCGTTCGAACCGTCAAGATCGGTCAGCCGGTAGATGACGGGCTGCGCCCCTGGGACGCTGCTGCTGGGGAACCAGGTCAAGGTCAGCAGACTGTCACCCTGAGCGGCGCTGGCGATGTCGACCGGCGCGCCGAAGTTCATCGTGTCCGTGATGAACGGCGTCACCTCGTCGGGCGTGATCACACCGTCGCTATTGAGATCCTCGACGCGATGGATAATATCGTCAAACGCGCCGGTCAGATCGTTGATGTACGCCACGTCGCCATCGAAGACGATATCAAAGGGCACCGTGGCCGTTCCGATCGGAACGCCGGTTGCGAGCTCGATTGTCTGCATATCCAGCCAGACGGTGGCTTCACCGGCATCGTTCGCATCACCGTCGCCGTTCAGATCCACTGTTCGGTAAACCGCGTCCGGCGGCACGGGGCCAGTGCCAGCATTCGTTATGTAGATCGCACCATCCGATCCCTCGGCAATACCGTTTGGTGTGACGAGTGCTAACCCGTCGGCATTGTTGGCGTCGAACCAGATTGCCGCCTCGCCCGCGTCGTTTGCGTCACCGTCATTGTTCTGATCACGCAATCGAAAGACGGCATCGGCATTACCGTCACCGTAATAGACCGACTTATCGGCCGTCTGCGTCACCGTGAAGATGTTCGATGTGGGGTTCGCCAACCCCGACGCGTTCGTCTCGTCAAAGAAGATCAACCTCTCATCGGTGTCGAGCGCGTCACCGTCGCCGTTACGGTCGGTAAGCAGGTACAAGACGTCGGCGCGCTGATCGCCCATGAGTATGCCGGTGTTGACGCGTTGCATGGTTCCGTTCCGCTATGACGAGTTTCAGGCGTTCCAGCCGGTGTCAGGCACGGGCCAGAGGGGTGTGAGCCGATTGAGTCAGGGAAGCGACCGGCCGAGAACCGGTGCGGTTCCACGATGACCGGTCGACGGCGCGTCGCCGGTAATGGTCGAAGTTAGTTGCGAATGAGAATCATTGTCAATTTCATTTGGGGAGAAAGCCCGCTGATTTCGGGGCATTGCGCCATGCGGCCTGCACATAGCAGTCTCGGCCCAGGAACCCGCACGAGATATCGTGCCGTGTCCGAGTTCAGGACAGGCGAGCCATCCGCGTCGGCCGGGAAACACCAGGTTGCGAACTGGTGCCGGGCACGTGCCTAGGCAGTGGATCCGCGCTGTCAGGCGTGCGCCGATGCGACCCTTGCGTGGACCAAGCTGGCAGCTAGGCGGTTACGAAGAAACGCGATGTGCGACAGAAACGCATAGACCTGCGTCCGCCGGGGAAACGGATCGGCATAGGTCTGGATGGTCAACGCGCCGATGCCAGGAATCCTATCCAGGAACAGCGGCAGTCGGTCTACGCGAATGCCCCAAGGCATTGGCGGCGCGGTGTAGGTCTTCGTAACCTTGAGGCCGCGCAGCGTTTTGCGGGAGAAGAATGGAGGGATCGCGTCGAAGAAGATCTCCGCGCCTGGAAACCGCTTGGCAATGCGCCCAAGTAAACCGGCGACCTCCGTCTCGTGAAAGTACATCAGCAAGCCAGACGCCGTAATGAACGGCGCCGTGGCCGACGGGACAGCGTCCATCCATGTGTCATCCAGCGCCGACGTAGCGACAAGGGACATGCGGGGATGGTGGGGTAACAATCGATGCCGAACATCAATGGCTTCGGGAAGGTCGACACTCACCCAACGCACGCGCCCGTCATCCACGCGCCATAACTGCGTTTCCAGACCCTCGCCAAGAGCGACGACCACAGGATCGTCGGCGCATCGATCGACATATCTGCAAATCAGATCATCTGACACCCGCGCCCGGATAGGATGAAACACACTTGGCTTGCCGAAACGTGCGGCAAAGTCATAGTTGATGCGGCCGACAAGTTCGACCGCCATCGGATCGACAATCAACCGATCATCACGGGCCGTCTCAGCCGCTCGGTTGTAAAGCGTCCAGAGCATCGTTTCGGGCACGCCCGAGAGCACGATCGATGCGTCGGGCGCCATTGGTGCCGCTTGCGACATTCACAACCCAGGTTTCGATCAACCGCGCCGGCCGGTGGCATTCCGGCCGGCGCACGTCCCCCAGACGGTCACGGATTACTCGGCCGCCAGAGCTTCGCCCTTTACGGAGTGCAGCATGGTCGGAGCACCGCTGACCTGGAACGGATCGCCGGGGTCATCGCGATTTTCGACAAACATCCTGGCGATCACGCCGTCACGCACCAGCATGGAGTACCGCCATGACCGCATGCCGAATCCCAGATCGGACTTGTCGACGAGCATGCCCATAGCCTTCGTGAACTCCCCATTGCCATCGGGAAGCATCGTTACTTCGTCGGCGACGCCAAGACTGTCGGCCCATGCGTTCATGACAAAGGAATCGTTGACGGCAAGACAGAAGATTTCGTCAACCCCGGCTTCCTTCAAAGCGGCCGCGTGGGCCTTGAAGCCCGGCAGATGGCTTGTCGAACAGGTCGGCGTGAATGCCCCAAGAAGCGCGAACAGCACGACCGTCCGGCCGTCGAACACCTTGGCCGATCCCCAGATCTCCCAGATGCCATGGCTGCGGATCCTGAACGACGCATCGGGAACCCGATCGCCCGGCTTCTTCGCATGAGCGTCCGTCATCTCTCTTGCTCCTCCGTCGAATGGAAAACGGAAACCGGCCCGGCTAATGCAGCGTTCTTCGGGCCGGTGGATCGATCGATGGCCGTCTGTCGCCAGACGGTTCCGTTTTGGTCGTTGCAGGCCCGAACGTGCGCAGGCGCAGCGAAAGTCCGCCCAGGGCCATTAGGTCGGCAAGCTTTCTGGCCGGCGGCTGGGCCAGCCGAACGCCAGCCGGAGCAAGCCAGAAAGCGAGTAGCTCGGCCGAGCCGTCGCAGTCGGATCGCTGGAGGGCTGCGATCATGCCGATGAACACCTGTTCGTCATTGCTGACGCCCGGATTATGGGGGCATCGCACCTCGATACGGGTCGTTGCGGACGACGAGACGATCGTCAGCAGTTCGTCGATCGCAACGTATGCCTCTTCAATGCCAGCTAGGCGAAACCCCTTGTGCAGCATCGAATGCCGATCGCTTCGCTGAACGAAGGCCAAGACCCAATTCCGGATAGCCCAGAGCAGAAACTGCTCACCGAACGGGAGATCCCGAACCTCGTACTGGGCTGGTCGATCAACCGTCATCGGCACCTCGGCTCCACTGCTTACGATGGCGTTGCCGTGTCACTTCATCCCGACCGGGACACGCCTGCGGCCGGACGGTTCCGCATTGGGTCGATGCAGCGCGCCACCCGCAATAGCTGCGGAGCGATGGGCCACCGCTCGACTGATTGTCAGGATAGGTGAGCGCCCAACAGAATGCAAATGCGACTTACTCTCATTTGCATTCTGTTGGGCGCGTCAGGCCGAAGCACATCATCCGGCCTGACGCGCCTTCCGGCGAACCAGACTCAGATTCCCTCAGATTGCCATGTTTCGGCGGCGAGGCATCTCACCGACGGGGAGAATCAGGCGACCGCCAAAGCTCCGGAGCTTGCCGCCTCCGCCATCGGCGCGGTCTTGCGCCGCAGCACGCGCAGGCGGCTCCGGAATTCGCCGCGATCGACATAGAAGCCGCGCAGGTGGCGGAAGCCGGTATTGGGGCGGAACGCCTCGCGGCCGTGCAGCACCCGGCGGTTGTCGAACACGATCATCTCTCCGGCCGCGAGACGCGTGGCGATCATCAGCGAAGGGTCGCGCGTGTGTTCCATGAACAGGCGAAAGGCGCGGTAATAGGGCTCCATCACCTCGATCGGCAGGTCGAAGGTATCGGCCATGTGCGGGCTGAACCGCACCTCCGCCAATCGGCCGTCACGGTCGAGAACGATCACGGGCGAGCGAGACCGGATATCGTAGTCCCGGTCGTGGAAGCGGAACGGAATCTCGACGGTCGACAGCAGGCGGAAGGCCTCAGGGTCGGCCTCATGCACAGACTCCGCAACGCGGTAGCCGTCGACGAAGCTGGAGCCGCCACCCTCGGCCTCGTTCGCCAGGCAGTGCAGGAATTGAATGCCGGGCGCCAGTTCCTGGTTCGGCAGGTCGGTATGCAGCGGTAACGCATCCGACGTATAGGCTTGGTTGTTGGGGTCCGGCATCGAGACGACCTCGAACACCGTTCCGAAATTGGTTTGCCTGAGGAAGCCGATGCTCTCAGCCAGATGGCGGCCGGCCTCGGCGTCGGTCGACACATTCGTAACGCGGGCGATGCCGTAGCGCAGCAGGGACTCCATCCACTGCGCCAGCACTTTTCCGCCCCCGGCCAGGTCGGACGCCTCCGCCGACGGCAGGTGCGCGGCGATGCCGGCATCCCAGGTCTCCGGCGTGACGTCCGCCGGATCGTGGCGGCGCAAGCCCGGCCGGCGCACAGCAAGCCAGCCGGCGTTGTACCGGCTGATATGGCCGTCGCCCGCCCAGACGATCTCAACGCCATCATCGTTGAGCACCGCCGTGGCAGGCTTCAGAGCGGCTTCGACGCTCAACAGGTCGAAGCTGCGCTCACCCGTCTGCGGATGAAAGGCACTCGGACAGTTGTCACGAAGCCAGAGATGGGGGAACTCGGATGTCTCGCCGGTCGCCCATGTGAGCGTCAGTCGGCGGTCGTCCCAGTCGATGGAGCGGATTTGCATGGCGGATTGCCCTTGATGGTATCCCAATTGCGCACGTGCTTGGTGGTGAAACGGCCTGCGCCGCCGCCGGGCGGCGGCCACCACCAAACCTGCTTGCCAAAGGGAGACCCAAGGATGCGCCCCACTGCGTGCCTCGCGACTAAAGCACCATCAACGAGAGCAGATTAGGGCTGGCATGCCTCGTAACGCAATCGGTCTCTCGCGGGGGTCGAATGGCCCCACGTCGGCACCGGTGCACTGGCCGTCGGTCCGCGCAAAGACGCTGGCGCTTCAGAACCCGAAACTATGCAGAAAGCAGCAAGAAGGGATTTGTGATGCGAACGGTCGCGTTTCGAGAGATGAAGCACGGATCGCGGGAGGACTACTTGCTGCTGGCCGAGCATGAACGGAGCTACATCGCCGGTGGGCCGGACCGCGTGCTGCGCGCGCTGGCGCAACTGGATGCGGAGCCGCTGCTGGGCTATCAGGTGACGCGGCTGGAGCACTCGCTGCAGGCCGCCACGCGGGCCGATCGCGACGGCGCCGATGCCGATTGGGTGGTTGCGGCCCTGCTGCACGATATCGGCGACGTGCTGGCGCCCACCAATCACGACCAGCTGGCAGCCGCCATTATCCGGCCGGTCGTGCGCGACGAATGCACCTGGGTCGTCGCCCATCACGGGCTTTTCCAGATGGTCTACTACGCCCATCACTACGGCGAGGACCCGAACGGACGGACGCGCTTCGCCAATCATCCGTATTATCAGGCCTGCGTGGATTTCTGCGAGCGGTGGGATCAGTCGTCGTTCGATCCCGACTACGACAGTTTCAGCCTGGATCATTTCGCACCGCTGGTGCGCCAGGTGCTTAGCCGCCGCCCGTGGACACCCGAAGTGCTGAGAGAGGGCGAGGCCGTCGGGCTGCCGCCGCAGCGCAGCCCGCGCGACTGAGGTCTGTCTGCTCGGGGCGTCGGGTTTCGCCTGCGGCTCCACCCGACCTTCATCTGCCTGCTATGCGCCGCCGTCGGCCTCGAACATCTGCTCTTGCAAGTAGTTCTGCAGGCCGACCTTGCCGAGCAGGTCGATCTGGGTTTCCAGCCAGTCGATATGCTCTTCAGTATCGTCGAGAATATTGTTGAGGATTTCGCGGGACACAAAATCGCGTGCCTCTTCACAGACGACGATGGCTTCTTTCAGGCAGGACTGGTTGTTGACTTCGGCGCTGAGGTCACAGTTGAACATCTCAGGCACGTCTTCACCGATCTTGATCTTGTGCAGATCCTGCAGATTGGGCAGGCCGTCGAGCATAAGGATGCGCTCGATCAGCAGGTCGGCGTGCTTCATTTCGCCCAGCGACTCTTTGTACACGAACTCCGCAAGGCGCAATATGCCCCAATTCTTCAGGATGCGGGCGTGAAGGAAATACTGGTTTATCGCCGTCAGCTCATTGGTGAGAATGGTGTTCAAGTGCTTGAGCACCTGCTTGTCGCCCTGCATGTCCCGTGTCCTTGATCCTGCGGAATCCAGTGTTTCGTTCGAATATAAACGTATGGCCGCTGAGATAAAGGGCGCGCATCACCGACACGCCGATTTCTCCAAACACCGGTTTTCATTTGCGAATGCGTGTCATGATCGTTCGCGAGCCCTGCGCCGGTCAGACCCGGCCACGGCGTGCATCCGCGACAGCCGCCAGCAGCGACACCACCTTGGGATCGGCGAAGATCGACTGCACATCGTCCGGCATCCGGCGCCGCCAGTTCGGGTGTTCGTCGATCGTGCCCGGCAGGTTCTGCTGCTCCACCTGGCCGATCAGATCTTCAATCTGCACCATCATGATGCGGCTCGGCGCGCTTGACAGGAACCGGTGGACGGCCATCACCAGCTTCTCGTCCAGATCGGGCGGCCCCGCGCCGCCGGGCGGTGCCCCGCCTTCCCGCCATAGGCCGGCATCGATCAGCGCGTCAATCAGGCGCCTGCGATCTCCAATGCGGTCGGCGGCATCCTGCTCCGTCATCTCGAGGCTGGGGTAGAGGCCCAAGCGCTGCCGCCAGGTGAGATCGGCGCCATACCAGAATCCGGCCAGCGTCGGCGTGTCATGCGTGCCGGCGGTCACCAGCGCCGCAGCCGGATAGTCTTGGCTGCGCTTGAACAGGCGGTCCCCCACCCGCTCGAACTGCAATACGCGATAGGACAGCACGCCGGCAGCCGCCATCGCCGGGCGGAAGCCATCTGGCACGGTGCCAAGGTCTTCGCCGATCACCACGCATTTCGCGCGATGGGATTCCAGCGCAACGATCCGCATAAGGTCGTCGAACGGATAGGCCACATAGGCCCCTTCCTGCGCGTGGCTTCCGTTCGGCACCCAATAGAGGTGCATCAGCCCCATCACATGGTCGATGCGGATGGCACCGGCATGGCGCATGTTGCTGCGCAACGCGTCGATGATTGGCCCATAGGCCTGTTCGCGCAGCGTCAGCGGGTTCAGCGGCATCAGCCCCCAGCTCTGCCCCAGGTGATTGAGCAGATCAGGCGGCGCGCCGACAGACACGCCGGGCACGAAGGCGCCGGGATTGCTCCATATACTGGCGCTCTCCCAGGAAAGCCCGACTGCCAAGTCGCGATAGAGGCCGATCCGCAGGCCCGCCGCACGGCCCCTGTCGGCGGCGGTGCGCACCTGCTCGTCGGCGATCCATTGCAGGTATTCGTGGAACTCCACCTGGTCGCGGTGCTCCGCCGCGAAGGCCGCGACGGCCTCGCTGTCCGGCCGTCGATAGGCTTCCGGCCACCGGTCCCAGGCCCAGAGAGCCTTGTCTTGCGCCGAGAAGTGCGCCTGAAGGGCGTGGAAGACCGCAAACCGCCGCAATCCGTCACCGCCGAGTTCCTGAAACGTGCGAAAGGCGCGAGCCCGGTCGCTCTGCGGCAGCAGGTGCCGACGACGAAAGCTCTCGAACGCCTGCCACAAGGCGGGGAACATGAGCGCCGCCACGTCTTCGTACGACACCAGCGGGCCCTCGCGCACCTGCTTCAGCCGCAATTCGAAGTCTGCCGTCGCTATGCGCTGCTGGGCTGTTTCCGATTCCGCAAGATCGGGTATCGCTTCCACATCGATGTAGAGGATGTTCAGAAATTCACGGCTGGAAGGCGAATACGGGCTGTACCGTCCGGGATCGGCGGGAAACAGGGCGTGCAGCGGGTTGAGGCCGACAATATCGGCGCCCGCGCCTGCGGCTTGTTCCGACAAGTCCCCCAGCGCAGAGAAGTTGCCGATGCCCCAGTCGTTCGCGGACCGGAGCGCGTAGAGCTGGCAGGAAACCCCCCAGAGTCGCTCATCGGGCGTCACGTCGTTCAATGTCCAGCAACGCCGGGGCGCCACGATAACCGTTGCATCGCCCGTCAGATCGGTTCCCTCGACCGCGACCGTCAGCCGGTGGTAGCCGTCCGGCAACCGTTCCGGCAGCGCCATCGCACGCCGTTCGCGCTCGCCGGAGTCGATATGGCGCATCTCCGTGACGGGCAGCAGTCGGCACGCGATGCGCGAGCCATGCTCGCGGCCGCCCTCTTCCACCAAGGTCCAGCTCAGCGTCCGATCCGCCAGATCCGCCGGAACCGTCAACGCGACGCTGGCCGGCTGCGCTTCGGCGGGCACCAGCACGACCGGGTCGACCAGCCGCCGCCAAGTCCGACTTTCGAACCGCGTGAGGCTTTCGGCACAGTCGTCCGGCGTGCCCACCGGATAGCCCATCGCCTGCAGAAAGCACGCCTTGGTATCCCGAGACGTTTCCCGGTAATGACCCCAGATGTCGTGGTAACCGGGCTCTATACCGGTCAGCGTCGCCAGCTGATCGAGTGTGTCCATCGTCTGCCGTCAGTCCGCTGGATCGAATCGGAAGAGGACAAGGGATCGAGCTTGGATCGGATAGGTGTTGCCTGCCGGGACACTGACAGTCCCCTCCGTCCGTTCCGGCGCGGCGGTGTCGATCAGGCTGTACCAGCGTCCCGGTACTCCGGCGGGATGCGGAAGCGTGAAGGGCACCGAGTCCACATGCGCGTTCAGCAGCACCAGCAGTACATCATCGACAAGGTCACGCCCGTCATCGTCCATATAGTCGCCAGCATCTCCCGCCAGCAGAAGCCCGACGCAACGCGCGTAGTGGTCGCTCCAGCTCTCGTCGCTCTTCTCGTTGCCGTCAGGATCGATCCAGGACATGTCGGGAATGCCGCGCGGGGAAACTTCGCGGCCGTGCAGGAAGCGGGGCCGGCGCAGGACAGGATGCGCCCTGCGCAACGCCACCAGCCGCCTGGTGAAGGCGAGCATACTGCGTCCGCGCTCGCCCAGCCCCTCCCAGTCGATCCAGCTGATCTCGTTGTCCTGACAATAGGCGTTGTTGTTGCCGTTCTGCGTCCGGCCGAATTCGTCGCCGGCCAGGATCATCGGCGTGCCTTGGGAAAGGAGAACGGTCGCCAGGAAGTTGCGATGCTGGCGAGCCCGGAGTTCCAGGATCTCAGGATTGTCGGTTGGCCCCTCGACCCCGTGGTTGATGCTGAAATTGGCGTTGTGCCCGTCGCGCCCGTCTTCGCCGTTCGCGTTGTTGTGCTTCTGCTCATAGCTGACCAGATCCGCCAAGGTGAATCCGTCATGACTGCAGCAATAATTGATCGACGACCAAGACCGCCGGCCGTTGTGTTCGAAGAGATGGGACGATCCGGCAAGGCCGCCCGCCATGTCCGGCAGCATACCGTGGTCACCGCGCCAGAACCGCCGGACGCCGTCGCGATAGCGGTCGTTCCATTCGGCCCATCCCGGCGGATAGTTGCCGAGTTGATAGCCACCGGGGCCGACATCCCAAGGCTCGGCGATCAGCTTCACCTGGCTCAACACCGGATCCTGGCGCACGGCGTCGAAGAAGCCTGAGCCGGGGTCGTATCCCTGCGGCTCACGGCCCAGAGTCGTTGCGAGATCGAACCGGAATCCGTCGACGTGGATTTCCTGAACCCAGTAGCGAAGGCTGTCGAGCACCATCTGCAGGACACGCGGATGCGAGAGGTTGACCGTGTTGCCGGTCCCCGTCTCATCGATGTAGTACCGCCGCTCTGTCGGCAGCAGCCGATAGTACGAGGCATTGTCGATGCCCTTGAAGCTCAGGGTCGGCCCCAGATGGTTGCCCTCACAAGTGTGGTTGTAGACGACGTCGAGCAGCACCTCGATCCCGGCATCGTGAAGCCTTTTGACCGCGGTTTTCAACTCTCCAAGCCCCGATGACGCCATGTATCTGGGCACCGGAGCAAAATAGTTGAGCGTAGAATACCCCCAGTAATTGCGCAGACCTTTGCGGACCAGAAAATGGTCATCGACAAACGCATGCACAGGTAAGAGTTCTATTGCGGTGATCCCAAGTGCTTTCAGGTAGGACACAACCTCGCGTGCGGCCAAACCGCCGAAGGTTCCCCTGAGATGCTGCGGCAGGGCCGGATGGCGGACGGTCAGGCCACGGACATGCGCCTCGTAGATCACCGTCTCCGACCAGGGCCGGTCCAGTGGCCGGTCGCCCCCCCAGGTGAACGCAGGGTCGACGACCAGCCCCTTGGGCATGGACCGCGCGTTGTCGCGCCTGTCGAACGAGAGGTCCGCCCGTGCCGTGCCCACGCGATAGCCGTAATGGGCCTCGGTCCAGCGCAGTTCGCCGACGAGCTGCCGTGCATAGGGGTCGATCAGCAGCTTGTTGGCGTTGAAGCGGTGGCCGTTCTGGGGCTCGTAGGGACCGTGCACGCGATAGCCGTAGAGCAGTCCGGGCCCCGCGTCGGGCAAATAGCCGTGCCAGACATGGTCCGTGTGCTCCGGCAGCGTGATCCTGTCGATCTCACGCTGACCTGAGCTGTCGAACAAGCACAGCTCGACCTTTTCGCCGTGCTGCGAAAACAGGGCGAAGTTGACGCCCTTGCCGTCCCAGGTCGCCCCAAGGGGATAGGGTCGGCCGGGCAGCACCCGCGGCTGCCCGACCGACGACCTGGCGTTTCGCCGGGTGGCGGACGCCGACCCCCAGCCCGCATCGCGCGGCTTGGCCACTCTTGTCACCAGCCCTGCGGCATCAGGATGACGGTCGCCAGCGGCGGCAGGGTCAGGCTCAACGAGTACTGGCGGCCGTGCCAGGAGATATCCTCAGCTTCAATGGGACCCTCGGCATGCACATCACTGCCGCCGTAGATCGCGGCGTCGGTGTTCAGCCGTTCGACCCAATGCCCCCCATAAGGCACACCGATGCGATAGTCGTGCCGCACCACCGGCGTGAAGTTGGTCACCACGAGGACCGGCGGGTCGCTCTCTCCGGCCTTGCGGATATAGGACAGCACGGAATTGGTATGGTCGTTGGCATCGATCCAGTCGAAGCCCTGCCATTCCGCATCAATGCGATGCAGCGCCGGCGTCCCGCGATAGAGGCCGTTCAGCTCACGCACCAGCGTCTGCAGACCGCTATGTTCCTTGTAGTCCAAGAGATGCCACTGCAGGCTGGAATTGTGGTCCCATTCATGCCACTGGCCGAACTCGCCGCCCATGAAGAGCAGCTTCTTGCCGGGCATGGTCCACATGAAGGCGTAGTAAGCGCGAAGATTGGCGAACCGCTGCCAGAAGTCCCCCGACATCTTCTCGATCATCGAGCCCTTGCCGTGGACGACTTCGTCATGGCTGAGCGGCAGGATGAAGTTCTCCGAGAAGGCGTAGAGCAGCCCGAACGTCATGTCGTTGTGCTGCCAGGCGCGGAAGACCGGGTCTTTCGACATGTAGCGCAGCGTGTCGTGCATCCACCCCATGTTCCACTTGAAGCCGAAGCCAAGACCGCCGGTATAGGTCGGCTTAGACACGCCGGGCCAGGCCGTGCTCTCTTCGGCCGCCGTGGTGGCGCCGGGGAAGCGCGAGAAGATTTCCTCGTTCATGCGCTTCAGCAGATGTATGGCCTCGAGATTCTCGTTGCCGCCGTACTGGTTGGGGATCCATTCCCCGGCTTTGCGGCTGTAGTCCAGGTAGAGCATGGACGCCACGGCGTCGACGCGGGGACCGTCCAGATGGAACTGCTCCATCCAATAGAGGACGTTGCCCAAGAGGTAGTTGAACACCTCCGTCCGGCCGTAGTTGTAGATCAGGGTGTTCCAGTCCATGTGGAACCCCTTGCGCGGATCGGCGTGCTCGTAAAGATGCGTGCCGTCGAACAGGCCGAGGCCATGGGCATCCGTCGGGAAGTGACCGGGCACCCAGTCGAAGAACACGCCGATACCGTTCACGTGGCACTGGTCCACGAAGTACATGAAGTCTTCAGGCGGGCCGAAGCGGCTGGTCGGTGCAAACAGGCTGATCGGCTGATAGCCCCAGGATCCGTCGAAGGGAAACTCGCTGACCGGCAGCAGTTCGATATGGGTGAAGCCCATCTCTTTGACGTATGGGACCAGCTGATCTGCCAACTCGCGGTAAGTCAGATAGCGATGCCCCTCTTCCGGCACCCGACGCCATGAGCCGAGATGGACCTCGTAGATGCTCATGGGCACGTCGCGGCGGCTGGTCGCTTCGCGGTTGGCCATCCACTCGTGGTCATTCCACTGGTACTGCGGCAGGCCATGGACGACCGAGGCCGTCTTCGGCGGCTGCTCACAATAGTATGCATAAGGATCGGCCTTCAGCGGCATCAGGTTGCCAGCCGGCCCTCGGATCTCAAACTTGTACGCTGCGCCACGGCCCACACCGGGCAAGAAGATCTCCCATACGCCGCAGCCATGGCGTAGCCGCATGGGGTTGACGCGTCCGTCCCACTGGTTGAAGTCGCCGACCACCGACACGCGGCGGGCATTCGGAGCCCAGACGGCGAACGAAGTCCCTTCAACACCCTCCAGCGACGTGGGGTGCGCGCCGAGCCGTTCGAAGTTACGCAGATGCGTGCCTTCGGACAGCAGATGGACATCAAGCTCGCCCAGGACAGGTGGGAACCGATACGGATCTTCCACCACCTGCTCACCTTCCCAGAGGATAAGGCGCAGGCGGTAGGCATAATATCCGGGCTTGTCGGCGACTGTGCCTTCGAAGAACCCGTCCGGGTGAATGCGGTCGAGCTCTGCGACTTCGCTGCCATCGCCAGCATCCAGCACGATCACGCGGTTGGCGCGGGGCTGGAAGGTACGAATGATCAGCGCGCCGTCGTTGCCCTTATGCGGCCCCAAGAGCGCGAACGGGTCGCCGTGATCGGAGCTGACGACCGCTTCTACATCAGGCCGCCGCGGCGGCTCGGCGACTTCGGCTGCGGGCACATCCGCCTCTGCCGTGCCGGCCTCCTCAGGCACCTCGGCACCGGTCCCGGCGCTTGCGTCATTCGCATTCTCGATATCGCTGGTCATGACAGTCCTCGGTGTGTCGAACGATCGGGCTGCGCGCAGCTCACGCGCCGCCCGTGGTGAGTTGATCGGCATCCGCGTCGATGATGCTGATGACGCCGCCGATCGGGATGTCCAGCCAGGCGGGCCGATTGGCCGCCTCGTAGCCGATTTCGTAAAGCGCCTTCTCAAGCGTGAATATGTCGAGCAGCGCCGCGGCCGCGGCGGGATCGCCCGGCCAGCTGATACAACCTTCGATCGTCTGACGATAGGCCTTCAGATACTCTTGCACGGAAAGATCACGCCACGCCCTGGAAAGGTCGAGGGCGCGGTCGCTGCTGTCTGCATCGGCGTCGTCGCGTTGGCGCACGGCCGCGGCGGCAGCATAGTCGAAGGACCGCAGCATCCCTGCGACATCCCTGAGCGGCGAGCGCTTGGCCTGACGTTCCTCCAGACCTCGCTCCGGCTCGCCCTCAAAATCCACGAACACAAAATCCGTTTTGGTAACCAGCACCTGACCCAGGTGGAAATCGCCGTGATGGCGGGTCTTTGCAGCATCGAAGCGGAGGTTGGCGAACCGGTCGATCTTGTCCAGCACCTCGTCACGGCGCCCGACCAGTTCAGCCGCAGCTGCGGCCGCCTTCGGCTCTGCCCGCCCGACCATCGAGGTTACGGCGTGGAACGCCTTCTCCGCTTGGGCCCGCAGCCCTTCGACGATGCCGGCAATGTCCGCATCATTCAGCGGCTCCGGGTCGAAGCCGGGATCTCCGGTCGTTAGGGCCAAGGCCCTGTGCATTTCGGCCGTCCGCTGCCCCAGCGTCGCCGCCAAGCCGCCATAGACAGCGAACCTCTCAGCCGGCTCCATGCCATCGTCTTCGGCAAGCAGGGCCTCTTCGAGCTCACGCTGCAGGTACTCCAATGTGTACGACCAGCCGTCACCCTGATTGCGCACGAACGCCTGCAGCACGGCCAGGGCGGTCGGAACGCCGTCGTCGGAAAGGTGCTCCACCTCGCCCAGCACCGCCGGCACATGGGCGAATTTGGCCACGTCCGTAAGGAACCGCCCGATCTCCAGCTCCGGATGGGCGCCGCTGGAGAGCTTGCGGAACACCTTCAGCACCATCTTCTCGCCAATGAGAACAGACGAGTTGCTCTGCTCCACCCCTAGCCGACGGATGTCGTCTTCCGGTTCGATCGGGATCTCGGCCAGCCCGGTGCCGGCCTTGAAGTTGATGCTGCCGTGATCCGTCTTCAGGTGTGCGCCTGTGCGCATGCAATCGATCAGTGACAGGCCGAACTGCGGATCGATGGTGGCGTCGACCAGCGCCCCAAGCTTGGCGCCCCGCCTGACCTTGGCGAGCGTGAACGGCAGCAGGGGCGACAGCGTCGTCACTGCCGCCTCGTCCCACAACAGCGCCAACGGCAGACAGTAGCGATGCGGCTCTCTGTTGTCCGTGAACGCGACCTCAATCATAGCGAAATAGAGCGGCTCGCCAGGGCTGGGGATCTGGGCCCCGCCAAGCACGCGAATACCTTTCACGCGCGCGCCTTTGCCGGCGAACCAGCGCTGGTTGCCGACGAAGGCCGGCAGCGACTCGCGGGCGAGAAACTCCGCATTCTGGCCATGCGACAGGCTGGCCCAGTCACGGCTCCACACCAGCGTGACCAGATCGGGCAGCGGCTCGGGCAGGGCGCGGTGCCAAACCGGTGGTTCCCCACCTTCGGTCAACAAGAACCAGTAGAAGGCGTAAGGGGGCAAGGTCAGCAGATACGTCAATTCCCCGATCGGCGGGAACGGACTGCCGGCCAGCATCTCATACGGCACACGCCCGCGGAATCGGGCCAGGTCCAGTTCGACGGGTTGCGCCTGACGCGAAAGGTTGGCGACGCACAGGACGGTCTCTCCGCCTTCTTCTTCCTGCGTCTCCTCCAACAGATAGGCCAGGATCTTGCGGTTGCCGGGATAGAGGAAGGTCAGGTTGCTGCCGCCGAACGCCGGATGGCGCTGCCGCACCGCGATCATGCGGCGCATCCAGTTGAGCTGCGAGGTGGTGGAGCGCGCCTGCGCCTCCACATTCACGGCATCGAAGCCGAAGATCGAGTTCATGATCGGCGGCAGATAGAGGCTCGCCGGATCGGCACGGGAGAACCCGCCGTTGCGGTCGGGCGACCATTGCATCGGCGTGCGAACGCCGTCGCGGTCGCCGAGGAAGATGTTGTCGCCCATCCCGATCTCGTCGCCGTAATAGATGATCGGGGTTCCGGGCATGGAGAACAGCAGGCTGTTCATCAGTTCGATCTTGCGGCGATCGTTGTCCATCAACGCCGCCAACCGCCTGCGGATACCGAGATTGATGCGCGCCCGGCTATCCGCGGCATAGAACTGCCACATGTAATCGCGCTCGCGCTCGGTCACCATTTCCAGCGTCAGTTCGTCATGGTTGCGCAGGAAGATTGCCCACTGACAGTTTTCCGGGATCGCGGGCGTCTGGCGCATGATGTCGGTGATGGGGTGCCGGTCTTCCTGCGCCATGGCCATGTACATGCGCGGCATCAGCGGAAAGTGGAATGCCATCTGGCATTCGTCGCCGTCGCCGAAATAGGCACGTGCATCTTCCGGCCACTGGTTCGCTTCGGCCAGGAAGAAGGCATGCGGATGGCTTTCGTCCATGGCCGCACGCAGCTGCTTTATGACCGCATGGGTCTCAGGCAGGTTCTCGTTGTGTGTGCCGTCGCGCTCAACCAGATACGGAATCGCGTCGAGCCTGAGCCCATCGACGCCCATATCCAGCCAGAACCGCATGACGTCGATCACGGCCTGGACGACCCGTGGGTTGTCGAAGTTGAGGTCCGGCTGGTGGCTGAAGAACCGATGCCAATAGTACTGGCCCGCCACCGGATCCCAGGTCCAGTTGCTCGACTCCGTATCAGTGAAAATGATGCGCGTTTCGGGCCAACGCTTGTCGTCGTCCGACCAGACGTACCAGTCCCGATAACGGCTCCCGCGCGGCGCACTTCGCGCCCGCTGAAACCATGGGTGCTGGTCAGAGGTATGGTTGATGACCAGTTCGGTAATGACCTTCAGCCCGCGACGGTGGGCTTCCCGCACGAAAACACGGAAATCCCGCATGGTTCCGTATTGCGGGTTGATGCCGCGATAATCCCCAATGTCGTACCCGTCGTCGCGTAGTGGCGACGGGTAGAATGGCAGTAGCCACAGGGCAGAGACCCCAAGATCCTTCAGATAATCGAGCTTCTGGATCAGGCCGGGGAAATCGCCGATGCCGTCGTTGTTCGCGTCGAAGAACGATTTCACATGCAGCTGATAGATGATGGCGTGCTTGAACCACAGCGGATCGCTGGACATCTGGGTCATGCGAGGTCCGTATTCTCTTGTCGTCAGCGCGTCACCCGTCGGCACCGCTTCGCGAATGGCGCGTGGATGCCCGACTATCGCAGCGACACTACGACAACTGCGCTAGGCGCGCGAGAGGGTATGGTGGCAACCGGAATGGCCGATGCAGACCGGTATTCGATGGTCTGTCGCCGCCGGACGTTTCCTTTGCTTTCGCCAAGCGCCGGCAGTACACCTAGGCGCCGTCGCAGACAGCAACCCCGGACGATGTCATCAGGTTCCAATTCGCTCGACGCGCTACGCCGCGAAGTTGACGCCATCGACGATGCTCTGCACGACCTCTTGATGAAGCGTGCGGAGGTTGTGGATGCGATCCGAGAGGCCAAAGGCGGACAGCCGATTGCCCTGCATCCCGGGCGTGAAGCGGCGATTATGCGCCGTCTTGTGGCGCGCCACACCGGGAAGCTGTCGACCGCCGTTCTGACGCGGATGTGGCGGGAGCTGTTGGCCGGCATGACCCGGCTGCAGGGCCCGTTTGCCATCGCCGTATCTGCGCCGGAGAACAACCGTGTGATGTGGGATCTGGCCCGCGACCATTTCGGAAGCACCACGCCGATCACCGCCGTCACTGTCCCGCTTCAGGCGATACGGGCCGTCATCGACGGCACCGCAACCATCGCCATCGTTCCCTGGCCCGACAGCGAAGACCGTTCCCCCTGGTGGCTTTCGCTCTTGCCGGAAGACCGCAAGACGCCCCATGTCGTCGCGCGCCTGCCTTTCATCGTGCCGACGGAAGGGGGCGAAGAGCAGGTGGCGCTGGCGCTGGCGACGATCCCGCATGAGCCCACCGGCGAAGACCACACGCTGATCACCATTGAGCTCGACGAGGCGATCAGCCGAAGCCGGCTTAAGGAGACCCTGGAGGGGTGCCGCCTGCCGCCCTCAGCATTCTGGTCGGCCGTTGGGCAGGCTGACGCCAGCCGCATGTTCCAGCTGGTGGAGATCGACGACTTCGTCGGCGATGCCGATGAGCGGCTGCAGGAGCTGATCGCCAAGCTGGGGCCGACCTGTCTGCGTGCAAAGCCGATCGGCGGATTTGCCCTGCCGATCCGCCTGCCGCCTGAGCCCACCGACGGCTAGCGCTTCGGCATTCCCGTCAAAGAAGAGCCAAGATCCAATGAGTGGTCCGCGTCCCCGCCCCGGCATTCTGGGAATCGACGCCTACGTCGGCGGTGAATCCGAAACGACGCCACATCCCGCCTTGAGGCGGCCGATTCGGCTTGCGTCTAACGAAGGTGCGCTCGGCCCCAGCCCGAAGGCGATGGCGGCCTACCGCGCATTGGAGCCGGACCTCTTTCGCTATCCGGACGGGGCGTCGGCCGCTTTGCGCGCAGGCTTGGCCGATCTGCACGGGCTTGACGCCGGACGTATCGTCTGCGGTGCCGGCTCTGATGAACTGATCGCTCTCTTGGTGCGCGCCTATGCCGGGCCGGGGGACGAGGTGCTGCACAGCGCCCATGGCTTCCTGATGTACGCGCTGTCGGCCAAGTCGGTTGGCGCCACGCCGGTCGCCGTGCCTGAGCGTCACCTCAAGACCGATGTCGATGCGATGCTTGCTGCCGTGACACCGCGGACACGTATCGTCTTCGTCGCCAACCCCAACAACCCCACAGGAAGCTTCCTGAACCGCGACGAAGTCGCAAGGCTGGCCGCAGGCCTGCCGGACGATGTGCTGCTGGTGCTGGACGCGGCCTATGCCGAGTATATCGATCGTGACGACTATGCCCCTGGTGACGAATTCGTCACGCCTGGCGGGCGCGTCGCCACGCTGCGAACGTTCTCGAAGATCTATGGGCTCAGCGCCTTGCGGCTCGGTTGGGGATACTTCCCGGCCGAGGTAGCTGACGTGCTGAACCGCATCCGCGGGCCGTTCAACGTCGGAGCCCCGTCGCAGGTGGCGGGAGAAGCTGCCTTGGACGACCAGGACTTCATCGCTGCCAGCCGTGAACACAATGCCGAGTGGCGCGACTGGACGGCAGCACGCCTGGCAGCGCTCAGACTGACCGTCCATCCGTCGATCGCGAACTTCCTGCTTGTGGACTTCACCGGCCGCAACGACCGTGACGCCGAGGGCACGCGCCGCTACCTGAAGGAAAACGGCATCCTGGTGCGTCAGATGGGCGGCTATGGCCTGCCCAACTGCCTGCGCGTCGGCATCGGCACGGGCGAAGAAATGCGAGCGGTCGTCGACACCTTTGCAACCCATCTGGATGGCCGATCATGACCGCTGCCATCGGCCAACCCATTGTCGTCAATCGCCTGGCCATCCCTTCGCATCGGCCGCACCCGATCGCCTACAGGATCGTCGGCACTGCAGTGGACCCGGGCGAGAACCTCAGGCAGGAGGTGATCAAGTATGCAGCCGCCGGGTTCCGCGACTTCACGCGTATCGCGGCGTCCAACCTCGTCATGTGGCGCGATGCCGTCCTTACCAACAAGGACGCGGTGCTGGAGGTAATCCAGCGCTTCACGGAGGGCCTAACCGCGCTGCAGCGCGCGATCCGTCGAGGGGATGGTGAGACTCTTGAAGATTTGCTTAAGAGAACTCGCGATATTCGCAGGGATGTCATAGTAGCAAAACACGCTTGAATTGCGCGCCAAGAAGGATTACGGCGACGCGATGTTCACGCTGATTTCAGAAGAGCGGGTTGTCCCCAGCAAGGCTAAGACGCCGCAACTCCGGCAACTGCTGGATTACTGGAAAGGGCGCTGCGGCGAGCGACGCATGCCTCGCCGCGAAGACGTGGATCTCGATGAGATCGGCGTGTTGCCGGGACGGATCCACCTGCTGGACGCCCTGTCCCCTACGGAATTCCGGTACCGGGTCTACGGTAACAACCTCACGAACCCGGACCGTAGGGATATGACGGGCCTGACCACCAGAGACTACCAAGACACGGCATTCGGCGCGATGGTGACGCGGCACCTGGGCGAGGTGATGATGCAGGCGACGCCACTTTGCCTGCACATCCGGGCAAGTCTCGACGGCATACCATACGAGTACTACCGCTTGGCAATGCCGCTTTCGCCCGACGAGGTCAGCGTGACAATGGTGCTTGTGGGCAGTGAGAGGGTGACCGTGCCGCAGCATCTCCTGCGATAGGTTGAGGTTCACCCGGCCGGAGGGGCAAGACGCCGACTTTATGCCGGCCAGTCGATCTGGGGTAGTTCCATCAGCGGAATTGGACCCAGGCGGACCTGCCCATTCTGAACCGTAAGCGGCAAGGTAACGCTGCCGTCATCGCCGCCGCCGCCAAAGAGACCGACGCCAAGACCAAGCAGTCCGGCCGACTGGCCATCGCCATCGGCAGACAGGGCCTGCGCCAGTGCATTCATGCCGCGCACCTGAGCGTCAAGGTCGCCACGCGGCTGTAGGTCTTCATCCAGCGTCAGCACGCCGGAAGCGGCGATCTCCAACGGCCCCCACGTCAATGTCAGCGTGCGCACCCTGACCTCACCACCATCATCGCGCCAGCGACTGAGCAAGGGTGCCCGCAATGACGGCGGCCATGGCTGGCTGATTTCGGTGGCGACCGTGGCTTCGTCGATCTGCATGCCGAGACCCGGCAAGAGCTCCGCCGGCAGCACGACGCCGCGGATCGAGACATCAAGCCCACCGTAGCTGTCGTCGACAACGCCGTCGCGCTCAAGCTGCTGCGTCTGCTGGTAGTCAACCTGCGCGACCGTCAGCGGCGGGCCGGATGGCGCCTCCAGCACCAAGTTCCGCACGGTCGCAGCCCCAGACTGGGGCCTGCCGCCTTCGACCCGGAACTCGCCTTCTCCGTCGTCGGACCTGAGAGTGAGCGGTGGCAGGCTCGGCAGCGCCACGCTTTGCTCTTCCGCAACCTCGAATCCGATTAGCGACCAGTCCCAGGCGGGAGCGCCGACTTTCAGGTCACGGCCGGTGACCACCATACCGTCAGGCCGGGTCATGCTGTAGCTGTCGAGCACCGCGTCGAACCGCAACGGGAAGCCGACGACCGAAAGCTCCTGCACATCGACGGTCGTGCCATCTCTCTGCTGGACCTCGATCCACCGCTCCACCTCGCCGCGGACGACGCCCGCGCCGATGAACCAGTAACCGGTATACCCGGCGCACAAGACCAGCGGGACCAGCGGCAGCATGAACCGGCGGCGCATGGGACGGCCTTCCTGGATCGTCGAAACGCGACCGGAGTGCACCATGCCGAGGCCGGCGATGCAAGGTTCAGCGGAGCTGAGGCATGGCAGACGGGCGCGTCGAAGACGCGGCTGGCCTTGCGCCGCGCGCGCCGCTACACCTTGGCCCCGCCATGACTGCCGTTGTGCCGAAATACCTCGCCGCGACATCGCCGCTGGAGGCTCTGGGCGTCGCCCAGGGCGAAGACCTTTGGGTGTTCGGCTATGGCTCACTGATGTGGGATCCGGGGTTCCCGGTGGCCGAGCGCGCGCCGGCACTGCTCTACGGCTATCATCGCCGGTTCTGCATCCAGTCGCGCCGCTACCGCGGAACGCCGGAGCGGCCGGGTCTGGTGCTCGGCCTGGACCATGGAGGGTCGTGCCGGGGCATCGCGCTGCGCGCCGCAGCGGCGGATGCCGCCCATGTCGCCGCCTATCTCTGGGATCGCGAGATGGACAGCTATGCCTACCGTCCGCGACGTCTTCGAGCCCGGCTACTGGACGGGCACGGGCACGGGCAGGGCCGGGCCGTGACGGTCTGCACCTTCGTGGTCGACCGCACCAACCCGCAATACTGCCAGGACCACGACCTGACCCACATGGCGGACCGCATCCGTTGCTGCAGGGGCCAGCGGGGCAGCAACGCCGATTATCTGATCAATACCGTTGCGCATCTGGACGAACTGGGGATCAACGACGGCCCCCTGCACCGCCTGCTGGCCATGGTGACGGCGGACCAACCCGACTGACAGGACCGGCGCCGCCTCAGCCGCAGCGGGAATAGCCGCAGGCCGTGCACAGGTCACAGTCTTCCTGACGGATCAGCGACGGAGCGCCGCAGGCGGGACACTGGCGCACGACGGCGCGACGTGCATCGCCCGCATCGGCGGGGGCATTGACCGCCAATACTGCGGGCGCCCGTTCCGCATCTGCCGGCAAGAAGCCGATATCGATCATGTGACGCTCGACGATCTCACCAATGGCGGCCAGCAGCGACGGCACGTAGCGGCCGCCCATCCAGTGGCCGCCCCGCGGGTCGAACACGGCCTTCAGCTCGCCGACCACGAACGAGACGTCGCCGCCGCGCCGGAACACGGCACTGATCATGCGGGTCAGCGCCACGGTCCAGGCATAGTGCTCCATGTTCTTGGAATTGATGAAGATCTCGAAGGGCCGCCGGCGCCCGTCCTGGACGATGTCGTTCACGGTCACGTACATGGCGTGGTCGCTGTCCGGCCAGACGAGTTTATAGGTACGGCCGGGCAGCGCTTCCGGCCGATCCAGCGGCCGCGTCATGTAGACGACCGAGCTCTCCGTCGGCGGCTCTGCCTCCGCTGGGGCGCGGCTGGCCGCCTCGCTGCCGGTGTCGGACGGCTCGGCTGCGGACAACACCGCTCCGGTCACCGGGTTCGGCCGATAGGTGGTGCAGCCCTTGCAGCCGAGACGGTAGGCTTCGGCATAGACGTCCTTGAACCCGGCGAAGTCCATGTCCGCAGGGCAGTTGATGGTCTTGCTAATGGAGCTGTCGATATAGGGCTGGGCGGCCGCCTGGATTGCCAGGTGATCGGCCGGCGCCAGCGCCTGGACATCGACGAAGCTGTCGGGCAGCGGCGCGCCCTCCCCGAAGCGCTGACGGAACAGCCGATAGGCATAATCGCTGACAGGCTCGCTGCGGCGGCTGCCGTCCCGCTGCAGGACGGAGCGCTGGAACTCCATCGCGAACACGGGCTCGATGCCGGAGGACACGTTTTCGGCAAAGAGCGAGATCGTGCCGGTAGGCGCAATCGACGTCAGCAGCGCGTTACGCAGGCCCTGTGCGGCGATGCGCGCCTGCACATCGGCATCCAGACGGCGGATCGCGGGGCGATTGGCGACAGCCGCGGCATCATAGAGCGGGAAGGTTCCCTTTTCCGCGGCAAGATCGGCGGAGGCGAGATAGGCCGCACGGCGGATCGCGGCGAGCCAGGACCGCGTCAGCTCCACCGACTTCGCGCTGCCGTAGCGCACACCGCACAGCACCAAAGCGTCGGCCAATCCGGTCACACCGAGGCCGATGCGGCGCTTGGCTTCGGCTTCCGCCTTTTGCTGGGGCAGCGGGAACTGGGAGATATCGATGACATTGTCCATCAGGCGGACGGCCGCGGCGACGACATGCGCCAGCCGCTCGGTATCAAGAGCGGCATCGTCGTCGAACGGCCGCGTTACCAACCGTGCCAGATTGACCGAGCCGAGCAGACAGGCGCCGTAGGGAGGCAGCGGCTGCTCGCCGCAGGGGTTGGTGGCGTAGATCGTCTCGCAATAGGCCAGCGTGTTGTCTTCATTGACCCGGTCGATGAAGATGACGCCGGGTTCGGCGTAGTCGTAGGTCGCCCGCATGATGCGATCCCACAGCGCCCTGGCCTTCACCGTGCGGAAGACCTCGCCGCCGAACACCAGCGGCCAGTCGGTGTCCCCGTCGACGGCATGCATGAACGCATCCGTCACCAGCACCGACAGGTTGAACATGCGCAGGCGCGCCGGATCGCGCTTGACGTCGACAAAGGCTTCGATATCCGGATGGTCGCAGCGCAGCGTCGCCATCATGGCGCCGCGGCGGGAGCCGGCACTCATGATCGTGCGGCACATGGCGTCCCACACATCCATGAACGAGAGCGGCCCCGAGGCATCGGCCCCGACGCCGTGCACCGGCGCGCCCTTGGGCCTGAGCGTGGAGAAGTCATAGCCGATGCCGCCGCCCTGCTGCAGCGTCAGCGCCGCCTCTTTCAGACTCTGGAAAATGCCCTCCATGCTGTCGTCGATGCGACCCATGACGAAGCAGTTGAACAGCGTCACGGACCGCTCCGTGCCCGCCCCGGCCACGATCCGCCCGGCCGGCAGGAACTGGAAATCGGCCAGAACGTCGTAGAACCGCTCGGCCCAGAGCTCGCGGTCTGCCTCCGGCGCCGCTGTAGCCGCGGCGATGCGGCGCCAAGTCTCCTCCAGCGTGGCGTCCACCGGCTGGCCGTCGAGCGAGCGGAGCCGGTACTTCATCTCCCACACGTGGCGCGATAGCCCACTCAACTCCGCCATTACCCTTCTCCCGCCGCCGAACGGCACCGAGCAGCCTTGTTCTTTATATGTTCGTACCCAAGCGATCGCAACACGCTACGCCTCTCCCCGATTTCCTGGCAATTGGGCGAAGCGCGCATTGATGCGGCGACGGCAGGAAATCTGTCAATTTTCTTTCAAATGCTGATCGGCAGTACTTTTCAATGGACGGCGCAGGAGTCACTATAACGCGACACTGGCCATGGTAGCTGCCCGTCGGTGCTGCATAGCCAACAATAATGTACAAACAGAGATAGTGGCACAAGGCACATAAGACTCCCTACTTGGAACCGTTAATGGATAGCTACGACGTCTTCATCAGCTTCTCCAGCGCCCAGCGGCCCTGGGTGGAGGCTCTGGGTGAGAACCTGAAATCGGCCGGCAAGACGGTCTTTCTGGACGCTTGGGAACTGGTGCCCGGCCGGGACTGGATCCGGGCGATCGACAGCGCCATCGACGCCAGCCGGGCCGCCGTGCTGATCGTCAGCCCGGAGGCGCTGGAGTCCGGTTGGGTGCGCGAGGAATATGAGAAGCTGAAACGGCGGTCGGTGGAGCGGGACGACTTCCCCGTGATCCCGGTGATCCACAGTACGGTGGAGGCCGAGTTTCCGTTCATCGGCCACATCCAGAGCGTGGACTTCCGGGCTCCGGTGACCTATCGCGCCGCCTTCGCCCGCCTGATCGCCGGCCTTGAGGGCAGGCCGCCGGGCCCCAATCCGGCATATGAAGGTCCCCTGAAGGAGCCTGTCGAAGAACCGCAACCGCAACAGACCGGGGCCGTCGACAGGATGGAGGATGTCCGGGCGCTGTTGAATTCCGGGCAGATCGTAACGGTACTGACGCCGGCAGGTGTCAGCTTGGCCGACATGGCCGCCGAGCTGAGAAAGTGCGCGAACGAGAAGCTGGGGCCGGAGAACGTGGTGTTCCTGGCGCCGGCCTATGTCTCGGCAGAGGCGGGCAAAGGCGCGTTTTTCCGCAACTTGGGCCAGCAGGCGGGCTTCGGCAGCGGCGTGGCGTCGCCGGATGATTTCAGCCGTCACATTGCCGCCCATCTGGACGCCGACCGGCCTCTAGCAATCATCGTGACCGGATTTGAACAGGCTACACTTGAAGACCAGAGGCAATTCTGCGGCGTCATCCGCAGCCTGATCATCCGCTCTCCACGGCTGCACGTGCTTGTGTTCGGCGGCGAAAAGCTGAACGCGATGAAGTATGCAGACGGCGAGCATTCGCTGTTCTCCCAAGCTGATGAAGTGCCGTGGCCGGAGCCGTCGGTGGCCGAGATCGCCGGGTCCATGGCCGACGCCGACCACGCGTTCAGTGACACGGACATCGCCTGCGTGGCTGAGCTGAGCGGCAGCCACCCGGCGCTGGCGCGTGAGCTGTTGCGGGCGGTCCGCAGGAACGGGGCGGACCGTGAAGCGCTCAAGACCGCCGTTCAGGCCAGCCCAACGGTCTGGACCGCGCTGACAAGGATCGCCAAGCCGGGGCCGGCCCTGGACGAGCTGGCGCGGTTGGTCGGCATGACCGATTTCGGGCCCAGCCTGCCCTATATCGGCGACCCGCTGCGCCGCCGCCTGCGCTGGGAGGGCCTGCTGGTCAGGGGACCCGGCGGCAGGCTCGTCTGGCGCTCTGCAGCCGTTCGCGACGCGGCCGAGGGATACGTCGAGGCCTCCCGGTGATCGCGGCGCTTCGGGCCGCCGTAGTCGCGCTGTCATGCTTCGTTGCGGCGAGCGCGGGCGCAAACGATGCCGCTCTGCCCGTCGTGAGCGACACCGCGTACGGTGTGGCCCTCATTGAGATGAGAGATATGGCCGGCGTGAGGGATGTCGCCTTCCTGCCGGATGGCGATCGACTGGTCACTGTGGGGGATGACGGTTTCATAAGGCTTTGGGACGTCGACACGGGCGCCCAAGTCGCACAGTTTGGGGGGGATGACGGATCCTTGGTGACGGTCGACGTCTCGGCGGACGGGACACGCATTGTCACGGGGTCCTGGACCGGCACTGTCCGGCTTTGGGATGTGCAGGCTGGCTTCGAAATCACCAGGTTCGAGACGTCGGGCAGTAGTCTCTGGGGCATTGCCCTGTCGTCGGATGGGCTACGCATCGCCACTGCGGGCTATGGTGGAAGCCAACTCTGGGACGCAGCGACAGGGATCGAGATCATCCGGCTTTGGGATGACCGTGCTCGGGACTATGGCCACAGCGTCGCGTTCTCCCAAGCGGGAGACCTGCTCGCTTATGGCGGCATGTTAGGCGCATTGCGCCTCCTTGACACGGAGACAGGCGCGGAGGTCGCACTAATCGAAGGATCAGAGAGGCAGATCTTTAGTTGTGCGTTTTCGCCGGACGGCAGGCGCCTCGCCGCAGGGCAAGGAGACGGTACGGTGGTAATCTGGAATGTGGAGACCACAGCTGAAATCCTCCGTCTTAGAGGGCATGACAATTGGATCCGAGGTGTCGCCTTTTCACCAGACGGGGAACGCATCGCCACGGCGTCCTATGATGGCACCGCGAAGATCTGGGACGTGGCTACTGGGGCTGAAATCGCGCGGCTGGATGGACATTGGGGCCGCATCGGAAGCGTTGTGTTTTCTCCCGATGGTTCGCGGCTTGTAACGGGAATTCGGGATGATACAGCGCGAGTCTGGGACGCAGCGAGCGGCGCGGAGATCGCGATCCTCCACACTCACCAGCACGACACCTTGTCAGCAATCCTCCCCCCGTCCGGCATGCGGGTTCTCACAACTTCATACGACAGCACAGTAAAGCTTTGGGATCCCGAAAGCGGCGAGGTTGTTGCCCTGCAGGGCCATGAGGGTGAGATCGTCTCCGCTGCGTTTTCAGCAGACCACACGCGGATCGTAACGACCTCCCGGGACAACACGGCGCGAGCCTGGGATGCGGCGGGCGGCATCGAGATCGCCACATTGCGCGGCCACACGGAGACCGTCCTCTCCGCCGCATTCTCCGCGGACGGCACGCGGATCGTAACGACCTCCCGTGACGAGACGGCGCGGGTCTGGGACGCGACGAGCGGCATCGAGATCGCCACCTTGCAGGGCGAGGGGCGCGACGTCATATCCGCCGCCTTCTCACCGAGCGGTATGCGCATCGCCACCGCGTTCAGTGACAGTTCGGTGCGGATCTGGGATGGGGTGCGCGGTGCCGTGATCCGTACCCTGCGCGGCCATGAGGACGATGTCACGAGCGTCGCATTCTCGCCGGACGGTACCCGCATTGCGACTGGAGCCGGAGACGATACAGCGCGACTCTGGGACGCGGAAACGGACAACGAAATCAGACAGTTTGTTGGGCACGAGTCTTCCGTGCGAACGGTCGAATTCTCCCCGGACGGCTCGCGCCTCGCAACCGGGGGGTACGACGCCACCGTGCGACTCTGGGACATGGCGACGGGCGAGGAAGTTGGCCAGTTTGTCGGGCATAGGGCTGCTGTACGGACGGTCGCCTTTTCGCCGGACAGCATGCGCTTGGTCACGACGTCCGACGACGGCACGGCGCGCGTCTGGGACATTGAGAGCGGACAGCAAGTTGAAGTGTTTGCCGGCGGTCACGGCGGCCGCTGGCATTCCTGCAGTTTTCCCGAAGACCGTTGCAGGCGCTGGGACGATGGACGGCTTGCCTACCATATTGACAATGGACAGGTCATACCCCTGCACCCGCCCGCTCCCGTCGAGCCGGCTCGCATCCGGCTGACCGCCCCACCACAACCTCGTCACCTTGAGGACGGCGAAGCACTGGACCTCAACCTTTCCGTTCAGAATTCCGGTGGTGCGGCCTACGGCGTACAAATCCTGTCCGCCGATCCATCCGAACCCGTACCGGAGAATCCCTCCGTTTTCGTTGGGATCCTCGACCCGCAGGTATTGGTGGAGGGCGCGGGCGCGGTGACGGACGTGCCGGTCCGCCTGATCGCGCGGACCGCGCAGGAGAATCCGCGCGGCGGAGAGGTCGCTGTGCCGCTGCGTCTGCTGCACGCGCACGGCGAGGCGCCGCTCCAGGCGCCGGGCGCGCAAGCCGACGACGTGACCCTGCGTATCACCGTCGCTGCGCCCGAACTGCAGCTCGCCTCGGTCGACCTACAGGAACCGGTGGAGTCGGGGCGACCGTATACGGCGGTCGTCCAGCTTCAGAACATCGGCGCGGACCACAGCGGGGCGATCGAGGCACGGCTGGCGCTGCAGGGGCCGGCCGATGAAGAAGAACCGATCGTCGTCCGGTCGGACCAACCGGCACCTTCCGACTCCATCGCGCCAGGAACGCCGCGAGACTTATCCTTCTCCCTACCGCCCGATGCCTTTGCCGATGGGGTCCCGCGACCGCTTCAGGCGAGCTTGAGCATCGTCACCACGGATCACCTCGCAAACGACGATGTGGTCTTCCACCGCTGGCAGCTTACCGCAGACGTTACGCTGCCGACCCCGCCCTGGGTCTACGTGGCGGCCGTGTCGGCCGTGGTCGTCGCGCTGGCGGTGGCAACCTGGATCATCGGGGCGCCGCGCGTTCCGGCGGTGGCGCGGCTGAGCGGGGCGCCCGATGCCCTGTTCCGGGAACGTGTGGAAACGCTGCCGCGGCTGCAGTCTCTGCTGTTCTATGCAGGCCGGCGCCGCGACGTGCTGGAGGCGGCCAAGGTGCCGGTGCGGCGCTTCGAGCGGGTCGCCACTTTCCCCACGGTCGACAGCGTGGAGCGCATCGAGATTCTGGCGCAGCGCCTGCACCTGCGCACGTCGCCCGTGCGCGAGCAGCCGGACGGCATCGCCGTGCACGTGGCGGAAACGCCGGATCAACTGATGCTGAACCTGCCGAAGCTCCGCGTCGTCGCACCCGACCCGGAGCTGAGCGGCGAACAGGTCCTGGAGCGCTTCAGCCAGACCAAGGGCGACGGCGATCTGCTGGCCTTCTTCATCAGCGCCAATGCCGAGCAGCGGGAAGACTTGGCGCGCCGGCTCGAAGGCTCCGGCCGGTTCGCGGCCGTGGCCACAGGGGAGGAACTGACTCGCATCCTGCTGGGCGACGCGCCGCTCGACGACTTCGCCGCGGTGATCTCGCGGCAGGTGCGCGCAACGCGCATCTCCGCCTACCAGCGCGGCGGGGGCGTTTCGCGTGCCGCCGCCTTCTTCGGGCGCGATGGGGAGTTGTCTCAAGTCCTGAACCGCGACCCGGCTAACTATTTCCTGGTGGGTGCGCGGCAGGTCGGCAAGTCCAGCTTCCTGAAAGAGGTCGAACGGCGGGCCGAGGCGGAGGGCCGGGTTCAGGCCCACTATTGCACCCTGGTGGACGAGACCTTGGGCGGCCCGCTCGCCGAGGCACTGCGCCTGGACAGCCGGGCTCTGGAGCCCGCGCTTGACGCCCTTGGCGCCCCCGGCGCACCGGTGCGGCTGGTGCTGATCGACGAGGCCGACCGGTTCGTCGCCGCCGATACCGATGCCGACTATCCGGTACTGCGCCGCCTGCGGCGGCTGAGCGAGGAAGGGCGGGCGTTCTTCATCATCGCCGGATTCTGGAGCCTCTATCGATCCATCGGCTTCGACTTCCACTCACCGTTGCGGAACTTCGGTGAGCTGATCGTGCTGGAGGATCTCGAGCCGGACGCCTCCCGCCGGCTGATCACGAAGCCGATGGCGGCCCTCGGCCTCAGCTATGCGTCAGACGATGACATCGACACGATCCGGACAAAGACCGGCGGGCGCGCCAACCTGATGGCGATCGCGTGCGATACGATCCTGAAGGGGCTGCGGCCGGAAGTACGGATCATTGGCGCCGACTCCGTTGCCTCCGCTTTGGCGTCGGACGCCATCCTTTCGGCGCTGCAAGGCTGGCAGAGCCTGAGCGGCGAGAGCAAGCCCAGGGCGAATTGCATCGACCAAATCGTGGTGTTTGCCACGGCGAGCACAGAGAGCTTCGATGTTCCCGAGCTGCAGCGCATCCTTCAGGGCGTGAACATCTCGATCTCCGCAGCGGACCTTCAGGAGTCGCTGGCCCGGCTGGAAATCGGCTTCATCCTTAAGCGGCACGCGGACCGGCGCTATCGCTATCGTGTCCCGCTGCTGGTCGACCTGATCCGGGAGTTCGACCTGGAGACGGAACTGCGAGCGCTGGCTGCAAGGACTTCGCAGGCATAGACGCCTTCAACCGGATTCAGGACGGTCCCTGACAAGAGGGCTTGACCCTCACGCGGCGTGAGGCTGCAGGGTGCCGTCATGAAACGGATCAGAGCATATCAGGTGAAGGAGGTTTCGCGCATCGCCGGCGTATCGGTGCGCACCCTCCACCACTACGACGAAATCGGGCTCTTGGTGCCGGCCACCCGCTCAGCGGGCGGGTACCGGCTCTACGATCAGACAAGCCTGCTTCGCCTGCAGCAGATCCTGATCGGGCGCGAGCTGGGCCTCCCGCTGGAGGAGATCCGGCGCTCGCTCGACGATCCGAACTTCGATCACCGACGGACGCTGCTGAGGCAGCGCGAGCAGCTCGTCAAGCGGGCGGAAGTGACGGCGGAGATGATCATCGCCGTCGATCGCGCGCTGGCGATGCTCGATGACGATGAGAAAGGCAACGCCATGACCATGGAGCAGATCTTCGACGGCTTCGATCCGTCGAAGTACGAAGAGGAAGCCGAGGCACGCTGGGGCGAGACCGAGGCGTACCGGGAATCCTCCCGACGCACGAAGGCCTACACGGCCGAAGACTGGGCGGCGATGAAGGACGAGCAGGCCGCGATCTACAGCGACCTGGCGAAGGCGCAGCTAGCCGGCAAGGCCGTCGACCACGACGATGTCATGGACATCGCCGAACGCCACCGGCTGTCGATCGATCGCTGGTTCTACCCGTGCAGCGTCGATAAGCACTGCGGACTGGCTGACCTGTACGAAGCGGACAATCGGTTCGCAGCCTCCATCGATGCCTACGGCGCCGGGCTAACGCCGTTTCTCGCCGAGGCGATCCGGGCCAACGCGCGGCGGCGTACGGGCATCAAACGGGAAAGCAGGCCATAAAGCTGGCCTCACCGGGACCGGTGAAGGCTACGGCCCGTGAGCCGTCAACCCTGACCGCCCAGCTCTGTTCGTAGACACGCGTGAGGATCGCAGCGCCGAGCGCACCGGCCAGATGCGTTCGGCGCGCACTCCAGTCGAGACAGGATCTGCAGAGCGGTCTGCGCACCTTCGACATGGCGTCCAGATCGATGCCGAAGTCGGACACGAACGACCGGCCGGCGTCCGTCAGCGACAGGTCGTCCCGGTCGACGGAGAGGCAGCCCCGTGCGATCAAGCTCTCGTAGACGCGCACGCCAAGATCCCCGGCAAGATGATCGTAGCAGACACGGGCCTTGCGCAGTGCCGGATCCGTCGGGCCCGTGCGCGTTCTCAAATGCCCGCGCTTGGCCGCCAACCCCATGATCGCTTCCAGCACGGCGCCGACCTCCGGGTCGGCCAAGGAGAAGTAGCGGTGCCGACCCTGCTTGCGCTGCCGGATCAGGCCGCCGGTCTCCAGGCGCCGGAGATGCGTGCTGGCGGTTTGCCCTGTAACGCCGGCCTCTGCGGCAAGCTCGCTCGCCGTCAGAGCTTTGCCGGCCATCAGCGCGGCGAGCATGTTGGCGCGCGCCGGATCGCCGATCAGCGACCCGATGAGTGCGATGTCCGGACCTTCTTTCATAGTTCGATGTTAGTCGAAGCATGATTGTGATGCAATGTGGCAGACCCTGCGCTCCGAAATGGAGAGGCCGCCGATGCTCACTTGCTTCATCCGCTATCACATCGACCCGACGAAGAAGGACGCCTTCGTGCAGTACGCTCGCAACTGGGGCCAGGCGATTCCCCGCTGCGGCGCCGATCTGATCGGCTATTTCGCGCCGCATGAGGGTTCCGCCACACTGGCCTATGGCGTCTACACCATCGAGAGCCTTGCCGCCTACGAGGCCTATCGTGCGCGGCTGGCCGCGGACCCGCTGGGAGAGGAGAACTATCGCTTCGCGCAACGGGAGCGCTTCCTGCTGCGGGAGGATCGAACGTTCCTGAAGCTGGTGTCCACGCCGCACGCCGATGGGTCGCGGTGACGGATTACCCCGACGGGCCGCTGTCCATCGAGCTTCTGCTGCTGGCTGTGTTGGCCGGCCTCTGGGGCTCGTCTTACCTCTTCATCAAGATCGCTCTGGCCGACATTCCGCCGGTCACGCTAATCGCGGCACGTGTTGCGATCGCCGCGGTCTACCTGCTTGTCCTTGTCCGTCTAAGGGGCGAGAGGCTGCCGCGTGCGCCCCGGACATGGCGCATGCTGTTGGTCCAGGCCCTGTTCAACAGCATCGGCGCGTGGACCGTGCTCGCCTGGGGGCAACAACATGTCGACAGCGGTCTCGCCAGCGTCTTGAACTCCACCTCTCCTATTTTCGTCTTCCTCATCACACTGATCGTCACCCGTGACGAGGCCGCCGGGCCGCTGCGGCTGGCCGGAGCGTGCATCGGTGGTCTCGGCGTGTTGCTGATCGTCGGAACCGATGTCCTGGACGGGCTCGGTAAAGAGATTGCGGGCCAGTTGGCCGTGCTGTTCGGTGCGCTGCTCTATGCGGGTGCAGCCATTTACGGCAAGAGATTCGCCGACCTCTCGCCGACGGTAACGGCGGCGGGCACGATGATGTGGGCGACATTGTGCCTGGTCCCTGCGAGCCTGGTGCTGGACCAGCCCTGGCGTCTGCAGTCGTCCATCGGCTCGCTCGCTGCCACGCTCGCGCTTGGGTGCTGCTGTACCGGCATTGCGCTTTCCCTCTATTTCCGGCTGCTCAAAACCCTTGGGCCGATGGGGGTCGCAAGCCAGAGCTATTTGCGGGCCGGGGTCGGTGTCATCCTGGGCGTGGTCGTCTTGGGGGAGACCGTCTCGCTGGCAGTCGGCCTTGGCCTCGTCGCGGCCGTTCTCGGTGTCGCGCTAATCAACCTGCCCGTCGCTAAGCGACGACGTCAGTAGCCATCGCGGAGTAACGGTTTGCTCACACGAGGCGGGGCAAATCGGACCTTCCGACGCCGAGATTGGCACTTCGACATCGGTTCCTGCGCCATGGCCATCATCAGCTTCAAGTACAACTTCATCTTCATCAAGACCGTCAAGACGGCCGGCACCAGTATCGAAGTGGACCTGAGCAAGGTCGTCGAGGACGAAGCTGTCGTAACCCCGATCGTTCCGGCGGTTCTTGGACATGCGCCGAGAAACCACATGCTGGATCCGGTGGGCAGCAGGAAGTTCTTCAATCACATGCCTGCGATCGCCATCAGAAGTCTGCTGGGCTGGGCACAATTCGAGAGCATGTTCAAATTCTGCGTCGAGCGCGAGCCAGTCAGCAAGACGATCAGCCACTATCACATGCTGAAGAATCGGAACGACCATCCCAGCTTTGCCGGCTACGACAAGACCTGGGACGAATTCATGGCGGACGGTGATTTCCCGGTCGATCTCTTGCGGTACAGCGAAGTGAAGGGGGGCCGCCGGGTCGCGCTGGTGGACAGGTTCCTGCGTTACGAACAGCTGGAGGAAGAGCTGGCGGACGTTCTCTCCACCCTGGGCATCAGGGATTTCAGGCTCGAAAGCCGGGCGAAGTCCGAATACTCAAGAAATCGGATCGTCGACTACGAGTCAGTCACCGACACCCAGAAGCAGACGATCTATAGGCACTTCGCGGAAAGCAACAAAGTCCACGGCTTCTACCATTGGCCCCCTCGCCCAGCCTCGATGACGGGAAACGAGGCGGTCGAAGGGGCGTTGCTAAACCGTTAGCCCGAGAGCACCGAGACGGTTCGACATGTCAGCCTGCCAGCGCTCCAGCAGCTCGGCATTGGGCGTCTGTCGGAGCCCGAACCGGCGTAGCGCCTCGAACCGGCGGCTGTCCGGTCCGCCAAAGCTTGCCGCGACCCTTGGTACCCAATAGGCCACCGAAGCCTGTGCAATTGCGTGGTCGCCGTCCTGCGAGATCTGCTTCAACCCCTGATCGCCGAGTTCGGTGTGGCGTTCTTCGAACGGCAGGATCTCACGGAACGCGTCGGCCAACGGCTGGTAGGAGCCTTCGGCGGCTTCGGTCAGCTGGATGATCGTCGCGCGCCCCATCAGCACATTCATGACCACAGCATCGACCCAGCCCTCGATCGGATAGTGGAACACGCTGAGCCGCATATCGCCGCCATGGCGCGTGGCGCCGATATCGGCATCGCGGGGCAGCCTTTCGGCCCAGGGAAGGTGCTCGGCATAACGGGCGATGTTGGCGCCGAACGCCCCCATGATCTCCAAGACACGGCGGGCATGGCCGAACTTCTCGGCCGTGATGCGGGCTGCGGCGATGCGGGCCTCGATCCCCGGTGCGGTGTTGATGACGTCGGCAAAGCCCGATGCGCCGGCCATCTCGCTGTCCACAAACGTGGCCATCAGCCGCATCAATTCGGCGCGATAGCGCGGCGGTGCGTTCTCCGGCGCGGAAAGCCTGCCGCCCTTTGCCAGATAGTCATCGATCGCCATGACGTCGCTGGCGGCGTTATCACTGGTCATAGGACACCACCACTTCGTTGCTGAGCGGATAGCATTGGCAGGTCAGGACATAGCCGCGATTCACTTCGTAATCTTCGAGCGCATAGTTCGCCTGCATCTCGACTTCGCCGGAAAGCACGAGCGCGCGGCAAGTGGAGCAGACACCGGCCTTGCAGGCGAACGGCGCATCCAGATCTGCCGCCAGCGCAGCCTCCAGCACCGACTGCCCCGTCTTCGGCATGGTCACCGTGTGAGTGGCACCGTCGAGCGTGATGGTCGCCGTCGTCCGGTCGCTGGACGTCTGGCCGTTTGCCGACGCTGCCCGCTGTTTCGCGCGACCCGGCTGCCCGCTGGCGAACAGCTCGAACTTGATACGGTCGGACCCCATGCCGTGGGCCTTGAGAGCTTCGGAGACCGCCAGCATCATGGGCTCGGGCCCGCAGATAAACGCATAATCTGCGTCATTCACGTCGATCCAATGGGCGAACAAAGCCTCGCATTTCTCGCGGTCTACCCGGCCGGCGAAGAGATCGACGTCCTGGCTTTCCGATTCCAGGACGTGCAGCACTGAGAGACGCCCGAGATGGGTGTTCTTGAGGTCCTCGATCTCTTCACGGAACATGATCGCCGCGACCGACCGATTGCCATAGACCAGCGTGACCGTCGATTTCGGTTCCTCCGCCAAGACCGTCTTCAGGATGCCGAGAATGGGCGTGATGCCGCTACCGCCCGCGAACAGCAGGTAGCTGCGACCGCGCTCCGGCTCGACCGGCGTGTGGAAGTTGCCCATCGGCGGCATCGCCTCAAGCACCATGCCAGGCTCGAGATCCTGGTTTGCCCAATTGGAAAACGCGCCGCCGACAACGCGCTTGATGCCGACGCGAAGAGCTTCCTCGCCGCGCCCCACACAGATCGAATAGGACCGGCGAAGCTCTTCGCCGTCGAAATCCCTGCGGAAGGTCAGATATTGGCCCTGGATGAACTGGAACGCACCCCGGTCTTCCGGGCGCGGCTCCAACGTCACGACGACGGCGTCGCGTGTGTCGCGCTGTACATCGCGCACCAGCAGGGGATAGAATTGCGCCATCTGTCCTCTCCGTCCGGGGCCTGCCTTCGGCCGCGTGATCCGCGACTGAGCGGGTCCCTCAGATGCACTTGAAATAGTCGAAGGGCTCGCGGCAGTCGTCGCACACCCAGCTTGCCTTGCAGGGGGTTGAGCCGAACTGGCTGACCCGCCGTGTCGCAGACGCACCGCAATGCGGGCACGCGACTTCCGGCGTCACCAGCGCCCCGATCCCGCAGGCGGCCGTGCCTTCCACCGGCGGGGCGATGCCATAGGCCCGCAGGTTGTCGCGTCCCTTCTGGCTGATCCAGGCCGTGGTCCAGGCGGGCGAAAGCTGTTTCTTCAACCGCACGTTTTCGACACCCTTGGCGGACAGCGCCGCCACAATGTCGAGATTGATCACGGTGGTCGCCGGGCAGCCGGAATAGGTGGGCGTGACCGTGACTTCCAGCGCTTCGTCCGCCCACGCCACATCGCGGATAATGCCGAGATCGACCAACGAGATGACCGGGATCTCCGGATCCGGCACTTCGTCCAGCCAGGCCCAGACCTGCGCCTCGCTGGGGCGAGTCCGGGTATCCGTCATGGCGCTCACCATGTGGCACCAGGATAGGCGCGCTGCAGGAACTGCATGTCCGCCAGTACGTAGCCCAGCGCCTCCGTATGCACGCCGGTCTTGCCACCCTTCTGGACATGGCTGGACTTGGGCCAGCTGAGCGTCGCCTGATCCAGCATGCGCCGCATGTCGGCTTCCCAAAGCGGCTTGACGGTACCGAGCGCAGGGCCGACGCCGGTCTCGGCCAAAGCGACGTCGATGTCGTCTTCCAGGAACATCTCGCCCGCATAGGGCCAAAGCGCATCGAGCGCGGCCCGCATCCGGCTGTGGCTCTCGTCCGTTCCGTCGCCGAGCCGGATGGTTAAATCGGCGCTGCGCTGCAAGTGGTACGAGACCTCCTTCAACGCCTTTTCCGCAATCGCTGCGACGCGCGCGTCGGCGGAGGCCTGCAGCGCCCCCAGCGTGTGGAAGTGCCAGAGATCGAACAGTACCTCGCGCACGATCGTGTGCGCGAAATCGACATTCGGACGTTCGACCAGCAGGAGGTTCCGGAAGTCCCGTGCATCGCGCAGATAGGCCAGGTTGTCCGCCGTGCGGCCCTTGCCTTCGATCTCGCCCGCAAGGCCAAGCCACATCTGCGTCTGGCCGATCAGGTCGAGCGCGGTGTTGGCTAGCGCAATGTCTTCTTCGATGGCCGGCGCATGGCCGCACCATTCGGAAACCCGATGGCCCAGGATCAGGCAGCTGTCGCCCATTCTGAGCGCGTATTCGAACAGCGCTCCGGTCATCACATGTGCCCCACGTCTTCGGGAATGTCGTAGAAGGTCGGGTGGCGGTAGACCTTGCTGTTCGACGGCTCGAACAGCGGCCCCTTGTCACCGGGGGCGCTGGCCGTGATGTCCTTCGCCTGGACCACCCAGATGCTGACGCCTTCGTTGCGGCGGGTGTAGACGTCGCGGGCGTGGTGCACCGCCATCTCCGCATCCGGGGCATGCAGGCTGCCGACATGGCGATGGGCAAGGCCATGCTGGCCGCGAATGAACACCTCCCACAGAGGCCATTCCTTGGACATTCTTTCCTCCATCAGCAGTGGCCGGTTTCTTCGCTGGGACCGGAAACCCCCGCCGTCGTCGTTGTGCCGGGGCGCGGCCTGCCCGTGCGACGACCGGTTACTCGGCGGCTGTCTGCGTCACCGTTTTGCGGGCAGCTGCCTTTTCAGCGTATGCGTTCAACCCGTCGCGGACCCAGGCGCCGTCTTCCCAAGCCTTGACGCGCGCGGCCATGCGCTCTGCGTTGCAGGGGCCGTTGCCCTTCAGAACCTCGTAGAACTCCGCCCAGTCGATCTCACCAAAGTCGTGGCCGCCCTTCTCCTCATTCCACATCAAGTCGGGATCGGGAACGGTGAGGCCGATGAACTCGGCTTGCGGCACGGTCTGATCGACGAACTTCTGACGCAGCTCGTCATTCGTGTTCTGCTTGATCTTCCAGGCCATCGATTGCGCGGAGTGCACGGAGTCGGCATCCGACGGGCCGAACATCATCAGCGAGGGCCACCACCAGCGGTTCAGCGCATCCTGCGCCATCGCCTTCTGCGCCTCGGTGCCGGCCGAGAGCTTCATCATGATGTCGTAGCCCTGACGCTGATGAAAGCTCTCCTCTTTGCAGATGCGGATCATCGCCCGCGAATAGGGGCCGAAGCTGCAACGCTGCAGCGGCACCTGGTTCATGATCGCTGCACCGTCGACGAGCCAGCCGATGGCGCCGATATCGGCCCAGGTCAATGTCGGGTAGTTGAAGATGGACGAGTACTTGGCCTTGCCGGCATGGAGCTGCGCCAGCAGCTCGTCACGGGACACGCCCAGCGTTTCGGCCGCGCAGTAGAGATAGAGGCCGTGGCCCGCCTCGTCCTGCACCTTCGCCAACAGGATCGCCTTGCGTTCCAAGGTCGGGGCGCGGGTGATCCAGTTGCCTTCGGGAAGCTGGCCGACGATCTCGGAATGGGCATGCTGGCTGATCTGACGGATCAGTGTCTTGCGGTAGCCTTCGGGCATCCAGTCTTTCGGCTCAATCTTCTGATTGTCGTCGATGCGTTCCTGAAACGCGCGCTCCTGCGGATCCATCTCGTCGAGCGACTTGACGCCGTGCCCATCCGTTTTCACCAGCTGTGCGTACATGTCCGTCCCTCCCGAAAGCGATTGCTCAAACCCTCTCAAGGATCAGTGCGATCCCCTGCCCTACGCCGACGCACATTGTGCAGAGCGCGTAACGGCCGCCCCGTCGCGCGAGTTCGTAAGTCGCCGTCGTCGCAAGCCGCGCTCCGCTCATCCCCAGCGGATGCCCGATTGCGATTGCGCCGCCATTGGGATTGACATGGGTGGCGTCATCGTCCAGCCCGAGTTCACGCAGCACCGCAAGCGCCTGAGCGGCAAACGCCTCATTCAACTCGATCACATCCATCTGGTCGAGCGACAGGCCCGCCCGCTGTAGCACCTTGCGCGTTGCCGGTGCCGGTCCCATTCCCATGATGCGGGGCGGCACACCCGCCGCGGCCATTGCGACGACGCGCGCGCGGGGCGTGAGCCCATGGCGGTCTGCGGCCGCCTCAGACGCCACGATCAGCGCGCAGGCACCGTCGTTCACGCCCGACGCGTTGCCTGCCGTCACCGATAACTCGGCGCCGTTGATCCCCTTCAGCCTGGACAGCGCGTTGACGGTCGTGCCCGGGCGCGGAAACTCGTCGACCGATACGATGATCGGATCGCCCTTGCGTTGCGGCACGGTGACCGGCGCAATTTCTTCGCAGAAGCGGCTGGCTTCCTGCGCCGCTGCCCAACGCGCCTGGCTGCGTATCGCAAACGCATCCTGGTCTTCGCGCGAGACATTGAAGTCTGCGGCCACATTGTCGGCCGTTTCCGGCATCGAATCGACCCCGTATTGCGCGCGCAACGCCGGATTGACAAACCGCCAGCCGATTGTGGTGTCGTGGATCGCGCCCGCGCGCGAGAACGCCGTTTCCGCCTTCGGCATGACAAAGGGCGCGCGCGACATGCTCTCAACGCCGCCGGCGAGCAGGAAGTCGCCGTCCCCGGCCCGGATCGCGCGCGCAGCCTGACCGACGGCATCCAGGCCGGACCCGCACAGCCGATTGACGGTGGTTCCCGGCGTCGTGACCGGCAGCCCCGCGAGAAGCGCTGCCATGCGGCCCACATTGCGATTGTCTTCGCCAGCCTGGTTGGCACAGCCGTAGACGAGGTCATCGACCAGCGCCCAGTCTGCATCTCTGTTGCGGTCCATAAGGGCTTTCAGTGGCGCAGCCGCGAGGTCGTCGGCCCGCACGGCCGCCAAGGCGCCGCCGTAACGCCCGATGGGCGTCCGCACCGCGTCGCAGATGAACGCGTTAGCCATGCCCGGCCCTTCCTCCAAAGGCGCGGCGTGTTCGCCGGAAGCGAGCGCCGTCTATTCATTGACCCATCGGTCAGTATATGCAGTTACGTCACAGATGAAAGCCTTTTCTGAGGATTCTTGTGATGTTTTCGAGATGCCCGATCACCCTCTCCAAAGTTGGTCCTGCTGCTCAGGCCGCGTTCGTGGTGCGCTGATCACCCGATAGCGGTCTGAGCGCTCCCTTCATGTCGACGAACCTGGAGCACACGTGCCTTTCGGCAATCGGGGTCAGTCGATCATAGCAGTCCCTGAACAAAAGACGGGCAGGCCCGCCGGCCCAGCCATCCGGAAGAGCTGACGCGGGCAATTCAGGATCCTTAAGCGCAATCCTGCGGAAATCGTGCACTAGCAGCAGACGCGCGGCTAGACACTCCGCAGCCTCCGGCGGGCCACCTGCATCCAGTGCGGCGGCTAACGGCCTGAATCGGGTGCAGAAGGCGTCGTAGGCATTGGACATGGGGCCGAGATCCCAGGTGTCTGCGGCAAGTTCGGCGAGGGACCGCATGCCGACGGCCGCGGCAGGCGCGGTGAAGGCGACGAAGCCGCTGCCGCCCAATGCGCCACGCACCTCTTGCATGGCGTCGCCGGGCTTGAGCACGATCTTCGGCCCGAGGACGCCAAACCCGCGCGTAGCCAGCGCCGAGATCGCGTCACTTGCCCCATCGCAGTTGACGCGAACCAATGTCCACGGCGCCGCTTCCGGCGTGCTTCCCTGACTGTGAATGGCCCGGGCAGCCAGTCGGAACTCCGCGGCCGCCGATCTTGTAAGGTGATAGTAGCTCCGCCGCCCGTCTCGGATGCCGTTGAGCTGCCCGCCATCGACGAGCCGCGAAACGGCTGTACGGGACAGGCTCTCGTTGATCCCGACAAGCCGGCACGTCTCGATCAGATTGCCGATCCAGACCGACGCGCCTCTGGGCAGGATGACGTCGCCATAGAAGGTGACGATGAAGGACCCAGCCCGCAGGGCACGCCGGGACGAGAAGTCGTCGATCAGATCGGACAAAACCGCCATCATCATGACGGCAGCATAGATCGCCTACAGTGGTCCGCAACACGGTCGTGAACCGGCCGCTACCGGACCGACTTGGCGCCTTCCAGGATCAGCTGCGTTGCCAGATCCGCGTACTCATCCCGCGTGATCGGACCATCGGGGCGAAACCACATGTAAGCCCAGTTCAGCATGCCGAAGAGCGACATGGTTACCGGCATCAGCAAATGCTTGTCACCGACAAGTGCGGGATTGACCAAGCGCATGACCGCAGAGAACCGACGGACGATCGACCGTTCCATTTCAAGCAATGTGTCCGCTTTCTCAGGGGGCAAGGTCCGCATCGCGTTGATCTGAACCTTATGCTGATCGTCGCTGTCCCGATACTTCTCAAGTAGGGTGTGGATCAGCCGGCGCAGTCGGTCCTCGGGCGCCAGCGTCGCGTCATCCGCCTCGCCCAAGGCGGCATCGAGATCTTCCAGGTGTACGCGAACGATATCGAAGACCAGCTCTTCCTTGCTGGTGTAATAATGGTACAGCAGGGCTTTCGATACTCCGCACTCCCAAGCGATCTGAGCCATGGATGCCCGATCGACACCGCGCTCGGCAATTACACTTGCCGTGCGGTGAAGGATCGCTTCTCGCTTGTCATCGTAATCGAGCGCGCGGGTACGAGCCATGTCGTCCGTAATCTGTTACCAGTCCTTGAGGCCGCGGAACGGTAGCCCAAAGTCATCCGCCCACGCAACGGGCACTACCCCCCGTTCCGCTTGTCGACGACACGCTTTGCCTTGCCAAGAGAGCGTTCCACCGATCCAGGATCTTCGACCCGGATCTTGGTGCTGATGCCGATGGCGCTCTTGATGTGATGGGCAAGTTCCTTCTTCGAGTTTTCGCGCGTAGTCGCGTCAGTGCAACCCGGCACAGCCTCGACAAACACGGTCATGACGTCGAGGCGATCGGCCTTCGACAGTTCGATCTGGAAATGGGGTGCCAGGCCCCGGCACTTCAGCACCTGCTCTTCGATCTGCGTCGGGAACACGTTGACGCCGCGCAGAATGATCATGTCGTCGGACCGGCCGGTGATCTTCTCGATCCGCCGCATGGACCGGGCCGTACCTGGCAGAAGACGCGTGAGATCGCGCGTCCGATACCGGACCATCGGCAGGGCCTCCTTGGTCAGCGAGGTGAACACCAGTTCCCCCTTCTCGCCGTCGGGCAGCACGGCGCCGGTCTCAGGATCGATGACCTCGGGATAGAAATGGTCTTCCCAGACATGCAGGCCGTCTTTGGTCTCGACGCATTCGTTGGCCACGCCCGGGCCGATGATCTCTGAAAGCCCATAGATGTCGACGGCATGCATATCGAACGCCTGTTCGATTTCCAGCCGCATGGCGTTGGTCCAGGGTTCCGCCCCGAAGATGCCGACGGCCAGCGAGGTCGTCCGCGGATCAACCCCCTGGTTCCGAAACTCGTCCAACAAGGCGAGCATGTAGGACGGCGTGACCAGGATAACGCGCGGCTGGAAATCCTGGATCAGGGTCACCTGGCGTTCGGTCATGCCGCCGGACATGGGGATCACGGTACAGCCCAGCTTCTCCGCACCGTAATGGGCGCCAAGGCCGCCGGTGAACAGCCCATAGCCATAGGCGACATGCGCCTTGTCACCGGGCCGGGCGCCCGAGGCCCGCAGCGACCGGGCGACGACAGTCGCCCAGATATCGAGGTCGCCCTTCGTGTATCCCACCACCGTGGGCCGGCCGGTGGTGCCGGAGGAGGCGTGCAGGCGCGCCACCCGCTGCTGCGGGACGGCGAACATGCCAAAGGGATAGGTCTCGCGCAGATGCTGCTTCACCGTGAAAGGGAACTTCGACAGGTCTGCGAGCGTCTTCAGATCGTCGGGATGGACGCCGGCCTCGTCGAACCGACGGCGGTAGAAGGGCGAGTTCGTATAGGCGTGGTTGAGCGTCCACTTCAGACGCTCAAGTTGAAGCCCTGAGATTTCATCGCGGGAGGCGGTTTCGATCGGCTCCAGATCGCCGGGCTGTGGGGCGAGGTTCTCCATGGGGTCATCCTCCTTGCGCGCCTTAGCGGACTTCTTCGGTCGCTTCGGGCAGATGGGTTCCTTTGACGGTCCGTGAGTGGCCGCGAAACTCGGCCACCGTTTCGCCGCGCTGGTTGGTCACGCGCACGTCGTAGATGCCGTTTCGGCCCTGCCGGCTCACCTCCTCCGCCGTCGCCGTCAGCCGGTCTCCGAGGGCGGACGGGATGATGTAGGTGATGGAGCAATGCTGGGCCACTGTGCGCTGATTATAGCCGTTGCAGGCGAAGGCGAACGCGGAGTCCGCCAAGGTGAAGATGTAGCCGCCATGCGTGTCGCCATGGCCGTTGGTCATGGCGTCGGTCACGGTCATCGACAGGGTGGCCGCGCCCGGGCCCACGGCTTCCAGGTGCATACCGAGACGCCGGGAGGCATTGTCGTCGGCCCACATGACATCGGCGCATTTCCGCGCCAAGACTTCGGCGTCGGCGCGATCCTCGGTCATCGCAGGCCCCTGAATACGGGTGCTCGTTTCTGCAGGAACGCTGACACACCTTCCGCATAGTCCGGCGTGCGGCCGGCGTCCCGCTGCAGGTCACGCTCCATGTCCAGGTGAGCATCGAACGGCTGGTCTGCCGCCGCCTGGATTGCCCGTTTGGTCAGTCCTAAGCCAATCGTCGGGCCCCGAGCCAGCTTTCTTGCCAGCGCCATGGCTTCCTCCATCAATGCGTCGTCGGCGACGGCCTTCCAGATCAGCCCCCATTGAGCCGCGGTTTCCGCATCCAGTGGTTCTGCCGTCATGGCCAGGGCCTTGGCCCGCGCCTCGCCGACCAGTTTCGCCAGCATCCATGTACCGCCTGAATCGGGTATCAGGCCAATCTTCGCGAAGGCCTGAATGAAGCGCGCCGACCGGGCAGCCAGCACGATGTCGCAAGCCAGTGGCAGATTGGCGCCAGCCCCAGCGGCCACGCCGTTGACCGCACAAATCACTGGCTTCTCAAGGTCGCGGAGGCGCCGAACGATAGGGCTGTAGACCTGTTCGATGGTCGCGCCAAGGTCGGGTGGCCCCGTCATGCGTGACGGATCCCGGTCGTCGAGATCCTGGCCGGCGCAAAACGCTCGGCCGGCACCCGTCAGGATCACGGCCCTGATCTCTGCGCTGGCGGCGCACTCGTCCAACGCGCGGGCCAGTGCGGCCCCCATGTCGGCATTGATCGCGTTCAGCTTCTCCGGCCGGTTCAACGTCAGCCGACAGACGCCGTCGATCGCCTCAACCCTCAAGGGCATGTCACCGGTCATGGGCTCCTCCTGATCCCCCGATAGCGCAATATTGTTGCGTAAGGGGCGACGTTACGAAAGCTCTTGCATAGTCCGACCGGTCAGTCAATATATGGACACGCAACGGCGCTGACCGAAAACGAGACGACGAGCAGTCGAAGGACCTTTGGGGGAATTGATGGCGACCCTGTTCGAAACGCATCGCAAACCGCTGGACGGTGCGCTGGCGGCCACACGATCGCGAACCTATTGGTCGGCGTTCCCAGAGTTGCCGAGCGGCAAGATCTATGGGGAGACAGCCAAGGCAGATGGGGCGGCCGCCTACGACGCGTATGTCGGCAACACCTTCGACCTGCCGGGCCATCCCGGCGACGACGAGGCAGGGGCCGAAGTCTCACCCTATGGCGGTGCGCTTGGCATCCGATATCCGTCAGCCACACCGACTGCCCTGATCGAAGTCGCCAAGGCGGCCATGCCAGCCTGGGCGGAAACCGCGCCCGAAACGCGGGTGGGCGTCTGTCTGGAGGCGCTGAAACGCCTGAACACTCGCAGCTTCGAGATGGCCAACGCCGTCATGAAGACGACCGGACAGGGCTTTGCGATGGCATTCCAGGCCGGCGGCCCGAATGCGCAGGACCGCGGGCTGGAAGCCGTAGCCTATGCCTGGGAGGCGATGGCACGCACCCCTGCCACAGCCACATGGACCAAGCCGACCGGCAAGGATACCACGATCACCGTTGAGAAGCGGTGGCGGATCATTCCGCGCGGCATAGGGCTCGTCATCGGCTGCAACACCTTCCCAACGTGGAACTCGTACGCCGGGCTGTTCGCTAGCTTGGCAACCGGTAATCCCGTGATCGTCAAGCCACATCCGTCGGCCATCCTGCCACTGGCCATAAGCGTGAAGGTCATCCGGGCGGTGCTGGGAGAAGAAGGGTTCGATCCCAATCTCGTCTTGCTGGCGGCGGAGGAGCCGGGCGGCGAACTGGCAAAGGCCTTTGTCGGCCATCCGGACGTGGCGCTGATCGACTATACCGGATCAAGTGCATTCGGGGCCTGGGTTCGCGGCAATGCCGGCGGGGCGCAAGTGTATTCCGAAGAAGCCGGGGTCAATCCCGTCGTCATCGCCGGCACCAGCAATTTCCGCGGCATGTGCGCCAACCTGGCGTTCTCTCTGGCGCTCTACAGCGGCCAGATGTGCACGGCGCCGCAGCCGATCTATGTGCCGCGAAACGGCATCGACACCGATCAGGGCCGCAAGAGCTTCGATGACGTCGCAGCGGGCATCGCCACTGCGATCGACAAACTCTTGTCCGATCCGGCACGCGCGGCCGCCATCTGCGGCGCGATCGCTTCGGACGCGACCCTAAAACGCATTAAAGACGCATCATCGCTTGGACGCGTGGTGCGTGCGTCGAGCGCAATCGATGGCTTGGATGGCGCACGCACCGCGACGCCGCTTGTGTTGGCCTTAGACGCGAAGGCTTCGGACGCACACACGGTCGAACGGTTCGGTCCTATCAGCTTCGTGGTAGCGGTCGACGATGCCGGTGATGGGCTGGGCCACGCTGTCGCAGGCGTCCGGCAACAGGGGGCGATTACGGCTGCCGTCTATGCCACAGATCCCACCTTCCTTGACGCCGCAGAAGCAGCTTTTGCAGCCGTCGGCGCCAACCTTTCCTGCAATCTGATCGGCGACCTCTACGTCAACCAGAGTGCGGCGTTCAGTGATTATCACGCCACCGGCGCCAATCCGGCCGCGAATTCCTGCTTCACCGACCTTGCGTTCGTCGCGAACCGCTTCCGCGTCGCCGCGGCGCGCCGGCTCGCGGCCTGAGACAAGCACAGAAACAACAAGACTTAGGGGAGACCAAGTTATGCGCCTGAAGAGCACACTGGCCGTTTCCGCCCTGGCCATGATGGCTGCCAACCCGGCGGCCGCAGAGATCCGGCTTGGGGCCGTGCTGTCCGTCACCGGTCCGGCGTCGTTCCTCGGCGATCCGGAGTTGAAGACGCTGGAGATGCTGGTCGAAGAGGTGAATGCCCAAGGGGGGATCAACGGCGAAGAGGTCGTGCTGATCCACTACGACGATGGCGGGGATGCCAACCGGGCCCGCACCTTCGCCACCCGGCTTGTCGAGGATGACGAGGTGGCGGCCGTTATCGGCGGTTCCACCACTGGCGTCACCATGGCCGTCGCACCGGTCTTCGAAGCGAATGAAATCCCCTTCATCTCACTTGCCGGTGCCGTGGTGATCATCAACCCGTTGAACCCCTGGGTGTTCAAGACCCCGCATACCGATCGGATGGCCTGTGAGAGCATCTTTACAGACCTGACCGCCCGTGGCCTCTCCAGCATCGGCATGATCTCCGGTCAGGGCGGCTTCGGTACCTCAATGCGCGAGCAGTGCATCGATGTGGCCGGCGAATACGGCATCGAGATCGTGGCGGACGAAACCTACGGCCCGCGTGACTCCGACATGACGCCGCAACTGACCAGCATTGCGGCCACCGATGGCGTCGAGGCGGTGGTCAACGCCGGCTTCGGCCAGGGGCCCGCCATCGTCACGCGGAACTTCGCCCAGCTTGGGATCGACCTGCCGCTCTATCAGTCGCATGGTGTGGCCTCGGACGCGTTCATCGAACTGGCCGGCGATGCGGCGGAGGGTGTGCGCCTACCCGGAACAGCCCTGTTGGTCGCAGACCTGCTGGCCGAGGATGATCCGCAGCATGCCGTCGTCACCGCCTATCGCGCGGCATACGAGGACCGCTTTGAAGAGCCCGTGTCGACCTTCGGCGGCTATGCCCATGATGCGTTCTGGATCATGGCGCAAGCGATCGAAAGCGCCGGATCAACCGATGGCGCGGCCGTCCGGGATGCGATCGAGGCAACCACCGGCTGGGTCGGCGTGACCGGCGAATTCAACATGTCGCCGGATGATCACATGGGCCTGGACCTGTCGGCGTTCCGGATGCTGGAGATCGTCGACGGCGGCTGGTCGATCATCGACTGATCGGCTCTTCCCGGGCGGACCCCGGCGGCATTCACGGCCCGGGCCCGCCCCACCCAGTTCTTCTTCAATGACTGACCGGTGACGAACCCGCGTCTCCGCCGGAGACAGCCATGTACGAATTCCTGCAGTTCGTGTCTTCCGGGATGACCGTTGGTGCGGTGTACGCCTTGGTCGCCCTTGGCTTCACGCTGATCTACAACGCATCCGACGTCGTGAACTTCGCCCAGGGCGAGTTCGTGATGCTGGGCGGCATGACCACGGTGTTCCTCTACGATGCCGGGACACCGCTTTGGCTGGCGGCCGTCTTGGCGGTGATGATCACGGCCACGGTCGGCGTTCTATTGAACAAGCTGGCCGTCGAGCCGGCCCGTGGCGCGTCGGTGGTGTCGCTGATCATCATCACCATCGGCGCCTCGATCTTCCTGCGCGGCGTTGCCCAGATCGTCTTCGACAAGCAGATCCACCGCTTCCCGGCCTTCACGGGCGAGGATCCGATCACGGTCGCAGGAGCAGCGATCCTGCCGCAAAGCCTCTGGGTTCTGATGGGCGGGGCCGCGATCTTCGGCGTGCTCTACCTGTTCTTCACCCGATCGGTGATCGGCAAAGCAGTGCTGGCCACAGCCAACAATCGGCTGGCAGCGAAGCTGGTCGGCATCAACACAACCGCGATGATGACGTTGAGTTTCGGACTGTCGGCGGCGGTCGGCGCGCTTGCGGGCGTACTGGCGACGCCGATCACCCTGACCAGCTACGATGTCGGAGGCGGCCTGGCGTTGAAGGGCTTTGCCGCGGCGATGCTGGGCAGCATGGGGGTTCCGGCCGGCGCACTGGTGGGCGGCCTGCTGCTTGGCCTGATCGAGGCGATGACGGCCGGCTATATCTCGTCGGACTACAAGGACGCCGCCGCGTTCATCGTCATCCTGACTGTACTGTTCGTCATGCCCAGAGGGCTGTTCGGGCGCGCTGTTGCGGAGAGGGTGTGATGCGGCTGTCGCCCCGAACCTGGACGCTGATCATCCTCGCCGTCCTGATCGCGCTGGCCCCGGTGACCTTCCCAAGCGCGTTCTATTTCCGCATCGGCGCGCTGATCTTCGTCAACGGATTGGCGGTGATCGGCCTCGTGATCCTGTTCGGCTATGCCGGGCAGATCAGCCTCGGCCACGCCGGGTTTGCCGGGATCGGCGCCTACTCCGCAGCCCTAATGCCTATGCATCTCGGGCTTCATCCCGCCTTGGCGCTGTTCGCCGGGGCGGTATTGTCCGGCGGCCTGGCGTTCCTGATCGGCCGGCCGATCCTGCGCCTGAAGGGCCACTATCTCGCCGTCGCCACGCTCGGGTTCGGCATTCTTGTCTTCATCGTGCTGAACAACGAGGCACAGTTGACCGGCGGTCCGGACGGCATGGCGGTGGAGGATCTGGGGCTGAGGGCCGTGTCGGACGCTCTCGGCCTGGGCCTGCGGACGGCGGAAGTCTGGTATTGGTTCATGGGACTGGTGCTGCTTCTGGGGGCCTTTCTGGCGCTCAATCTCCATACCAGCCCGACCGGCCGTTCGCTCAGATCGCTGCACAACAGTGAAGTCGCCGCCCGCACGCTTGGCGTGGATGTGGTGCGCTACAAGCTGACGGCCTTCGTCATCTCCGCGGTCTATGCGTCGCTTGCGGGATCGCTTCAGGCGCTGCTGAACGGGTTCGTCACACCCGACGTCGCCGGGTTCCTGCATTCGATCGAATGGGTGACGATGGCCGTGCTCGGTGGTGCCGCCACCGTACTGGGGGCGGTGTTCGGGGCCACGATCCTGACCGCATTGCCACAGGCCCTGACGGTATTTCAGGAATACGAGCATCTGCTGCTCGGCCTGATCATTATGCTGGTCATGATCTTCCTGCCCGCGGGCCTATTGCCCAGTCTTGGTAAGACGCTGCGTCAGGGGGAGTCGATATGACTCTCATGACAGTGGAAGGCCTTGGCATCGATTTCGGCGGAGTGCGTGCGGTCGATGCCGTGGGGTTCGCGGTCAAGCCGGGCGAGATCGTGTCGGTGATCGGACCGAACGGCGCGGGCAAGACGACGCTGTTCAACATATTGTCGGGCGTCTATCGCCCGGATCGTGGTCGCGTGATGCTGGACGGCATGGATGTGACTGCGATGGCACCGCACCGCCTGGCGGCCCTCGGCCTGTCGCGCACCTTCCAGAACCTGCAGGTCTACCTGCAGATGACGGCGTTGGAGAATGTGATGGCCGGGCGCCATCTTGCCGAACGATGCTCAGTGATCGCCGATCTGCTGGGCCTGCCGGCATCGCGCCGGCGGACACGGGAAACTGCCGACATCGCGCGCGGACTGCTGGCCCGCGTCCATCTGGAACGGGCGGCGGAACGCGAGGCATCGTCACTTTCCTATGGCGCGCTGAAGCGGCTGGAGATCGCCCGTGCGCTGGCCGCACAGCCCCGTCTGCTGCTGCTCGACGAACCGGCGGCGGGTTGCAACGCCGTGGAGACGGAGGAGATCGATGCCCTGATCGCCGAGATTGCGGCGGAAGGCGTCGCGATCCTGTTGGTCGAGCACGACATGAAGCTGGTCATGAAGATCTCCAACCACATCGTCGTGCTGGACCACGGAGAGAAGATCGCAGAAGGCGCACCGGCCGAGATATCCCAGAACCCCAGGGTGATCGAAGCCTATCTGGGCACGCAAGCGGAGGGTGGCCATGCTCTCTGTTAAGGACCTGCGTAGCCGGTACGGCCGTATCGAGGCGCTTCACGGCGTCGACCTGGAGGTGAAGTCGGGCGAGATCGTCACTGTGGTCGGCGCTAATGGCGCCGGCAAGACGACGCTGCTCAGATGCCTTTCCGGCGTGCAGCCGGCATCCGCGGGCTCGATCGTCTTCCGCGGAGACGACGTGACCCGCGTGGCGGCACACCGTCGGGTCGGCCTTGGCCTCGCCCAATCCCCGGAAGGCCGTCAGATCTTCACGACGCTGTCCGTTGAGGACAATCTGAGGCTCGGCGCCTTCCTACATGATGACCCACGAGTCGAGCAGGATATGGACGAGGCCTTCGCCCTGTTCCCGATCCTGCGGCAGAAGCGCAGACAACTGGCCGGCGGCCTGTCCGGGGGACAGCAACAGATGCTCGCCATCGCACGCGCCCTGATGACGCGGCCGAGCTGTCTGTTGCTTGACGAGCCGAGCCTTGGGCTGGCGCCGATCCTGGTCGCGCAGGTGCTGGATGTGGTCAAATCCCTCAAGTCGCTTGGCGTGACCTTGCTGTTGGTGGAGCAGAACGCGTTTGCCGCCCTGAACATCGCCGATCGCGGATATGTCATGGAGACGGGGCGGATCACCATCTCCGGCGAGGCCGAAGAGTTGATCGCCGACCCCCGCGTCCGCGAAGCCTATCTCGGCATCTGACGGTGCGGCCGGTCAGGAGGATGACGATGCCTGTGACCGTAGATCCTCGCGACGACCTGGCCCTTGTGGTGGTCGACAGCCCGCCGGTGAACGCTACGTCGCGCGCAGTCCGTGCCGGACTGATTGAGGCCGCCGACAGGATCGATGCCAACCCGTTGATCCGGGCGGCAGTGTTGATCTGCCGGGGCCAGACCTTTATCGCAGGCGGCGATGTGCGCGAGTTCGACGCGGAACCGGTCGAGCCGCATCTGCCCGACGTGGTCGCTCGCATCGAGGCGGCGGAGACGCCCTGGCTGGCAGCCATTCACGGATCCGCCCTCGGCGGCGGGCTGGAGCTTGCGCTTGGCTGTCGCTGGCGCGTCGCTACGGCAGACGCCAGGCTGGGCTTGCCGGAGGTCACTCTTGGTTTGATCCCCGGTGCCGGCGGAACGGTCAGGCTACCGCGGCTGGTACCCTTGGACCTTGCCACCCGAATGGCTGGCCTGGGTGAGCCGATTTCGGCGCAGGAGGCGCATGCGAATGGCTTGGTCGACGCATTGATCGAAGGCGACCTGGAAGCAGGCGCGCTACGGTTTCTGCGCTGTGCCTTGGACGCTCCGCCGCAACGCACGATCGATCGACCGATCGCTGATACGGGGGCTAACGACTTCTGGCAAAGCCAGCAGTCAACCGCGGCCAAGCGACATCGTGGGCAGGCGGCACCCGGCCTTGCACTGGAGGCCCTGCGGGCTGCCGTGGAGCGGTCGGCAGGTGATGCGCTGTCCCGGGAGCGGGAGGTTCATCTGCGCCTGCGCAAGAGCCCGGAGTCGCGGGCTCTGCGCCATGTCTTCTTTGCCGAACGCGCCGCCATGAAGCCGCCAGTCGAGGCGGCGCCGGGCGATCTAGACTCCGCCGGCGTGGTCGGCGGCGGCACTATGGGGGCTGGAATTGCGGCCGCCTTCCTGGATGCAGGGATCCCCGTGACGCTGATGGAGCGCGACCAAGCCTCCCTCGATCGCGGGTTGGCGGGCGTCGCCAGGATCTATGCCGGCTCCGTCAAGCGCGGACGAATGTCAGAGGCTGATCGCGATGCCCGGCTGGCGCAACTGACCGGTGCGCTGGATGCGAGTTCCCTAGCTGGGGCCGATGTTGTGGTCGAGGCCGTTTTCGAGGACCTGGAGGTCAAGCGTGAGGTGTTCCGTCGCCTCGACGCCGTCTGCAAGCCGGGCGCGCTGCTGGCTACCAACACGTCCTATATCGATCCCAACGCGATCGCCGCCGCCACGTCGCGGCCAGATGCCGTCATTGGGCTGCACTTCTTCAGCCCCGCCAACGTCATGAAGCTGCTGGAGGTCGTGAGGACAGACGCAGCTTCGGCCCGGAGCCTGGCCACCGCCTGGGCCGTGGCACGGCGGCTGGGCAAGACGCCCGTACTTTCCGGGGTCTGCGACGGCTTCATCGGCAATCGCATCCTGAAGGTGTTCCGCAGGGAGGCCGAGCGCCTGTTGCTGTCGGGCACCCATCCGGGCGATGTCGATCACGCCATGCGGGCCTTCGGCATGCCCATGGGTTCGTTCGAGATGCAGGATCTGGCGGGCTTGGATATTGCGGCTGCGATGCGCGCAGCGGCGCGGGCCCGCGGTGAAACCGTGTTTGCACCTATCTCCGACCGGCTCGTCGCCCTTGGGCGGCTCGGCCAGAAGGCTGGCGGCGGCTGGTACGACTATGATGACGGGGACCGGACACCCCGGCCTTCGGATACGGTCGCAGAAATCATCGCCGACGAATCCGCCAAAGCCGGGGGGGCGCGGGAAGATCTGGACGCCGGCGCCATCCAGCACCGCATCTTTAGGCCGATGGTCGAGGAAGGGAAACGCATCCTCTCGGAAGGGATCGCGGAGACGCCATCGGCCATCGACCTTGTTGAGGTCTTGGGTTTCGGGTTTCCGCGCTGGCGCGGTGGCCTGATGTACTGGGCGGCCGCAAACGGAGGGCAGAGCCCAAATTCAACCTGACGGGGAGGCGATAATGGTCCACAGAACTTGCGTACCGGCACTGGCAATGTCGCTGATGGCGGGCACCGCCTTGGCACAGGTGACCCACCCTTTGGACGGCCTTACCGAAGCGGAATACCTCGCCATTCAGGAGATCCTCGGGGCCGCTGGCCATTTCGATGAGGACACACGGCTTCCCTATATCGAGCTGCAGGAACCGGCCAAGGATGTGGTTCGCGCGTGGTCTGCGGGCAATCCGATCATGCGCGTTGCGCGTGCGACCGTGCGCAACGGCCCGGATACGCATGACGCCATCATCGATCTGACCGGCCAAGAGCTGCTTTCCTGGGAGCAGGCCAGTGGCCAAAGCATGATCCTGCTCGAAGAGTTCCTGGGCGCGATGGAACTGGCCCTGGCCTCTGAGGAGATGATCGCTGGCCTGGCAGCCAGGGGGATCGCCGTTGAGGACGTGTTCTGCCTGCCGCTGACGGCCGGCGCGTTCGGCCTGCCGGAGGAAGAAGGCCGGCGCCTGATGCGGGTGCCCTGCTACATGCTGCCCAGCGGCTCGAACTTCTACGCCCAGCCGATCGAAGGGCTGTTCGCCACGGTTGATCTGATCGGCAATGAGGTTGTGGATGTCGTCGATACCGGCACGGTCCGAGTTCCAAGCGACCCTTGGGGATACACCGAAGAGGAACTGGCCGAACGGTTCAGCGGCCTGCGCCCGCACGCGCATTTTGCAGGCCTGGCCGAGCCGGAGGCCGTGAACTACGCGATCGACGGCCACATGGTCGCGTGGGATATGTGGCGGTTCCACCTGCGGGTCGACCGCCGGCCCGGCCTGGTTGTCTCACTGGTGGACGCACAAGACGGCGATGACTGGCGACCGGTTCTCTATCAGGGGCATCTGTCGGAAGTGTTCGTGCCCTATATGAGCCCGGACGCCGGCTGGTACTGGCGCACCTATATGGACAGCGGGGAATACGGGTTCGGGATCTTCCTGAGCCCGCTGCGTCCCGGCGTCGACTGCCCGGCCCACGCCACGTTCCTGGATGCGACGTTGAGCGCTGATGACGGCACACCGTTCACCCTGCCCGGCGTGATCTGCATCTTCGAACGAAGCCTCGGCGACCCGGCCTGGCGGCATTTCGAGATCTTTGCCCAGTCCGACGAAGTTTTCGTGCCGGCCGAAGGCCGACCGGGGACGGAGCTGGTGGTCAGAACTGCGTCCGAGGTCGGTAACTACGACTATCTTCTGGATTACCGTTTCCACCAGGACGGCTCCATCCACATCACCGTCGGCTCAACCGGGCTGGATGCTGTTCAGGGAGTCGCCACGACACATATGTCAGATGCGACCGCCGACGCTGACACGGCCTTCGGCACGCTGATCGCGCCGAACCTCGTGGCGCCGAACCATGACCACTATTTCAACTTCCGCCTCGATCTCGATGTCGACGGCATCGACAACAGCTTCATGCGGGCGCAGCTGGTCAGTGCCGAGGCCCCGGCCGACATCCCCCGACAGTCGTTCTGGCAGGTCCAGCACGACATGCCCATGACCGATACCGAAGCCCGATCGAATATGAGCCCGGCAAGCCCCGCCCTCTATCATCTGGTGAACACCAATGTCGAAAGCGGGCTTGGCCACCATCCCGGCTATATGCTGATGCCGCATGGAAGCTACGCCTACGCGCAGATGTTGCTGACCGACCCGCCGGCGGCGCGCAACGCCTATATCGGGTATCAGCTGTTCGTGACGCCGCACGACCCTGCCGAGCGATATGCCGGTGGTCAGTACGCCTTCCAATCGTCTGGGGACGACACGCTGATGACGTGGACGGCCAACGACCGTTCGATCGACAATACCGACCTGGTGACCTGGTATACGGTCGGCTTCCACCACGTGCCGCGGATGGAGGACTGGCCGGTGATGTCGACCCATTGGACCGGCTTCACGCTGGCCCCCTTCAACTTCTTCGACCACAACCCGGCCGTCACCATCCGATTGCCGGAATGAGCGGATTCTCCGGTTCACCTGAGTAGCGTCGGCCGGCGGTCCGCTAAGTGGGTTCCACCATGCGGCCGTCGGTCGGAGCCAAACGAATGGTCACAGGAATTCATTCTGGACAGATTGGGCATTTCTGGACAGATTGGCATAGATGATGCGGGATTGCGGGCGCGAACTTCCACAGAGAATCTTAAGACAAGGAAGCAACTTGCGAGCGCTTCCGTAGCCGCCTGTGCGGATCGATAAGGCGGCATGAAGCCAGGACAATAGTCCTGGGATCTTTCTGCCTGCAACATCGTCCATAGACGCCTTTAGCCGAGACAGGAACCGTTGTCCTTTGCGACACGCCACACCGGCGGTCGATAAGGATGAACGCACCTGCATCGGCTCGGTCATCGGCGAGATCGGGGCACGTGCCTGCCGTGGCTCGCGCGATTCTCTGCCGGTTGAGGACAAAGCGACAGCGCGCCGGCGATAACCGCCGGCCTCGCCGCGAACGTACCGGTCGGTATCGAGCCGCCGGACGAACGGAACAGGCTGCCAAGAGGTGACCATGACACATCTGCGGATGGCGATCCGCCAGCGGATCGAGACAGTTCTGGGCGCGATTTCGGGCGTCACGATCGAAAGTGGCCGGGTGCAGGCATGGGTGCTGGGCGAGCTGCCGGGCATCAACATTCTCACACCGACCGAGGCCGTTGTGCCCGATGACAAGGGGTCCGTCGGATTGCGCACATTGACCGTGTCCGTCGTGGCAGCGGAGGCCGCAGGGGCGGACGATGCGCTGGACGGACTGTGCCTGGATGTCGAATCCCTGCTCGAGTCCGACTGGCAAAGCCTGACGGCGGGGGCGCTGGGAACGATGCTGTTCGACTGGCAGCTGGCCAAGACGGACGTCGATCTATCGACGGAGGCTGACACCACAATCGGCACGGCCACGTTGACCTTCAACGCGAAATATCTCGCCACAGCGGGGTCGCCCAGCTCGTGACCCCGCCGGTCTGGACTGCCGACCGTCGATGGCCGGACCAAACGGCCGTGATCGTAGCAGGCGGACCGAGCCTTCGGACGATGGACCTGTCGTGCCTGGAGGCACCGCGGGGCGATCGGCCGCCGGTGATTGTCGTCAACACGAGCTACCGGCTGCTGACCCGTGCTGAGGTTCTGTACTTCTGTGATTACAAATGGTTCGCCGAACATCGCGAGGCGGTCATGGCCTGGCCCGGTCTGGCTGTGACCTTGGCGATGAAGGCGGCGCAGGAGTGCCCGACAGTGCGGTGGCTGAGTCAGGGCGATGTGAGCGGACTGGCAGACGATCGGTCCGTGCTGAACACCGGCCGCAATTCGGGATATCAGGCGATCGGGCTTGCCGTGCATTTCGGGGCCAGGCGGATCGTGCTGGTCGGCTTCGACATGGCACAGGGGCCGGATGGCGCCTGCCATTGGCACGCTCCGCATCAGGGACGACCTCAAGGGCCGGGGCATTGGCGGCGGATCATGCTGCCCCATTTTCCGAGCCTGGTTGCCCCGTTGATGGAGCGCGGCGTCACGGTGGTAAATGCCACGCCAGGCAGCGCGTTGGATGTGTTCCCGCATGTGACCCTGGGCGACGAGATCGCCCGCTGGCGGCTGCAGCAGACCGATGCCGGACGACAGGCAACCGAGGCGGCCGCTTAGCGGGCAAGCGGTCTGCCTGATCCGGACGTCGCCGCACTACCGGCACGATGCCGTGCTGAGCGGCCTGCAGTCCATCGGGCTGCGGGCTGAGACGGTGACACCGGCTCGGTGGCAGGCGGGCGACGTGCTGGTGATCTGGAACCGCTATGGGCGTTTCGCCGCGGTTGCGGACAGGTGCGAGGCTGCCGGTGGCGTCGTGATTGTGGCCGAAAACGGATATCTGGGCCGGGACGGTGAAGGCCGGCAGCTCTACGCCCTGGCGTTGGACCACCACAAAGGGCCGGGACGCTGGTTCCCGCAGGCAGATCGATCGCGATGGCGGCGGCTAAGGCTGCAGATACGGCCATGGCGGCCGGGCGGCCAATGGGTGCTGCTGGCGCCCGAGCGTGGCATCGGCCCGCCGGACCATGCCATGCCGCGGGACTGGCCGGGCCGAGCGGAAGCTGTCCTGCGCCGGATCAGCGACAAGCCGGTGCGGGTGCGGAGGCATCCGGGCAACCACGCGCCAGAGCGGTCGCTGAGCGAGGATCTGGGGGGCGCGGCCGCGGTTATCACCTGGGGGTCGACGGCCGGCCTGGAAGCGCTGCTGGCGGGCGTGCCCGTCTATCACGCCATGCCCCGATGGATCGGAGCGCCCTGCGCCCAGCACTGGGACTGCAGTTCGACGCTGCCGGCGCCAAACCTTCCAGACCGGAGCGAGCTGTTTGCATCCATCGCCTGGGCACAGTGGACAGTCGAGGAGATCGCAGACGGTGCGCCGTTCCGTCACCTGCTATTCGACGTCGGGTAAACGCACCGGCCACAAGCTGCTGACGGCCTTCGCCGAAGGTTGTCGCGGCCAAGTCGTGCGAAACGCGCGACGGCCGGTGGAGTCCAGTATCGCCGTCTTCTACGGCGTCAACGACATGACCCTGCCGCTGCAGCGGCAATGCATCAGAGAGGGGCGGCCGTGGATCTATATCGACCACGGCTATTTCGAGCGGGATACGCACTACCGGGTGGTGCTGAATCGGCGGCAACACTGCGGACGGGGAAGTGTCCGTCGCCCGGCACCCGTCCCCATCCAGCCCTGGCGTCGCGACGGCTCCGAGGTCGTGATCGCGCTGCAGCACCCGGACAGCTATCGGCTGTTGTTGGGCAAGAGCCAGGACGACTGGCTCGCGGACATCACCGCGTCGGTGGCGCGGCTGACCGACCGGGAGATCCGGGTGCGCACCAAACCCCAGATGCCGGGCGCGCAGAGACCGCTTGCGAGCGATCTGAAGAACGCGTGGTGCCTGGTTAGCTGGATGAGCAACGCCGCGGTCGACGCAATCTGCATGGGCGTGCCGGCGATCGTACTGGGCGAAGACTGCGCCGCCCGGCCGATGGCGGGCCATCAGCTGGATCAGGTGGAAGATCCGCCGCGGCCAGACGGGCGCGAGCACTGGGCGGCTGTGCTGGCCAGCAATCAATGGACGATTGAGGAGATGACGGATGGGCGATGCTGGGCGGAGCTCAACAGCACAGCCGAAGATGCCGGGCCCCCTGCCGCTGCTTGACGTCGATCCAGCTGCAGTGGCGTGGATCCGCGGACAGCGCACCCAGCTGACGGGTGACGATGCGGCCGTCGCCGGCGGCTATGCGGCCGAGATCAGCCGCGAGCTGGACCAGATCTGGCCATGGCTGCCGTCGCCGTTGACCCGCTGGATCGATATCGGCTGTGGCATGGCTGGGCTATCGGCGCTGCTCTACAAGCGGCTGCGGCAGAAGCCCGAGCAGTTCTTTCTGCTGGACGGGACTGGCGACAGCCCGATCCAAGCCGGGTGGCACGACCGGGCGCTGGCGCCTTGGAACGACCGTCACGCGGCACGTGCCCTACTGAACGCGAACCAAGTGCCGCTATTGCGCGGCGAGTGGGTGGATGTCGGCACGCAGACTATCGACGGGCCGCCGGTTGACCTGATCGTCTCCACCCTGTCTTGGGGGCACCACTATCCGGTCGATGCCTATGGGCCGCTGGTGGCGTCGATGCTGGCGCCAGGCGGACGCGTGATCCTAGACCTGCGCAACAGCCGGAACGGAGAGGCAGCACTGCAGCGGCTTGGTCTGACGCAGCTGGCGGTGTTGCCGCTGGAGGGGATCAACGCACCCAAATCGACCCGGCAGGTGTGGGAGCGCCGGTCGCGCTGACCTTTGGCGGACGCCGAACACAAGACACACAGGCAATCGGTGACGGGATATGGGGCTTGGCGACGAGATCATGGTGACCGGCGAGGCGCGCCGGCTGCAGGCGCTGGACCCGCGACCCGTCGCGGTTTCGGACGGCAAGGGTCGGGGACGGTTTCACTGGCTGTGGGAAGGATCGCGGCGAATCCTGCGGCCGGAGGAGGCGCGCGGCAAGGACTGTCAGTGGCTGGTGAACGGGCCCGGGCGACGGCCCTATGTCGACTACGTCCTGACCCGAAAGGAGCGCTGGGCTTATACCGGGTGGCGGGTGACGGTGCCGGAGCTGCACGTTCCACCCCAGGCCATGGCCTGGGCCAAGCGCTGGGCCGGCTGCGTGGTGGTCGAGCCGCATATCAAGCCGACGGCCAGCCCGAACAAGCAGTGGGGATGGGACCGCTGGCAGCAGCTGGTGCGGATCTGCCCCGACCTGCCGTGGGTACAACCGGGCGCCCGGAGCGCCCGCGTGCTGGACGGTGTGGAGCGGGTCGAAACCCCTGAGTTCTGGCAGGCGGTGGCGTTGCTGGCGCATGCGCGGGCGGCGGTGCTGCCGGAAGGTGCCCTGCACCATGCCGCTGCGGCCGTGGGACTGCCGGCGGTGGTGTTGTTCGGGCATCTCTGCAGCCCGGCGAACACCGGATACGACCTGCACATCAACGTGACCAAAGGCGGCCCCTGCGGCTGGCGGGTGCCCTGTGGGCATTGCTCGCGGGCCTGGGCGGAGATCACGCCCGAGGCTGTCGCGGAGATGCTGTACGGGCTGATAGCGCGCCGGGTGGCCTGATCGGCAACGGCCTCGAACTCTGCCCGGCGGCAACGAGATCCCCGCCTGTGCGGGGATGACGGAGACGCGGTCGCGCTCTGCGCGGCGCGACGACAAGGAACATCCATGAACGGGACCCTGCGGGTCTTCGTCGGGTTCGATGCCGACGAAGCGCTGGCCTATGCCGTGTGCGTGGCGTCGCTGGTGAAGCACAGCAGCATTCCGCTGGACGTACAGCCGCTGGTGCAGGCGGACCTGCGGGCCAAAGGGCTGTACCGCCGGACCGAGGCGATCGGCGAAGACGGGCAGCGGTGGTGCTGCGTGTCCGACGCGCCGATGGCGACGGAGTTCTCCAACTCCCGCTTCGTGGTGCCGCGGCTGGCCCCGGGCGGTTGGGCGCTGTTCTGCGACAGCGACTTCCTGTGGCGGCGCGACGTGGCCGAGCTGCTGGTCGAAGCGGACCCGGCCCATGCCGTGATGGTGGTCAAGCACCGGCACGAGCCGGAGGACGGCCGGAAGATGCGCGGGCAGGCGCAGACGCGCTACGCCCGCAAGAACTGGTCATCCCTGATCCTCTGGAATCTGGAGCACGAGGCGAACCGGCTGGTGGACGCGGTGGCGGACACCTGGCCGGGGCGCGCGCTGCATGCCCTGCGGTGGCTGACGGACGACGAAGTCGGCGCACTGCCCGGGCGATGGAACTGGCTGGAGGGCGTGGACCCTTTGCCAGAGATCGGCGAGCCGTCGGCGGTGCACTACACCCTCGGCACGCCGGATATGCCGGGCCGCGAGCAGGCGGCCTATGCACAAGAGTGGTGGGCGGTCGCCCATGACCTGGGGCTGGCATGAGCCCTGAACCTTTGGAGACGATCACGATGGCAAAAGAGTCAGGTGTCAACATCAAGCTGCAGGTCAGCGCCGAAGACAGCCCGGAGACCTGGGTGGATGTCGCCGGTCAGCGGGACACGCAGATGCAGGGGTCGGCGTCGGTGGTCGACATCGCCGACAAGTCTTCCGGCGGCTGGGGCGCCAGCCTGGCCGGCCCGCGTTCGGTTTCGGTGACCTGTTCCGGCGTAGCCAACTGGCCGGACACGAATGGTCTGGAGCTCTTGCGTTCGCGCTGGGATCCGGGCGCTTCGGTGGGTGCCAGCGTGCGCTGCAAGCTGTTGCTGAACGCCGCCGGCGCGGCCTATGTCGGCGACTTCCACATCACCGAGTTCAGCGCCAGCGGCACGCATGACGGGTCGACGAACTATAGCGTGACGCTGCAGAACGCGAGTGCGCTCGACTACCTGGCGGCATAGCCCATGACCGCCAACCCGCATCGCGGGGAGGTGACGATCGAGATCGCTGGCCGCACGCGCACGCTGCGGCCGACCATGGGCGCCATGGCGGCGATCGAACAGGCGTTCGGCGACGGGCTGGTGCCCGTTGTCGAGCGTTACCTGGCGCGCAAGCTGACCCTTCGCGAGACGGCGATCATCGTCCGCGAAGGGCTGGTTGCGGCCGGGGAGTCGCCGACCCCGGAGCTGAAGGCCGTGATGGAGCATGTGTTCGAGGCCGGGCCGGCCAAGACGGTCGCGCCGATCACCCGGTTTCTGGGCAACATGCTGAACGGCGGCCAGAGCCCTGCAGAGGGAAACGAGCCGGCGGCGGAGGGGAGCTGAGCCGCAGCATCCCCTATCGCCGCTATCAGGTCTTTGCCTGCGGCGTGCTGAAGTGGACGCCGCCCGCGTTCTGGGCGTCCACCCCGCACGAGTTCTTTGACGCGATCGAAGGCGCCAGGCTGGCATCCGGCGGCAAGCCGTCAGACGACGAGCCGACCGACTGGCAGCGCTGGCACGACCGCGAATTCGGGCCCAAGCCAAAGGCCGCTTACTGAGCGGTGCCGGCGTTGCTCGCAACCGCCGCCGAACGGGCCCCGGCGGCGAGCGACGCGGGCGATCCCCCGCGATCATCAAGACCAGAGGATTTCCCAATGACGTTCAGCGATGGGGGACGATGATGACGAACGAAGAACGGCTGCTGCGCCAGATCGTCGATAACACCGAAGACCTGGATCACGGTCTTCACGGTATTCTGCGCGAACTCAAGAGGCCAACAACGACCGGCCGTCAGGCGGTCGGCGGAGTTCGGGGCTCCAACCTGTCTTACCAAATTGGAGGCGAGCGCATTGCTCAGCATCTTGCGGCCAGTGTCGATGTGAGGGGTACGCAGCTCACGGGTCGGTTAGGCGAGGCGAGTCTTGGTGCCTCTCGCATTTTCACTATTATTCGAGAAATTGGGAAAGCTATTGGCATTGGAGAAGCGTGGAATGCGTTTAAGAATCTATTTGAACATGAAATACGTGATCGGTTAGAGGTTTTGGAGGAATACCGTGATCATCTAAGAGAGCAGCTTGAAATCTTGGAAGGATGGCCAATTGGTCATCTGCGCCCACTTCTAGATAGATATACTGAAGTGCTTATTGAGATAGCTCGACATAATGCCGAGTTGGAGAGGCGACGACAGGAAGAACAGGCTGCCGGACCTGAACTCGAAGGAGCAGATCCGAATGAACAGACGGTTCCTTCTCCCACTCCCGAGCCCTACCCCGAAGGAGTAGGCGTCTTCCGGGGAGGCCCGAAACCATCTTTAACAATTGACGGCACTCAAGACGGAGTTCCGGTTCCTGTCGAGGACCCTCAGGACTTCTTTGGCCATGACGTAGAGATCCGCCGCGGTAACGCCGGACAAGACGAAGGAGCCGGACAGGATGATGGCGCCGGCCAAGATGGTGGTGCTCGCCGCATCAGAATTGCGCCGATGGCTGGGACGAGCAGTGCCATCTCGTTTGGTGGAGCGAAGGAATACGTTCCGTTCCCAGACAGAGGCAAAGGCAGCGAGTGCAATCCTTTGCCGGAGTGTATCCGGCTGTGCGAGCCGCTGGGAGCGGATGGGCCGAACTTCCGGACGCTTGAAGGCTCTTTTGGCGGAAGCCCCCCGGATAGTACCGAAGACGGCTTGCTGGGTGGCATTACGTCCGATCAGGTGGCGGGCGTCGTGGCGCTGGGAGAAGCGCTCGCCGTGGTGGACGACAACACCCGTGCGGCCGCCCAGTCCATGCTGCAGCTCGGCGACACGGTGGACGGCATTTCCTTCTTGCGCTTCGAGACCCAGCTGCTGACCGCGGCCCAGCAGTACTTGCTAGGCGTGCTGATCCAGGTCCAAGAGCAGCTTGCGTCGATCCAGTCCGAAGGCTCCCTGTTCGGTGGGGGCGGGAAAGGCGACTCTGCCGGCGGCTTCATTGGAGAGCTCATTGGTGGGTTCGTCGGCGGTCTCTTCGGTGGCGGCGGTGGCTTCGGCGGTGGCGGGGGCGGCTTCAGCTTCGCTGATGGCGGGATTATGACCTCGCGCGGGCCGTTGGCGCTTCAGCGGTATCGCCGTGGCGGGATTGCCCGCGTGCCGCAACTGGCGCTGTTCGGCGAAGGCGCGCGGGCGGAAGCCTTCGTGCCGCTGCCGGACGGTCGCAGCATTCCCGTGGAGATGCGGGGCGGCACACCCGCCAACGATCTTGGCGGGACAGTGATCAACATCGACGCGCGCGGAGCCGATGCCAGCGCGATCGCCAAGCTGGAGCGGGCGATCACGGCGCTGGATAAGCAGATCGAGCCGCGCGCACTGACAGCGACCAAGCGGGCGGCCGACGGTGGTGGGGCGTTCGCGAAATCAGTGGGGCGGCGCGCATGACCATCTTCACCCTGCCCAGTACGCCCGCGATCAGGCGGTCACGCTGGGGCAATACGGCCAACAATACGGTGTTCCGCTCGCCGCTGGACCAGGCGGCGCAGGTTCTGGAGCTTCCCGGCGCGAAATGGGTGGCGACCTATGTGCTGCCGCCCATGGATCGCGCCAACGCTGCGGCGTGGCAGGCCTTCCTGATGAAGCTGCGGGGCCGGGCCAATCAGTTCTACGGCTATGACCCCGACGCCCGCAGCCCGCGCGGCACCGGGGCCGGCATCCCCGCGGTCATGGGTGCGGCGCAGACAGGTACCACGCTGGTCACCGACGGCTGGGCCGCGTCGCAGACGGTGCTGAAGGTGGGCGATTACTTCGCCTATGACATCACCGGCGGGGCGGGACGGCAGCTGCACATGGTCGTGGCCGACGCCATCTCGGACGGCACGGGCCAGGCGACGCTGACCTTCGAACCGCCGATCCGCACCGCGCCGGCCGACAACGAGCCGCTGATCCTGACCGACGCAAGTTGCCCGATGATGCTGACGGACCCCAGAGTGGGCTGGGATACCGACCAGATCAGCCTCTACGGCATCGAGTTCGAAGCCGAGGAGGCCTTCTGATGACACGCGATGCGACGACGGCCGCGCTGGACGCCGCACAAGGCAGCGTCGTCCGGCCGGTGGCGCTGCTACGCCTGGCGCTGGATTCCGGCGATGTGCTGGCGACATCCGCCCCGTTTTCAGTGTTCTGGGCGTGGGACGACGGCTCACCGCCGGCGGAATTCCTGGGCGTCGGCAATCTGGGCAAGATGTCGGCGGTCGACGAGGGCGTCGAGGTCAAGCCCTATTCCGTCTCGGTGCAGCTGTCCGGCATTCCGCAGAGCCAGATCTCGCTGGCATTGAACGAAGACTATCGCAACCGCGATATGCAGGTGTGGCTGGCGCTGTTGGACGATCAGCACCGGGTGATCGACGACCCGGTGCTGTTGAACCGGGTACGGCTGGACACCATGAATATCGAGCTGGGCGAGACGGCGACCATCGAGGTGACCGGACATAGCCGCCTGGCTGACTGGGACCGCGCACGCGTGCGCCGCTATACGGACGCCGACCAGCAGTCCGTCTATCCCAACGACAAGGGGTTTCAGTTCGTCTCGCAGATCTCTGCGGGCAAGGAGCTGATTTGGGGCAAGACCTAGCGGCGCGCCTGCCCCGCCGGCCCGACGGTCCGGCACGCCCGTCTCGCCGACCCGACTGGCCGGCCAGACTGACCCGATTTCTTGATCAACGGCGCGAATGGCCGTTCGCCTGGGGTTCCCACGACTGCTGCCTTGCCGCCTGTGATTGGGTGAAAGAGGCGGCCGGCTGGGATCCCGCGGCGGGTTTCCGCAACGCCTACGACGACCGCGACGGAGCGCTGCGCGCGCTGCGTACGCTCGGAGCCGGCACGCTGACCGACACTGCTCGGACGATCGGTGGCCCACCGCTGGTGTCGGTGCGCTTTGCTCGGCGCGGCGACGTGGCGCTGATCCGCAGCGCGGCGGGACCAGCACTGGGCATCGTGATCGGCGACCGGATCGCCGCCGCGGCACCCGCCGGGTGGTCGTTCGTGCCCCTGGATGATGCCATCATGGCTTGGAGGATTTAGATGCCACCAGTAGTGGCCGCGGCTGCGGCTCTCGCTGTTCAGGCTGCGGTCGGCGGATTGCTGGGCGCGGCCTTGGGGTCGCTGGTAGGAGCGTTGGTCTCTATCGCCAGCTCATTCATCTTTTCCGGCAGCGGCAGACGCAAGCAGCGATCGCTGCCCAGCTTCACGGCCACGGCGCGGGACCGGCAGCAAACCGTACGGTCGTCGGTCGAGCCGCGTCGGCGCGTCGTCGGCGAGGCGCTGGTGTCCGGGCCCCTGATCGCCGCCTTTTCCACCGGGTCCAGCAACAAGTACCTGCACATGGTGCTTCCGCTGAATCACGGCGAAGTGGAGGAGATCGACCCCGACAAGGTCCGCTTCAACGACCTGCCCAGCACCGACGAGCGCCTCACCGTCGGTTCCACCGCGTACTTCCGCATCAACACCCATCTGGGAACCGCCGACCAGGCGGCCGATGCCGACCTGGTGGCCGAGGTCGACGAATGGACCACGGCCCACCGGCTGCGCGGCGTGGCGTATGTCTATGTGCGCCTGGAATGGAGCAACAGCGTCTGGCCTACGGGCATCCCCAACATCGCAGCCGTGGTCAAGGGCGTGAAGGTGTGGGACCCGCGCGACACGCTGCAGAATCCCAACGACAGCAGCACCTGGCAGTGGTCGGACAATCCGGCGCTGATCATCCTGGACTATCTGCGCCTCTCCCGTGCCGACGGCGGCGTCGGCGCGGAGCTGGCCGAGATCGACGAAGCGGCGTTCGTCGCTGCGGCGAATGTCTGCGACGAGCAGGTGGCGGTGTCGGAAGGCAGCCCGACGGAGTTCCAGGACCGGTACCGCTGCAACGGCGTCATCAGCTTGGACGACGCGCCGGCTGACGTGATCGAGGACCTGCTGGCGAGCTGTGCCGGCGACCTGTCCTATACCCAGGGCAAGTACCGCCTGGCCGTCGGTGCCTATCGCGAGCCGCTGGCCCAGACGTTGACGGAGAGCATGTTGCGGGCGCCGGTCAAGGTGCAGCCGCGCATCGGGGTGGCCGACGCGTTCAACCGGGTGCGCGGCACCTTCGTCAACCGCGACCTGAATTGGCAGCCGGATGATTTCCCGCCCGTGGAGAACGCCACCTATGTGGCACAGGACGGCGGGGAGGAGATCACGACGGACTTCGAACTGGCGTTCGAGATCGACCCGATCCGTGCGCAGCGGCTGGCCAAGATCCATCTGGAGCGGTCGCGCCAAGGGATCTCTGTGATCTTCCCGGGCGATTTCTCGGTGATGCCGGTGGCGGTGCTGGACAACGTGAAGCTGACGCTCCCGCATCTGGGGTGGACGGACAAGGTGTTCACCGTGCGCGGCTGGGCGCTGGTGGAAGAAGGCGGGATCGACCTGCTGCTGCGCGAAGAGGCGTCCACCGTCTATGACTGGGCGGCCGGCGAGGCGACTATCATCGACCCCGCGCCCGACACAAACCTGCCCAGCGCCTTCGATGTCGACCAGCCGGTGATCGCGTCCATGCAGAGCGGCACCGATCAGCTGATCCAAGCAGGAGACGGCACCATCATCAGCCGGATCCGGGTGGCATGGCCGCAGGTCGCCAACGCGTTTGTGGTGGAAGGCGGGTTCGTGGAGATCGGGTACCGCCCGTTGGCCGGCAGTCCGGACGCAGAGTACCAGGTGGTGCGCGTGGGCGGTGCTGCGACGGAGACCTGGCTGTCGCCGGTGTTCGACGCCACGGTCTACGAGATCCGCGCGCGGGCGATCAACTCCATCGGAGTGCCCAGCGCCTGGACGACCCCGGAGACGCATTCGGTGATCGGCAAGACGGAGTCACCGAGCGCGCCGTCCAGCCTATCGGCTGCCCAGAATGGAGCTCTGGCGACCTTCCAGTGGCCGGCAATCAGCGATCTCGACCGCGCTGGGTATGAGCTGCGTTATGCCCCCGCGGGCACCACGATCACGCGGGCGAACAGCACGCTGATCACCAATGAGACCAAGGGCACGCTGATCACCAATTCCGCGCTGCCTCCGGGCGATTGGGTGGTTGGCATCTGGGCGATCGATACCTCCGGCAACTATTCGATCACGCCTGCGTCAGCATTGATCATCATGGCCAACCCCAACGACATCGTGGCCACACAAGCCGGCCATCCGCGTTGGCCGGGCACGCTCCAAGGCCTGGTGCGACACGACGTGTCGGGACGGCTGGTGCCGCAGTCAAACACGCTGGCCAGCGCCATGACCGACGCGCAGCTTTGGGACCGGATGGCCTACAACCCGGTCGCCACGGCCCAGTACACGACGGCCGCCATGGACTTGCAGTTCGATGCGGACGGCACGCGGGTATGGGCATCGATCAGCGCCGAACTGGGGCCCGGAGAAACCGGCACCGTCAGCCCGGACCTGCAGATCCGCTGGCGCGACGATGCCGCGGCCTGGTTGGACTGGGCGCAGTGGACGGTCGGCAATGTGGATGGCCGCCACATCCAGGGGCGCGTCGACCTCGACACCGCTTCCGGCGTCATCTCGTTAACCGGCCTGACGCTGGTAGCCGACGTGGAAGACCGCACGGAGAAGGGCCAGAACGTCGCGGTCACCGCAGGTGGAACGCCGATCACATTCGTCAGGCGGTTCCACCTGACGCCGCTGATCACCGTAACGGCCAAAGCGGGGGCCGGTTCGCCACCCGCCGCGCGCTACGGCGGCTGGGATGACGAAACGGCCGAAGGATTTGTCGCCCACGTATTCGACGGCGCCGGCAACAGCGTCGACGGGACAATCAACTGGAGTGCAACGGGACCATGACCGTATCGACACCGATTCAGCCGGACTATACGGCACAAGACGGCAGCACCTACAAGGCCAATATCGACGGCGCCGTCGATGTGGCCAAGCGGATCGGCTGGGCGTTTGCGCCGCATGCCCAGTCAACGCCGGACATGACGGTCCGCGTCGAAGCCGGGCACCTCTGGTCCGGCGCGGCCGTAACCGACGTTGCCGTGCAGTCGACGACAACGATCACGGCCCCGGCCGTCAATCCGCGGAACGACCTGGTCGTGATCAATGGCACGACGGGGTCCGTCAGCACGATAACGGGCACTGAATCCGCTAGCCCGTCCGATCCGGCGGTGACAGCCGGGTTCATTCCGCTCGCGCGTGTGCGACTGACGGTCGGCATGGCCGAGATCACCAACACCGATATCGACGACATCCGAGCCCTGCTGGTGCCTGCCGGCACGGCGGCGACCCGAAACGTCGGCGTGCTTGGCGGCGTCCAGTCCTACGCTGCGGAGCTTGCAGCGATCGGCAACCTGACCAGCGCGGCCAATACGATGCCACGGTTCACCGGCAGCGGCACCGCCGATCTGGTCGACTTCCTGGACGAAGACGACATGGCGTCCGACAGCAACACTGCCGTCGCAAGCCAGCAGTCGATCCGGGCCTACATCAACTCCAACGCCGGCGGCGGACTCCACCAGGTCACCGCCTTCACGGCAAACGGCACTTGGACGAAGCACGCCGACACCAAGGCCGTCCTCGCCGTCGGGGCTGGCGGCGGTGGCGGTGGTGCCGGCACTACGGATGTCGACCGCGGAGGTGGCGGCGGTGGTGCCGGTGGCTCGTTCATCGCATGGATCACCTCGCCCGGCTCCACGGAAACGGTGACGATCGGCGCCGCGGGGGCGAACGGTTCGGACGTCACCAATGGCGGCTCCGGCGGGACGACATCGTTCGGCAGCCATGCCAGTGCGACGGGCGGATCCGGTGGCACGCGCGGTAACTCGGGCGGCAACGGCGGGGCCGGTGGCACGGCTTCGGGTGCCACCATCAATAGCGACGGCGGCGGCGGGGGCGGGGGCAGCACGTCCGGCGGGTCTCAGGCATGCGGCGGCGTCGGCGGATCAAGCCTTTTGGGCGGCGGTGGTCGAAGCGGGCGGGGCCACGGTGTGGCCGGCAGTGCCTATGGCAGCGGCGGGTCCGGAGGCGGTAATGACGGCGGCATTAAAGTCGGCGGCGCCGGGAAGTCCGGCATCGTTTTCGTCCTCGAGTTCAAGTGAGGCAACAATGAAATGGGCAATCGTCTTCCGAGGCAGGGGCGTCGACACGCGGCCGGCATCGGTTGCGCCATGAAGTGGATTTCCGGCTCCAACGCGTCGGTATCCGTGACCGTAGGAGCCGGTGGCATCAAAGGCGCCCCCTTTGGTTACGGATCGGTGGGCGGCCCCTCTTCTTTCGGCGCGCCATGCTGGGTGTTTAGTCCCGGGAATTGGTGGTCTGGATCGAGACTGAATTTGTTGGGCTCTTTATCCAGGTCTGACAGATGAAGTCATATGGTGTGAGGCCCCTTAAGGGTCTTGAGCCTGCGGGCAAAGTTGTGGGCCGGGACGAAGTCGGCTAGGTGGCGTCGGAGCCGGTCGTGACCAGACATGACACGGCCGTCGACCTTCCCATGGATACCTATCGGGCGCGTATCAAGGCGCAAATCGCACATCACCGCCGGGATATCGAAACTGGCGGCGTAGACATCGGGAGCGGCGTGATCGTCCGGACGGATGAGGGGGCAGTTGCCAAGATGGTGGCGGTCGTCTTGGCGGCACAACAGGATGGCGCATTGACGGTGGATTGGAAGACCGCAGACGGTGCGTTCACCAAATTGACGGCTGCGACCATCCTCGCGGCGTTACCGTCCATTCAAGCCCATATTCAATCGTGCTTCACCGCCGAAGCGAAGCAATGTGCGGCCCTCGACGCGCTGACGACCGTCACCGACCTGCGGGCCTACGACTGGTCGGCAGGCTGGCCAACAAACCAGGACGCAGCCTGACGGCCTGCGTACGTCACAGAAGAGACACCGGCGGAGCGCCGCGAATTTCCCAGGCATGACTGACGGCACACCGGCACAGCCCAGACGCATCGTTCAGAGGGCTGTTCCGGGGGAAGGGATAGATCCACTCCGCGCTAAGCCTCGTCGGCATCTGGCGGCTTCAAGCGACTTATGATGTCTATGAAGGCCCGGATCCGGGGAGAGACGAGACGTCGGTCCAGATAGAGTGCCGTAAACGGCACCTCCGGCGGCCTGAAGTCACGCAACACCTCCTCAAGCTCGCCTGCCCGCAACGCGTTCGCTGCCATGTATCCCGGCATCTGACTGACGCCGAGACCCGCGCGCGCAGCTCTGCCCACCGCTTCGCCATCATCGATCGTTACAGGCCCCTCGAACAGGTGCGACCGCCGCGATCCATCGACGTCGAAGTACCAGGGCATGGCACGGCCGGTGCGGCGGTTTCGGAAGTTTAGACAGTCATGATCCGACAACTCGTCGGGACGGGCCGGCCTGCCGCGGCGGTTCCAGTACTCGGGCGTAGCGCAGACGATCAGTGGGTCTGTGAAGAGCCGGCGCGCAACGAGATTGGCGCTGTCCTCCAGGGCGCC